>JAZRFM010000001.1:0-75151 GCA_045661345.1 Lachnospiraceae bacterium
CACAATCATTTGGCTTTCTGTACATATGAGTATTGTTTTTATGATACAGCACCGTTCGGATTATACTCCGTATTCGGTTCGTAACCTACTTCCTTGAGCAACTCCAAGTCCTTGGTTCTTGTGTTGTGAAGCTTCCATGTATCGCCCTCAAGTACCATGCGCATGTGTCCGGCTTTAACAAGAAGGTCGAATGTGGAAATATTGGATTTGTTGAGTTGCTTGACGGCCTCATTCAATTTTGAATGGATCAGTCCTGTGACAAGCATTATGAAATCAAATCCATGATCGGCATAGTAATCCTGAAGCTTGAGGTTCCTAAAATCTGCATCATTTTTAATGTAGTTGTTATAGGTCTCGATTGACCAACGATCCTTGTAATCAGAGTAAACTGCTGGTGCTGTTTCATCTGTATTTGTCATGAGAAAATATACACCCCACCATTCGCAGAATTTATCGTACTTTTCCTGTGTATAGTTGTTTTCTCCAGCATCCATCAGCTGTTTGTAGCTTTTACGTTTTGAATTGTTTTCATCTTCATCCTTGAACACTATGATGCGGGTTGTGTCATCAATCTGCTCCTCATAGTAAACAATTCTGGCAGAATCTTTTTTGCCAGATTTATACACGAACTCTCCGGATGAATATGTAAGGTTTTTCTTTATCCGCTTGAAATGTTTGTTGTTCGAGGGAACCGGAATGATGTAACGATTCCCGTTTTCTGACATCAGTTTGATAACTGTATCAGAAAAAAAGCCCCTGTCTACAACGAACTTTGTGTTAGAAAACGAACGGCCTTCCAGCAGGTCAACAACACTTTTTTTATCAATACTTGATCCGCGGAATGTGCGGTACATCAGCGGAATATTAAGCCGTATATCATAAGCTATAAGAAGGTTAACCTGAGGCGCTTTCATCAGATTCATCTTGTAGCCCGGCTCTGCAAGATCATTTTCCGTTGAGCATGATCTTATTACATGACCGTCAATAGCAATCTCTTTTGAACTATTGTCTATGAGTGCCTGCTCAAATGCCCTCACTGGATTTGTCCGTGAACCAAGATTATGCAATAAAGTTGCGATTGCTGAATAACCCAGTTTGAATGCATACTTTTCAAACACAAGTGACAGATAGCTTTCTTGATAAAACTCATCAATCTGATCTATGTGCAGAAAGCCGTTGGCACACATGATTAATGAATACGCATAAATCTGTCCGGCAGTTTCGATTGGAAAACATGACTCCAGATTATCCAATATGTCCTTGGACAGAAACATCAGGAGAGAATACTGTCCGTATGCAACATCCGTAATGCTATCGCTGAAAACAGTCTGCTTTTTGCATTCCAGTTCTTTGAGATAGCGTTTGTTAGGAGAAAAACCTTTTCCGGGAATGATCTTCCCGATAAGGTATCCCCAATCGCTACTCCATGAACCATTTGAGAGTTTGACAGCGTTATATTTATATACCCGGTATGTTCCGTTGTCGTTCCGTACTCTACAACATGCGGAAGGCTTGTACTGTAATATATCTTCAGGGATGGATGATTTTCTTCCCATTGTCACCTCGGAATTCATATGTACATTTCATCTATTTACATATGTACATATTAACAGAGGTAAAATCGAAAATCAACCATAATTACGCTTAAATAGCGTTTCAAAAAGGCGAAGAACACAATATATCGCCATGTTTTATGTGTAGCAACAGGCAAAACGGTCACTTTATGTCAAATTCATATGTACAGAATTTCTAATGATCGTGATTAGGCTCTTGTAGCAAAAAGGGGGATGACACGGCTTGGTGTCACCCCCCTTTTGCATTGAAAACTACAGCGTTTCTCACTGAAACGGCGTGTAACCAAAGAGATCCAGATCCGCACAGTCAATGACATAGTACTCCGGATCCGATTCGATCATTTCCGCCCAGGCATCCTGTGGGAGATACATCACCGGATAGAACGCGTTTTCATCATATTCTCCGTCGAAGAACTGATAATTACCATAGGCTGCGATATCCGAAAGGGAATTCGGCAGATCCGTCGTCTCAATCAGGAAATATTCTCCGGTGTCTTCCCATAGCTCTACTGCCACCTGTGCATGTCCCGTTGGCATGACAATGTAGGTATGGAACCCGGCGCTCTGGAGGGCACTTGCCACAACAAGAGACGTCTCTATGCAAAGTCCTGCTTTCTGCTCCAAAACCTCCGATGGAAGCAGGATATGCTGTCCGCTCTCGGGCGTGTAACTGTCATTCACATAGCGCACCGGCCATTCCGACAAAGCGTTCATAATAGCACCGGCCTGAAGGTAAGTATTGATCGCCGGCGACAGATCCTGTTCCATCGCGCCAAACGTGTCCTGATATCCTGCGATACTTTCAACCTGTCCCTCAGTGAGCGTGCTCACCACTTCCACCGCTGCACGTTTTAAAGCTGCGATCTCCTCCGATTCCGGTTCCAGGAAGCACAGGATATTGTCCTGTGTGGATACACCGAACTCATCGCTGTACCATGCCATCTCGTTCTTACTCTCCAGCTTGACGGGAAAAGTCTTGGAATCCAGAACAGTTCCGTCCTTCTCCGTGATCTTCACATTCATCTGCGCTTCGCGGGGCTTGCTGATGTCCGCATTCCCGAGTGCCGCCGGCTTGATATAGATGACATCCAGTGCGTTCCCGATATGATAACTGCTCGAATAACTTTGAGAAAACTCCGGAATCTCCACCTCCACGATCACATCCTTTTCCCCGCCGACACAGCCCGCCTTCAAAACCAGAAACTGATCGTAGGAATTGTAGAGCGTCGGATAGATCGTATCAATGGCATTGTAAGCAAAATACATATTTCCGAGGGTTCCGTCCTCGATCGCAAATGTATCCCAGTCCGTATTTCCATCCTTCACGGCTTTCTCGATCTGACCATAGATACTGCCCGCAGCGGCAGACTGCTCTATCATAAAGTTCATCGCTTCTTTTGTGATGTCCGAAAACTCATCAAAACTGTTGCCCGCATCTGTCATGAGATGTGATATGGCAAAGCCTGCCGATTTCTGCCTTAAGGTATCGTTCCATTCGATCCCGAGCGCAAGACGGTAAGAGACTTCGTCCATTTTTGCAAACAACGCCTTCATTTTCCCGAAGGATTCCTGAAGGCTTGCCGGACACTCAACGGCATCAAAGGCTTCCATCATCGAGGTCAGTGCCGTATTCATCTGGGTATACATCTCTTCCACCGTATCCGCATTCATCGCAACTGAGAAATCATTCAGATACACCATGGCACCGTCGATCCCCTGCATATAAGTCACAATATCCGCCCAGTCCGTATAGATGCTGCCCACCAGCGAAAAATACTGTTCCGTTGCGTTCTTCAGGCTATCCGGGAGATCCTCGATCTCATGAAACTGTTTCCGAAATTCCTCCACCTGTTTAATACTTTCCTGTGCCTCTGCCGGATCGGTCTCCAAATGACCCTCTCCCAAATAATCAGAGCAATCTTCCAGGATCTTCAGCAGATCCTCCATGCTTTCGGAATCCGTACTGCTGCCATCTGATACCGTATCTTCGCCCTCTTCAACGACAGCTTCTGCCGGTGCGCTCTTCGCCGTCTGATTTTTGGTCGACATCACAATGATCAGTACGATGACGACAACTGCTGCCGCTATGACCGCAAGGATCACCCATAAAAGTGGTGATTTCTTCTGCTTTGGCGGTTGCGGCGGCTGCTGCACCGGCGGTTGTGGTCTGGTCGGCGGTAACGGTGCCTGCTGAACCGGCGGTGCTTCGTTCAGTGGTGCCCCACAGTTGGTGCAAAAGGTTTTTTCATCGGACATCTCCGCTCCGCATTCTCCACAAAACTTACTCATGAATTCACCCCCTTCTGTTTCATCTGCTTTTTGATCTTCCCGGAGTTCAGGATTGTCATCCGTTTTTCATTCTGATAAGTCAATGTCAGCGGTTTCGTGATATACCCTTCCGCAACTCCGGCTTTATGAACGGATTTCATGCTGGAATACATGATCGCGCCGACTATGAGATCGGTAAGTCCGGCGACTACAAATGCTGTGAGAATCGCTTTTGGCGTTTCCGTATCGCCAATGAAGATTGACACAAGCAGCGTCGCGATAAACAGTCCGAAAAACAACGGGATCAAGACCGCCATCATCTTCGGTGCGCTGACCGGAAGATCCCCCACCATTTTCCCTGTCTGCCCGTTCATGGCGAATTTAAAGGTCTTTTCATTCCACCGGGTCGTCAGCATCCACACCGGAAGCATGGCATAATGTGTTTTTTCCCCTTCATAGGCAAAAAATTCCTTGCTTTCCTCTATCCCGTCGTGCTTGATCGTGTCCCTTGTCTGCTTCCGAATCGAACCTTCCGCCCTGTCATGTGCACGTTTCCTGCACTCCTCCTCGGATACGTCATACCGTTCCGCAAGAAATCCCGGGAGATAAGTGAGGGAAAAATCTCTCAGTTCCTCCAGCCGATATGGCTCTACCGAATCCATGAGATTGTCGTCCATACGCTTTGAGGCATCCGCCGGTACCTTTTCATAATCTAGGTAGCCCTTTCGCTGTACGCTGAAACGCGCCGATTTATGAGTGTTTCCATCGCTGTCTTCGCCCTCGTCATAAGCGATGTAGTCGCCGTCGATAAAGACACGCCCGTAAAACATCCAGAACGGCACATACACGCCCTGGATCTCCTGCACATGATTATCCGTTTTAAAAGAGTTTGGCAGAAGAAAACGTTTATTGTAAAAGGACAGATATTTCTCCTCCGCCTCTTTCTTGGTATGCGCAAACGGAATGATATAATCCGGCCGCAGCATACCCGAAAACTGGGCGGGTGCGATCGTATGGTTCCCGCAATAAGGGCACACCATGACCGCCGTATTCGGATCCGCCATCAGTTCCGCTCCGCAGGCGCTGCAAGCGTAGGAGCGCATCTCATCCTGCCCGAAATCAGCTCTGACACCCGTAGTCGCCGCGTTCTTCTCCCTCTCCTTCCATGCCGCTTCCACTTCTTCCGGCGTATATTCGGAAGAACAGAATTCGCATTTCAACTTTCCGAGGGTCGGATCAAAGACCATGCCGCCTCCGCAGGCCGGACAGGTAGAAGCCATGGTCTTGCCCGGAGCAACCGGCTCAGCAGGCGAAGGTGCCTCCCGGACAGCCTCTCCCGTCGACATTTCCCCGGGTGAAGGTGCCCCAGTACCTTCAAATTCTGCCGGACTCATCTGTATACCCGGCGTGTCTTCCGCAAGAGATGCTCCGCAATATCCGCAGAACATCGCTCCATCTTCATTTTTACCGCCGCATTCTCCGCAAAACATACGCTATCCTCCCATGTTTTTCGTTTTTATCTGGCAACCGTGTTCAGATCCACTTCATTTCCGAACAGATCTGTTCCCTTCAGTGTCTTTGGATCGATATAATACCAATTCCACGTTGCATCGTTAGATTGTCCGATCTCGTACAGATGTATATTCAGTGTTCCGTCGGGATCTACGGAATCAAGAGAGGCCTCCGGCGCTCCCTCATATATCCTTGCGAGTTCCACGATATCATCCGTCGTATAGCTGCCACCATCTTCCTGTTTCATGGCGGAAGAAGTCGCTGCCGACGCACCTGCCCTTGCCGCGGCTTCCTCATCATAGGTGAAAAAATAATAGTCATGTCCGTTGTCATAATAGGGCAGCTCATCAAACGTATAGAAACGCGCCTCCATATCCATGGCATCATAGAGTCTCTCGATCTCCAGACTGTCATAGCCGGAATAAAAGACCAGTCCGTCATAATCCTCCGGGCAGATGATCTCAAAGGTCTTGGTCATGGTCGGCATCTCGGTTTCAATGTTACTTTTCTTGTAAATATCGTAATGCGTATCACCGTTTGTGATCCGGACAAAGTGATCGGCATCTCCCGGATACAGTTTTGACAGTTCCTCCTCCATATCCTCGTCAAACTCCATCGCAATCCCTGTATACCGGTCAAGCACACCGTCTGCCAACACCCCGGCCTGTGTGACCTCGGAAAGGTCATAAACAAATACCCCTTTCACATTTTTATAGCCGGGAGAAGAGGGTAGTTTTTCTTCCGTAATGCTCACTGTGGCGGGGACGGTCATCTCATCCGTATCTTTGGTCTTGTCATTCATCATCGTGGTAAAGGTAAACTTCCCCACGGGTGAAAGGGTGATGTCATGCGTTTCCAACCAGTCTCCCTCTTCTTCCTTCGTCTCGGTTTCAGTCACCTCTTCGGTTTCTTCCTCTGTTACCTCTTCTGTCTCTTCTTCGGTTTCATCATCTTTGTTATCTTCGTCTTCTTCCTCTTCGTCCCGGACACGATCTCTTGAAGCAGTACGCTGCGTCTCCTTATTCACGAGGATCCCCGGCTTCACGAAAAGCACCACCAACGCCACGATCGCCGCTGCGGCAAGGATGATCACAAGGATCAGGATCTTCTTGAATTTCCCGTTTCCGCCGGAAGGTGGTTGCTGATAATTCGGCTGCTGATTGTTTTGTTGTTGATAGTTCGGCTGCTGTTGTATAGGTTGCTGCTGTGGAACAGGCTGTTGTTGCACAGGTTGGACAGGGGCACCTCCCGAAAGAGGTGTCCCGCACTTGGTACAGAATTTTTTTCCTTCCGGCATTTCAGCGCCACATTTTGGACAGATCATTATGCATCTCCCCCTCCGATCTCAAAATGATAAAAGTTCCCTTTTAATTGTATCAGCGTGATGAAATAAAAACAGAGCGTGACGAGATTTGTCAATGACAATTCTCGTCACGCCCATCATTCCGAAATGTAAGAGGTCTGTAAAATCCGACGTATTGTTTTACATGAACATCACTTCGTACACCGGATAGTATGTCACGCAGCCTTCGGTTTTTATGATCCTCTCGTTTGAAAGCACGATACCGCGCTCCACGGGATATTTATTTCCCTGCAAAAAAACATCAAGTGCTTTGTGAATATAATAATCCTTGCCTGATTTTACCTCGATAGGAAGCACCTTAAGATTATCATGGTCATTTGTCAGGAAATCCACTTCTCCGTTTTTCCTGTTATCATAATAGAACAGCTCATTCCCGTGCGCCTTAAGCTCAGAAGCGACCACACATTCATATACGCTGCCCAGATTGATGCTGCTTATATCCTTAAGAATCGCGTCGATATTGACCGGATACAGCACGGATGTCAGGATGCCCACATCATTAAGATATAGTTTGATAAGATTCTTTGTGCTGTTTTCAACAAGCGGGTACACTGGTGTAGAGACTGCTTTCACTCCAAGAGCTATGCCCGCGCTTATAAGATATTCAAACTCATCCAGATACTGACTGTAAGTTTTTCCCTTGACACCGTCAATATCCTTTATGACTATGCGTTTCTTTCTGTTTTCAAGCGCGGAAGGAATCATATCATAGATACGTCTGATCTTGAGCCGGTTTGCTCTGTCATACTTTGACGCATCGGCGGCGTAGAAATCATGTATCTCTTTCTGTATCTGGCGTACGTTATAGATGTTTTTTTCAGACACAAAAGAATTTACCGCATCCGGCATTCCCCCCACAAGCAGATATTTCTTAAACATTCCGATCAGATTGTTGTGAGTAGTTTCATCAAGGCTTTCACGGTTTTCGAACTTTTGCCTTAATACATCTATTGCCTCTTTGCCATATCCGTTTGCCAGTAAAAACTCTTCAAAATCAAGCTGATACATTCTCATGACCATGATGCTTCCGATTGGTATCGAGGATGTCTGCGAAAGTGTTACGCCCAGAAGAGAACCGCTTGCTATATATGTGAACCTGTCATCCTGCTTCAGAAATTTAAGCAAAGTAAGCAGATGAGGATATACCTGTATCTCGTCAAGAAAAACAAGAGTATTCTCCTTTTCTTTCATTGAGGATCCGGCAATCGTTGATAATTGAAAATAAAAGTCAGCAGCACTGCGGACATCGGAAAAACGCCGGTCGCTGATCTCATCCTCTGCCAAATTGATCTCAATAAAATTTTTAAACAGCTTTCTGCCCGAATCCCTGATTATATATGTCTTACCGACCTGTCTTGCTCCGTCAATGAGCAATATCTTATTTCCGGGATGTTTTAGATATGCATCTATACTGCTCTGTATTTTCCGGAAAAGCATATAATTTCAAACTCCATTGACTTTTCATCATAATTCAATCGTACTTATATTGACTTTTCATCCAAATATTACTGTAATTTCATTGACTTTTCAACAGAAATATTTTGGCGCTTGTTTATTCCCCGTACTGCTTTTTGTATTCTTCCAGAGTCATCATTGTAAGAGCGGAAAGATCAGCATCTTCCAAAGCATACACGATGTAATAGCCGTCAAAATCCAGCGTCAGAATGCCCTGTTGATCTCTTCCTTCGATATCTGCGATTCCCGCAGTCATTTTGAAGGCATCTCCCTCCTCCTCCCAGGAAGAGACCGTCCCATGGCTGTCCTCGCCGTTGTAAAGGAACCCTGTACCGTCATCATATAGTTCAAGCCACCAGGTCTGAACATCCTCATCCGTGATGCAGGCATCGTCAGCCATCACGCCGACACCGTAATAACGAACACCGTCATCCCTCGGCACATAGTCGCTCTGCCCAAGATAAGGTTCCTCACCAGCGCCATCCGTTTCGTCACTGCCTGTTTCTGCTTCTTCTGCAGCATACCTCGCGGCATTATAATCCGCCCGATCCGAAGCCTCTCCGTCTCTTCCTTTCGCGGATTCGATGGTTCCGTCAGCATTTACAGTAACCGTTACGATCCAGGTATAGCCGTCTCCCTCTCCATCCCAGTCCACGGGTGTCCAGCAGATGATTTCAGCAGTTCCTTCTCCTACACCTTCAAACCCTGCCGAGAGCGTACCGTAGGATTCTCCCTTCAACATCCCTTTATCAGAAAGTTTGAAGCTCCGGTTGACGGAATAATCGATAATCCGGTCGTCCTGCGGCTCTGTTTCCCATTCACACCCTGTACCCTTGTTTTCCCCAAGCATGATCGTCAGCTCCGTGCCTTCCCAGGAAAGATCCCGTAGAGCAGCAAGATCTTCCCCCTCATCCCCGGTCTTGTCTTCCCGGGAAGCAGTCGACTTGTCATTTGCGCAACCCGTAAACGTAAATGCTCCTAGAACTGTCACGAGCAATAAAGCAATCCATTTCTTTTTCATGTTCATCCTCCTGTCTGTTTGAACTCTTTTCATAAAGCCTCCGTTGTATTTCTACTGCTCTGTATCATCTTTTGACATATCCTCATAGATCACCTTCTTCCCCAGAATTGGCAATGCGATAAACAGCGCAAGCATCACAATAAGCGCAACCGGCACAGGAAAGACGAGGGCAAGCAGACCGCCTACCGCCGGAGCGATGGAAAGGAGCGCGATAAATTGCCCGAGACGCCGGATGTAAGCTTTACCCTCTTCGATCGACATGCGCTTAATTGTCGGTCGCAAAGACCATGGCATCATAGACTTATCCCGAAAGACGGTATATAAGAGCCCTGCAACAAGAAATGCAGCCGCGACGATCAACAGAAAACACCCAAAAACCGGTTCCTTCTCCATGACAGCTTCCTCCGATCCGATATGATCACCTCATGACATCAACAGCAGCCGCCATCTTTGACAGGTTGAGTACTTCATTGATCTCTTCCTTTGAGGGAGGCTCCGGATCACGCGTGAAAGAAACTGGCATGGACGCTCCCGTGATCGTTCCGAACAGTGCGAAACAAGCCAACGTAAAAGGTGCAAGCGGTCCGGTCGCAGTTGCCAGCATACCTTTTTTAAGATCGATCCTGCAGTACAAAGTCTTTTCTCCCAGATGTTCCCAGATGGGGAAGGTATAGTAAATACTCTTGTTTCCGGCATCGTCAGAAGTTTCGATCTGCCCGTCAAAGACATCGGCAATCCCGGCGCCAAGCATTTCATCCACAAATTTGGCGGCAAGCTCTTCTCCGACAGCCTCCGCTGTCCCCTGCTCGATCAGGTCACGGAACGCAGCGGCAACGCTGATCCCTACCAGCTCTCCCACCCGCGCCCTAAAGGCTGCGCTGTTCTCGACCCATTTACCGAGAATATCTCCGATACAGGACTTGATCGTATTCGCAGTAAGATCCTTGAAGGAATCAAAAATGGCACCCGGCCAGTCTTCTTCGCCCTCTTCCTGAACCTTGTTCATATAGTTGATGATCGTGCGGTATCCAAGGTAGATGCCGACGTAAACCAAACTCTGGGTGACCTTTTTCGTCAAGCTGTTTGCCTTTGCCAAAGCATGCTCCGTAACACCGCCCTTCAGGAGGTTAAAAGCCAACGCATCTCCGCCGTCACTCAGCTTTTTATAAAATTCTGTCTTTTCAATGTCAAAGATCCTGTCATTTATGGTAGCATCCGTCAGTTCCTCCACACAGTCCAGAACAAACTCCGCGGCAGGCTGAATGAGCGCATCCGCGATATCTACGGTAAAGTTACTGTATCCCTTGGTTTTTAGATAGGTCTTGGCAACAACGGCGAAACTCCTTGCGGCGACCCATTTCGTCCAATCCGCAGCGGCTGCCCAGTTGTCAAAGGTTTTGCCCCAGGCCAGCCAGTATTCGGTGTCTGCTTCTACGTTTGCCTGCCACTCAAAGTAGATCTGGCGGCTTGTTGCGCGTAGTGCTGCAGCAGAGACCCGACCGTTCCCCATACGTTCCTTTGCGAATTCAAACCATTTCAACTGATCTGCGTCACTGATGGTATAGCGGCGGATCACCCACAGGAGCTTCTGGAATTCCGTCTCTTTATCCGCCATAGGCTTCAGGAACAGACCCTTCAAATGAAGGGGAATCTCCCCCTCGTAAGCGGCACCCTCGTATTCCACAGTCACGGGAAGTCTTGCATAGCACGTACGGGTTCCTTCGAAAAGATCCATTTCCTGCTGGAACCAGAAGTTGCCGGAGTGATATTCCTTTTCGATTGTGAAAGGATACTTCTTTGCTATGCTCTCGCTCCACCTGTCGTCGGTCTTAAGATCTCCGGTGGTGAGCGCCTCCCTCTCAGGCGGGCTGATAACGAGAGATCCTTCCGCAGTTTTCACCGCAAGGGTAAACTCAAACCGCGGATAAACGTAAAACTGCTTCGCTTCTTCATCATCTCCATAAAAGCCCTCCTGGGTGTAGCAGGGAACCTCGACAAACCCGTCCTTCAGATCCACCTGCGTCACCTTGCAGGTAAGTCCTTCCGGGTAAAGTGCCGCCGTGATCTCCCCCATCACCTCGGACTTATCCGCGAAGACCGCGATGATATTCATGCTCCGAAAGACCGGTTCCGAGAAAATATTGGTCTCCGGTCTCGGCTCTACAAAGCTCTGCAGGATCGCATAATAAGTAAACTGATACTGCGGATCAGGTTCAAACCGTACTGTGAAACTCTGATCCGGAGAACGATAGAAGAACTGCACCGGCTCCTCCAGCGCATTCTCCAGATAGAACCGAACGTGGCATTCCGTACGGTCTCCCTCGATCATCTCCGCGGATCCGGTATCGTTTAACGCCCAGTGGCCCGGTGAGCTGTCCTCCGGAAATTTCATGACAACCTCATCCGCAACGCCAAAGATGATGTTGTTTCGGAAGGTGCCGCCTTCCCCTTCGTAGATAAAGCTCAGGGTAAACTTCTCCCCTTTTGCTTCCTTCGGAACGCTGATCAGAACGGACTTATATGCGCCATCGGTGCCATTGTCCTGCACCGTCATGTTCTCACCCGTTCCGGTAATACGATAGGACAGATCCGGACGGTTTTTTTCCGCTCCGGTTTTCACATCGATCTCCACGATCCGTGCCTTGGCTTCCAGAGGCTGTCCGCCGCGCTTCAGTTTATTCCCGAAGTTTTTATAAACCTTCATCTTGTATTTCTTTTTCCGGTCTTCCGCGTCCTCCCGATCTGTCGTGTGATCTCCAACGCTTCCTGCGCTCCCGGCTGTCCCTGCTGCTGCGGCTGCAACTCCGCCGATTGTAGCAGCGACCGCCCCTGCCACGCCGAGACCGACCACAGCACCGGTCGAGATCTCTCCTTTATTGCGGTTTCGTTCCCTATCTTCCTTCTTGTCTTTTTTACCCTCTACGATCTCGTTTTTGATCTCTGCCTCGGTCTCACCTTCGGTTTCTTTCGCTTCATTGGTGACTACCTGATCCTTTCCATCTTCACCGGTAACGAACGATCCATATGCCATGTAAGAACCGTTTGGTTCCAAAAGGAAACTTTCACCACTTTCCTGATCATCTTCGCTCCCATCAGAAGTGGTTTGTGTACTATGCCATTCGGCCTGCACTGTTGCATCCTTCGTATTGAGGAAAATCTTGGTTCCGTCTTCTTCCTCTCCCCGGATAGAAACATAGATCGACATTGTGTCAATGACAGCGTCAGTATCATAAACGCGATAAAGATAGTCAATGGAGTCCGGAGCATTCCCTTTTCCACCTTCAAAATGCGAAGTGATATGAACCGGAGAATCCAGTTGAAAGCAGGTTCCCATCACTTCCCCGGAATAATCAATGTAATAATCATTTGCGTCCGTCTGTGTTGTAAAAGCCGGCGCCGAAAAAGAGAATGCTTCCGATTCTATACTTCTCTTGCTAGGCCCTCCCCATGTGGCGTCTGTCCCTTCCGCATCCTCGCTCCAGGCATTTATGGTAAAATGATACTTCAACCCATCAAAGGTTACCGGAATCTCTCCCATGGAGTTAAACGCAGATCGCACTACATGTTCATAACTGTAATGATCGTCCGTGATTGGAAGATCCGCACTCCCGGAGGGATCGTATTCATCCGTTATAATGACAAAACCATCTTCTTTCGCGTAAATCAGCTCCGCTCCAAACGGCAGCGTGACGCTAAACATCAGTGCCATCGCTGCGGTAACTGCAAGAATCCGTTTTCCGATCACCTTTTTTCGATAAGTCCTTTTCATAATCCCTCCACGAGTTGTCTCAGCAACCTCTTCACACAGCACCTGCCATGCGCGGCTCTGACCCGCTGTTGCCAAAAAGCAATGCCAGGATCAGACCGACCGCCACAAGGACAATAGAAAGGATCAGATGTGTCCACTCCCAGGGAATCGCTGCCAGAGGCACCGCCAGTGCAAAACCCATCGTAAGCCCGCTGATCGTTGCTGTCAGCGATGCATTCTGCGGTCTTTTTTGATTTCCCGTTTTTTGGGCAGTCAGTGACTTTACCACACCAAAGATCATCCCGGCTCTGCCGCCCAAAGACCTTGCCGCAACAAGCATCCCGGAGACCGCTGCCATGGCTCCCGCCAGCGTCCCTTCCCCGGTAAACGCCTGATAGAGCGCCAGACTGATGCCCATACCGACCAGTGTGAAGCCCAACGTTTTCTTCTGGAAGTTCTTTCCGCTGAAGGTTCCCTTGAACCCGGAAATGAGGCTACCGAAACCGCCTCCGACAAGTCCGGCAAGAGCCGCAGCAACCGTACCCTTTCCGATAATCCCGCCGACAAAGCCGAAGACTCCCCGACCGACACCGCCCTGTGCGAAGGTGAGCCATTCCATAAACTTCGCAAAGGGATTTTCCACTCCGTCCCGGATCCAGATGAGCTGCACGATCCAGAACGCCGCAAGGGCAATGGCTGAAAGCAACGCCAGACCGATTCGAAACTTCGCTTTTCCGCTCACACCCTGTGCACCTTTTGCAGCACCGGCGATGTTTTTGGCATAGCCGGCTCCTTGCCGCGCCATATTAGTGATGTTTGAGATCGTATCTCCAAAGCTGCCGACATCCATCTCACCCGGCAGATCAGAGGCATCCCCGGTAAAGAAATCCTTCGCCGCGTAAGCCACCTGAGTGACATACTGTTTCCCTGCCTGTTGCACCGCTGTCGTCGTCGTTCCCGTTGCTTTCTGCTTCATCAGCTCCGCTGTCGTCCCGGTAAACCTGGAATCCACCTGCTCCTGAACCGTCTCCGTCTGAAAATCCACCTTCGCGCCGCAATTTTTACAGAAGCGCACGCCCGGTTTCAGCGGTGCCCCGCACTCCCCACAGAAGCCGGCCGATACTTCCTGTGCCGGCGCATCAGCCACCACTGCTACCGGAGTTCCGCATTCCCCGCAGAATTCACTTCCTTCTTCAATCACAGCTCCGCATTTTTGACAGATCATAGAATCCTCCTCCATGGTTCTCGTTACGGTCTTGTTAGATAGAGCGTTCCTTCTGCATCCCCAAATGTCGCGACGGAACCGTCGTTTATCTGACGGTCTCCAAGATCCATGCAGTCCGAAGAGTTAAAACGGTATACCCCATCCGCGCTCTCTGCGCCCTCAAAATAGCCATCCTCGTAAGTCCAGGTCATCTCCGCCGGTCCAGTCGACGGTATGTAATCCGAAAGAACCTGATACGGTGTCAACGTTGCTGTTCCGTCATCCCGGAATTCGATCGTACCGAGAAAAAGCGGCTCAGACAGCACGAAGCTGAAATCGGAATCCGCATTCAGTGTCGACTCATCCGGCCAGTCATAATAATCACTGAGAAGCAGCACCTTCCATTCGCCCAGCATAGCATCCCTGCCCATAAACCGGGTGACCCCCGTACTCCCTTCGTAAGTATCAGAGTTATACCTGAGCCAGCTGTCTTTCACCTGATCCGCAACCCATTCGAAATCGGAAAGCGACGGATCACCTTTTAAGGTCACATCCTCTGTATGCTTCTCCGGACCCGCGATCATATCGAGGACCGCTTCCCCTTCGCTTTTTTCTTTCGTCTCCTTCTTCACTTCCTTAATATCATGCGCCTTCCTCCAGGATTTCCGAAAGATTGTAAGGATATCCTCCGCATCCTGCGCAACTTCGGACACACTATTTCCCTTTGGAGCGGCATACAAATCTTCGGGCATCAGAACGAGTCCCGTTAATGAGACTGATAAAGATGCTACCGCCAATGTTTTCTTCCATGATTGTTTCATGATTATCCCTCCGTCTGCTGTTTCAGATATTCTTCCATCCATTTGTAACGTTGACTCAGCCAGTCACGCAAATAGAGCAGGTTCTCTTCATAAGTGTCATCCGGGATTCTCTCATAGGGACTGTAGGCTTCTGACACATCCCATTTCCGGTAATTCCTTTCGATCGCGTCCCGGTATGCAGTGTACTCCCGGTCAAGGAAGCCTCCCTCTGAAAACGTGTCCAGAAAAAGCTCCTTTTGCGTTTCAAACTCCTCCATGGCTTCTTTCCGGAATGCCGGGTACTGCCAGAGCAGTCTGTCATAATGGCAGTCCGCTGCCTTTACTCCCACAGAAGAGTCCGCTCCGCTGCCATAGAATTCCTCCGAGATATTCCCGGCGGAGAGATCATAATCCCATACGGGTCCGGCATAGAGTTTCCCATCTTTGTAATAAAAGAAAACGGACAGATCCCGGTAATCCACCGGCCACAAGTATTCATTCAGAAGATAATGCGACGTAAAAGATGTAAGATCGATCCTTTCCCCGATCTCCTCATAAGAGCCGTTTTGAAGGAGTGCCTCCAATTCCTCCATGGTGCGTTCAATCTCCGGAAAGAGATCCTCTGCACCCTCTTCATCCCCTTCCGGCGATCTAACCCGAAATCGTACGCCTAGTCCTGTCTCAAAATAATGATCTTCCTCATCCGTCCTTAAGAGTTTTTCATCCTCATCTTCCCGGGTCTCCATCTCTAGCAGAAAATCGCCGTTCTCCGGATTTAATTCCAGGCGGTCCGCCGCAGTCGACATACTTTCTGTCAGAAGATATAGCCCCTGATATCTGTCATTGAGATACAGATCCGTCCTCTCATAGTCCGGCGTGCCGGTGAGCCCCAGTTCCTTTGCCATGGAAAGGGCGAGAACATTGCGCATCATGGTCGGATCGTAACTGTCCGCCAGAAGATTCCACTTTTTCGCTTTCCTGTCGCCGAGAAGAACCTCCTTTTCCGAAAGCTTTACCCCATAGGGTTTTTTCGGCCCGTCCGCTGTGGAATTGCCCCGGATCTTTACTTTCGCGTCCGGATCCAGGAGCTCGCTGTTCCCGTTTTCATCAAGAAACTCGATTTCCGCAGGAACATATCCGTCCTCCTTCTCGAGCGTTCTGATCCCGGAGGAAGAAATATGCACCGACGGAAACAGAGGAGTCTCACCGCATGACGTCAGAAAAATTATCAGAAAAACAACACCGATCAGACCTTTCTTCATAGAAACTGTCACTCCTTTGAAACCTGCGGGGGCAACACTTCAGTAAAGACCGATCCGGCACCTTCCCGTATTCCGTGATGTGCGATCTTCACCCACTTCGGCTTCCAGAAAAAAGCTACGATCACGATCGGAATAAAGGTTGCCATAAAAGCCGGGAAGGTAAAGATGGACAGAAGCTTTCTCCCAGTCGTGGCTCGGATCCTCTTCCACTCAGCAAAAACAATAAATGTTCCGCAGATGATCCCATCCACATATAAATGTGCAAGCATAAACACCACCGTATGCCATGCCATTGTCCAAAACTCCGCTCCGCAGATCCCTCCCAAAATCAGTAGTACCGCAATCAGCACTGCACCAACGGGAATCACCACCGCCACAGGCAGCACCAGCATCAGGAAATCAAAACAGGAAAACTTTCCCCGGAATGTTCCTTTCCATAGTTCCGAAGAACGCAGCCGCATCACATCGAAGTATCCCCTTGTCCATCGAAGCCGCTGAAAAACGGTTTGAGAAAAGCTTTCCGGCTGTTCGTCGTAGAGCTCTGCTTCTCCGCAATACCCGATCCGGATCCCCCGGATCTTCATATCAGCGGAAAACTCCATATCCTCGGTCAGGGTAACGTAATGCCAGCCCTCCAGCTCCTCAGCGATGCGTCTGCTGAAGAGAAATCCGGTTCCGGCCGCTATACCGGAAAGACCGCATACCGCACGTCCATGATTGATAAAGCGGGAGCCGCAGAGAAACCAAAGAGAATCTCCCGCGCTGACCCAGTTAGCTCCATAATTTTTGCTGTTGCGAAAGCTGGTCACAACATCATTTCCCGCATACATGGCGTCGTTCATCTTCTGTACAAAGTTTCTGTTCAGAAGATTGTCTGCATCGATCACCAGATAACCGTCAAAGCCTTCCGGATAATCAAGGCGCAGGCTCTCCATCAGGAAAGAAAGCGCGTATCCTTTCCCCATATCCTTCCCGGCGTCCTTTTCATAGACAACAGCTCCTCTCTCCCTTGCAAGATCCGCTGTCCGGTCGGTGCAATGATCCGCTACGACAAAGGTTTTCAGCTTATCCTTCGGATAATCCTGCCTGTTGATACAATCCAGAAGATCCCCGATCACCGCTTCCTCATTCCATGCGCAGATCAGCAGGGCAATGCTTCCCGGCTCTGCCTTTTCGTATCTCGGGTACTTTTTCAGTAATCCAATGAGTGCTAGCAGCAGCTGGTAAAGATAAAAAACGCCGCATACCGTCGGCAGGAGCAATACCAACCCTGACAAAACCCTTATGGCCGTTTCCATGAACTCTCCACCTTTTCAAACCTCACCCGGACAATTCCCCCTTTCACAACGGCAACCGTTCCTCCATCGGACGGCTTCGCAATTCCTTCATGCTGACCCTATGTGTGATGGGTTTCCAGACCGCAGGCGCAAATAAAGCTGCAAATGAAATTGGCAGATACGTCAGATTAAATATGGGAGTTGTGAATAAACAGAGTGCGCATTTCCTTTTGCCTGCACGGATCCGTTTCCGCTCGATAACCATAACTACGCTTGCGTAAAGGAGGGTTGTCAGATAAAATCCACCGAAAAACTTCAAAACTGCACACAGATGCAATAGCGCTATGCTCTGATCACCGAACAAACAGCAACCACCTGCCATCAGAAGATTCAGCATAATCACAGCCATCGTAACGCAGTTCACCGGCAAAAGCGTCGTAAGCATGTCATAGCAGGTAAAACTACCTCGTGTCATCTTTTGAAACAACGGACGGGCATAGATCTGAAAATTCTGTAGAAACCCCTTTGACCAACGAAGCCTCTGAATCCAGGACTGGTGAAAGGTAGTCGGCTGTTCATCAAACAACTCTGCCTCTGCACAGTATGCGATCTTTCTTCCCTTCAAAATCTGATCCATGGTAAACTCGATATCCTCTGTCATGGTTCGATAAGGCCAGCCTGAAAGTTCCTGCGCAACGGCCCTGCTGAACAGATAACCGGTACCTGAACTCAAACAGGACAATCCAAGCGTACTTCTTGCCTGATGAAGATTCCGGCATTCCCGGAAAAACCAGAGCGCACTTCCGGCACTGATCCAACTGTCCCCGAAATTCTTGCTGTTTCGATAGCTTGTAATAATCTCGTTGCCTGCAGAAAGCGCATCGCTCATTTTTTCCACATAATCCGGCTTCAGAAGATTATCTGCATCAAGGATGATATATCCGTCAAATCCTCCCGGATAGTCTCTCCGAATGCTCCGCATCAAATAGTCAAGCACATATGCTTTGCTGCGGCCTTCCCCCTCGTCCCGAACGTAGACCTCTGCCCCCTGCTCTTTTGCCTGTCGTGCTGTCCGGTCCGTGCAATGATCCGCACAGACAAAAACATGGAGTTTTTCTTTCGGATGTGTCTGACATTCCAAACTCCAGAGAAGATCCCCGATGACAGCTTCTTCATTGCGGGCACAGATAAGTATCGCGATATCTTTCGCCTCTGCCTTTTGATAGATCATGGGCTTTTTCAGAAGACTGACTGCCAGATAGACAAATTGATGCAGATACAGTAATAAACAGATCAATCCAAATAGATCATTCAGCAGCAAAACCAGCGTCATTTGCTTCTCCTTTTCCCCATTCCAGATAGGAACATGGTAAGAATCCCCGCACACATCCAAAGCATTGCACAGAGCAATCCGCCGAAAAAGAACGGCTCGCCGGAAAGTCCCCGCAGAAGCCAGGTTCCCGGAAAAAACAGACGGATCACATCCCATGCCCCCGTCCATGCCGGAAGAGACACCATTAACCCCGAGATCACGGCATTTCCTCCCGCCACAACAAGCGAAAGAAATACCAGCGAGAGGAGATTCCCGCAGACGGATCCAAGCAACAGCAATCCGCCGAGACCTGCGATCAGATAGAGTGCGAAGGAAAGCAACAGCGCCGCGTTTTCGCCGGATAAAACAACGACGGGCACCGCTCCGGCAAACGCGATCAGAACCAAAGGCAGTCCCTGCAGCAGCACCAATGGTACTGCAGAAGCTCCTTTTTGCTCTATGCGTTGATAAATGCCGGATTTCCGATTCCGGATCATATAGGTCGCACCGACAAATACATAAAAGAAAGCCAGAATCCCATACCAGGCGGCAGCGGACCCGCTTTTGCCTTCCCCCTCCTGCTCATCAGCAGTGCTTCCGAGAAGTTTCGGCTCCACACGAACGGAAACCTCTACCCCAAAGATCCGCTCTGCCTCTTTGTGAAATTCCTGTTTTTCCTCTTCTGAAAGCGACACCATCGTCTCCAGATCAGACGCGATATATTCCTCCGCCCAGATGCGAAGGCATTCGTTAATGATTGCCTCTGCAGCCACCGTATCTCCAAGGGAATCCTGAGAATTCCGGAAGCCCACCAGATCTTCATAAGAGCCGTTCTCCAGCTTTTCGGTAAAATCCGACCGGATAAAAAACACACAGGGCGTCCGCCCCTGGCGAAACAGGTCAATGGCTTCCCCTGCATCCTTTCTCTCGATCCGCAGGGACGGCTCCTCTTCAAGCAGCTTCAGAAACTCCTCCGACAACACTCCTTCATCCTCATTCACTGCCACCGCAAGATATCTCGTGTCCAGATCTTTTCCACGGATTGCCAAAGCAATGGAACACACGATTGCCAAAAAGATCACAAGGAGAGATGATACCTCACACAGTACTGCTCGAAAACGGGAAAGGAAAATACTTCGTCCCCTCATACGCCTTCCCCCTTTCTCCGGTACAGCAGAGCACCAAGCGCTGTAAGGATGCCTGTATCCACGGATAACCGGAGAAAATCCTGTCCGATCCGGATGTCTTCCGATGAATAGATCGTATTCGTCAGAAGACTGATCACCGGTCTTATGGGAATCCACCGCAAGATCTCATCTACCCCGGACGGCATCGCGGAATCAGGGATCAGGATGCCAAATACCATGCATCCGAGCGTCACGTAAAACGCGATCCACAGAGCGTGATCCGGCTCTTTCGCAAGGAGCGAAAGAAAGATGAGGAGCGAGGAAAAGCAAAGAGCGGTGAGCAACACAGCAGGCAGAAAGGCAGGAGAAAACTGATTCTTAATACAGCCCGCACCGACTGCGATGGGAAGCATGACCGCAAAGCTACAAAGCACCAGGAGACTTCCCGAAAGCAGTCTCGCAAAATAGAAAGAGATCGCCTGCCGGGAGCAGAGTCTTCGCATCCGAAACCGTTCCCTCATATCAGCCGATGTCAAATAGAGCACGGGAAATGCGGCAAACAGCGAAAAAAACGAAAAAACCACCCCAAGGTAATACTCATACTTCACAAAACCGGCAGGCGATAAAACCGTATCCCATCCAAGCACCTTCCCGCGGCCAACTTGTGCATAGAAAAGATCCCAATACTCCTCGGACATCTTTTCCAGGCGTGTTTCCTCCGGGATCCCCTTCTGCTTCATGAGATCCCCTGCATAAGCCACCAGTACTTCACTCTGTCCGTAGATCGAAAAACAGCTTTGCAGGGATTTCACGATAATGTCCGTTTCCATAGCATGTTTCTTTGGATAATAGACCTCGATCGTGACCGGTCGCTGCTCCATCAGCGCACCGTAAAAGTTCTCCGGAATATGGATCAGGAGATCTAAGTCCCCATCATCGATGGCCTCGATCCCTGTCTCCAGATCAGAAACGGGATAAGCCTCACCATACTGCGAAATGGCCTCACTGTTGGAAAAAAGGTTCACCATCTGATGAACCAAATCGTGCTCCTCTTCATTGACGATCCCGTATGCGATGGAGATCCCATCCTTTGCGGAAAAAGCCGGCAGCAATATGGAAACAAAGAGAAGTACCGCCACAAGCGGGACAAGAAGCGCAAGAAGCACAATTCTTCCGTTTCCGATGAGTCGTTTGATGTCAAACCGGAGAAGGGAAAGGAATCTCATACACCCTCCATGGCAAAGAACTGCTCCGCGCTTCCTGAGAAAGCCTGCTTTCCATCCGAAAGGAGCAGTACCCGGTCAGCCAGCAAGTGAACCGTTTCCCTTTCGTGCGCCGAGATCACGATGCCTTTTCCGGCAGCTTTTTCCTGCGCCAAATACCGGAGAAGATCCTCCGTCGTCTCCCTGTCCACGCCTGCAAAGGGTTCATCCAGAAGAATATAGTTTGGCTCACTCATCATGGAAACCGCGATATTCACACGTCTTCTCTGTCCTCCAGACAATCTGTCCACCCGTTTTTTACGGAACTGCTGCATGGAAAGGATCGTGATCAATTCCTCCAGCTTCTTTTTTGTTTCCGATCCGTTCAACGAAGACCAGCATTTCAAGTTTTCTTCTACCGTCAGTTCTTCAAAGAGTACGATCTCCTGCGGAACGTAGGCGATCTGTTTTTTTGCTTCCTTCCCCTCTTTTCCGTCCACAATGACCATTCCTTTATCCGGATGCATCGCCAGAGAAAGCATAGAAAGAAATGTGCTTTTTCCACTGCCGTTTGGACCGAGCAGAGCGATTGCTTCGCCGGAATTGACAGAAAGTGTCACATCAGAGAGCACTTCTTTTCCGTTATAGGATTTTGTCAGATTTTTCCCCTGCAGCATAAATCCACCTCAGAGCATGCCGCCGAGCAGGGAACCGGCCGAGGAAGCACCCTTTCCGGATAGGAGCGAGATGACCGCCAAAGTATGAAGGGATTCGTTATTCGTCTCATAAAGAACCTCCGGAATATCGCCGCCCAAAGCTTCCTTCAGCTTTTTGAGTTTCCCGTCGGTATCCACACCGGATTTCTTTACGAACTTCGGCGCATCGATCCCTGACTCTCCGATGACCTCATCGATATCCGTATTGAAAGCACCGTCAAGCCCAAGAAATGTAAAGGAGTTGCTGCGCTCCGTCACGCGCTCCGCTTTGGAATATTCTCCGGTGGTTTTGGATTTCCCTTCGATCGATGCATTTCCGCCGATCGTATACTTTCCGGAAAGATCCACCGCGTCACTGTAGAGTTCTCCGGTCTTCTTTACGCCAAGAGAATTGTCACCGAATCCCAACTTCGATTCATAGGTATATTCATCTCCATCCGCAAGGATGGTGTCGAGGAGGGAAAGAACCTCCGCGCCACTCATGGATGCATTGACCGAAACCTCCTTCTCCTCTCCTTCGTGATAACAGATCAGTTCCATCTCAAGTTCTTTTCCTTCACCCAGAGACGCCGCCATCCAGATTGCAGCGGGTTGGTTCTGATATGCACAGATCGAGACCTCGATCTCTGCCTTCTTTTTCTCCTTCTTGGAAAGCCCTTCTGTCAGATTCGGGATGTTGTCTCTGCCGACTCCGATCAGGGGACCGTAATACTCAAGGAATCCGTCCAGAAGCTCTACGGCATCGCTCCCTGTAGAGGTGATGGTCAGTGCTTCCCAGTCCACAAAATCCCCGAGAAGCTCCCCCTTGTCGTTATCCACAAAAACGTCATCATCCGTAAGATCCGGCAGATATTCATACACAAAATCCTCTGCTGCCAGCTTCCAGTCTTCTCCGGCAGAACTCTCTCTTCCCTGCAGAACCAAAGCAAACCGCTCCGTGGCGGATGTGTCCTTGAGTCCCTTTGCCTGTTTCTCGTCCATTTCATACCGGATCATGGGGCGTTCGCTGTCCATCGGCTTGATCAACATTTCATTCCCCACAAAGTAGATGCCTCCCGTACCAAGAGAATCTCCACCATTGCTGTAGGAAAACTCATAGGAGGTATCTCCCGTTTTCTTATCATATGCGGATTCCTGCGTAATCGTAATGTCCTGATCGGTCAGATCGCCAAGATCCAGCTTCGTTTCGGCAACCGTGGTATTGGTGTTCGATGCATCCGCGGTATTCAGCGGGAACAGGATCGACGCAATTACCTCGCCACCCAGTTCCTTTGTTTCGTCGAAAAGAGTTTCCGAAAATTCGCCCATATAGTAGATAAACCGGTCTCTCGGTGACTTCGGGACACCGCCGCCCCCGAGAGCAGCACATATCACCAAAATGACTGTCACCGCAACCGCCGCGATGATCGCAACCAGAAGGATCAGTTTCTTCTCATTGCCTTTTTTTGCTGCAGGCGCGACATAGCCGCCTTGAGAATAAACCATGTCCCGCGCATCGTACAATGACCCGGGCATGGGGCTCTCAGCCATCTGGTCAGCGCCGCAATTACCGCAAAACCGTTCTCCGTCCTCCAGAAACGCTCCACAGTTTCCGCAATAGCTCATTTTCTACCTCCGCTTAAGGTCTTGAAAGGAAGATTGCACTGGTATCTCCGTCCGGCCAGTTAAATGTTCCGACACCGCCCTGACGATCAGCCTCTCCAAAGAACGCCACATCGAGCGAATAACCGTCGCCGTTTGCCCGGAACGATCCATCCTCAAATACACATTTGAACTCCGAAGTGAAACCGCTGTCATCGGAAAGCGATCCATCGTCATCCAGGAACTGATACCACTCGATCGTACCCGTAAGTTCCGAACCGGAATCATCAATGTAGAAATTGCAAATCCGACCGCCGGAATACTCCGGATCCATCTTGCTTCCAACGATTTCGGCCTTCCAGCCTCCTGCGATCTGGTCGGTATCAAAAATATAATTAATATACTGATACAGCTCCTCCTCGGGGACACCATCAAGCTGCACAACAAGTTCCTCAACCCAGGTGAAATCATCCAGTGTGGGCTTTTCCGTCGTGGAATAATCCGAAGCACTCTTTTCGGCAGTATCCGTTTCCTCAACCTTCTCCGCTTCCGCTTCCGTTTCGGTCTCCGTCTCGGTTTCTGTTTTCGTTTCCTCTTCGGTCTCTTCCTCGGTTTCCTCTTCGGTTTCTTCGTCCTCCTCATCCTCTACATCCTCATCCCGGTCACGATCTCTTGAGGAAGTGCGCTGAGGCTCATGATTTACAAGAAAGCCCGGTTTTACAAACAGAAGCACCACTGCCACTATCGCTGCGGCAGCTATGATGATCACGAGGATCAGAATCTTCTTTAAATTCCCGTTACCACCAGAAGGCGGTTGTTGGTAATTGGGCTGCTGATAATTTTGCTGTTGATAATTCGGTTGCTGGTAGTTCTGCTGCTGGTAGTTCTGCTGCTGATAATTCGGCTGTTGCTGCTCTGGTTGTACCGGTTGCTGCTGTACAGGCTGCTGTTGAGCAGGTTGTTGTATAGGTGGAACGGGAGCACCTCCTGAAAGCGGTGTTCCACACTTGGTACAGAATTTTTTCCCTTCCGGCATCTGTGCACCACACTTTGGACAAACCATACTTTTTCCTCCTTATTGTTCAATATACGCTCGAAACGCCCGTACCATCGCCGGATGTGTGAAGCTGAAAGAATACTTCGGCTCCTCTCCATGAGTGACCACTACCGTCTTCGGGTATACCGAAATTCTTGCCTTTTGAAATACGGGAACCTCCGGATAAGAGAATGAGATCAGCGGTCTGGCATGTTCCATCAGCTTTTCAAAGCTCTTCCTCAGACGCAAAAGCTGCGATCCCTCTGTCAGAAAATGATAGATGCCCTCACTCTCCATTCCCGCTACATGCGCTGCCTCAATCGCAAAATGATCAGGACAGAGAAACAGTGTATGGGTAAACCGGTTGTCCGGAAGTTTATTCAGGTACCACGGATCAATCATTCCGGTCAGATACAGCGGAAGCCAGCTTTGGATCGCATCGGTCATTTCCCTTATGTCCCGTTCGATATGATGAATAATATGGATCCTGACACCCGCTTTTACGCACTCGCTCATCAAAACTGCCCATTTTGTCCGGAAAGCAGCATCGCCTGTCATCCATTCCATTCCTTCTTCGGAAAAGAGCATAAGCTCTTTGGCTCCACTTTCCAACACGCCCGAAAGAAACCGGAGTACTGCATCCCGGATCCCCTGAATCCCGTAATACTCGTCTCTGCGGTCATCCGGCGGCTCTTCCCCGAGTATTGTCCTGACATCCGGCATCTGATCGAGCATTAACTGCGGCTCAACTTCAAAGCTGTTCACCAGCTTTTCTGCCGGTTGGAGTCCTTGATCCCGAAGCAGATCCTCCCGGAAAAGCCATTTATAAAACTCTTCCCAAAGAATTTCCTGTTCCGGAGCATGCATCAGCCGTGCCAGCTCTTTTTCCTTCCCGTTTCCGATTATACGCTGCCAGAGGATCATCCCCATCATCTCAGAAATCTCTGAATTGGCACGCGGTTTTCGTTTGCCGGATCGGTACCTGCTGACGAGGGAAGCGTCCACATTGAGGAGCTGTGCCAAACGATTATTGGAAAGCTCAACGAGCTTCATCACCCAATCGAACCGTTCACCGAACGCCTTCGTATCCTCCCTGTTTTTTTCTTTTTCCTTCACCGTACAGTCAGAATCCCCTTCAAAGAGCCAGTTCAGGAGAGCCTCAGAGAGCTCTTTTGGCGTGCTTTTTGGCTTACCCCCCCCCCCCCCAAAAAAATGTTCGGTTTCATACCGATAAGGGCTTTCAATTGCGGCAGTTTCCCTTCTTTTTGTGCATATTGAAGAAGTCCATTCACCAGTTTTTTTGCTGCAGTTCCATTTTTTTCCGGTATACGTTTCCCGCTCCTGAAATGACTGAGGTTGGTTCGGTCAAATCCTGCCTGAGAAGCGATCTGCGAATTGGATGCATCCAGTTCTTCCAGTATCAAATTTAGTTTTTCCTGAAATGTCCTTGCTTCCACCGTCATACGATACTCCCGTCCGACTCAGGTTCTGGTCAATGCTACATTTGCCAGGGTTCCTCCTGCGAACGTCACCTGTCCGACACCATACTGTCTGCCATCCGGCGTTTCAAAAAAGAATCCGATAAAAATATCCTGAACCCCAAGATCTTCGTCACTCATGAACGACAATGCGTACTGTTTCCCATCCCAGTCCGGTGTCTGCCCGCTTTCAAGAAACCAGGAGGTTCCTGCAGGAAATTTGCAGTCAAATATACTTCCCGCCTGATTAAATGAAATATTCGCCTTTGCAAAATCCAGAGTCTCCGGATTTCTTTGATTTTCCGGATCCAGATAAATCACCATCTTCCAGCTTCCTGCTACCTCATCCGCTGTAGTCATCTCCTCGTACTGATACATGGGATACGGGAAATAATAGCCTTCCTCCAGTTCATCATACTCCAACGCATCCCAATACCACCTGAAATCCTCCAATGTCGGGTAATCAGTCTCACTGTTGTAGTAATTCATGTTAAAATCTGCAAGATCCTGTTTCGTTACGATGGACGGTGCAGAAGCGTTTGATCCGCTGTCCGGTTTCTCTGTCTCTGTTTCGGCTTCGCTTTCTGCTTCTGTTTCCGCTTCTGTCTCTGTTTCGGTTTCCGTCTCCTCTTCCGTTACCTCTTCGCTTTCTTCCTCCTCATCATCTTCATTCCGGTTACGGTCTCTTGAGGAAGTGCGCTGCGGTTCCTGATTTACAAGAACACCGGGCTTTACAAACAAAACCACCAGCGCCACGATGGCTGCAGCGGCTATGATGATCACAAGGATCAGGATCTTCTTGATGTTCCCGTTACCACCGGAAGTGGGTTGTTGACCATTCTGCTGTTGGTAATCCGGTTGCCGGTAGTTTTGCTGCTGGATATTCGGCTGCTGTTTTACAGGTTGCTGTGGCGCACGCTGCTGAGAGACAGGCTGTTGTTGCACAGGCGGAACCGGAGCACCCCCCGAAAGCGGAGTCCCGCATTTGGTACAGAATTTTTTCCCTTCCGGCATATTCACGCCGCATTTTGGACAGATCATAAATGGAATCTCCTGTTTTTTTTCATATATCATCTTCATTGTATTAACATGACATAATAAAAAAAAGAGTGTGACACGATTTGTCAATGAATCTTTCGTGTCACACTCGTTTCCTTTTTGAGTGATCTGTTTTACCTGTTGTTTTCCGGTTCTCTGATTATTTCTTTTTTGCAGGTTCCTTCTTTTTCACCGGCGTTTTCTTTGCCACTGTCGCCTTCTTTGGCTGCGCAGTTTTTTTCACTGCAGGCTTCTTTGCGGCAGGCTTTTTCGACGCAGTCTTTTTCACCGGCTTCTTTTCGTCCAGATAGGAGAAGCTGAATACGCCGACGCCATAGGGAGACAGCGGATAGGCGAAGGAGTAATCGCGGTTATCACAGGGCGACTTCTCCGCGCGATAGCTTTTTTTCGAATGGGCACCATAGCCGCCGTACTTGGGATCATCACTGTCCAATACGAGTTTATACGTCGTGTTCTTCGGAACGCCGACACGATAGTCGCTGCGCTCCATCGGGGTAAAGTTGAAGACAAACAGGAGATTGTCCTTGCCGTCCGCGCTTTTTCTCACGAAGCTGAAGATACTGCGGTAAGAGTCGTCCGCATTGATCCACTCGAACCCGTTCCACTCCGCATCCAGCTCATAGAGACAGCGGTGTTCCTGATACAGGTGCAGTAATGCCCTGACCCAGGTCTGTACTGCCTTGTGGCGGGGATCCTCCAGCACATACCAGTCAAGCTCGCGCTCCTCGTTCCATTCCGTGGGCTGTGCAAACTCCTGGCCCATAAAGAGCAGCTTTTTCCCGGGATGTCCCATCATAAAACCGTAACCGACCTTGAGATTCCGGTATTTGTCGTCTTCGAGGCCCGGCATTTTCTTTAACATGGAGCACTTCAGGTGCACCACCTCGTCATGGGAAAGCACCAGAATATATTTCTCTGCGGTATTGTAGCTCATGGCAAAGGTCATCCGGTTATGATTGTCCTTGCGGAAATAGGGATCCAGCTTCATATAATCAAGAAAATCGTGCATCCATCCCATGTTCCACTTGAAGCTGAAGTTCAGACCGCCATCCTCTACCTTTCCCGTTACCATAGGCCATGCCGTGGACTCCTCTGCCACCATGATCGCGCCTTTGTTGCGGCCAGTGATCAGGGTATTGATATGCTTAAAGAACTCGATGGCCTCCAGATTTTCGTGGCCGCCGTGGATATTCGGCACCCATTGTCCCTGCTTCTTGCCGTAATCCAGATAAAGCATGGAAGCCACCGCATCCACGCGAAGCCCGTCCACATGGTAATGCTCGATCCACAGTAGGGCACTGCCGATCAGGAAGTTCTTGACCTCATTCTGTCCGTAGTTAAAAATCTTGGTGCCCCAATCCGGGTGTTCGCCTTTCTTGGGATCCGGATATTCATACAGGGGCTGTCCGTCAAAATCCGCCAGCCCGTGGGCATCCCGTGGAAAATGCGCCGGTACCCAGTCCAGAATCACACCGATGTCGTGTTTATGAAGATAATTCACCAGATACGCAAAATCCTCCGGCGCGCCGTAGCGGGAGGTCGGGGCATAATAGCCCGTTACCTGGTAACCCCAGGAGCCGTCAAAGGGATACTCGGAAATCCCCATCAGTTCCACATGGGTATAACCCATATCCTTTACATATTTCGTAAGTGCCACGGCAAACTCGCGATAGCTGTAAAAACCCTCGTCCTCACGGCCCGGATGCCGCATCCAGCTGCCCGGATGCACCTCATAGATGGCCATGGGCTTTGCATAGACGTCTCCCTTCTTCCGTGCCTTCATCCACGCATCATCCGTCCACTTGAACTTGTCGATATCCGCGATTCTGGAAGCCGTGCCCGGCCGCATTTCCGCCGCATTTGCGTAAGGATCCGCTTTATACAGCTTCCGGCCGTCCTGTGTGATGATCAGATACTTATAGAGCTGCCCTACCTGTGCCTCCGGGATAAACGCTTCAAAGATCCCGATCTCATTGTCATCCACACGTTCCATGGGATTGGCGGATTCTTCCCATCCGTTCCATTCGCCGATCACATAGACACGTGCCGCATGCGGTGCCCACAGATCAAAGCAGATGCCGGACTTTTTCCCGACCTTGCATGGATGCGCTCCCATTTTTTCGTAAATATCGTAATGTGTCGCCTGCCCCAGAAGATATCTGTCCAATTCCGTAAAACGTGCCATGTAACTACCTCCCCTGCACTCAGATAAAATCTTTTTCTTTCAATAACGTGTATTCCCCGTCTGATGCTTTCTTGGAAGAGAAGAGATTCCGCAGACTGATCTTCTCGGCACGCCCGATCGCATCGTCCACAATCTCCTTCACCTCAGCCAGCGTCGTCGCTTCGTCCAAACGCTCAATCTGGGAAATCCTGTCATAGAGTGCCAGAATCGCCATCTCATCGATCTCGTAGAATTGCTCATTGGCATAGGCTTTCGCAAACTCAACCAGTTCGTCTATGGAGAAATTCGGGATGATGATCCGTTCCGTGAATTTCTCGGCAAAAGAAGAATCTCTGGAAAGTGCTTTATTCAGCCCGTCTCTGGTATCCTCCATCATCACCAGCAGACCGCTCTGGTCGCTCTGCATATTCAGTGAAAGCTTCACGGCTGCTTCCCGGCTGAGATCGCCGGCATTTTCGATGATCAGCACACCGCCCTTCACTTTCTTCAGGAGATCCGCGATATCCTTCTGATTCAAGGCCGCCGCCTCAATCCTGCCGACATGCCCGAGCTTCCTCTCAGCCCGCTTCTGCAGCGCCTTGACAAAATCCGTGGCCAGCTGCGTCTTGCCGTTACCGTGGCCGCTCTGGATCAGAATATGACCACTATGCTGTCCGGGGGTTACGATCTTTTTCGTGGAACGGTTCAGAACGCCTGTGATCTGTTCCTCCATCCCGTTGACTGCGGTAAAGTAGGAGAAGATCTCTTTTTCTTCGTTGCTGAGCTCCTTTGGCCGTCCCTCCAGCATCTTCTCCATCGGAGACTGCTTCTTTTTGGCTTCTTCCGCTTTTTTCTCCTCCGCCATGATCTCTTCTTCCGTGATCACCACATCCGGGAGCTGCGCAGTATTCAACGTGACGCTCATGTCCGGAAGACCGGACGTTTCACGTCTCCTGATCTTTTCTTTCTCCGTGATATCCGTATCCTGTATCTCAGGTTTACTCTCTTCCTCCTCCTGGGATACAATCCCGGGCTCCGATGCTAAAAGCGCAGGATCAGGTGCTGCGATCCCGGGCTCCGGTGCCACAAGCACAGGATCAGATGCTGCGATCCCGGGCTCCGATGCCACAAGCGCAGGGTCAGCCGCTGCGATCCCGGGCTCTTCTTCACCGGCCTGCGGCAGCACGTTCTCAGGCTCTGCTGTCTCTGGATGGATCACCGGAGGCACAAACGGCACCACTTTCCTCTCATGCGGCGTTTGATCTGCCACATCATGAATATCCTTTGGCACCCATTTGGCGGGACCTGCTTCTGCCTGTTCCTGCAGATCCGACGACAGCCGGTCGATCTCCCGCTGCAGGATCCCGTTTGCGTTTTCCACATACTCGGTTGCCGCTTTTTCGTCTTCTTCGGTCAATTCCGGCAGATTCTGTGTATAGCGTTCCTCCAGAATCTTCTCCGGCGGCATGCCCGCATCCAGCTGCGGAACAATCTCCGACAGCCTTTTCATAATGGCCTCGGTTTCCTGCAAGGCTTTTGCTTTTTCCACCTGGAGCTTCTTTTGATCCGCATCTGCGATGGCGGCCTCCGCTGCACGCCTCGTCATCTCCCACTCCGCCAGTACTTCATCGATGGAAAGCTGGCCTGTAATCTGTTTCACCGCCGGGCGTCCCGAGGGCATCATCAGGCTCATCTGCCCGTCGATCTCTTCTGACAGATACTTCTGAAAATTCTGGTCAATCTCCTGATTGATCTCCTGCTCCGCCTCGATGAGGCCCTGCTTTTCTTCCTCCTTGGCCACTTCCTCTTCTTCGGGCTTTAGGGCCAGATAAGGGATCTCTTCCACCATTTTCTTGATCATATCCATGGTATCGGAAACCGTCTCTTTTTCCGTGGCTTCGGCGATCTGCTGCATGCTCTTCGCAAGCTCCTGCTGGAGATTCACGGTGTTGTATTTCTCCGTATTGACACTGATATTCGGAATCACAACGGTATCCTGCGAGACTTCCCCTCCCATAAGCCTGTCATTGGAATGGATCTCCACACTGGCTCCTTTATTCGTCCGGAAGTCACGGTACTTCTGCTCCTGAATCTTGTTCAGCGGCTGATAAAGCATTTTCAGTTCCAGGGCTTTTTCCACATAGGGGCCGTCGCCGAACCAGAGTACCAGCTCATCGCAGGCATCAATACATTTCTCGCTTTCGCCGGCCTTATGATAGAGAAATGCCAGCTCAAATGCCCATTTTTCGGTGTACTCCTCTTCCTTCAGCTCTTCCAGCAGCGCGATCCGTTCACTGATTTCCGCTCCCTGTGCCTTCATCATCTCGTAGCGCAGCACATATTTCAGATTGTCATGAGGCGCCACATCCACAAATTCATCGTAGTATTCCTGCGCTTCTTCAAAATTCTTCGTATGGATCGCCAGCTCTGCCAGGCGGTATATGATCATCCGCCCGATGGGGGATCGGTCATATGCGGTCAGCAGCACTTCTTTCGCGTCATCGTACCGGCTCACCTTCTCATAGGCTTCTCCCGCCTGCATCAGAGAATTGATGTTTCTGACCTTTTTCCAGTTGATCTCGTCGCAAAGGTCTGCTGCCTGCGTGTATTTTTCTTCCCCAATGAGCTGCTTTAATTCATCGAGTCTCAGCTTGCTCTCGTACTTATCCAAAATCTGTCTCCTCTTTTACCGCTTCTTTTTCTTCCATAAAGTGAACAAACCGGATCGCCGCACCTTTTCCTCCTGCTCTGCAGCGAGTTCCTCCTCTCCCAGATCCTCCGGATAGCGGAGTTTAAGGGTATTCACATCCATCTTCACCGCACGGACATACTCCGTTGTATTTGTCGGCAGATCCTTTTTCCTCAGCTTCCCTTCAAACAGTTTCTTCAGCAGATAATAGATTACCGCAAAAACCGGTACACCGAGAAGCATACCGGGCAGTCCGAAAAAGCCTCCTGCCACCAGGATCGAGAAAATGACCCAAAAGCTGGAAAGCCCTGTGGAATCACCAAGGATCTTCGGTCCGATGATATTTCCATCCACCTGCTGAATGATAATGATATAGATCAGAAGATACAACGCCTGCAACGGATTCGCCAGCACCACAAGGATCAGACAGGGAATCGCGCCGATAAAGGGACCGAAAATCGGGATGACATTCGTCAGGCCGATGATCGATGCAAGCAAGGCAGGATACGGAAGCTGCATAATACGCAGCACGATATAGGAGATCAGGCCGATGATCATGGAATCTATGATCTTCCCGATGACAAACCCGCCAAAGATCTCGTTGGAGCGCCGCATGGTATGAATGATCTTATTTCCGGTCTCCGGTTTAAACAATGCGTAAATGATCTTCTTTCCCTGACCGATAAAGGCTTCCTTGGTCTGGAGAAGATAGACTGCCACGATCAGACCGATGATAAGATTGATGAGACTGCGTACCACAATGTACACCCCGTTGGCAAACGAGGTCACATAATCGATCCCTGTCGTGAAGGAAATGCCCTTTAAAAAGCTGACCAGAGAATCGGCAATACCCCGCAGTGAGTCAGACAGCCAGATGATCACGGGAGAATCGGAATTCGCCTCCATCCATGCTGTCATCTGTGCCATTTCCTTTGGTACACTCTTTGTCAGATCTGCGATGTTGGAAACCATCTGCGGAATGATGATGAGAATGATCAGAGCAACGATGGCCAGAAACGTGATCAGCCCGAGGGTGATCGTAATATTACGGACACGGCGCTTTGTCCTGCCTGCGTTTTTTGATTTTTTCAGGAAATACGGAAGCATTTTCGCTTCATACGCCTTCATGATCGGGTTCACGAGATAAGCGCCGAGAATCCCGAACAGAACCGGCTGAAGGATCATCAGGAGATTGTTCCATGCATCCGAAAATCCTTCATAGCGGTAAAACAAAAAGAATACGATATTGCATGCAAGAAAGGTCAGAAAGATCGTCAGTCCGATGGAAAAAAGTGTTTTCCGATCAGGTCTGAAACCTCCCTCTTTCCTGTCCTGCTGTTCCTGTTGTCCCTGTTTCTTTTCTTCGTCCAAAACAACGTACCTCTTAGTGCCGGTAGTAATTGATCAGACATCCGTCCAAAATAATCGTGCGTTCATCGTCGGTAAGATCTCCAAGCCGCATCGTAAACGCTTTCAGCTCTCCATCCTTTACCACAAAAGCCTCCATGGCATCCTTTTTTTCTTTGACTGCCTCCCGCACCCCCGGCACAAACAGATAATCACCGTTTACGAAGGGGAGGGTTCCTTTTTCGATCAAAAACGGCAGCATACCCCAGTTGATCAAATTACTCCGGTAGCGTTTGGTCGCATATTCATTTGCGATATTCGCCCAGCCGCCAAGCACCTTTTGGCAGGAAGCCGCCTGCTCTCTGGCGCTGCCATCCCCCGGCTTTACCGCAAAGATCGTACTGCCGATTCCAAGCCTGTCTCCTGCGGCCTCCGGATATTTTTCCCTGATCAGCTTTAAGGGCTCCGCCAGCTCGGAAAGAACCGTTACCGGATCCGTGCCGTCCTCCAGCGCTTTCTCGGCAATCTGTACTTCTTTCGCCCTTCCCACATACGCAGGATCCTTTCTGGACAGCGTAAACTCTGCCAAACCAAGCGGGTTGGAGCGGAAAGAAGAGGTTTCGCCGGAGGGGATCAGCTCATCCGTCGTCGTCACGGGATCATGGATCTCGGAAACGACCTTTAGAATCAGATAATCCGGAAGAGAACGCATCGCCGGCCAATCTTTGATATTCGGACCAAACTGGATCTCTGTCTCCGGATCTGCCACCCCTTTGCTGTCAAAGACGCGGTTCTGATAGATTTTTTCATCAAAGAAATACCGCGGTTTCGTGTACTGTATCTCCATATCCGTCGCAGCGGTCAGGATCCCCTGATTCGCCGCAGTCGCCGCAATCGAACGCGCATCCATCAGCGCTACGGAAGCGATCTGTCCGTTCTGGATCTTGCTGCCCTCGCGGTTCGGGAAATTCCGCGTGGAGTGACGGATGGAAAAACCGTTATTTGCCGGCGTGTCTCCTGCACCGAAGCAGGGTCCGCAAAAGGCGGTCTTCAGGACGGCACCGGTCTCCATAAGCTTCGCGACCGCGCCGTTTTTCACAAGCTCCATATAAATCGGCATGCTGGCCGGATAAACCGACAGTGTAAAGGTATCCGCGCCGATGCTCCTGCCGCTCAGGATATCGGCGGCATCACAGATGTTTTCAAAGCCGCCGCCCGCGCAGCCGGCGATGATCCCCTGATCCACATAAAGCCTGCCGTTTCGTACTTTACTCTTCAGATCGATTTTGGCGGCTCCGTCAAAACTGACCTCTGCCCGCTTCTCGCAGTCATCCAGGATATCCAGCAGATTGCTGTTCAACTCTTCGATGGTGTAAGCATTGCTCGGGTGGAACGGCATCGCGATCATGGGCTTGATCCCGGAAAGATCCAATTCGATCATCCCGTCGTAGTATGCGATCTCCGCCGGAGAAAGCGCCGCAAAATCCGCTTCCCGTCCATGAATGCCATAGTATTCCCTTACCTTTTCATCTGTTTGCCAGATCGAAGAAAGACAGGTCGTCTCTGTCGTCATCACGTCTATGCCGATACGCGTATCTACGGAAAGTCCGGCAACACCCGGTCCGACGAACTCCATTACCTTATTCTTTACATAACCCTTTTCAAATACCGCCCCGATCAGTGCAATGGCCACATCCTGCGGGCCGACACCCGGGGAAAGGGTACCGGTCAGGTAGACGCCGACAACGCCGGGTCTTTTGATATCATAGGTCTTATCCAGCAGCTGCTTTACAAGCTCCGGTCCGCCTTCACCGATCGCCATGGTACCGAGAGCTCCATACCGGGTATGGGAATCCGAACCCAGAATCATCTTACCGCCACCGGCAAGCATCTCCCGTGCATACTGATGAATCACCGCCTGATGCGGCGGTACATAGACGCCGCCGTATTTTTTGGCACAGGTCAGGCCAAACATATGATCATCTTCATTGATCGTCCCGCCGACTGCGCAAAGACTGTTATGGCAGTTTGTCAGCACATAGGGGATCGGGAACTTCGTAAGCCCCGACGCGCGCGCTGTCTGAATGATGCCGACAAAGGTGATGTCATGACTGGTCAGCTTATCAAACCGGATGGAGAGATCCTCCATATTCCCGGAACGGTTATGCTCTTTCAGGATCCGGTAGGCGATTGTCCCCCGGCTCGCATCTTCCTTTGATACGGCGGGATTCAGCTTCTTTCCGATCTCCGGATCATTCTCCGCAACAAGTGTCCGGCCATTTATCAGATAAGCCCCCTTCTCGTGCAGTTTCATAGGTGTGCCACGCTCCTTTACTCCATTTTTACAATTATAAGGAATCCTCTCCTGTTCGTCAAAAGCTCAGGATTCCTTCCGCATCCGCTTAAAGTACGCCGAGTCCAGATTCACTTTGATCTCCGGCTTTACGACCGGCTTCTTTTCCTCCAGATCCACGTAGGTGAAATCCTCATCCACACTTTCCTCATCAACCTGGGGATCTGCAGCGGCTTTCTCCTTCATTCCCGGCATCACCGGATTTCCGGAATCATCCACCGGGACTCCGATCCGTTCAAAGTATTCCGGATTGATCCTGATCTCCGGTTTGCTGCCGGCATAACGGGAGTGCTCCGCTTCTTTCTCCTCTTTGCGTTCTCTTTCCCGCTCTTTCTCGATCTTCTTATTTGTTTCACGGATGATGTTCAGATACTTCTCCGTGTCATGAAAATCCTGCAGCTGCCCTTTCAGCTCTGACTGATTCGTCCGGACGGTATGCTTCTCTTCTTCCAGGAGATCCTTCGCCTTTTTACTGGCAAGCTCAAACTGATCAATTGCGTCCTGCATGATAAACTGCATGCGGGACAAGGCCTCATTCGTATAGAGAATGGATGCGGCATAGACATCCTCTGCCTTACGATCTGCCTTCTTTACGATATCGTCTCCCAGCTTCCTTGCATCTCTCTCTGCCTTATCCCGACTCTGCTGGGTCAGCTCATACTCATCCATGATCTCGTAGATCGCTACATTCAGGCGGTGGAGATGCTCATACATCACCTTTTTGTCGATGATGATCTGATTTTCAGCCGCATTATACACCTGTGCTTCCGCAACCAGAACATGGATCTCTCTGATGACCTGCTCCAACTTGTCTTGTAAACTCACGCCTCTGTCTCCCTCATGTCCGTAAAACAGGGAAAACCCCGAACAACTACATCATACCATAACCGTAGGTTGATTTCTATAAAAATAGTATGTTATCCTTTCCCTGTCATGGGAATCGTAAAAACCTACGGGAATCTGATCAAACACTTTGCATCCGTTCATCCTGCCGTTTCGAGAAGGATGATCACCACGGGGCTTTCTCTGGAACGCTTCCGGGCCGAACATCTCTCCGACAAACGCACTCCGAAAGCCTATGTGGAGCTGAACACACTCGCCGTAAGCCAGATCCAGCACGGACTTAAGAATCCGGAAACCACCGCATGGACCAATCTGTTTACACCGGTTGAGATCCTGCAATGCTTTGACCTTTTCTGCCTTTCCGCAGAGGCGCTCTCCTCCTTCTGGTCAGGTTTTTTCATAGAAGATCTTTTTATCAATGAAGCGGAAGCTGCCGGCTTTGCGCCCACTTTATGCTCCTATCACAAATGCTTTCTCGGCAGCGCCCTCTCCAACGTGACGGCAAAGCCCTCCTTTGCCGTGACCACCTCCACCGTCTGTGACGCCAACTTCAATACCTTTCGTTTCGTTGAGAAGCACTGCGGGATTCCGACGGTTTTTTTGGATATTCCCGCTGTCTCCACTCCGGAAAGCCGTCAATATGTGGTTGAACAGCTGAAAGAGCTGATACACTCTCTGCAGCATCACACACGAAAGCCTTTTGATATCGACCGGCTGCGGGAGATCCTTGCCCGGGAGAACCGCTCGAAAGAGCTCTATAACCTGTATCTGAAGGAAAAAGCCCGGAAAGCATACCCCACAACGCTGACGTTACAGATGTATGAGCTGTTTGCCACACATCTTTCCATCGGATCTCCTGAGGCGCTTCATTTTTTCCAGTCCCTTTATGACGAAATCAAGACCTGCCCAGACTTTCACGGGAAGAGGATCTACTGGGTACATCTGCTGCCGTTCTATCAGGAAAGCCTGCGCCAGGTCTTTCATCTCAGCGACAGATACCAGCTGCAGGGTTTTGAAATGAACATTGATTATACGGATCCCCTTGATCTGAGTGACCCTCTTGGTTCCCTGGCTGACAAACTGATCGGCAATCTCTATAATCGTCCCTTTACCGACAAAATTGATCTGGTTCTCCGGATGGCGCGTTTTCTTCGTTGTGACGGTCTGATCCATTTCTGTCACTGGGGATGCAAACAGTCCATTGGCGGAGCCATGCGGCTGAAGGAGGCTGTCACTGCAGCAGGACTGCCCATCCTCCTTTTGGACGGAGATGCCATTGACCGCAGTAACAGCGCAGATGGTCAGATACGTACACGTTTAGAGGCGTTTCTCGAGCTTCTCGATCAGAATGGAGTACATGACTGATGAAGAAACCAAAACTTGGCTATATCTGCAAATATACGCCTGTGGAGCTGTTGGAAGCTCTCGGCTTTGAGATGATACGACTGGAAGAGACGGTTTCCTCTTTTCCGACAGCGGATGCACTTCTCCACCCCAATCTCTGTTCTTATGCAAAAGCCGTTCTGGAGACGGCTTCCGATGCTTTTTCTGGCAGGGATCCTTTGCAGGGGATCGTCCTTACCACCTGTTGTGACAGCATCCGTCGGCTTTATGACCGTCTCCGGGTCACTTACCCGGATCGTTTCTTTTATCTTCTGGATATACCGCGCAAAGCCAATGAGTTTGCTGCCGGGCTGTATGCGGATCAAATCCACCGCCTGCGGGAGACTCTCCTGCGCGATTTCTCCGGTATTCTGCCGGATCAGGACATGCCAGCGGATCCTCCTGTCTTTCCAAAGAAGACTGTCCCGCAGGAAACTGATCCATGTGAGCCTTCCCTTCAGATCGGCCTGATGGGCGCCCGCATCCCGCATCCAATCAGACAGCTTCTGGAGGAACGCCATGTGAACGTCCTCTTTGATCTGACCTGTAACGGCATGATGCGGCAGATGAGGCCGCCTCAGATCATGGAAGGAGCTTCTTCTTCCGGTCTTCGGGATTATGCCTTCGCGCTCCTGAACCAGATTCCCTGTATGCGCATGACCAGGGCCTCTGACCGCTCCTCCCTTCTTGACGCATTTTTGGATCGTCTGGATGGAATCCTTTATCATACCGTCAAGTTCTGTGACAATTTCTCCTTTGAATATGCAGACTTCCGGAAAACCCTTGACGTGCCGCTCCTCCAGCTTGAAACCGACTATACCGGTCTTTCTGCCGGTCAGGTCACCACAAGGCTGGATGCTTTTCTGGAAGAATTATCCCAAAGAAAGCACCATACCCATGCACCCGTATTTGTCCCACATCCCGCGAAAGGAGATCACCCTATGTTTGTCCTTGGCATTGACAGCGGATCCACCTCGACCAATTCCGTACTACTGAACGAAAAGAAAGAGATCGTAGCCTTTGATGTCATCCGAACCGGTGCAAAATCCACGGACAGCGCGCAGCGTATCCTTGACGCGACCTGTCAAAAGGCAAACCTCTCCAGACAGGATATTTCCTGTATCGTCTCCACGGGTTACGGCCGTGTCAGTATCCCTTTTGCCGACAAAAATGTGACCGAGATCAGCTGCCACGGGAAAGGCGCTCATTTTCTGAATCCGTCGGTCCGCACGATTCTTGACATCGGCGGGCAGGACAGTAAAGCCATCAGGCTGAATGATGCGGGGGAAGTGGTGGATTTTGTAATGAATGATAAATGCGCCGCCGGAACCGGCAGATTTCTGGAAGCAATGGCGCGCACGCTTGAAATAGAGATCGACACCCTCGGTCCCCTGTCCCTTCAATCCCGGGGGACTGTGGAAATCAGCAGTATGTGTACCGTCTTTGCGGAGTCCGAGGTGATCTCTCTGATTGCCCAGAATAAAGAAACCGCGGACATTGCCCGCGGTGTTCATATCGCTATTGCGAAAAAATCGATTGGTATGCTTCGAAAGGTCGGCCTGGAGGAAGCCGTGATGATGACCGGTGGTGTTGCGAAAAATGCCGGTGTCGTCGCCGTTCTGGAGGAGCTTCTCCATACGAAGCTGATCCTACCGAAGGAGCCGGAAATAGTCGGCGCACTCGGCGCAGCTCTTTATGCGCTGGACTCTTGATCCAGAACTTGAGCCGCTCAGCAGGGATGCGCAGAAACACTCCTGAAAATCATGAAGTTCAGTGCTTCGCTGCTTCAATACGAACGACAGCCTTTTTCAGGGCAAGCTCTGCCCGATCCATATCCGTATCCTGTGTCTTTTGGGAGAGTCGCTCTTCCGCACGTTTCTTTGCCTCTTCGGCACGATTCAGATCGATCTCCTCTGCCCATTCGGCAATCTCCGCCATGATCGATACCTGATCCGGCAGGATCTCCGCAAACCCGGCGTGAACAGCTGCTTTTTTTTCACCGGATTCCTCGTGAATCGTCACAACACCGGGACTGATCACAGTAGTCAGCGGAATATGCTTCGGATAAACACCGATCTCTCCTGCTTCTGTATTGAATTCGATCATCGTGGCGTCACCCTCGTAAAAAATACGATCCGGCGTGATGATCTGCACTGTAAAAATATCTGCCATCGTTCCCGTCCTTTTATTTTACTCTTGCGCGCACTTCATCGATCGTGCCCGCACTCATGAAATGCTGCTCGGGAACGTCATCCAGCTTCCCTTCCAGAATCTCCTTGAAACCACGGATCGTCTCCGCAATCGGCACATACTTTCCGTCCATACCGGTAAACTGTGTGGCAACGAAGAAGGGCTGTGACAGGAATCTCTGCACTTTTCTGGCGCGGCTGACAACCAGCTTGTCATCCTCGGAAAGCTCTTCCATACCGAGAATGGCGATGATATCCTGCAGTTCCTTGTATTTCTGGAGAATTTCCTGTACACCGCGGGCAACCACAAAGTGCTCATCACCAACGATACGCGGATCCAGGATACGGGAGGTGGAAGCCAGCGGATCCACGGCAGGATAAATACCAAGCTCTGCAATGGAACGCTCCAGCACCGTCGTCGCGTCCAGGTGGGCGAAGGTTGTCGCCGGTGCCGGGTCTGTCAGGTCATCCGCAGGCACGTAAACCGCCTGTACGGAGGTAATGGAGCCGTTTTTGGTGGAGGTGATCCGCTCCTGCAATGCACCCATCTCTGTCTGCAGGGTCGGCTGGTAACCAACGGCCGACGGCATACGTCCCAGCAACGCCGAAACTTCTGATCCGGCCTGTGTGAAACGGAAAATGTTATCAATGAAAAGCAGAACGTCCTTCCCGCCGCGATCACGGAAATACTCTGCCATGGTAAGTCCTGCAAGACCCACACGCATTCTCGCTCCGGGCGGCTCGTTCATCTGACCGAACACCATGGTCGTCTTATCGATAACTCCCGATTCCTTCATCTCATAGTAAAGATCGTTTCCCTCACGGGTACGCTCCCCCACACCGGTGAACACGGAATATCCGCCGTGCTCTGTCGCGATGTTGTGAATGAGCTCCTGAATCAGCACCGTCTTTCCAACGCCGGCACCGCCGAACAGTCCGATCTTTCCACCCTTTTGGTAGGGACAGAGAAGATCCACAACCTTGATCCCGGTCTCCAGCATCTCCTGCGAGGTTGACTGCTCCTCAAAAGTCGGCGCTTTTCTGTGGATCGGCCAACGTTCTTCGGTCTCGGGTGCCGTCTGATCATCAATCGGTTCTCCCAGGACATTGAAGATCCTGCCAAGCGTATTTTCTCCAACGGGAACCGCGATGGGTGCACCGGTAGCAATCGCTTCCATGCCGCGCATCAGACCGTCTGTCGGACCCATTGCGATACATCTGACCGTATCGTCTCCCAGATGTTGTGCCACCTCTACGGTAAGCTCCTTTCCGTTCTTCAGCGGAATCCGGATCGCATCATTGATCTCAGGCAGATAGCCTTCCTCGAACTTGATGTCCAATACGGCACTGATGATCTGGATGATCTTACCCACTTTCTTGTCTGCCATGTTTTCTCTCCTTTTAACTGATTGCTTCGGCTCCGGCAATGATCTCCGTAAGCTCCTGCGTGATCGAACCCTGACGGGCTCTGTTATACTTCAGCGACAGATCGCTGATCATGTCCTCGGCGTTGCTTGTTGCGGAATCCATCGCCTGCATTCTGGCTGCATTTTCGGAAGCCACCGCCTCCACAAGCGCGCCATAAACAATACTGGTGACATATTTCGGAATGATCCGCTCCAGCGCTTCCTCCTCATTCGGCTCGTAGTTCATGACAAGCTTGTCGTCCTGACCGTTTTCCTGCATTTCTGCCAGCTCCTCCTCGGAAAACTCCAGCGGAAGAAGCTTCATCAGTCTGGGCTCATGCGCCACGGTGTTTTTGAAAAAGGTGTATGCCAGATAGATCTCTCCGATCTCACCGTTTGTAAAGGACTGCAAAACCTTATCGCAAACAGCTTTTGCGTCTTCGTAGGTCGGGGCATCGATAATCCCGGAAAGATCCTCCTTAATCTCATAGCCTCTGCGTTCCAGGGCTTCTCTTCCCTTGGTACCGATTGCGTAGATCTCGAGATTCTCCTTTGGAAGATCTCCCTGTGTCAGAAGCTTCACGACATTGCTGTTGTAACCACCTGCGAGTCCGCGGTTTGCGGTGATCACCACCACTGCTGCCTTCGGAGACTCTCCTGCGGACAGATAGGGATGATCAATCGTTCCTGAACGCGCAAGGATTGAGCTGACCGTCTTATACATATGATCAAAGTACGGTGTCGTACGCTCCGCGCGCGTTTTTGCCTTCTGGAGCTTAACGGTGGAAACAAGCTTCATGGCTTTCGTGATTTGCTGCGTGCTCTGAATACTGCTGCGGCGACGCTTAATATCTTTCATTGAAGCCATTGCGGCGTTCCTCCTCTCTACTTGAAGTTCGCCTTACACTCTTCGATGGCTTTTACAAGCTTCTGTTCTATGTCATCCTCCATGACTTTTTTCTCACGGATCGACTGCGGGATCTCCGGATATTTGGTATCCACGAATTCAAACAGGGCTTCCTCAAACCGGAGCACATCCTCCACCGGAATATCCAGCAGATATTTCTTGGTCGCAGCATAGATGATGATAACCTGCTTCTCTACCGGCATGGGCTTGTATTGCGGCTGTTTCAGGATCTCACGGATTCTTTCACCCTGTGCAAGCTGCTCTCTGGTGTCGGCATCCAGTTCGGAGCCGAACTGGGAGAATGCCGCCAGCTCACGATACTGTGCGAGCTCGACACGGATCGGTGCCGCAATCTTTTTGATGGCCTTGATCTGTGCAGCACCACCCACACGGGAGACCGAAAGACCGGCATTGATAGCCGGGCGGAACCCGGAGTTGAACATCTCTGTTTCCAGATAGATCTGACCATCCGTGATGGAGATCACGTTCGTCGGGATATACGCAGACACGTCACCTGCCTGTGTTTCAATGATTGGAAGCGCCGTAAGCGATCCGCCGCCGAGCGCCTCGGACAGACGAGCCGCACGTTCGAGCAGTCTCGAATGCAGATAGAATACGTCGCCGGGGTAAGCCTCACGCCCCGGAGGTCTCCTGAGAAGCAATGACAGGGTACGATATGCCGTTGCATGTTTACTGAGATCGTCATAGATCACCAGCACATCCTGTCCCTTTTCCATCCATTCTTCACCGATTGCGCATCCCGCATACGGTGCGATATACTGCAGCGGTGCCAGCTCACTTGCCGTTGAAGCAACAACCGTCGTATAACTCATGGCGCCAAACTCTTCCAGCGTCTTTACGATGGAAGCTACCGTGGAAGCCTTTTGTCCGATGGCAACGTAGATACACTTAACGTTTTCGCCCTTCTGATTGATGATCGTATCGATGGCGATGGCGGTCTTTCCGGTCTGGCGGTCACCGATGATCAACTCTCTTTGTCCCCGTCCGATCGGGATCATGGAGTCAATTGCCTTGATACCCGTCTGCAACGGTGTATCCACGGATTTTCTGGAAATAACGCCGGACGCAACACGTTCGATTGGTCGGTAGGTATCGGTTTCAATCGGTCCCTTTCCGTCGATGGGCTGTCCCAACGCGTTAACAACGCGTCCCAGCATACAGTCGCCTACCGGAACCTCCACCACTCTGCCGGTGGTCTTCACGGTATCGCCCTCATTGATATTTTTCTGATTGCCGAGCAGAACGGCACCGACGTTGTCTTCCTCAAGGTTTAACACCATTCCGTAAACCTCGCCCGGAAACTCCAACAGCTCGCCCTGCATCGCATTCTCCAGACCATGGATTCTGGCAATGCCGTCTGCCACCTGAATGACCGTTCCGACATCCGCCACTTCCAGTTCGGATGCATAACGCCTGATCTGCTCTTTGATAACCGAACTGATCTCTTCTGGTTTAAGATTCATGGAGCTTTTCTCTCCCTTCTTTTGATTTAGATATTACTTACCTGTATCTGCGAAAGCTCTTTCTTCAACTCATAGATCTTATTTTTGATTGAGCTGTCTACCACACGGTCTTTGATGCGTATCTTCATTCCCCCGATCAGGGATGGATCCACGTCATAATTCATTTCAAAGGTCACATATCCTGTGGTCTCCAAAAGCCTTTTTTTTACCGCTTCTTTCTGGGAATCGGTAAGCGTCACCGCAGATGTCACAAAGGCCGTCCCGATATTTTTGTATTCTTTTACCTGCTCGATAAAATAACGCAATACCGCCGGAATCTCTTCGCTGTGACCCTTTTCCACCAGCAGACGCAGCAGCCCGGTGATTTCGTCCGCCACACGTCCGCGGAAGGTATCCTCAATCACCTTCACTTTTTCTTCTTTCACGATCTTCGGATGATGGAGCAGCCGGACCAGATCCTGATTTTCTTCCAGCAATGCAAGGATCTCACGCACCTCCGGCATCAGCTCATCCACTTTATTCTCGGTAGTGGCAAGAGAAAAAAGCGCATCCCCGTATACCTTGGATACTAACTTTGCCATGTCTCTTCACCCATTTCCTTCAGCGTCTCATCAATGAGAGAATCCTGAACCGTCGTATCAATATTGGCAGCCACGACCTTTCCGGCCATCAACGAAGCGATGTTGATGATCTCGGACTTCATCTCATCCATCACACGCTGCTTCTCAAGTACCGCTTCTTCCTCGGCACGGCGTACGATCCTGTTCGCATCGCTCCGGGCCTCATCCTCGATCCTTGCGGCATTCATCAAAGCATTCTGTCTGGCATTCGATAAGATCGTTTCCGCTTCTTTATCTATGTTTTTCAGCTTTTCTTCATACTCTGCCTTCAGGGCGGCCGCTGATTCCTTGTCCTCTGCCGCTGTCGCGATTTCGGTTGCGATCTTCTCTTTTCTTTCCTGCAGCATTTTCCGTGCCGGATCAAAGAGCAGATAGGAAATCAGAAAGAAAAGAACGAATACTGCGATGGCCAAAAAGATGGCATCATGAAGCAGCTGAAAATCCAGATTAAATAGTCTTTCCATAACTTACCCTGCGGAACCTCCTTTCCTGTTTTTGATCATGATGAAAGGATTATCCGACAAGAGGCTGTACGAACATCAGAAGGAGTGCCGTAACGAGACCGTAAAGACCCGTCGTCTCCGCAACCGCCTGTCCGAGAAGCATCGTACTGGTGATATCGGATTTCGCGCCCGGATTCCGTCCTACCGCAGATGCAGCATGACCGGCCGCAATACCCTGACCGATACCGGGGCCGACACCGGCGATCAATGCAAGACCGGAGCCGATTGCTGAGCAAGCTTTGATTAAATCCTGTCCGTTAATATCCATAGTTACTATCCTCCTTAAAATTGTTTACGCATTTATATATCTCCGGCATGACTTCTCTATCCGGAATATATCGATTAATACTCGCCGTCCTCGATGGCCTGGTTGACATATGTCATGGTCAGCATGGCAAATACGTAGGTCTGAATCGCGCCGCTGAAAAGATCGAAGTATACATGCAGAAATGCGGGCCATACCAGAGCCAGATTCCACAGCAGCGTGTAAACCAGCGTCTCGATGACGACACCCGACAAGACGTTGGCAAACAGACGCAGCGACATGGAAACCGGTACCGCCACATCTCCGATCAGGTTGATCGGCGCCCAGAATACCCAGGGATCGCAAAGACCCTTTAAGACTCCCTTCACATGCTGATGTTTGAATTTCTGGAATGTAATGATGGAGAAAGTCATGATCGCAAGAGCGAAAGTCGTCGCATAATCGGCTGTCGGCGGACGAAGTCCGAGCAAACCGGAAAAGTTGCTGATCAGGATGAAAACGAAGATCGTACCGATGTAATTGGCGAAGAACTTTGCGTTCTTGCCCATGGCCGCTTCCACCATCCCGTCGATCTTTTCCACGATCAGCTCCACCACGTTCTGGAAGCCCTCCGGAACCTCGGTTGCCCGCTTCATGCGAACTCTTGCTGCGATGGAAAAACCCAGAATAATCATTAATACGATAATGATGCAGACGTGTGAGGTTGTGATCCAGACTTCGTGTCCGAAGAAACTGTAGGAAAACAACCCTTTGATCATGAAGTTCACTTCCGGCGCTGTCGACGGAGCGAAGATATTCTTCAGGATCTCCACTCGCTCACCTCCTCTTTCTGACAGCCAGGCTGCCAAGTTTTTTTTGCATAAAAGGCTGTAAATACGCTGATATCTTGAGGCTGATCACCCCAAGCAGCGAAGCCAGCACATATCCGATCTCGAAATAGGTCATCAGTCCCAGTGCCACAGCGATAATGCCGTATCTCAGGATCGCGTGCAGGACTGCTTTTGCTTTCGCCTGCTTCTCTGTCATGAAGTCGGTGAGGTCTGCAATGACAAGTGCCATATGTACCGCCATAAAGACAGCCGCACCGATCCCGATCCACAGACCAATGGTGTATTTACGCCAGTCCGGTACAAACCAGACCCCGATAAATTCCGCCAGAAGCCCGTAAAGCAGAATCCCGAGCAGCAATCCCGGAAGAGCCGTATTCAGACTATGGAGCTTTTCGATCAGTCTTTTCATCGGTCTCATACACCTTCTTCGCCTGCACATAACAATTCCGAAAACCCGCCAAAGCACCCGCAAAGAGCAGCAGGATCAGCGGCCAGGCAGCTCCGGTCTTCCGATAGATCAGCATTCCGAGCAACAGACACAGAAAAATGGGCACCAACATATTGATGCCAAATTGCATTACCAGGGTGAATGCTCTGAAAACGCTGTGATTACGCTTTTTTGAACTCATCCTTGCCTACGCCGCACAACGGGCATACCCAGTCCGCAGGGAGATCGGCAAATGCGGTTCCGGGAGCGATCCCGTTATCCGGATCTCCAACCGCGGGGTCATATTCATAACCGCAGGTTTCGCATACGTATTTATCCATAAACTTTTCCTCCGTTTCATCACAAACTACGTTACTACTTTATCACAATTCTCTTGTGGTTTCCACCAAAAAATCTTATCATTTTCGATTTTTTTCGTAAGTTTTTTTATGAAGAAGGCACGAATCTCCTCTTCCAGCGCCGCATCGTAGCAGGCTACTCCACCCTCGTTCCGGTAAGGATAACAGGCCGTCGGGGACGTCGGGTCACTTTTGCGCATGTGACGAAGATAACCGTGGGGAATACGAAACGCCCCGATGCTCACATCCTTGATTGCGCCAAAATCCAGGGTTTCCATGACCTCATCCAGAAAGGCATCGTAAACCGCTTTCCAATTCTCGCAATAGAGCACGGGGTCAAAGCACAGACGGACCGGAAAACCCTTTTTCATCGCAAAATCTGCAGCTTTCAGCCGTGCCTCCAGTGATGGTGTTCCGGCTTCGTAGGTGCGCACAACCGGTTCCGGTGACAGGGTGTAGGCAAAGATCAGGTTTCCGGAGGATGTCTGTCTGTCAAAAAAACCCGTGGCAGCGCTTTTGGTACGTATTTCCGCGACCAGCGCCGGGTGATCATCCGCAAAAGCTTTCCATTCTTCCAAAAATCCCGTCCATGCCTCAAGTGCCAGCAGATCCGTGTCGTAAGAAAGGCACAGATATACCGGATGCTCCTGCAAAAGCGCCCTCAGCTCTGCAAAGTAATCCTCCAGGTTCACGAAAACCACTACGGATTCGGAAGGGTACATGCCCTTCAGGAAACAATAGTCGCAGTCAAAGAAACAGTTCATGACCTGGGAGGTGTAATAGAAATAACGATTCCCGAAATCCTGACAGACCGGCGCTCCGGGATAATAAAGACGTCCTTTCTTTTCCGCCAGAATCAGCGTCTGCCGTCCCTTTTCATGATACCGGAACACATCCTTGTAGTGGGTGATCTCTTCCACCTTCGCGTCCGGAAAGCGGGACAGGATCCGCTCCGTCCGGGGGTGATGACGTATCGCGCCCTCCATGAGAACCCGTCTGATCCCGGAGCTTTTACGGGATGATTTTGTCTGCTCTGCAGCAGATACCAGGGGCAGCGGTATGGCACGAATCTCCTCTTCGATCCTGCGCAGGATCTCTTTTCCTTCGCGTTTGTCCCTGACCGGCAAAGCGTATCGTTTCTCCCACTCCGCGATCCTTCTCTCCGGATCAGCGCCGGAAAGCGCCAGATACGAAAGAGCCTGACGCAAAGAAAGCTCCATTGTCTCAGAACAACGGAGCTTTTCTGATAATTCTGTTCTCAATACACCAGCCGAGTTTCGAATTCGGCTTTGGGCAGCGGTTTGTCAAAGAAGTAGCCTTGTGCAAGCATGCAATGAGCTTCTTTCAGGATCTTCACCTGCTCTACCGTCTCCACGCCCTCCGCAAGGCACTCCAGTCCCATATCCCCGGCCAGATTGATGAGATGCTTTAACATCACATAATGTCTGGTCTGCATATCACCGTTTTCCGGTACAAATCCTTTATCGATCTTCAGCATATTCCAGGGCAGATCACTGATCAGGTTCAGAGAGGAATATCCCACACCGAAATCATCCACCGAAGTCCGGACTCCCTCCTCGGACAGGCTGCCCACAACAAGCTTCAGGTCCTGAAAACCGACATCTGCCGTCGTCTCCGTCAGTTCAATTTCCACCAGATCACGCGGTATACCGTTTTTATCGATAATATGCAGGATCTCGGCAACCAGCTTTTCATTCATCTCATGGACACGCGAGAGATTCACCGAAGTCCGTACCGGCTTCCACCCCTTGCTGATCCAGCCGTGTATGTCCCAGCAAACATGATCCAGCATATAAAAATCCAGCTCCGTGATCTGTCCGTTCTGTTCGAATACAGGGATAAAGCGGAACGGGGGAAGCAGGCTCCCGTCGTGAAGCCAGCGGCAAAGAGCCTCTGCACCCGCCAGGGTATAATCCTTCAGGGCCACCTTTGGCTGGTAGTATACCAGAAACTCTTCATTTCGAATCGCCTCCGGAAAGAGCTCTATGACATTCAGTTCTTCCGGTTTGTCTTGTGACATATGGTCCCTCGCATGGTCTCATCGGTTACGATCATGTCAACTGCACCGCAAGCTGCGGAATCTCAAGCGTTACCATGTTCAGATTCTTATTCTCATCCCGTCCGAAATGTACCTTGCCGGACATCTGATACATGAGATAGCCAAAAATGGAAAACCCGTGGTCGCTTTTTTTGGTATCCGTCCGTTCCACGGAAAAAAGATCACCTTTCCGGACATATTTGCGAATCATCTCTATGAGTTCCGGTTCCATGGGGTCTCCGCCATCCACGATGGTGATGGTCAGCATGGATGCATAGGAACGCGGCTCCGCAGAGAATACAACCCTGATCCTTCCGCCTTTCATCCGGTTATAGCAATGACCCAAAAATCCGTTCACCACATAACGGATCCGCATATCGTCGCCAAACAGCTGCGGCGGCATCTCCTCCTGTATCTGAAACTCAATCTGAAGTCCCATTCCGCGGCTCAGGTTGTTCTCACGCTCGATTCCATCCACCAGTTCCCTGACATCATACACGCGTTCTTCCAGATTTTCTCCGCCGATCAGATTCATGTAATTCATCAGGCGATCTACCATGGACAATGTGGCCATCCCCTGATCCATCACCTTTTGCAGTGCTTTCTGAATGGTGGCGGGATCCGGCGCCAGTCCGTTTTCCATGGCGGTATAGACGATGCTTTCGATCTGCTGCTGCATCATCATATTCAGGTTCATATAATAGTCGGAACGATATTTCTCATAGCTGTACGCTTTCGTCTTCTTCATTCCGTGAGCCCCTACCCATTTCCCTGAGATGATTTATTTACCTATCTTTCTTATCATACCATAGAAATCCGGCCTTTGCACTTTTTTTGACAAATGGACATTCACCGATTATAATAAGATTTCCGGGCAGCCGGGGCGTTAGCGGTGCCCTGCACCAGCAATCCGCTACAGCTGGGGTGATATCCCGCCGCGGGCTTTCCGGTTCACATGCAGCCCCTTGCAGGCGGCGTTGAGGTTTGGGTCTTACGCAACGGAAATCTGTGAATCGTGTCAGGTTGGGAACAAAGCAGCACTAAGCAGAACCTTTCGTGTGCCGTGAGGTCGCCTGAGCCGAGCCAAATGTGAGGAAAGCGGTTTGGATCGGGGTTCAAAGCGGGATGCCCGGTTTTTTTATTCCTGCAGCCGCAGTTTTTTAAAAAAATCCTGCAGGATTTGTGCACATTCCTTTTCCAAAATCCCCTCGACAATCTCTGCCTGATGATTGAATTCCTTCCTCTGCAGCAAATTCAATATGGATCCCGCACATCCGGCTTTGGGATTTTTCGCACCGATCACGACTCTGGGAATGCGTGATTGCACAATTGCACCTGCACACATCTGGCAGGGTTCCAGTGTCACATACAGGGTACAATCCTCCAGACGCCAGTCCCCGGTTTTCCGGTCGGCTTTCCGGATCGCCGCCAGCTCTGCATGCGCCAGCACATTCTTGTCCGTATTCCGGCGATTATAGCCTCTGGCGATGATCTTCTCGTTTTGCACGATCACGCATCCGATGGGGACTTCCTGCAGGGCAAATGCCTTTTTTGCCTCTTTCAGTGCTTCTTTCATGTACTTTTCGTGAGAATTCATCTATAATACCTACTATCATGAAACTTCGATATGAAACAGACCGACTCATTTTAAGAATTCTGGAACCCGCCGGAGCCGATTCCGTTCTCCGTTTTTACCTGGACAACAAGGAACTCTTTGAGCGAAACGAACCGGACCGGGAAGAAGGCTTCTATACCGCAGAGCATCAACACGCGATTCTGGCTGCTGAGTACAATATGGCTGTGCAAGGAACACTCTATCGTTTCTGGCTTTTTCGGAAAAGTGCCCCGACTGAGATCATCGGAACCGTGAGTGTCCGCGATATCAAACGGCACTATCGCCAGAGCTGTCTCATCGGTTACAAGCTGGGAGAGCGTTATTTCCATCAGGGCTATGCCACCGAGGCATTGCGGGAGATCATCCGTATCATCTTTGACGAGCTCCTGCTTCACCGCATTACGGCTCAGGTCATGACGGATAATGAGGCATCCATCCGGCTCATGGAGCGACTCGGCTTTGTCAACGAAGGAATTGAACGAAAAGTCTTTTATCTCAACGGGGCGTGGACGGATCACATCCGTTACAGTCTGATCTCAAGCCATCCTGTGATTCCTGAGAACGACTGATGAGCTGTTCCTTTTTTTGGCGTGTCATTTTCTTGATCTCGGCTTCCCGCTTCATCGCCGCCTCTTTTGTGTCAAAGGTTTCCGTATAAACGAAGCGGACCGGCCTTCGGGAGGCAGGTCTGGTATACTTGGCGCCTTTTCCGCTGTTATGTGCTTTTAACCGTTTCCCGAGATCATTGGTCCAGCCGGTATAAAGGGTATGATCCGCACACTCCAGAATATACGTATAATGATTCATGTAAGATCCACGTCGGACATGCCCTCCAGTGCTTTTGCCTGTATCGCATCATAGGCACAGACCTTCAGGCTGTTCCGGCTTACCTTTTTGATCTGATAGAGCATCTCATCCGCCAGACGCAGAAAATCCCCGGGACGGTCGTCTTTTGACGGAATACCCTGACACGCACCCTGTGAGATGGTAACCACGGACGCTGCCCTGGAATACCGGTGCTCCATCCCCATGTCCTTGATTTTATCCCGCAATTCCTCCATCAGGGCCTCGACTTCTTCCTTGTCATATCCCGTGTAAATCAGCACGAATTCGTCGCCGCCGTAACGGGCGGCAAATACACCGGGATGTTCCTGCATGGAGCTGATCTGTTTTGCCACAGCCTGAATGCAGACATCTCCCTTCTGGTGACCGTAGTTGTCGTTAAACTGCTTGAAATAGTCGATGTCCAGTATCTCCATACCGAACTGGTATTGATTCTCCAGTGCTTCGTCAAATCTCCTTTTTGCTTCCAGATTCAGGCAGAACCGGTTTGCCAGACCGGTCAGTGCATCTGTTTCCGACTGCTGATGCAGCTTTTCATTTTCTTCGCGCATCTCCTGTTGGCGCCTGGTGGATTCCTCCAGGAAGTTCCGGATATTCAGCATCTTTCCGATGATGTAATTGTTTTCTTTTTCCATCATATCGGAAATCTCATAATAGAGCCCGGCAGCCTGCAGATAACCCGCATTTTCTCCAACGAATTTGTAATACTTGATCTTCAGCCCCAGAATCCTTTTTTCCAGATTATGGATCCCCGACTGCTTTGTGAAGGATTCCAGCTTATTCAGCAGCACCCACAGTTCATTGTACTTTTCCGTCTCCAGGAGAAGTTCACAGTACCGGAAAATGTCCTCGAAAATGTCCATCAGCGGGAACTCCATGTTCATCAGGCCGGAGACCTGGTCGATTGCATCGTCCCGCAGGGAGAATTTTTTTTCTTCATGGTAAATCCGTGCTTCGAAGCAATGATAAACCAGAAGATTCACGGAATCCTCCTCCAGCTTTCCCGCTTTTTTGGCAAGATCCATATAACTGCGTCCCGCCATGAGGTCATGCCGCATAAGGCAGGTGTTGGCCAGACCGATGTTCGCACTGAATACCAGGCTTTCATGGCCCGGAAATGCCGGGTATTTCTGGAGGATCACCAGACCTGCTTCAAAAAACCGCGCCGCCTGCTGATAGTCTCCGCAGTTCATATACAGCATCCCGATGTTGATGTTGATGATCGTCCCCATCTCGTGGAGTCCGTAATTCTGGCAGTACTTCAGGGAAGTCAGGTAATAGTCCATGGCAAAGGGCGCGTTTCCCCGGTTCAGGGAAGTAATCGCCATGAGATTATATGCTCTGGTCAAAAGCTCCCATTGCTCCGATGCGTCCAGATAGGCCAGAGCCGTCATGATATTTCGTAAAAAATCCTCTGTCCGGTTCAGAATATAGTAATTCTCCGCCCGGAAATAATAGGCGAAACCGAGGAGCATGTTGTCGGATGTCTTCTTTCCCCGCTCTATCAGCTTTTCACAGCAATCCAGCATCGCCTCCGCGTTTACCCCACGGTTCATCAGGATCTTATTAGCCAGATCCCGCACATATTCTCCGTACTCGTCAAAAGGAAACACATCCACTAGTCCAAAACCTCTTGTATTTTATCACTCAATCTTGCAAAATCCTGTAATGACAACGTTTCTCCCCGTACCGTGGCAGGAAACCCGCAGGCCGAAATACACGCGGATGCCTGCTCTTTTGTCAGCGAAAACTCCGTCCCGTGGCTGATCCCGTTCTGCAGTGTTTTTCTGCGCTGGGCAAAAGAGGCACGGATCACCTGAAACATCAGCTTCGGATCACGTACCGTCACCGGCGGCGTGTCAAAAACACGGAAATGTACCACGGCACTGTGTGCATTCGGTCTCGGTATAAAGCAATTCGGCGGAACATAAGTGACGATCCGGGGATCGGCGGCGTACTGCACAGCCAGGGAGAGGGCACCGTAATCCTTTGTACCGGGCCGGGCACAGATACGCTCCGCCACTTCCTTCTGTACCATTACCGTCATGCCGGAAAGCGGTATATCCGATTCCAGGAGCTTCATCAGGATCGGTGTCGTGATATAATAAGGGAGATTTGCCAGCACCTTGATGGGTTTCCCCTCATGATACTGCGCAACAAGAGCACGTATATCCACCTTCAGGATATCTTCCTGCAGGATCACCGTATTATCGCATGCCGAAAGCGTATCCTTCAGGATCGGAATCAAACGGGGATCGATCTCGACTGCTGCCACGCGTTTCGCCGAAGCGGACAGAGCTTCCGTCATGGTGCCGATGCCCGGACCGATCTCCAGGACAAAGTCCTCCGGACCGATCCCGGCTGCCTCCAGGATCCTGTCCAGCACCAGAGGATCAATCAGAAAGTTCTGTCCATACTTCTTTTGAAATTGAAAATGATATTTCTGTAATACCGCGATCGTATTCCGGGGCTGGATCAGTTCCGTCATTTTTGATTCTCCCGTCCGTCAGCGGACTGCAGCTGCTCCAATCCGAACAGGGTGCAGGCATTGTGCCAGGTCACATCCTCTGTCTCCTCCGGAGAGATTCCCTTGATCCTGGATACAGCTGATACGACATACGGAAGATACAAAGAAGAATTGCGCTTTCCGCGATACGGCTCCGGTGCCAGATAGGGGGCATCCGTTTCGAGAAGAATCCTGTCGAAGGGCACGGTTTCCAGCGTCTCCCTCAGTTTCTTTCCGTTTGAGAAGGTCACGACGCCGCCGATTCCGATATAATATCCCATCCGGACGTACTCCGCCGCCTGCTCCGCTGAATAGGAATAGCAATGAATCACCCCGGGGATCCGTTCCGCGGCCGCTTTTTGCATGATATCAAATGTATCCTTTGCGGCATCTCTGGAATGAATGATCACGGGAAGTCCCGTTTCCTTTGCCAGAGACAGTTGTCTCTGAAACCAGAACCGCTGCGCTTCCCGTACCTTCGGATCTTTTTCCCAATAGTAATCCAGTCCGATCTCTCCGATGGCCACTGTTTTTTCCCGGGCAGCCAGCTGCCGGATCCGATCCAGCACTGTCTCGTCCAGTCCGCCGATATCGCTTGGATGAATCCCGACTGCCGCATAAATGAATGGATAGTCATCGGAAAGAGCCGGCGTCGTCCGCAGGGAGTCCGGATCCGCGCAGACATTCACTACCGCCCCGATTCCGTGCCGGGAAAAACCGGCAAGCAGTGCCTCCCTGTCCTCATCAAATCTGTGATCATCATAATGCGCGTGGCTGTCGAAGATCATCGCTTTCTGTTCCTATGCAATCTCTGCGCCGCTGGGGCAGTCCTTTTCCGGTGTCATCACGACATACTTCCCTTCCGCATCCTCTGCACACAGGATCATGCCCTCCGACAGCACCCCGGCCAGCTTCGCAGGCTTCAGATTCACAAGTACCATCACCTTTTTCCCCACCATTTCCTCCGGGGTGTAGTATTTCCGAATGCCGGAAACGATCTGTACGGTGCGGCTCCCGATCTTCACCTGCGAACACAGCAGCTTTTTCGATTTTTCCACGGCTTCACAGGACAGGATCTCTCCCACCTGGAACTGCATTTTTTCAAAATCTTCAAAGGAAATCTCCGGCTTCGGCTCCTGATCTATCACAGCTTCGTCAGAGGGTTCTCCGTTTCCCTCCGAAAGCTCGGCTTTGCGCTGCATGGCAGCCTCTTCCTCCGTCAGCTTGCCGGCCCTGACCAGATTTTGTCTGGCCATCTCCTGATGCTCCAGAAACTCTTTCCTTTGTTTTTCCTGAATTTCGTCTGTTTTTTTCATGATCTCTTCCTTGTCCAGACGCGCAAACAGGATCTCCGGCTGTTCGGTGACTTTGTTGCCGGAGGGATAGCATCCGAAGGTCGTCAGGGTATCAAAGTCCCGCAGTGGTGCCCGAAGCTGCGTCATGATCCGCTCCGCCGTTTCGGGCAGGAAGGGAGCGAGAAGCGCTGTCCCGATGCTGATCCCCTCCGTCAGATTGTAAAGGACTGTTTTCAGCCGGTCATGCTTCTCTTCGGATTTGGCCAGTACCCAGGGCTCTGTCTCATCGATATACTTGTTCAGGCGTTTGAAAATGGCAAAAATCTCAGTCAGCGCATCCGAAACACGGAGTTTCTCCATCATGGTCTCGATCTTCTGGTAAGCACCCGTGCAGACCGCCTTCAGATCATCATCCACAGCTTCTGATACCCCTGCATCCGTCACAACGCCGTCAAAATACTTGTTGGACATGGAAATCGTCCGGTTTACAAGGTTTCCCAGAGTATTGGCCAGATCGGAGTTGGTGCGTTCAATCATCAGCTCCCAGGTGATCACACCGTCGCTTTCGTAGGGCATCTCATGCAGCACGAAATAACGCACGGCGTCCACGCCGAACAGGTCTGCCAGATCATCGGCGTAGATCACGTTCCCCTTGCTTTTACTCATCTTTTCGCCGCCCTGCAGAAGCCAGGGATGTCCGAAAATCAGCTTCGGCAGAGGCTCGCCCAGCGCCATCAAAAAGATGGGCCAGTAGATCGTGTGGAAACGGATGATGTCCTTTCCGATGAGATGAAGGTCTGCCGGCCAGTTTTTTTTGTACAGGTTGGAAGAATGACCGTCCGCATCGTAGCCGATCCCGGTGATATAGTTGCTCAGCGCATCCAGCCAGACATATACCACATGGTTTTCGTCAAAGGTGACCGGGATTCCCCATTTGAACGATGTTCTGGAAACACAAAGATCCTGCAGTCCGGGCAGGAGAAAATTATTCATCATCTCATTTTTCCGGCTGACGGGCTGGATAAACTCCGGATGGGCATTGATATACTCGATCAGACGATCGGCATATTTGCTCATCCTGAAAAAGTAAGCCTCCTCCTTGGCCGGATGCACGGGACTGCCGCAGACCGGGCAGGTGTGTTCTTCCGTGACCTGCGAAGAGGTGTAGAAAGCCTCACACTCCGTGCAGTACAACCCTTCATAAGCGCCTTTGTAAATATCACCCTGGTCATAGAGCTTCTTGAAAATCTTCTGTACCTGCTGCTCATGATCCGCATCGGTGGTCCTGATAAAACGATCATAGGTGGTATTCATCAGATCCCACTGGGTTTTGATGACCCCGGCCGTGGCATCCACAAACTCCTTCGGTGTCATTCCCTCTTCAATGGCACGGGTTTCGATCTTCTGTCCGTGCTCATCACTCCCGGTCAGGAAATGCACGTCATATCCGTCCGCGCGCTTGTAGCGGGCAATCGCATCCGCCAGCACGATCTCATAGCAGTTGCCGATGTGCGGCTTTCCGGATGTATAGGTAATGGCTGTTGTAATATAATATTTTCCTTTTCCCTGCATGGTTTTTTTCTCCTCTGCGTCTTATTCTGATCAATCTAGGCCCGCAATCCGCATAAGCAATCTGCGATCCGCCGGAAACGGCGCCCTGGAAAGCTTTCCGGGATTCACGGCAACCGCTTCCACTGCCTGCAGCCTGATCTCCTTCTCAATGCTGCCGGGTTTGCATACCGCATGATAGTAGCCCTCCAGCTCCTCTAAATCAAAGAACCCGGCCGCCCGCGCCAGCATCAGCCCCTCATCTCCTGCTTCGCGCAGGAAACGGGATAAGAAAAAGCCGACTGCCCTGCCGTGGGGGATATCTCCGAACATGGTCAGGGTATAGGAAAGGGCATGCGGCAGGCAGGTACCCGTGATCGCAATCGCCATACCCGCCAGCGTACTGGTCGTCATGAGATCCTCCCTGTCCTTTTCCGTCAATTCCCGTCTGCCGAGGATCGCATCCTTCACCCGACGCCAGATGGAAAGCCCCTGCAGGACATAGGCACGGGAAAGCTCCGTCGCATTGCTGTTAAAATAGCTCTCCAGAAGATGCGACAATGCATCAATCGCTGTATTCCCGATGATCTCCGGCGAAGCCGTCTGCAAATACTTTCCGTCGACCAACGCAAGTCCCGGGTAGATCTTATAAGGAATCGAGCTCTTGGACTGCCGTTCCTTCCTGGTCAGTACCGCAACGCCCGTGGCCTCCGAGCCGGTGCCGCAGGTGGTCGGAACCGCAACCACCGGAAGCGCATGCGCGTCATGTCTGGTTTCATAAAGATAATCCTTTTCCTGATCATGATGATAGATCATCAGCGCGACCGCCTTTGCCGCATCCAGCGGTGACCCCCCGCCGATACCGATGACAAAATCCGCCTGGCTCATCACGCCCATTTCGCGTGCTCTCATAATGGTGTCCGTGGAGGGATTCTGCTCTACCTCCTCAAAGACAACATGATGAATTCCGTTTGCATCCAGGGCGGCTTCGATATCACGAAGGGCACCGCTATCCTTTGCCGAATGAGCCCCTGTCACGATGAGCGCCCGCTTCCCGAAGGCTTTCAGCTGTTCGGCGTAATGCGCAACCGCATCCCTTTCCTGCAGGATTACCAGCTCTTTTCTGTCAGCCGGCTTTTTGCCGGGGACAATCGGTTCTCTTACCAGAGGATTGGACAGCAGATTTCCGTCCGCATCATAGCTTAGGGCAAAAGAAAAGAAGGCATTGTCTTTCCTTAACAGCGGCAGAAAGATCCGGTCTCCTTCCCATAAATCAAGCTCCTCCACCTTTTCCTTTAAAACCCAGGAAAGCTCTCCTTCCTCGCATTCCTTCAGCTCTCCGCTGAATTTGTCGGAGGTATAGACAAACATTTCTTCCGTCTCATCCGGGCAGATGAAATGAATCACTCCCCGGAACGTGAGGGCTGTAAGCGTCAGTCCGGTCTCTTCTCTGGTCTCCCGGCGCACGCATTCCTCCGGCGTCTCGTCCTCCTCGATATGACCGCCGACACCGATCCATTTCCCTGCGTTGATATCATGCAGCTTCCTGGTTCTGTGCAGCATCAGATAGGCGCCGTCTTTCTCAATATAGCATAAGGTCGTACACTTTGTTTTCATAGGAATTCCCGTCCTTTTCATGATGTCAGGGTCAATCGTTGCCAGCCGCCTTCGGCTGTCACGTACGTTTCATTATAGCATATCACTCAGCGCAGACAGATGTAGACCATGTATCCCGCATAGACTGCCAGCATCACCGCGCCGTGCGCTCTGGTCAGCTTCCCTTTGCTCCAGGCAAAAATCCAAACCAGGACGCTGCACGCTATCAAAACAGCGATATCAATCAGGTTTTCCAGAATAAAATCTATGGGACTGATGGTCGCGGCAGCGCCCAGAATCAGAAGAATGTTAAATATATTCGATCCGATGACGTTTCCGACCGCCATATCCACTTCGTTCTTTTTTGCCGCCACCACGGAAGTGACAAGCTCCGGCAGGCTGGTACCGAGTGCCACGATGGTAAGACCGATCAATGTCTCAGACATTCCCACGATTCTTGCGATTGCCACCGCACCGTACTGTACCTCCACACCATTTGGCAGGGTCAGTGCACCGCCTACCACAAAGTCTCCGCCGAATTTGATCGCCACTGCGCCGAGTACAATGTACAGAATGCAGCGCCATATTGGCAGTTCCTTTACTTCTTCCCCCTTCGGCTCCTGTTCTTCTCTTGTTTCTTTTCGCGCTTTTAAGGCAACTACCACTGTGGAAATCAAAAACAGCACAAACAGAATAAGCAGAATCACGCCTTCCAGGCGTCCCACCATGCCGATGATCCCCTTGGATGCATCCTTTGGCACTTTACTGGTATAACCGAATACCGCCAGCAGAAAGGCACATACGATGGAAAAAGGAAAATCCGATTTCAAGGTGTTTCTGCCCACAGCCAGAGGGGCGAACAGGGCGCTCATACCGAGCACCACCAGCAGATTAAAGAGATTCGATCCCGTAACATTACTGACAGCCAGGGAATTGCTGCCGGAGATGGATGCCGTCACGGAGACCGCCAGCTCCGGAAAGCTTGTTCCCATGGCTACCACCGTAAGACCGATGACGATGGGGGGGACGCGCAGCTTTTTGGCAATGGCGGAGCTCCCGCTGACAAAGGCATCCGCCCCTTTGATCAGCAGAATAAATCCGATGATCAGGGTAATGATTGCAATAATAACTGTAGAAACCGGTGACATGAAACTCCTCCTTACATCCAATCCACGCTTTGATGCGGTATCAGGATCCCAAATGCTCGACCAGGACTTTCACCCCGATCAGGATCAGGATCACACCGCCCGCGATCTCTGCCTTCTTTTCAAAACGACTCCCGAACCGGCTGCCGATACAGACGCCTGCAACGGACAATCCGAAGGTGATCACACCGATCACAGGCGCTGCCGGAACAATGGGCGTCCCGATGGCGGCAAAAGAAATCCCCACCGCAAGGGCATCAATACTGGTAGCAATCGCAAGTACAAACAGTTCTTTATGATTCAGCGGTTGATACTCTTCCGATGCCGCCTCTTCCTCTTTGCCACGGATTGCCTCCAGAATCATTTTCCCGCCGATAAACACAAGCAGTCCGAATGCAATCCAGTGATCCACCTTCTCGATATAGACCCGAAAGCCGGTGCCGAGAAGCCATCCGAGAACCGGCATCAGCGCCTGAAATCCGCCAAAATAGAGCCCGATCACTATGGTTTGACTCCACCGGATCTTTTTCATCCCGAGCCCCTTACAGGTGGCTACCGCGAATGCATCCATGGAAAGGCCGATCCCGATCAGCAGTATATCAAGCCACATCTTTTTCTCTCCATCCCGCCCGGCACTGAGGCAAGATAACCCGTGGCAGGCTAACTAATATATCTTAGCACGTTGTCTTTTCCATTGACAACCTTTCCCGCCACTTTTATCATAGAAAAGGTCAAAAGATGAACCAGAAAGGGCTGATGGAAATGGAACTTTACGAAGAACTTGTCAAAAGAGGGCTGATTGCCCAGGTTACCAATGAAGAAGAAATCAAAAACATGATCAATGCCGGAAAGGCTACTTTTTATATTGGTTTTGACTGTACCGCAGACTCTCTGACTGCCGGGCATTTCATGGCGCTTACGCTGATGAAGCGTCTGCAGGATGCCGGCAACAAGCCCATCGCATTAATCGGGGGCGGTACCACCATGATCGGAGATCCCTCCGGTCGTACTGACATGAGAAAAATGCTGACCCGTGAGGATATCGATCACAATGCCGCCTGCTTCCGCCGCCAGATGGAGCGTTTCATTGAGTTCGGCGATGGAAAGGCACAAATGGTCAATAATGCCGACTGGTTACTCCATCTCAATTATGTGGAGCTTCTTCGTGAAGTCGGTCCTCATTTTTCCGTAAACAACATGCTGCGGGCCGAATGCTACAAACAACGTATGGAGAAAGGTCTGTCCTTCTTTGAATTCAACTATATGATCATGCAGTCTTATGATTTTTACTATCTGTTCCAGCATTACAACTGCAATATGCAGTTCGGCGGTGATGACCAGTGGTCCAACATGCTGGGCGGAACAGAGCTGATCCGTCGTAAGCTGGGAAAAGACGCCCATGCCATGACCATTACGCTGTTAACCGATGCCCAGGGCAACAAAATGGGAAAAACCGCCGGCAATGCGGTCTGGCTCGACCCGGACAAAACCTCTCCCTTTGATTTTTACCAGTATTGGCGCAATGTGGATGATGCAGACGTACTGAAATGCATCCGCATGCTGACATTCCTGCCCATGGAGCAGATCGAGGAGATGGCGGACTGGAAGGACGCGAAGCTCAATGAAGCAAAAGAGATTCTTGCATTTGAACTGACAAAGCTTGTACACGGCGAGGAGGAGGCCGTCAAAGCAAAGGATGGCGCTCATGCCCTCTTTTCCGGTGGCGGCAATACGGAAAACATGCCCTCTTTCCGCTTATCCGAAGAGGATTTCAGGGATGACCGGATTGATATCCTGACCATCCTGACCAGATCAGGTCTGTCTGCTTCCCGAAGCGAGGCGCGGCGTGCGGTGGAGCAGGGCGGCGTCACGATCAATGATGAAAAATGCACCGATGTTCATGCCCTTTTCGAAAAAAATGATTTCTCCGGCGGTATGATCGTGCGGCGCGGGAAAAAGAACTACAAAAAAATCGAGCTGTAAGGCTACAGCTCGATCCTGATCTTTCTTCCGGAATGCTCATACCTGTAATAACGAACCCCGGCGGCGTCCAGCATTCGCTTGGACGCGATGACGCTGGGGGTTTTTTCGTATTTGTCATCATCATAGATAATGGTACGGATCCCGCTCTGAATAATGGCTTTCGCACATTCATTGCAGGGAAACAGGGATACGTAAAGCTTTGCACCCTCCAGGGTCCCCCCGCGGAAATTTAAGATCGCATTCAGTTCGCTGTGTGTAGTGTAAAGATATTTATTATCCAGCGGATCCCCGACCCGTGCCCAGGGAAATTCATCATCCGAGCAGCCGTTCGGAAAGCCGTTATAACCCATGGAAAGGATCTTGTTGTCTTCGCTCACGATACAGGCGCCCACCTGTGTATTCGGATCCTTACTGCGCATGCCGGAAAGCATCGCTACGCCCATAAAATACTCGTCCCAACTGATATAGTCTGTTCGCTTGTCTGACACGCTCCGTCCTCCCCCTTACTTCGTTCCGAAAATACGGTCTCCGGCATCTCCGAGTCCCGGTACGATATAGCCGTGATCGTTTAACCTTTCATCTTTGGCTCCGACAATAATATCCACATCCGGATGGGCATTCTGCATGGCCTCGATCCCCTCGGGCGCCGCAATGATGCACATCAGATGGATATGCGCGACTCCCTTGTCCTTCAGCATTTGAATCGCCGCGATGCAGGAACCGCCGGTGGCAAGCATGGGATCCACAACAAATACTTCCCGTTCACTGCAGTCATCCGGCAGCTTGCAGTAGTATTCCACCGGCTTCAAGGTCTCCGGATCGCGATACAGACCGATATGTCCGACTTTCGCCGCCGGTATCATCGTCAGCATCCCATCCACCATACCCAGTCCCGCACGCAGGATCGGCACGATGGCAAGCTTTTTCCCGGAAAGCTCCTTTACCGTTGCTTTGCAGATCGGTGTCTCAATCTCCACATCCGATAGCTTCAAATCCCGGGTCGCCTCATAACATTCCAGCATGGCAACCTCGCTGATCAGTGCGCGGAAATCTTTTGTCCCGGTCTCTAATCTGCGCAGAATCCCGATTTTATGCTGGATCAGCGGGTGATCCATAATGAGCACCTTTGACATCTCTCTCCTCCTTTTATTCCTCCATCTGCTTTGCCAGTTTATGGATTGCTTTATTTAACGATTCAAACAACAGTCCGTACGCCGTCAGAGGTGCCCCGTACGGGTTCATGATCTCCAGTTCATCCCCGATCAGTTCATGCAGCACCTGAACCTGCCCCTCCGGAAAAGTGGCTGGCAAAATCTTCAGGATCTGTTCCCTCTGAACGTCCTCAAAACAGATCACAAAGGTGTCCTCATCCACATCCCTCGGGGAGAGCGCCACGGAATAGTAATCCTCCAGGTGAATCCCGTTACTGATCATGACCGCATCGGCTTTTTGATTCAAGGGTTCCGAAAAAAGCACCACAAGCCCCCTTGCGATGATCTCACCGGTATAATGCGGGATACACTCCTTCAAAAGCTCTGCCGCCATCGGTGCGCGGCAGGTTCCGTTTTCATCTACAAAGATATATCGCTGATAACCGGCCATAACTGTTATGAAACCTCTATTACCTGATGACCGGCCGCCTTTGTCAGCCGGTTTCTGATCGCCTGCGACAAGCCCTCGTCCGGAAAGCTCTCGGAATAGATCCGGTCAACGGCCAGCTCATCAAATCGCCGCAGACACTCATAAAGATTCCGGGCTATCGTTTCTTCATCGTCTCTTTTCCCGATGCAAAGAACCGTTCCTTTACTATAATAGCGTTCTGTTTCCTCTGTTGCAAGAATTCCGATCTTTTTCCCGGTGCTCTCCCCTTCCGCCGCCAGGGCATTGATCTTTTCCACCACCCGTCCGACAGGTCCCTCCACCAGGATAAGGGATGCCTTCGGCGCATAATGGCGGTATTTCATGCCCGGTGCCTTCGGACGGACGGAAGTGTCCGTTCCCGCGATACCGGGATCCAAAACCGTTTCGGGAAGCACTTCCCGCAGCATCTCAAGCGTCAGAAAGCCCGGTCGCAGTATGGTCGGTATTTCCTCCGACAGATCGACAATCGTGGATTCCAGTCCGATCCCCACCGATCCGTTATCCAGGATCATATCCACTCTGCCGGACAGATCCTCTATGACACGCTCTGCGTTTGTGGGGCTCGGCCGGCCGGACAGATTGGCGCTCGGCGCCGCCACAAAGCCCCCTGACGACAGAATGAGAGCGCGTGCCACGGGATGGGAAGGTTCACGAATCGCGACTGTCTGCAGCCCCCCTGTCGTTTCCAGGGGAACCCGCTGATTTTTGTTCAGGATCATCGTAAGCGGACCCGGCCAAAAGCGCTCTGCCAGCAGATATGCACTGTTCGGCACATCCGCTGCGATTTCCTCCATCGCTTCATGGACTGCGATATGCACGATCAGGGGATTATCCGAAGGTCTGCCCTTTGCGGCATAGATCTTTTGGGAGGCTTCCGGCAGAAGCGCGTTTCCCCCCAGCCCATAGACGGTCTCCGTGGGAAAAGCCACCAGACCGCCTTTTTCCAGAATCTCCCCGGCTCTGCGAATCTGCTCCTGCTGCACAATCCGGATTCCGTCTGCGTCTGTCTGAATTTTGACAATTTCCGTTTTCATGTATCCCATCATACACATTTTGCGGTTTGCCGGCAACAAACTTGCTTCCTTTGTCTGTTTATGGGATAATGAGGCGAAGTCATGTTTTGGAAAAAAGGAGATACACCCTATGGCGATCACAAAAAAAGCTTTTGGTACAATGGACGGCAATCGTACCGTCAACCTTTATCATCTGGAAAACTCCAACGGTGCTTATGTGGAGATTCTGGACTTCGGCGCAAGAATCAGAAGCCTTGTCGTACCGGATCAGAACGGTACGCTGACCGACGTGGTACTCGGTCTGAAAGACCTCCCGGCCTATCTGAACGATGATGCCGCTCTCGGTGCGGTGTGCGGGAGAGTTGCAAACCGGATCGCAAAGGGACATTTTTCCCTGAACGGAACAGATTACACCCTGGCGATCAACAACGGTCCGAATTCCCTGCACGGAGGACCCACCGGGTTCGGTGTCAGGCTGTTTGACGGAAAGATCACGGATGATGATCTTGTTCTTACCTATCGCTCCGCAGATATGGAAGAAGGCTTCCCGGGAGCACTGACGCTCACGGTGACCTATCACTGGTCAGAGGACAATGAGCTTTCCATCCTTTATGAAGCCGTTTCCGATGCAGATACCATCCTGAATGTCACCAACCATGCTTATTTCAACCTGAACGGACATGATTCCGGCGAAGTACTGGATCACTTGCTGATGGTGGATTCCGACTCGATGACGGATTTTGATGATTTCCAGATCCCCACCGGGGTGATCAGCGAAACCGCAGGCACTCCCTTCGATTTCAAAGAGGCCAAACCCATCGGCCGCGATATCCACAGTGTCCATCCCCAGATGACAGAAAACACCTACGATCACAATCTGGTGTTGAACGGAAGCGGATTTCGCGAGGCAGCCGTGCTGAAATCCCCTGCCAGCGGGATCCGGATGACCTGTTTTACCGATGAACCGGGCATACAGTTATACGTATACGATTACGTGCTCCACAACAAGGGAAAAGGCGATATCGATTATCAGCCCTACGGTGCCGTTTGTCTGGAGACACAGCATTACCCGGACAGCATCAACCATCCGGAGTTTCCGTCCGTCATCCTGAAGAAGGGCGAAAAGTTCCGCTCAAATACGGTTTACAATTTCTCTACGATCTGATTATTGCAGAATATTATGGCAGGTACGCCGGTTTTGTCTTTGCCACAAAGCCGGCAGGTATACCATTGAGGACGCAAGTACCTGCTCAATTTCCCCGCCTGTAAGACCAGCCACCGCCATTTCACCGAAAGAGGTTCGAATCGCATCAGAGACCGCCTCCACAGCCATGAGCAAATCCTCGCTTTTCGTGCCGGAATCCTTGAGATCCTTGCAGACAGCTGTCAGACAGTCCGTGGCACCGGTCACCCGGTCTGCCAATGCCTTGTTTTTTGCGATGGAATCAATTCCCTCTCTTCGCCGGTTACGGGGTCGGTCACCTTCACACTGACATTCCCATCCGTAACCATCAAAACCTCATGTCCATCTGCGTCCTTCCCGCTAAAACCGGAGGTACCGCGGATACCGCAGATCAGGGTGGAGGTCTCGATATCAAAGCTCTGCGCATCGGCAAGCTTTTCCGTTACGTTAAAGTAAAGATTTCCGTCTTTCAGGTCAAATCTCAGGGCATTGCCGTCCTTTATGATCTGTCCTTTGCTGTTCTCCTCCATTGTAATCGTGTTTTCGCGTCTATAAGTACTGCGCTATCAGATCCCAGACTGCCGGTTCCTCCAGAGACAGCTTCCAAAAGGCTCCTCCCCCAAGCTCATATTTCGGTATGAGCTGCAGCTTCAGCTCCAGAGACTGTGCATCCTCCATCCAGATCTTACAGATGGTGCCGTTTTCCGGCCATTCCGTGTAGTTTTGTCCCAGCTCCTCAAGCCACATCACAGGCGCATTCTTTTGTGCAATGAGGCTGTCCTGATCCTTCATCCCGATGGCCTTGGAGGTAAGCTCGTAGGGGACATAGTCATCTGACGCCATCTCCTTATCGCTGGCACCGGATTTCGGTGTTTCCACCCACATTCTGGTGTAAAACGGCATTCCCAGGATGATCTGTTCCGGCGGTACCTCATAACTGATGGTATCCTGTACGCCCTTTTCCACAAAGGGAAGGGATGCGACAGATCCTTCGCCGGAGCCTGCATAATGCTCGTCATATCCCATGATCACGATATAATCCGCAAAATCCGCCTGCTCCTCCCGGTCGTAATGTGCCGTGTATTCTGTGGGTACATAATGGTCGACAGACAGGATCAGCCCCTGGTTCCCACAGGCCAGAGACATTTCACGCACCAGCTGTACATAGGATTCTCCCGCCTCCTCGGATATCTGCTCAAAATCCAGATTAATCCCGTCCAGCCCGTATTCCAGTGCCTTTGAGATCATGTTGTTGATGAAATTCTGCCGCAGGCTGCGGCGATACAGGATCACTTCATCATCCAGCCCCGGACTTTCCAGATTGCTGACAAGCCCCCAGACCTGAATTCCCTTTGCGTGACAGGTGTCCACATAGGCTTTGGATGCCAGATTATAAATGCCGCCCTCCGTATCCTCCAGATAAAACCAGGTTGGAGAAACGACGTTGACATCCTTCGTAGCGGAGAGCAGCTCCGTGAGCTTATCGTTTGCTTCCATATTCGTGACCTGATGCCAGACCATATTCACCGTACCTTCATGCAGAATGTGCGTAAAGGTCTCTTCCTGGCAGCTGCTGGTCAGAACCGTCTCCGTCGGCTCCGCCATGGCTTTCTTCTCCACATATCCCGTGATGCCGTCTTTGGAAAACGCTTTGTACCAGTTTTCTTCCTCCTCCAGGATCTCTACGCTCTCCCCGGCTGCCAGATCCTTTAAGATCGGGCTTTTGATCCCGCCTTTTTCACGCAGCACGGTGTCTTTTTCTGCCACCGCTTCTTTCAACGGACCGTAATCCGTCGTCATAACCACCCGGCCGGGCTCTTCGTAATAGAAAAAGTCCAAAGGCGTGAACTGCTGCACAAACTCCAGCGACAGATACAGTTCGTTGTCGATCAGTCCGGCCGGGACACAGACAAAGGGAACCTCATTTTGCGTGACGGTACCGTTTTCATAGAGATTTTCTGTATAGGAAGCGGTCTGGTTCGCAATATTGACCAGTATTTCCTTTGCATCCATGGCATACAGCAGCAGCCCCTCCTGATCCACATAGAAACGGTCATTTAAGGTATTGTATACCATCGGATAGGAGACATAGAGATGTCCGTTGATGTTTCTGGCTGTTTCCTCCATGACAGCCCCATCACGAACAATCACCACCTCTTCAGGAGAAGCGACGCCGAAATACTCGTTCAGATCCGCCCTTTCCCTGGTAGGTGTGTATTTCTCCAGCAAAAACATCCCGACGGCGATCAAAATAATCAAAATAACCGCAATCAGGATGATTAGCGGTGCTTTTGATCTCTTCCTGGCGGCTCTTCTCCGCGCGTTCCTGCGGTTTGCTTCCTTCTTATCCAAGCTTGACTCTCCTGTGTATTCTCTGACGGCTGCATAGTCCTCCGAAAAGGATCCCGGACGAACTATAGGTAGCGCATTCCATTCCTTCGCTATATTTGAGTATTCTAACATAGAAACGGCGGCCGTTCAAATCAACCGCCGCCGCTCCGATCCGCGGGCATGGAGGCTCCACGGATCCTTCATCCATTTGTTTGTTTTTATGCGTCATATATTTACGATGATATGAGTATTGTCATTTGTGATGTGAATTCTCAGACGCAATGAAAAACCCCATAATAAAAATATCTTCTTCTTTCCTTTGCCCGAAACAAATCAACTCTCTTTATCTTTTTTATTCCCCCGATCAACGGGTATCCTGTCCGGGCGCTGCACCACCTCCGAAACGACGTCTGCTCCTTTTTCCAATCAGCTTTTTTCTCAATCATCCCTAACCGGGCAGGGTCAGCATTGAAAAAGGATCTCTGTTGTAATAATGGGATCGAAAAAGCGGGAATCCGCTTCTTACGGAAACACAGTTCCTGCTGCAGCAACTGCGCTGAGTAACTTATACCATATAAAAATGGGAGAATCAATGAATTATTCCTAAACAATTTCTAAAAGTTTTCTAAAATCCATTTCGTTTTCTTGACTTTTCCCTTTCTTTTTGCGTATCATTAGATCACATGAAAAGGAAGCCATCAGATGAAGATAGAGAAGATCAATGACAATCAAATACGATGCATCCTTACCAGAGAAGATTTTGTTTCACGGCAGCTGAGACTCAGCGAGCTGGCCTACGGCTCGGAGAAAGCGAAAAGCCTGTTTCGGGATATGATGCAGCAGGCATCCTTTGAGTTCGGCTTTGAAACAGACGATCTCCCGCTGATGATCGAAGCGATCCCCATGTCAGCGGATTCGGTGATCCTCCTGATCAGCAAGGTAGACTATCCGGAAGAGCTTGATACGCGTTTTTCCCGATTTTCGGAAGGGTTGGATGATTATGCCGGAGATACCGCCGGATCGTACAATTCAGGGAAAACCCTTCCACCCGAAGGTGCCGACGGGATTCTGGATCTTTTCAAAAAGATCCGGGAGGACCATGAGAAATCGAGACCCTCAGGCACCATGACAGATGCACAGTTTGTTCCCCTTTCCGAAACGGTGCCCGTGATCGAGGACGTGGATCCCTCTGATGTCAAGGCGGTTCCTCATGATACGCCCGCCCTCAGATTTGATGTCACGAAGCTTTTTGTTTTCCGGGACATGGACGATTGTATGCGCCTTTCCCGGATTTTATACGGGTTTTACAACGAAGAAAACCAGCTTTACAAGAATCCGGAGAATAACCGCTATTACCTTGTGATCAGCAAGGGAGCACATTCGCCGGAAGACTACAACAAGGTCTGCAATATCCTGACGGAATACGCTGTACAGGAAAAGTACACCTCCGCGGAGGAAGCTTATTTTCATGAACATTTTGAGCTGCTTCTGCCGGAACGAGCGGTACAGATCCTCGGCGCGATCCGCTAACCACATTCATCAACAACAGTAGGAGGTCTTACAAATGGACACAGCAACAGCAACAGAAACTCAGGCAACACAAATCACAAAGGACACCATGATCGGTCAGCTTCTATCGATTGATACCGATGTCGCACCGATCCTTATGGAGATCGGGATGCACTGCCTCGGATGCCCCTCTTCCCAAATGGAGACAATTGAAGAAGCAGCCATGGTTCACGGGATTGATCCCGATGACCTGGTAAACCGGATCAATACTTTCCTGAGCCGGGATAAATAAACCTTGTGAAACTACGGTTTCTGTATTACAATGGTTCTACAGCATTTTTCAAATACCAAAGGAGGTAAAAACTATGGCATATGTAATTGGTGATTCATGCGTATCCTGTGGCACTTGTGAGCCGGAATGCCCGGTTGGTGCTATTTCTCAGGGTGATGACAAGTATCAGATCGATGCTGGTTCTTGTGTAGACTGCGGTACCTGCGCAGGTGCCTGCCCCACAGGTGCAATCGAGCAGGGCTGATCAGCCGTTACACAAAAACACCGTTTCCCGCTTATTACATGGGAAACGGTGTTTTTTATTGCGCATCATCATGATCCGGATTTTCGTTCTAAATTGGCAAAGCGCGTGTACTCGGGCAGCCATACCAGATTGACCGTCCCGATCGGACCGTTCCTTTGCTTTGCCACGATGATTTCTGCGATTCCTTTGTTTTCGGAATCCTTGTTATAGTATTCATCGCGGTAAATGAACATCACAACGTCCGCATCCTGCTCGATAGCACCGGACTCTCTCAGATCGGAAAGCATGGGACGTTTATCGGGACGTTGCTCCACCGCACGATTTAACTGGGACAAGGCGATCACCGGTACATTCAGCTCTCTGGCAAGGGATTTTAAAGAGCGGGATATCTCGGAAATCTCCTGTGTACGGGATTCCGCCGCTCTGCTGCTCCCACTCATCAGCTGCAGATAATCAATGATGATCAGCTTCAGATCATGATCCAGTTTGTATTTCCTGCATTTGGAACTCAGCTCCGAGACGGTAATACTCGGTGTATCATCGATGATCAGATTAGATTGGCCGATCACACCGGCGCCTTCCACAAGTTTTTCCCATTCCGAATCCGATAAGGTACCAGTGCGGATGGACTGTGCATTGATATGCCCCTCAAGGGAGAACAAACGGTTGACCAGCTGCTCCTTGCTCATTTCCAGACTGAAAATCGCAGTGCAAAGGTTGTTTCGAAAAGCCACATGCTGCGCGATATTCAAAACAAATGCCGTTTTTCCCATGGAAGGACGCGCTGCCACCAGGATCAGGTCCGACGGCTGCAATCCTGCAGTACGGTAATCCAGATCAATAAAGCCGGTCGCGATCCCGGTAACATTACCTTCGGTTTTGGCGACGGTCTCTATCTTTTTCAGGGCGTTCAGCACTATATCGCGAATCGGAACATATTCCGTGTTTCCGCGGGAATCCTGAATGATCCTGTAGATCTTCTTCTCCGTATCCTCCAAAATGAGAGGCACCGACTCTTCTCCCGCATAACACTCATTCTCGAGCGTCTCCAATGCCTTGATCAGATTCCGCAGAACCGACTTTTCCCGAACGATATTTGCATAATAACGGACATTCGCAGAGGTTGGAATCGCATTCAGGATGCTTCCGATGTATTCCAGAGAGGAGACCTCCGGAGCCACATTTTTTTCCCGCAGCTTATTTTGGAGCGTAATGGTATCTACCGCCTGCCCTGCGTCAAACAGCTCCTTCATGGCCTCAAACAGCGTCCCGTAAGGATTGTAATAAAAGTCCTCTTTGTGTATTGTTTCCGTGGCTGCGATGATGGCATCCCGATCCATCAGCATCGCGCCGATGACGGCCTGCTCCGCCTCCAGACTGCCTGGCATCAGGCGCCTGATCTGGGCTTCGTTATCCATTTTTTATTCCTCCGAAGTCACATTGACGCGCAATGTCCCGGTCACCCTGGGATGCAGTTTCACAGTGATCTCATAGGTACCAAGCGATTTGATGGGATCTGTCAGCACCATCTTTTTCTTGTCCAGCTCAATCCCGAACTGCTTTTTGCAGGCTTCGGAGATCTCCTTCGTCGACACGGAACCAAATGTTTTGCCGTCCTTTCCTGCGCGGATCGACAGCTTTACAAGCTTTTCCTTCAATTCCTCGGCCAGTTTGCAGGCATTCTCGTAATTCTCTTCCGCAACCTTCTGCTCATGGGCATTCTGGAGCTTCAGGTCGTTCAGATTCTTGTTTGTCGCCTCCACGGCCTGTTTTTTTGCAAACAGTACATTTCTGGCGTAGGCGTCGCTGACCGTAACGACTTCGCCCTTTTTCCCCTGATTTTTGACATCCGTAAGCAAAATCACCTTCATAGCTTGATATCTCCTTCCTCAATCATAGCATCCAGAACATCGCGGACCCGCTGCTTTGCCTCCTCGATGGTACAGTCCGTAAACTGCGCTCCGGCTACACTCACATGTCCTCCGCCGCCGAGACGCTCCATGATCAGCTGTACATTGATCTCATCTATGGATCTGGAACTGACATAAATCCTGTTCTGGAATTCAGCTAAAACAAACGATGCCTTGATCCCGATAATATTCAGCAACTCATTTGCCGCCTGCGCACCCACAATCGTCGGGCTCTCTACCATCTCCGAATCACAGGCGGATATGGCAAAGGCATTCCGATAGACTTCCGCCTTCCGCAGAATCTCGGCGCGCTCTTTATAAGCCGCCATGTCGTTTCGCATCATCTTACGAACGCGGGTCACATCCACACCGCTGCGCTTCAGATAAGCAGCAGCTTCAAAGGTGCGCACACCGGTTTTGGTCATAAAATTGTTCGTATCAATGAGAATCCCGGCGTAAATCGCATCCGCCTCATCCGGGGTCAGCTTCATGTTATCCGAAAAATACTGAAGAACCTCTGCGATCATCTCGCAGGTAGATGACGCATAAGGCTCGATATACGAAAGCAACGGGCTTTCTATGACCTCATTTCCCTGTCTGTGATGGTCGAATACCACGATATTCAATCCCCGTTTCAGCAATTCCGGGCATTCCGTATAGGACGGGCGATTCGTATCCACCACCATCACCAGCGTATTACGGTCGGCGAACTCCAGCGCCTGCTCGCTGTTGACAAACAAATCCGCATCATATCCCTTTTCAACCGAAAAGTTCTCCATTTCCCTGCGAAGTGTAGCCGTGATCTCATTCAGGACAATCTGTGACTTCTTGCCGACCTCTTTGGCCGCCGCGCAGACACCGATGGCGGCACCAAAGGCGTCCGGATCGCTGAGACGATGTCCCATCACGAGAATACGACTGTGGGATTCCATCATTTCCCGCAATGCGTGCGCCTTCACACGCGCCTTGACACGGGTATTCTTTTCCACCTGCTTGGAAGCGCCGCCGTAATAGGTGATCTCTTCCCCTTCTTTTACGACTACCTGGTCTCCGCCCCGGCCAAGGGCAAGATCTATCGCGGCATGCGCGTATTCATAGTTCTCCGCATAAGTCGATGCCGTCGCGCCGAGACCAATGCTCAGCGTCACGGCAATCTCATTTCCCACCTTAATGGTCTTCACTTCATCCAGCAGATGGAATCTGTCCTCCTCCATCTTGGGAAGGAAACGATTCTTAAATACGACAAAATACTTGTCGTTCTCTATTTTTCGCACGAGTGCGTCCGAATCGGCAAAGTACTTATTCACACGGCGGTCCACCAAAGCGACCAGCATGGATTTTTTGACATCCTCCATGCTCTCCAGCACCTCATCGTAATTATCGATGTATACCAGACCGGCTACCAGCCGCTGCTCCTCATTTTCGATATTGATCCGGTTCAGTTCCGTCTCGTCGAAAAGGTACAGGGCTGTAAGATGCTCCCCTGCAGCCTCCTGGTGTATGGAGATCATATCTGTACCCTCTGTAAGACTGTCCAGCTGAATCCTGGAAAACTGCACACGGTAACTCCGTTCCCCCAGTACCGCGGCAACGCTGTGTACCTCCTCCTTTTGCAGAAGCTCCTTTGTGATGGACGGAAAAATGGTGGTAATGGATTTGTGGTAGCTTTTTTCCTTCCCGGTCAGATCGGTGAAATGCCGGTTCACCCACAGAATCTTTCCGTTGCCATCAAGCAAGGCGTAGCCCAGCTCAAATCCGTCCAGCAGTTCCTTCTGAACGCTCGCATACTGTGTCGCGAAATTGATCATTTCCTGGAAAAACAACGCTCTGTTGCTGACATACATCGCAATGACCAGAGCGGCATAGATCAGCATCATCACGAGGATGATCTGTCCCGCCTTAAGATCCATATAAAGCAGAATCCCTGTGACCACACCGAGGGGAATCAGCATCAAAAGGGGCATGATCATATAGAGCAAAAGTCTGCCCCGATAGCTCGTTTTTCGTTTCATAATGGTCTTCCTATGCCTCTGTTGTGTAGTTAACGCAAAAACCTTGTCTATTATACCACGTTTTCCGACAATGTGATATACTAAGTTCATGGCTGTCAATCACACTGAAAATGCCGGAAAACCGCGGTTTCCGGAATATGATATCGCAAAGGGCATCGGTGTCATCCTGGTTGTCGTCGGACACGTACAGGAGCTCCCGTTTCCCTTTCTGGTATGGATCTTTTCCTTCCATATTCCGCTGTATTTCTTTCTTTCCGGCCTCTTTGTAAAAAAAGAAACCACGGAACCCTTTCTTTCTTCCCTGAAGAAGAATGTAACCGGGCTCCTGGTTCCTTATTGTGTTTTTTCCGCAGTCTTTATTCTGTTGGATGTCCTGTTTCGGGATCCTCTTTCCAGTCCGAAGCTGGAGGTAAAGCTGTTTCTGACAGGTCAGGGCGGTTATGCCATCCTCTGGTTTTTCTTCGCTCTCTTTTTTGTCCGGCTTTTGCTTGAAATCGGTAAACGCCTGATCAAAAACAGGATCCTGCTCTCTCTGCTCTTTCTCGGCTTTGTCACAGCCGGATTCCTGCTGCACCGCCTGTTCCTTTTCAATACCTTTAAGATCGCCACCATCCTCTATTCCAGCGGTTTCTATTATCTCGGCTTTTTGCTGTCAGACCGGAAGCCCTTCCATACCATGACCTCCCGGGAGAAATGGTATCTTTTCCCCGTATTCCTGGGTCTCAATGTACTCGGTACTTACATGCTTGTCCGTCTCTACGGGACAACTCTGGACCTCAACAGTGCCACCTCTTTCGATATCCTGTTAAACTACGCTACCGCGCTTTGCGGCATCTTTTTTACGATCCTTCTGTCACGGATCCTTACCAAAACGCCTCTGCTGACTCCCTTTTCCTATCTCGGCAAGCATTCTCTGATCTTTTACCCCCTGCTGGGCTATATCCCCTTCAAGCTGGAGCGGCTCGCCGGCACGGATTTCCTCCCCGCAGCACAGGCCATCCCGCTGCGGATCCTGTTCTATGGGATTGCGCTTGGGGTTTCAGTGGCTGTAGTGGAAGTGATGAAGAAACGAAAAATCCGCCATTAAGGCGAAATTCTCCTCATCCATCTCTATCTCCAAAATATGACCTCCAAAAAAATAGTTTTTAAAAACCTATTGACATACTATTGTGATAGGTGTATTATTTCGAGCCATAAAGACGTGATCGATGTGATTGATCGACGTTTTGATTCAGACAGAAAGGAGGCATGGCAATATGAAGACAATATGGAACAGAAGCGAAATGTGTTGTATGTGCTGTCGAATGCTTAGCTCCCAGGCAAGTAATGTGGCCGGGTGTTTGGCTCATTTGTCATGCGCCCATCATCGATAATCTGTCATTTCAGATTACAAGGTCAATGCCTGGGAGATTCTTCCGGGCATATTTTTATGTCCGTGAACACAATCGGTGCAGAAGGAAACGAATGAATCCGTTTCCTATCATTGACAATGAGGAGTGAAAAATATTATGAAAAAAAATAGGGTCAATCATTTTTTCTATGTGATAGCTCAGCCGCTGACCCGGCGGCATAGTACATTGACAGTTGCATAAATAAAGGATCAACCTTTACGATTGAGTTGCATCGTGACGGATGTAACAAGCCCAATCAAAAGGAGGATCC
>JAZRFM010000002.1:0-73917 GCA_045661345.1 Lachnospiraceae bacterium
CATTCGGGTAGATGGAGACCATGACGACAGCTTTTGTGTAATCCTCCTTGGACGCATAAGCGCCCTTATCATTTCCCATGATAAAGGTCGTCCCGCCGTCCAGAGCGGTTCCTTTGCCGTAAGCCTTGGCCGATGCAGGCAGCTTATCTCTGGTAGGAACGAAAGTGCCGGTAGCGGGGACGTAAGCCCCGGCTGCATTGTGGGAGTCTGCGTCTCCCCCTGTCCACCACTTCATTCCGGCGGCCGTTGCACTTGCTGAATCCTTCACACCCGCATAGTATAACTCGATGGCAGCGGAAGCGGCCTGGCGCATGGTATAGATATCATAGGCCTCTCTGGATTTTTCAAGCTGCTTCCTGAGGATGGGAATTGCAATTGCGATCAGCACCGCAATGATGGCGATCACGATCAGAAGCTCCGCCATGGTAAACCCTGTTCGGTTGGAACGGAGGTGCTTTTTCATTCTCATAACAATTATCTTTCACTTCCATGAATCAGGCATCCATGGGGTTTCGGTATTGCTGAAAAAGGAGACAGAGCGGATGCTCTGTCTCCAAAATTAGTATGTATTATGTAGGTGTGCGGTGATGTGAACCGCTGGCTCCATGCTCTTGTCTTAACTTTCCTTGCTTAATTGAAGGTTATAGTAACCGCATTAGTTGAAGTGGTGTATTTCACTGTTGCAGTACCACCTTTTTTAGGAGTACCTGAGATCGTCCCCGGAAGATCATGATTTGCTGACTGCCAATCATCTGTTTGCTGTTTCAAAGTAACAACTGCTTGGAATCCATCTGCAGGCTTTGTATAGGCAATACCGGGCGTGTTATTTTTTTGAAGTGTAGTCTCATCGTCATCAGTAAGAGCTGCAGCTGAAACAACTGCATAAGCAGAACGAATATTAGCCATATCCGTCGCCTCACGGCTCTTCTCCAACTGTGTGGTAAAGATCGGGATTGCGATTGCTACTAAGACGGCGATGATGGCCACAACGATCAGCAGCTCAGCGAGCGTAAATCCCTTTTTCTCTCTGATTTTTTGAATTATCTTTTTCATTCTGATCTCCCTCCATTTTTATCCATGCAAGTTCAATGACTGCAGGTTTGTATCTATCATAACTGATATCGGATAAAATCTCAATAACATTATATGAGCAGGCGTATTTTATCATAGTCGGTGAGAATACCCCGCCAACCCATGCTCCCCTTACATGGAATTGTACATGCTGAACATGGAGCCGTAGGTGGCGATGACGATGAAGCCGCCGATTACACCGATCACGATCAGCATGGTGGGCTCGATCTTGCGGATCAGCGCCGCAATGGCATTTTCCGTTTCCGTATCGTAGTACTCTCCGATGGTGCGCAGAGTCCCTTCCATTTCACCGGTGCTCTCACCCACCGCCGTCATATCGGTCAGAATGTCCGGCATGACACCGGCGTCGCGCATGCTGTCCCCCAGTGTTTTTCCTTCTTCGATCTTGCCGGCGAGCTTGCCCACCTCGGTGCTGACATAGTAGTTGCTGATGACCCGGGCGGTGATGGAGATTGCTTTGATCACGGGCAGCCCCGCGCCGAGCATGGTGGCCATGGAGTTCGCAAATTGACGGGCGGAATTCAGCCGCGCAATGTTTCCGAACATGGGGATTTTCAGCGCAAGCTTTGATGTCTTCAGCCTGCCGGTCTCGGTATTGGCGTAGATCTTGTATGCGATAAAGATACCTGCGATGACCGCGATGATGATCAGGATGTATTTGGAGAAGAAATCCGAGATCCCGATCAGCATCTGCATCATCACCGGCATTTCCCCTTCACCGGAGGCAAAGACCTCCGTAAACGTCGGCACCACCTTGACCATGATGACGATGACGACGATAACCGCGATGACAAGCACAAAGATCGGATAGGCCAGAGCACTTTTGATCTTTGTTTTCATCTTGCCTTCCTTGTCAAAATGATCGTGCATGGTTTCGAATGCACGGGCCACATTCCCGGATTCCTCACCGGCGCGGATGGTCTCCGTAAAGGTCGGCGGCAGAAAGTCGCCCCCGTTTTCCTCAAAGCTGTCGGAAAGGGAACGCCCGCCTTCCACATCCTCCTTCACCTGGCGAAGGAGATGCTTTAAGTGCTTGTCCGTCATCTTCCCCTCGATCAGCTCCACGGCTCTCGCAATGGGGACGCCGGACTGCAGGATAATGGCAAACTGGCTGCACATCACCGTAAAAGCCTTTGGATCCAGACGTTTTCCGCCTATGTCCATATTCAATATGCCCATAGACTTCTTTTCGTCTTCGGTCTCAAGCTTCAGGATGATCTTGCAGTTGTCCCGGATACGGGAGGCCGCATCCATCTCGTTGAAGCCCTCGACGACGCCGGAAACCCGCTCTCCGCCTTTTGAAATCGCAGTGTATTTGTAGGTTTGCAAAACAAAACTCCTCCGGACCGGCGGCAAGCAGAGGCTGTGCCGCTACAGATCCTTACATTCAGATCGCGTTCTTTTTGATGTATGCCTCATCCTTCGCATAGTGAAGGGCATCCTCTTTGGTGATCAGATTCGCCCGGACGAGCTTCACCAACGCCTGATCCATGGTCTGGCCGCCGATGGCCGCACTGGTTGCCACGGCGTTGGCAATCTGCGGGGTATTGCCGGTACGGATGAGATTGCGGATCGCGTCCGTCACCACCATCAGCTCGGCTGCAAGGGCGCGTCCGCCGCCTTTTTTCGGTACCAGCTGCTGCGTCAGCACCGCCACAAGCGTCATGGAAAGCTGCATCCTGATCTGCTGCTGGGCCCCCTCCGGAAAAACCTGCACGATCCGGTCGATGGAGTCCGAAGCGCTTCCGGTATGGAGCGTACCAAACACGAGATGCCCTGTCTCCGCTGCCGTGATCGCCGTCTCGATGGTCTCCGTATCACGCATCTCACCGATCAGAATCACGTTCGGATCCTCCCGCAGGCTGGCGCGGAGACCGGTGGCAAAGCTTTTGGTATCCTTGCCCACCTCCCGCTGGTTAATCACGCATTTGTCCGGCACATAGAGGTACTCCACCGGATCCTCCAGGGTGACGATATGATCATATCTCGTATGATTGATGCAGTTCAAAAGCGCCGCAAGAGAGGTGGATTTACCGGATCCCGTCTCGCCGGTCACGAGGACGATCCCCTTATGCAGCTTCGTCAGATCCATGACTGCGGGCGGAAGCCCCAGAGAATCCAGCTCCGGAATCGTGTCACTCAGGATTCTGAGGGCAATGGAGGGAATCCCCTGCTGCTTGAAAATATGCACACGGCAGCGATTTCCGGCGTAGGTTCCGGCCAGATCCAGCTCCCCTTCCCGTTCAAAGTCGTCATATGCATTTCCCGCAAGCCAGTGTGCCGCATCCACGCAGTCCTCAAAGGTCAGGATCTCCTCGGACATGCTTTCCAAACGCCCGGAACGGCGATACTTGGGCGGAAGCCCGCAAATAATATGAATATCGCTGGCGCCGTCCTCCCGTGCTTTTTTTACAAGTTCCTCTACCGTCATCATCTGACTGTCTCTCCTTTCGCCAAAAACTACTCTTCGTCACCAAGAACCTTTTCTGAAAAACTACTCTTCCTCATTCACCACCCTGAGTACCTCGCTGGAGGTGGTGATGCCCTCCAATACAAGCCGGATGGCATTGGTTCGCAGGGAAACAAAATGCTCGCCCTCGCGAATCTGCTCCTCCACTACCTCTCGCCCCATTCTGGCTGCGATGGCGCTCCGCACCTTGGAGGTCACCTGCAGGATCTCAAAGACCGCAATCCGCCCGATATACCCGGTGTTATAGCAATGGGGGCAGCCTGCGCCTTTGTAAAAGGGCGGAACCCTGCCGGGCAAAAACTCCTTTTCCAGATGGAGCTGCGTCAGCTCCTCTTCGTCCGGGATGTATTCCTGCTTGCAATGGGGGCAGATCCGCCGCACCAGACGCTGGGAAATGATGCCCCGCAAAGCGGAGGACACGATGTAAGGGTCGACGCCGATATCAATCAGACGATCCACCGTACCGACCGCATCGTTGGTATGGATGGTGGAAAGAACCAGGTGCCCGGTGATAGCGGCTCTCATGGCGATCTCCGCCGTCTCCCCGTCACGGATCTCACCGACGGCGATGATGTCCGGATCCTGGCGCAAAATCGCGCGAAGGCCGTTGGCAAAGGTCATCCCGACCTTTTCATTGATCTGTACCTGATTGACCCCTTCGAAATTGTACTCCACCGGGTCCTCCAGGGTGACCAGGTTCACCTCCCGCTGGTTGAGCTCGTCAATCATGGTATACATCGTGGTGGTCTTACCGCTTCCGGTAGGTCCCACGATCAGGACAACGCCGCTCTTGGCACCGATGATCTTTCTGTATTTGGCCAGGTCGTCCCCTTTCAGTCCGATCTCCTCCACATTGATCTTTCTGCCGTCCTTGTCGAGAAGTCTGGCAACCATCTTTTCTCCGTAGATGGTGGGGAGGGAGGAAAGACGCACATCAATGTTTTTGTCCTTGATGTGTACATTGAAACGTCCGTCAAGGGGGACATTGTGCTCCGCGATATCCATGCCCGCCATGACCTTGATTCTGGAAATGACTGCTGCCTGCAGATCCTTCGGTACAGCCAGGATGTCACGCATGAGACCATCCACCCGAAGCCGCACCTTCATCTCCGTCTCCTGGGGCTCAAAATGGATATCACTGGCACGCTCCATGATGCCGCGCTCGATAATGGAGTTGACCAGCCGGATGGCCGGTGCGGAATCCGCGCCGTCCTCCCCCAGCTGATTCGGGACAAAGGCGGAGGTGTGATCCTCTTTGGCGGAAAGCCCCGCCTCATGCTTCATCTCTTCGATGGCCTTCGCAGCGCCCTCGTTGGAGTACAGCACCTGGATGGCATGGTCTATGGCGTCGGCGGTGGAAACCACCGGTACCACCCGCTTTTTGACGGATTTTTTTGCTTCCTCCAGCGCGTAAAAGTTTAAGGGATCGCTCATGGCGAGGTAGATCTCGTCTCCCACCACACGGATCGGCACCACCTGATACTGCTTGGCGATGTTTTTGGGAAGCGCCTGGGCGAGCTCAGCGGGAATGCTGATCTTGGAAAGATCCACATACTCGATACCGAGCTGCATCTGCAGCGCCTCGATCAGCTCCATCTCCGTGATAATCCCGGAATGGATCAGCGCCGCACCCAGCCTTTCCTTGGTCTGTTTCTGGATTTCCAGACCTTTCTGCAGTTCCTCCTCCGTGATGGCGCCTGCCGCCGTCAGGAGCTCTCCGAGTTTTTGATATTTCAATTCTGACTCTCCTCTTCCACCGGAAGTCCTTCGTCCGGGGTTCCGCCCACCATGGTCTCATAGAAGGTCGCGGTGGCATTCACCATGATCCGCCCGCTCCAGTTCCTGAGATCCGTCTCCCTATCATAAGCCTGCTCGGCAGCACAGCTCAGATCCCCGATCCGGCAGCGGTACTCGCTGTTTTCCAGATCGGTGATGATCCTTTTCGCCGCCGGATACCCGGTGGTCGTAAACTGGATGGAAAATGCCCTGCGTACCAGATCCCCCTGTCTCGTCAGCTCCGAAAAGGTGATGGCATACTCCTCCGTACCGCCCAGAATATCGTTTAATGCCGCATACTCCGCTGCGGAGTTGTTGTAGCTGGCCATGTAGGCACCGCGCCCCTCCGGTCCCAGGGCATCCAACTCCGCCTGCATTCTCTGCAGCTGTCCGATCTTCGCATTCACCGCGATGAGCTCCGTCTCCGCGGACTGCTTTTTCGCATCCGCTTCCGCAATGCCGTTTCGCACCGGTGAATCCACCAGCCAGTAGTATGCGAGCACAATCAGAATGGCTGCCAGAATCACGATCAGCACTTTTTCTCTTGTGGTAAAATCCCTGCTTAATACTTTCATTGTGCCTCCGTCTCCATCTCCATTTCCACTTCCGGCGCAACCCTGCCGTTCAAGATGACTTCGATGCTTGCCGTCACGGTGGAAATGCTCCCTTCCTCGGTCTTATCCTCCTTCACAGCGGTGGTCATGGTGCTGTAGCTGACCAGCTCATCCTCATTGATGTCCTGTATGATCCGGTTTACCTGTTCCAGGGTAATCCCCACGATCCTGAGGGTGAGGACATTTTCGGAAACCGACCAGTACTCCACCTCGCATTTCCCGATGACCCGTTCATCCAGAAGCCGCAGCACGTCTTCCCGTTCCACCTGCGCCAGCTCCTCGGGGGTCATATTTTCGAAGGTATAGTGAGCATATTCATCCTGTGTCAGATCGTACCCCGCCAGAATCTCATAGGCGTCCGTCAGCTCCCGCTCCGCCTGCGCCGCAGCCGACTGTGCCGAAACAAGCTTTGCAAAACGTCCCGCCACTCCGAAGATGGAAAAGAGGGTGGCACCTGCAATGATGAGAATGATGGCGATAACCGCGGTTCTCAGATCCAGTCTGGTCTCTCCCACACCGGCCAGATTGATCTCCCGCTTGGTGGGAACCTTGCCCTTGGACTTCGCTACAAGCTCCCCCTTGTCCTGCGTGATTCCGATGGCCTGTACATAAGAGGAATACCCCTCCCTGTTCATGGAGGGCTGCAGCAGCTCTCTGGCGTGGTGCACATTCAGATCGATGGATTGCTGGATGGTCTCCAGCAGGGATTCGTTCAGCAGGCCGCCACCCGCCAGATAGACATCCTCCAGATTGCTGTCCGGATTGGAAAAGCGGTAAAAGTTCAAGGCCCGCATAAGCTCCATGGTGATGTTGTCATAAGCGCTCCGGCAGTATTCCGAGTACTGGCAGTTTTCATAATTGGACAACAGATAGGTGTGGGCGAGGTGTACATCCACATTCAGGTTTTCCGCGATAACATCGTCCAGCACGGAAAGTCCCACATCCAGAGTCCTGGTGACTTCATAACGCTCACCCTTGAAAATGTGCATCCGGATCGCCCTGTGCCCCAGATCCAGCACGCAGTACTCTTTTTCGGGATCTCCGTTTGCCCTGATAAGGGAAATAAAGGCACTCATGGTGGGGGCTGCTTTGACGAGCTTCAAGCCCGCTTTTTTCACAAAACGACGAACGGATTCCAGGGTTTCTTTTTGTACGGCCACCGCCATCAGGGACATGGTGTCCCCGGCTTCTTCCGACGCGGCATTTGCATCCGGCGCTGCACCGGGATCGGGAGCCAGGTCCGCTGGCACAGCCGGTTCCGGCGCGCTGTCATGAACCGTCTCCTCCCCCGGCAGCATGGCGTAATCATACACATACTTCTGGGGCTCATCCGAGATAAAATCCGCAAATTCGTAGGGCAGATTTACCCGCAGCTGATCCGGCGTCATCTTCGGCATCCTGATGGTTCTGGAATAAATGTTTTCATTCTGGAACACATATGCCGCGAGATTGCAGCGGATCCCGTTTTTCTTCATGGTTTCACGGAGAAACTCTCCCATGGATTCCTCTGATACGACCCTGTTGTTTTGTATCAGATTTAGCGGAATCGGCTCTATCGCCACCTTTTCCACCGTTTTTCCGTTGATCAGTGCCAGCTTTAACGTATCGTGGCCGACATCAATTCCGAGAATTCTCTTTGCCATGCTCCTCTACTCTCTCCCATGTAAATCACAATAGATCTTATATCCATCGCCGTCTAATCTTTTCACAATCACATAACGCCCGCCGCCGGGGCAGGTATCCTCCAGTGATCGGATCTCGCTGGTGGCGGCAGCCTCCGCCTCCTCCGGCGTCATCTCCGGATTCATGATGAATTCGTCATCCAGCTTTCGCTGCGCCGAACCGATCGCAATGCTGCATTCTTTCCGTTCCGACTCCTCTTTGACATTCATTGCGGCGCCCCAGATGATCGGGATCGAAAGGGCGAGCACCGCAAGGGCCATAATGACCACAAGCCGCGACATACCGGCAGTTGGGTGGATCGCCGCGAGGCGTGTGATTCGGTTGCTTTTTATATAATGGTTTCCATTCATCCTCTAATCTCTCAGGCAGCCGGCGGGGATGACTTTTACACCATTTGTTGTCGTGTAAGCCATATCCGCATTGGCGCAAATGATCAGAAGCAGGGAAGGCTCTCTGTATTTCACGCCGGGATGAGCGCCATTCAGATCCACTTTCTCATTATGCGCTTTGATCACGTCTTTAAAGCGAAGTAAACCGGCTTCTGCTTTCGGGATGGCATTTGTGCCTGTTTTGATCTCAATCAGGGCATAGCGGCCATCCGCCAATTGGTATACTGCATCCGCTTCCAGTCCTGTATCATCACTGTAATGCATGACCCTTGCATTCTGTACCTGCGCATAGGACAACAGATCCCTTAACACCATGTTTTCAAAGGCATGCCCAAATGTATCCAGATCCTGGTAAAAATACTCCGGCCTGATTCCGAGTACCGCAAGCCCGATGGAAGGATCCGTGAAGATATGTTTTTTTGCGGATCTGATTGCCGTTTTCGAGCGGATCTGCGCATTCCATGCATCAATCTCTTTCAAAACAAACAGATTTTCCAACGCCTCAATATACGATGCTATCGTAACATCTGATACCTTTTGGGCGGAGTTCACATCTGCATTGATCACATTTCTTTTGGCCAGTGTCGCCATATTTCTGGCATAAGACCACAGAATCGTGCGTGCCCATTCAGGATTGCGTTTCACGCCGTCAATCGCGCTGATATCTTTCTTATAGATTTGGTTGCAATAATCTGCCGCAATCTGCAGCCTTGCACTTTTGTCTTTAATTGCAAGACATCTTGGCCAGCCGCCTCTGCATACGACATAGAAAAAATCTTCCAGCGCCATCTCACTTCTGACGCCGTTGATATCGTACTTTTTGTCCTCAAAAAGCTTCGACAGGGAAACTTGCCCATTCGACTCCCCTGTTTCAAACAGCGTCATCGGATACATGGTGACTTCGGAAATACGTCCCGTCCCGGTATGCGGAGTATCAATCTTCTTACTTGTGGAGCCGGTCAAATAGTATTCGCCCACCGCTTCCGGATGATCATCGCAATCTTTTCTGATCGTTCCCCAGACCTTTGGCGCATCCTGCCATTCGTCAAACAGAATCGGTTTCTCATATTTTAAAAACAGATCCGGCGACGTTTCGGCGATATTGAGGTGTAAAGCTCTTTTTTTCTCATCCTGAAATTCTATGACTGTTTTGCATCGTTCCTGCGCAGTCCTTGTTTTCCCACAGCCCTTTGGTCCGACAATATGAATTGCATTGAACGCTTTTATTCGTTCGTCTATTACTTTGTCTACAATTCTGGTGATGTACTCCATGCCGATATTGCCCTCCACACAAAATTATGCCCTATTTGCGTGGATCTTTCAAGGATATTTTGTGTTTTTCGGCTATTTTATTTTGTATTTTTCGGCAGTTTTGTTTTGTATTTTTCGGCAGTTTTGTTTTATGTTTTTCGGATAATCATTCACCTATCTTCAAGAGCCAAAAATCACGCTATATGTGGGTTTCGCGCCATTTTGTTGCGGTGATTTGCGGTGTTTTGTTGCGGTGATTTGCGGTATTTTGCCCGTTGAGTTGGCTGGTTTTCACCCGTTGAGTTGGCTGAATTTTACCCGTTGAGTTGGCCGTTTTTTGTCCGATTTACCCGTCGAGTTGGCCGGTCTCTTCCATCAAAAAAGGCAGCATGTACATCGGCATCAATAACGTTTGTCCGTCACTTGCAACATCCTTCTGTGAAAAAATATAGGGTCTGGCAGAGATCTTAGCATACTTCTCGCAAAAGGCATCGATCGATTTATGCGATGAGGTGGCGGACGACTTGATCTCGACCGGAATGATCTTTTGATCCTTCCCGATCAGAAAATCGATCTCATAATAGTGCGTACTGTCTTTTTTATGCCATGTATGGTAGCAGAGTTCCCGGCCGGATGCCGCGATTATCTGCGCCGCCGCATTCTCATAAAGATACCCCAAATTTGCGGGTAACTTATCGGCCAGCAATTTTTCATAAAGAATGTTTTCCGCCACCGGTCTGTCAATAAACATGAGCGTGACAAACAGCCCCGTATCCGCAATGTAGAGTTTATAACTGTCCGGATCCTTTGTACTTGTCAGGCTGATATCCGGTTTGGAAATATTGTAGGAAGCCAAAACTGTCTGGGAATCAAGGATATCATACAGTCTTTCCAAGTCTCTTTTTTGCGTCTTCTTTCCTGTAGCGCCGGAAATGACGTACCGCCTTCTGTTATGCGACAGCTGGGATGGAATATCCCGGAAGATTCTGGAAGAAAGACCTGATGGATCTATCTTCCTGAAATCATCTTCATAGAGACGCAGGATGCCTCTCTTGACCTCATCTATTTCGCGGAAGCTTTTCCTGTCAAGATAAGCCAACACAGCCTGCGGCATGCCGCCTACAGCCATATAAATCCGGAAATCACGCATCAGCTTTCGATTCAGCGCGTTCCCAACTTCCGTTTTTTTATCAAAAAAATCTTTTAAGAGTCGATACGTCTCGTTCCCTGTTGCCCATAAAAATTCCTCATAGTCCAGAGGATATAATTTGAGCTTCATTTCTTCTGACGGAATCAGAATGTCTTTCACATTCTTCTTGATCGATATGAGAGATCCGGTCTCAATATAATCATACCGGCCGTCAGCAACCAGATGCTTAATCGCCTGCCGCGCTCTCGGAAAAAGCTGAACCTCATCAAAAATAATGGCAGATTGCCGTTCTACAAGCTGCACGCCGGTATATGTCTGAAGCCTCAGGAAAAATCTGTCTAAATCGGCGATCTCGTCAAAGCAGTCCCTGATCTCATTGGACGCCTCCGAAAAGTCTACCCGCACATAGGATTGGTACTCCTTCCTGGCGAATTCCTCCACCAAAGTACTTTTCCCTACACGTCTGGCTCCTTCCACCAAAACAGCGTACTGACCGGCATAATTATTTTTCCACTCCAGCAGCTTGTCATATAGTTTTCTTTTAAATACCGTCATAGCGCACCTCTAAGCGAATTGCGGACAAAAATATCCGTTCTGCCAAGATTATTTTACGCCAAAATATCCGTTCTGCCAATGTTTTTTGTTGGAAAAATATCCGTTCTGCCGGTGTTTTTTGTCTCAGGTGGCGGCCATCCCGTTTACGGTGCGGGTCCGGGTGCCGGCGCCTCATCCAGATAAATCTTTGTCTTCTCATAGAAGGTGATGCGGAAGCTTCTGTTATTTGGAGGATTCGAACCTTCATTTTTCACATTGCTGTTATTCAGGTTCAGATTCCAATAATTGCTGTGCAGATAATAACCACCTGCTTCCGTGCTTTGCAGCAGGTTGTAGCCTGTTGTCATCTGCTCGTATGTCCAAATGCCTTGCGTAGTCCCGACCCGGACGTGGGGCGTCGATCCGGTTTCCGTATACAGATACTGCCCGGGGGTATTTGCCATTTCAAGCTTCCCTGTTAATGCTCCTGTTACGTGCCACTTCCAGACTGCATTATCCGAAATAGCCATACCGATGGGATCTGTCGTGCCCTGCTGCTTCTCCCGTTCGGGGTTATGGATATTCGTCCACATACTCTTTGTGTCCATGTAAACCACGGATCCGAGGAGCTTTGCCGCAGTACCGGCTTCATCGGTATAGAATTTCCCATGTGTATCGGCATTTCGGAAGGTATGATCCTCTCCTGCCAGATCCTTGGGGTTGCCTTGCGGGTGGTAACCCGTCGTATTATTTGTAAGCAGATATGCAAATTTCCCGGCGTATGGAGCCGCAGAATTACCAAGCTCCGTGATGGACACCAGATAATCATAGTTATCCTTCAGATCCCGTGTGGCTTCATAAATATCCGTCGAGTATCTTGCATACAGCGTAATGCCGGGCGATCCCGGAACCAGCTCCGAGAGCAGGTCTACCAGCTTCTTTCCGCCTTTCAGGAGACTGTCGCCTCCGGCGAATTCCACGCCCCCTTCCGTGATGCGTGTGGTATACCACCCCTCTAAGGTATACCCCGGATGGTCGGGTATCTCATATCCGGCAGCGGCATTTAATTTCGTCAGGGTGCCGCTGACATTTTCGAGCTTCTTAAATTCTGTCGGTGTGCCGGTCAGGCAGTCAATCAGCGTGATGGTGTATGTCTGCTCCTCCCAGATCGTATAGTAGGTATTGTCTCCGTCTATGCCGGTGATGGTGGGGAAGGAGGGGTTTCCTGCGGCATCAAAGGTGACCGGTTTGCTGACAGCTCCCGGATCCTGCCGTCTGTTCTCATCCCAGCCGACGAACCGGTAGGTGGTCTTATCCGTGGATGTCCAGTAATAACCCCACACGCCGTTTCGCTGCTGCTTTACAACGCTCTCCGGAAGATCGCTCTCAAGAATCTGATAGGTGTCAGATCCTGCGGAGACGTCCACCACTTTTTTCTGGGGACTCACGCTTCCATCCTTGTAGTCCATAAAGGTCAGACGGTAATGCTCTCTCCACTGTGCATACAGGGTGATGGTGGATCCGTCCACATCCGTAAGATTCTTCACCTGCGCACCCGGCTTGTAGGAGATTCCGCTTCCGTCGTTATTGGTATTCCACCCGACAAAATACTTCGTATCATTCGGTGCCATCCCACGCAATCTTGGCATGGCGTCTGTCTCAGGATCTGTTTCAGGATCCGTCGTCGGTTCCGTCGTCGGTTCCGTCGTCGGTTCCGTCGCCGGTTCTGTTGCCGGTTCCGTCGCCGGTTCTGTTGTCGGTTCCGTCGCCGGTTCTGTTGTCGGTTCCGTTGCCGGTTCTGTTGCCGGTTCCGTCGCCGGTTCCGTTGCCGGTTCTGTCACAGGCGCTGACAGGAGGGCTAAGCCTGAAGAACCCGTCAAGGCATGCTGGCGCGCTGACACGAAAGCAGTCCGGAGATTTGCGGCAGCTGCCGGGAGCAAAGCCGTGGAGGGGTCGGCTGCAGGATCCGTCGCTGGATCTACCGCAGGATCCGTCGCTGGATCTGCCGCAGGATCCGGCTCCGGGTCTGCCGCAGGATCGCCCTCTGTATCCACGGGCGGCGCAGCCGTGAGTCCCAGCCCCGCAGCTGTGGGCGGCGAATACTTTTCTTCCACCTGGGTTTTATTGTACAAGGTTGCGTCTACATCATAAGTAGCCGCGATATTATCCAGATTATCACCCGGTGTGATCAGGCTCCCTTCTCCGGGGTCAAAGGCGATGGTATAGGTAATGGGCGTCCATTTCGCATACAGTGTCTTATCAGACGTCACTCCCGTGATCTCCGGATTTCCGGTGTGATCCGCTCCCGTGCAGTACGCAGGATCTCCGGCAGCGCTCTCCGCCCACCCGGTAAACTTGTATCCGGTGAGGCTGGGAATACCGGCGTCAAAAAGGTTCCGGTTACCGCTCGTATCCGTGTGCAGAGACTTCCACTGCAGCGTGGCTTTCCCTGCCGTCCCGGCGGGCTCGTTTGCAGCTGCCGTCAATACATGGGTGCCCTTGAAGCTTCCGCTTAATACGTAGCTTGCATCTGTCTCTCCGTCCTTCACCGTGAGGGTTACCGTGACATTTCCACCGGTTCCCGACGCGGGCCGTATCTTCAGACCCCTGTATCTGTAGTTCCCATCCGAGGACAGGTTCTCCGCAGTGCTTCCGATATTGATCGTATACCCTGCTGCTGTGTATTCCTTATGTTCTCCATCATCCTCAACATTCGAAACGTCGGTATCGTTAATCCTGATCCCCGTGATCTTCATGCTCCCAAGGGACGCATCCGCATAGGTTTCATACAGGAAGAAATCGGTCCAGGTGTCCTCCTCCATTGTGGGCTTTTGCGTCTCAGCAGTGTAGTCCCTGTTACTGCCGTAATACGATCCGGACGACGCACGGCTTACCTGATTCCAGAAAACCGCATTTTGGGAGCTGAGATCATAATCTGACAGGCCGACCACACCGTAGGTTTGCAGGGGCAGCAATACGGAAAATTCGTAATCCTCTCCGTTATAAGACAGCTTTGCTTTGGCAACAATCTGTGTTCTGCCGGGGTTGTCTCCGGTAACCTGGCAGCTGGTCGTACCAAGAGGATAGGTCTGTGTATGCACGGCCGGGTCTGTGTCCAGATACCCGATGTTGCCATCCTGAATCGTGATGGTCCAAATCGCTGCATCCTTGTAGTCTCTATCTGTGGTGGCACCCGTTTCCCGATCCGGTGTGGAAACGGCTTTCGCCTGGAAATTGAGTAGTTTTGTGGCAGGATCCACCCCCACAATGGGCGCGCTGCCCACCGTGATATCCGTAGGATCCGTGCTTACGGAGACATTTGCCTTCACTTCCAGAACCAGCTTTGCGGTGCCGCCTGCTGTGATGGTCTCCGTACCGGTTTTCAATGCCTGAATCGTTACTTGAAATCCTCCCGGTATCGGGATGTCGTGCTCGTCCTTCGCTGGCTGCACATCGGAGATCCTCGCAATACCGCCCACCTCCATGGTAAAGTGCTTGTAGGAGCCGTCCGGATTTTTCTCCGTGAGATCCATATCACCTGCATTCAGAACCTTCAGGTTCTTATATGCGAACTCCTCAGCGGGATCCTTGTCTCCAAAGATGTCTATCTCAGATCTGGCCTCGGACCAATACATACCGGAAAGGGGCCATCTGCCATAATGCACGTTTACGGTTCTGTTGAATACCAGGTCTTTTTGGGTAACGATGGTGGGGAACACATAGTTCAATCCGTCCAATTCCGGACGGTTTCCGGGGAAGCTGTACTTACCGTCTATGGGGGCTCCGCTTGGCAATGTGGTGGTGACCCAGGCGAAGGTGCCCGTCCCGCCATAGTTCAGGGCATCCAGAATCTTACCATCTCCCCGGGGCTGCGTTTCCCAGGCGTGGGTATTTCGATCCCAGACCCGGATACCGTCGGCACTTCCCGAAAGCTGCTCATAGGAAAGCTCCGTGGGAAAAACATCAATATCCTGTGTGCTGGTATGATCAGCAATTCTTTTATTTCTGTATCCCGTCACCTTGGAGGGATAAGCGCCGCCGCCCCGGATCATATTTTCGTAAAAGGTCTCGTTTGCCGGCTCTCCATCGTTAAACACGAAAGGCGTGTCAGCATTCAGCGCATCATAGGGAGACAAATCTGACACATGACTGTTCTCCGAATAGATCGTATACTTCGCCGCTTCGGAGACATCCACCATCTTTTTATCAGCAGCACCCTTGTATGGATTCAGGTAATGACAATTGTACAGGTTGACCCGGAGAGCGTCACACTTGGAATCATTTCCGTATCTGTCCGCCAGAGACGTAATAGCCGTGATGGCACGGATGCTGCCCTTCATCGGCGGGAATTCCACAAAGCTGTAGCAGTTGCGCAGTGTCGGCGAAGCATCGTCTTCACTGGTTTTACCTGTGAAATTCTGGTAATTCATGCTGAAGGCGCTGCCGGCAAGCCCTCCGATATACACGTTCATGCTTTTTGCACGATCGCATACGGAACCTTCTTCTTCGCTGGGATCAATCACGCTTTCGTCCGTCCTTCTGGATTCCGCAAGGGTAGCTTCGCCCACAGTAATGCTTCCGCCTGCATAGCAGTTCGTTGCGGTGCCTGGAAGAGCGCCGACGAGACCGCCAGTACGCACATAATCCCCCCAGGTGGAATGCAGGGTATGGGTACAGTTGATCTCAATATCGGTTACCGCGGAACAGTTTTTCACATCCACCCTGGTGGCACCGATGAGACCGCCCACATTGGATTCCCCCTGTGTCAGCTGGTTGGTACTCTCATCCTTGATCTTAAATCCGGCAACCGCACAATTCTGGATCGTGCCGGTTCCGGCCGGAACATCCTGATACTGATATGCAATTCCCACAAGCCCGCCCAGGCTGTAGCCACCCGGCGTCATATCAGAACCGTTTCTTCTTTCGATGACGTTGTCCTTGTTGGAGTAGAGAATGATATTATTCAGCCCCGCGCTGACCGTCACACCGAAGACACCCACGGAAAAGGCATTTGAGCTGATATTGATATTGGTGATCTTGTAGCTTTGCCCGTCATAGTCACTGCCGAACCATGCGTACAGGATGGCAGTGTAACTGGAAGCACTGCTGGCGGTGTGGCTGGCGGCGATGGGGGTGTAATTCGCAATGACGGAGGTTCCGTCCGTTTTCACACCGCTCACATCATGGGTCTGCAGAAATTTCAGGCTTTCATTGTGTCCCGCTTCTGCTTTTTTCTGCTTCCCCTGTCCCAATACGTTGGTGTAGGCCAGATACGGGAAGGTCTTGTAGGTGCTGCCATCCACCAGCGTCGAGACATTCTGCGCCGCCGCATTCCAGTTGATAAACTGAAGCTGCTCGATCGTACGAATCTCATAGGGGTTGTCAGCCGTCCCCGGCTTCTTTGCATAATCCGTTCTGTTGATCCCGTCCTGAGAAGCGGCATACACGTTTTCCGCATTGGCATTCTTTAAGGACATGGCATTGGCAAAGAAGGGCGCCACATAAAAGGTCCATTCCGCATGATCCTTTGTCAAAGTCCACTCCCCGTTCCGGATATCCGTATTATTATCGGCGTTTGCCACCTCATCCCCCGTATAGTCCAGATAGAGATAGCCGCTCTTATCCGCCGCATGATTGGGCAGGGATCTGTAGGGATAGAAGGTATACTGCGGCGCCTCGTTGTGAAGGGCTTCCGCAATACCCTCAATACCGGAGGGACTGCCTGTCGGGATATGCACTCCCTTCGTCTTTTCCGGATCCGTGTCTGTTTTCACCAGGGTTTCGTTTCCTACGCTCACATAATAGCCATAGCCGTAATCCACCACGATCCCGCTGTCATCATGGGCATTGCAGAGGGTCGTGCCGGCAATCTCCGTCTGCTCATCCACCCCGATGAAGGAGAAATGAACGCCTGCATTTCCGCCGGTTTCCTCTTTTTCCCAATAGAAGATCCCCAGCTTCCCGAGAACGGGGTTCCTCTGCCAGTCCCCATAGTGGATCGTCCCGCCGTTCGCATCCGTGACAACTGCCCGATAGGGATAAATCAGATTGGCAGGATCCTCTTTGTATTCATCCATGAATGTCTTATAATCCTCTGTCCTCTGTGCCTTGACAGCGGCAACCAGCTGATCTCTGGTCTGCACCGTGCCCGCGCCGGTATCCCCGGCATAGTTGTAGGAGTATAGATGTCCCGCATAGGTATAGGTACCCTTGCCGAGATAACTGCTGCCCCTGACGATACCCTCCCGCGGGGAAAACCCGTAAACGGTCGTATTCCCCGAGGACTGGATGTTCACCGCCGCATAGCAGTCGGAGAGCTCCCCGGTATTTCTCGCAGAAAAGCCTGCCAGAGTGATGGCGCCGCCTCTGGGGTTCACCACCTCTATATGCCCGAGCGCATAGGAGCTGAGAACTCTTCCGGTGTTTCTTCCGGCAAAGCCCCCCAGAAAGGCCGTCGCATAGTTTGTGGTAAGGCGGATAAAAGGCGTATCCGCCGCCGAATTGGTCACTGTCCCCGTATTCTCTCCCACCAGGCCGCCGGCATAGACATATCCGTTGGAGTTGCCCACGATGGTGCCGCTGGCATCCGCCATATAGTAGCCGGCTGTCGCACAGTTCGTAATGGTGCCGGCATTCCTTCCGGCCAGCGCCCCCAGATACAATTCTTTATTCTTGCCGATGTCCTCCTCCGTACCGGCGTAATAATGGATCCTGGCATCGCTTGCCGCATAAAAGTGATTTTGCAGAACCTGTGCGGGATTCAGCGGGTTCGTCACAGAGGTTTTTTCGATGGTGACCGCTCCCGTATCTGCCTCGTCATAGTCCGTAAACAGAACGATGTTTCGCAGCTCTCCTTGGTTATAACCAAACAGCCCGGTATAATAAGTGGCTGCCCCAGCGCCGCTCTTCCCCTCTTCCAGCACGAAGCTCACATCCCGGATCTTGAAGCATCCGCCGTCATAGTTGGCGATAAAGCTTTCCGCAGGCGTGAGAGCAACAGGGTTCTGTCTAACGATACGTTTCCCCGCAGGAATTTCTACAGGATGTTCCTGATCATGGGGATTCTCCTGAGAAAAGTACCCGTGCCAGTCGTAATCCTTGTAGCTGATGTCATAGGTCTGGCGGAAGGTACGGCCCTCTGTAACGGTTCTGTAGTATTTGTAGTAGAGGCTCAGGTTATAAAGATGCCTTGCGGAACGCACATAGACCACGCCGTTCGGGTTCAGGGGCGGAACCGTAAGCCCCGTTCCGTCTCCGTGTCCCAGATACCCCACGGCTCTGGCAAAATGGGGATTGAAATAATACTGCTCCGTAGTGTCCTCAGACCCGCCTCTGTGGTAAGTGACCTCCACTTTGGTATAAAAGGCGGAGGCGTCCGCAGTCATCACATGATTGACATACTCCGTTTTCAGCGGATAGATGAGATAGGTCTGCTCCCCGTATTCCGCCTCAAGAGGTGTCACACTGCTCAGATCAATGGTTTCCGTGACAGATGTCCCGCCCGTAGTGTCAAAGTCATAAGAAACCTCTATGGTATCCGGAAGGGAAGTATCTGCCCCGTTCTTTTTGAATACGAGTCCGTATCCATCCGCCTGGACAGCCTCCCCATCCTCCAGCGTGTCATAAAGCGCATTGTAATTGCCGCCATAGAACCGGACCTTGCTGCCGTCCTTTGTATACTTTTCGTAATAGACCAGCGCTCCGGGCATAAATGCTTCTTCCCAGTCGCCGTAGTGTACGATATTCTTCAGGCGGGGTTTCGTATAGGTGGTAAGAGCCATGTCGTCCCGCAGATTATAAGGAGCCGTATCGCCGGGATCCTTTTCAAAATGCCCCGTGCCGAGCTGTTCCAGCAGGAGCTCGCCGATGGATTTATTCTGTCCCGCCGTGGAAAGCTCCTCTGCGTTTTTGGTATTGGCCGCATTCGTAATACGTCCTGCATTCCCGGAATTCGCGCTGTTTTGCGGGAAATAATACACCTTTGCGTCTGCTTCGGTGATCGTCGACGCAGTGGTGAAGGCTCTGGCTGTCCCCTTCACGCTCATCTGTGTAAAGGCATAGCTGGTTTTTGCGGAATGAACGGTACCCACGGCAAAACCGGCCTGAATAGACCCTTCCTGGAAGCCTGCGGAATAAACATATTGCAGGTCCACCTGTCCGTCCTCTCCGATCCGGCCGATGAGTCCTCCCGTATCTGCGCCGTAAATATAGCAGTCCGCATAGGAGCTCTCCAGCAGAACGGACACCTGCCCGGAGGCGTCGTCCGAACCCGCATAGCCGATCAATCCCCCGGATTTTCCGTCGGAATCTGTCGTATCGATGACCGTGGAGGCATGGGAATGCCTGATGGTAAGCTGCGGCGCCTCCCCCGATCCGGTATCGCTTTTGTCATAAGCGAACTGACCGATCAGTCCCCCGGCATATTTGTTTCCGGACATCCAGAGTCCGGTCACATCGGAATCATCCCGGACATCCGGATCCGCTGATCCGGCCCCCTTCTCGACGATGCCGTAGCGATTGCCGTCCGCATAGGCATCGTAGTACTGCTCCGTCATATAAAGCCCGCAGTTTTCGATCCGGAGGGTCTGATTGTGTTTCAGGGAAGCTTTTCCGATGAGTCCGCCGGTGGCCCCTTCCCCGGAGATCCTGGGATTGGTCAGGGTGATGTTTCGGATCTCGTTTCCGGAAAAGGCCGCAAACACACCCGCATCCTGCACCGTTTTGTCCGAAGTGGACTTGATCACGAGGCCGTTGATGGCATACTCGGTGGAGCCTACATAATCCGCATCCCGGATAGATTCCGCGTACCATGAAGAGGTGCTGCCGTTGTACTGCAGCCGGTAGTCGCCGCGCAGCTCCCTGATATTCGGATTCACGATGGGCTGGAAGGACTTCTGCGCCTCGTAGACCACTTCCTTGCTGTCATCTCCGTACAGATCCGGCCAGAGCCAGAAATGATGCTCCTCGTAGTCGGTCGCCTCTTTGGTAAAGTCAATCGTATCCACCTGATAGGCTATGATTGGCAGATTCTCAAAGGCGCCGCTGCTGATGCCGCTGACCTCCGTGCTTAAGTTCTGAAGATGTCTGCCGTAGGCAAGGTATGCGGCATAGTGCTCCTCCGGATCCGTCTTCTTCGCGGAACCGTATGCAAACAGACTGTTGTCCTTCGCCGAATTTTTGCTCAGATCCGAAATGTTCTGATCCACACCGTCATTGATGATGGCGGTCACATGTACCTCGAGATCCTCCCCGGGTGTAAAGAGCTTCCCGTCACCATTGGGCGTCAGGGTAACGGGGGCGTTTCTTTTATGAATGACCGGGGTAGACTCCACCCCTGTGGTAGTGCCGTAAAACCGGATGGCCGTGTTGGTCTTTGCAGCGGGACTGCTGCAGAAAAGATCCTTGAAAGTCCCCTCTGTCAGATTATCCAGCACCAGTTCAAAGGAGACCTGCTTGGCGTCGGCAAATTCTGTGGAGGTTTTCAGAAGATTTGAGGTATAGTGGGTCAGAATCCCGCCGTTTGCGGCATCCTGCTCGTCATAAACAAGTTTTGCCGAAGCGCCGCTTTCCAACCCTGTCACGGCGATTTCAAACTTCAGCTTCCCGATGTTGGCGATTTCCTCATTCGGGATATGGATGGTCACCGGCGCAGTCAGTTCGTCGAGGTTCCTGAGACGGCGTATGGGATCCCCCGGCTGCTCCAGCCCAACCGTGACGCCGTATTCACTTTCATTCAGCTCCGGGAGATCCTGGGTATCAGATTGATAATAGCCGAGATAGCCATTGAATTCGTCTTTTCGTTTGGAAACATCATTTCGCAGATCCTCCAGGGAATTCCCGGCGGATCCGTCCGCATGATAATATTCGGAGGGATTTACCTGACTGCTGTAGAAAACGGAATAAACCTGCAGACTGGAAGGATTGTATTCGACGACGACGCTGTCCCCGGCGTAATCCGGACCGAGCACACTGCCGTCCATACCGAGCACCACCCTCTGCACATCGTTCGTGGTACCCGCGCCTGCATCCTTTGCAACATAACAGATCTTTTTCTCCACCTCCGGATCAGTGGTGACGCCGATGGCCTGCTCCCCCAGCTGCAGGGTCTCCACTTCCTTGTAATCAAAGGCATAGACCTCCTGCAGATGCGCCGTCACGGCGGTATACAGGCTTTCCGCCACCTTGTCAGCCGACGCCTGCCGCATGTTCCGGAGCATCTGGACAGCAGAAACCGTGACCACGGCGCCGAGGATCGAAATGATCGCCACCGTGATCAGGAGCTCCGCAAGGGTAAATCCCGCTTTGCTATTCTTTTTGAACTGTCTCAGTCTTTCCATTTCGACTCCGTCAGGATGATCCGATGGTGGGTTTCACCGTGAATTCCGCTTCCGCCAGCGTGTCCTTGTCCTTCTGATCCACCACCCTGAGCTTCACAAGATACCAGTGATTCGCATTGTCCCATGTGAGAGACATGCCCGCCTCCAGCGAGTAGCCATGGAGCCGCGCCACCTCGTATGTCCCGTCAGGTACCAGTTTAAAATATTTCGGGTTCCCGGTGTCATCCTTATAGTTATCGCCGTTGATGACAAGTACGCCGTATTGACCCATCGTACCATCATCGATCCTGGTAAAGCCGCCATCTGCCCCACGAACATAAAAGCTGATATTGCTCCCCATATTGTGAGTACCTTTAGACCAGGCCAGATCGCTGCGGTCATCCGCGTCCGCGGAGAAGCTCAGCTCATCCTCCACAAATTCCGCCAGAGACCCCAGCAAAAACTGTGCCTCCGACCTCTGGGTGCTCCGGAAAAAATGCCGGATGGCAAGGGTCAGTGTGGACGTCAGCAGACCCGTTGCAAGCAGCATGATCAGCGTGGCGACCAGCAGCTCCGTAAAGGTGAAGCCCTTTTTCCCACCCAGGATTTTTTTGATTCTGTTCCACAACCGACTGCAATTATTCATAGTAGTACAGGGTTCCTGATCCATCGTCCGGATCATATTGTTTTACAGTCACACCCGAGGCCTGAAAGGATACCCCGGACCCGTTGACCCGGATCACCGCGCCGCCCATGGGGGTATTCCCGCTGTCTGCTTCATTCAGATAGACGGTCAGCTTCGATGCTCCGTCATTGACCTTCGCCGCTGCGACGATGGAGCCTGCCAGCATCGTGACAGCCAAAACGACGATCAGCATGGAAACCAGTGTCTCCACGATCGTCTCACCGGAACGTTCCCTCAGCTTTTCTTTGATTTTTTCTGCAACAAACCTGAGCCTTTTCATGATCCTGTTTTCTTCATAAACCTGCTGATGCGCCACTTGTCCGCATCCTTCACCAGCCTGACCTGTGCCGTGTATTTGCCGGATTCTGACGAAAGTACGCCCGTCATGGAAGACCCCTGCTCAATATCTTTCCAGGTGATCTTCGTCTGCAGCGCAGCATCCGCATCGGCATTACTGACACTCACCGTCCAGGTGGGGCCCGTTGTCCCGGTAGCCAGGGCCTCCATCGCCGTCAGCAGTGCCGTATCGTCCGACTCCAGATACTTCGCCGTGCTCATGACGGCAAGTCTCGCCTGCTCGTAGTCTCTTCTCCCGGCCGTCCGTTTCAGATTGGTCATGGCCACACTCACGATGGTGGCGCTGAAGATTGCTGCAATCAAAAACACCACAAGAGCAAAGACAATGGTGGCACCATCTCTTTGCTTCAGAATTGCGGCTATTTGGTTTTTCCGTTTATGAAACCATTTTTTCATCTTTATCAGAAACCGCAGCCGTCAGCGCTCCGGCGCTGTTGTCTCCGGCTTTATAACCCCAGCAGGGTGCCTATGTAAAAATCCAGCACCGCTTCTCCGAGAAACATCGCAAAAGCCACGCCCATGCAAAGAAACGGGCCGAAGGGGATGTGGTCTTTTCTGTCCTTCTTTTTCCGGAGGATCAGAAAGAGGGCGCATACACCGCCGATCAGCGCCGCGGTGAAAAAGGAAAAAAGTGCGTTTTTCCAACCAAGAAACAGACCGCAACCTGCCATTAACTTGATGTCGCCGCCTCCGAATCCCCCCGGTATGAGGAGCGCAATGATCAGCATCGGCACGCTGATGACACAAAGACCGATCAGGTGCTCATACCATGCCACTCCGGTTGTAAAAAAAACGGCCACTCCTCCTATGATCGCAGCCGCCAAACACAGTCCATCCGGTATTTCCATGGTGTCATGGTCGATGAATCCGACGCAGGTCAACACCGCACACATGGCGAAGGCCAGAACCGTGTAAACCCTGCCTCCGAACACCGCGACGCAACAGACGGCAGCAATCCCGCCGAGAGTCTCTACGCATGCATACCGGGCGGAGATTTTAGCTCCGCAGTACCTGCATTTTCTGCCAAGTACTACCCATGATAATATCGGCACCATATCCAAAAAACTTAAGTCATGCCCGCAGGCCGGACATCTGGATCTGCCCGAGATAAAATTTTCTTTTCGGGGGAGCCTGTATATGACCACATTCAAAAAGCTGAACAGGACGGTGCCGCATATAAACGCAAAAACGAAAAGTACAATCTTTATCGTATTCTCAACCATGTGATGGCTCTTTTGGCGTAGTTCGCATAAAAATTTAATCTACTTCTAAATTTTAGATATTTGTGGTATTTCCGTCAAGTCCTACTATATATATGTGGGTGCGCTATTCCGTTTTCCATGGGCGCCATGTTATAATGTTGACGGTGCAGGAAAACCGTAAAGATGCATGCAAAGGAGTACACATGGGAAAAACAACATTGATCGCATCGGGAGATTCATTTATCACCAGGCGGATTCCAAAGGAGGGATATCCGGGATTTGAGGAATTAAAAAACCTGATCCGGGAACATGACGTTGCCTTTAACAATCTGGAAATGACCTTTCATGACCGGGAGGGGACGCCGGCCGCGGAAAGCGGCGGGACCTGGGCCATGACGGAGCCCGGGTGTCTGGATGATCTGACAGCCTTCGGCTTCAACCTTTTTTGCACCGCAAACAACCATTCCGGTGATTACGGAGAAGGAGGGATTCTGGCCACCATCCGGCATCTGAAGGAGCGGGACATGGTGTTTTCCGGCACCGGTGCCAATCTCTTTGACGCTGCCCGGGCCTGCTATCTGGAGACAAGGGGAGCACGGATCGGTCTCGTGAGCGCCAGCTCCACCTTTCCGGCTTCCAGCGCGGCAGGGGGGCAGAACGGCGCCGTGACGGGACGTCCGGGGGTGAATCCCCTGCGGTTTCAGACCACCTATCATGTGACGGCGGAGTACTTCGACGCGGTGAAGAAGCTATCCGACATTACCTGCGTCAACGCCTATGAGGACTACGGTATCCGTCTCGGATACCTGAACCCGAAACCGGACAATACCAGGAGCTTCGGAAAGTATCAGTTCCTGCTGGACGAGGTCAATGAGGTCCGGACTGCGCCGGATCCGAAAGATCTGGCACGTATCGAAGACGAAGTGAAGGAAATGGCCAGACAATCTGATGTCGCTCTGGTCAGCCTTCATGTGCATGAGCCGAAGCTGGATGACATGACGGTGGCACCGGAGTTTATGGAGATCACGGCAAAAGCCTGCATTGATGCGGGAGCAAAAGTCGTGATCGGGCACGGTCCCCACGAGCTGCGCGGCTTTGAGTTTTATCATGGGGGTCTGATTCTGTACAGTCTTGGAAATTTTATTTTTGAGACGGAGACCATCTCCATGCAGCCCCACGATGCGTTTTATAAAAAGAACCTGCCCCAGGAGACGAAGATCGGCGAATACATGTCCTCCCGCAGCAAGAATGATACCCAAGGGTATCCGGTCTGTGAAAATATCTGGAGAAGCGTCCTGGCCGGATGGACGATGGAGGGTGGAAGGATTACGGAAGTCCGGTTTTATCCGATTACATTGGGCTTCGGAAAGAAGCGGACGGAGCGGGGGATTCCCTCCTTGTCCCGGGATGATGAGACATTGCAGTACTTCGACAGCTTAAGCCGCAGGTACGGGTCTGGAATAGAAATAAAAGATCACATTGGATACTTTTATCCGGAAGGGTGAAGATGGTGAGGGGAAAAGTCACATGTCACGAAGTGACATTGTGACCTTTGCATGAGGAGGCGCCCTGACATGCTGGCATGTCGAGGCGCCTCTTCACGCAAAGTGCACATGCGATTTCATCGCATGGCACTTTTCCCCTCATCCTCTTTCACGATCTCACCCCTGAAAGCTTGCAATCAGGTTATTCATGTTCATGGAATTAATATAATCCATCCGGTTGGATAAACGGTTCACCATCTTGATGCCGATGTGGGCAACGGGGTCTTCGTCGTTCAGGAGACGGACATAATCAATGGGATTGAAGGAACCGCAGTCGTCCCGGATGCGCATGACCCATCCATCCTCGGCCTTCGTGATCCGCAGATCAATGCTGTACTGCTTATTGTCGCGGAAGCCGTATTTTACCACATTGCCGGCCATCTCTTCCACCGCGAGAGAGACATAGTTTGCAATCTTCCCGGAACATCCCGCTTCTTTGCAGGCAATACGGCCTGCTTCCGATGCTTCCAGCACCTCTTCCATATTTCCAATGGACTTTTCATAGATCAGCAGCGGTTCCTTGTCAAAGTCCGCAGGCAGCAGCGCAGCCCGTTCCAAAAAGCCCGACCCCGGTTTTGTCCGGATCAGGATCACGATGCAGAAAACGAGGAGAGTTATAATCTCGCCGGCGAGATAGGAAAACCATACGCCGTCCAGCCCGAAAATCTGCCCCAGCACAAAACCGCTTAATGCGATGCTGGCAAAATTATCCATAAAGACATAAGCGTAAACCATGACCTCCCTTCGCACCGCCTGATAATGACTCTTCAAAACTGCATTGAAGGAATAGAAGACCGTACATAAAATAAAGCAGCGGAAGGCTTTCACGGCAATGTCCGTAAGGTCTCCGCCTCCCCGCAGGAACAGGGGCATGAGCTGTCCGGAAAAGATAAACAGAATGACGGACAGAACGCCGTTCATGATCAGGGAGTATTTCAGGGAATCCCTGAGCAGCATCATGATGGAAGCCTTGTCCCGTTCGCCGCGGAAGACGCTGCCCACCAGTGTAACGGCGCGTCCGGTACCGGTCCCTACCGTCATGCAAAGGTTCCCGGCGGAGGTAACGGCAGTCAGCACAGCGACGCCATCCGTATCTCCGAGAGAAAGGATGACAAAGTTCAAGGACAGCACCAGAAAAGCACGGCATAATTGCTGCATGGCATAAGGCATGCCGTATCTGCCGATATCCAACAGGCTTGCGCCCTTCAGCTTTGTGAAGGAAAAATGGAGGATCCGGTTTTTGGACAGGAAATGCAGCAGGATCACAGCCAAAGCTGCATAGAAGCTGAGGGTGGTGGCCAGTGCCATGCCAAAAAGCCCCTTCCGCCATACCAGTCCGTTAAAAAGGTCCAGGGCCACGTTCACCACCGTCATGGTGGTTGTGGAAGCAAAGACCAGCTTCATGTTTCCGTCGATCTGGAGAACGGCGATCAGCGTGGTAACCAGAAACATAGCCGGGGCACAGGGCCCGTACCCCTTCAGAAAGTCAATCGCCATGGGCAGTGTGTCGCCGGTGGCACCAAACATGATGGAGAGAGGCCTTGCAAAAAAGATGGTGATCAGCATCACCGCAATGGACAGGAGAAAGGTAAACTCCATGCCGATGGAAAATACCCTGTTTGTTTTTTTGAGATCCCCCTCTCCGACGATCCGGCCGCATACCGTGGATATTCCCGTACCGCAGGCACCGCCCAGCGCCATGTACACATTGATCATCGGTGTGACAAAACCGTAGGCGGCCATAGGGGTCACGCCAAGAAGAGAACCGGTGACCATGCCGTCCACTGTGGCGCTGATGAGACTTGCCAGCACGGACATGGTCTGTACCAGGAAGGTGTTTAAAAAGATTTTTCTGACGATGCGATCGTTCATTCCGGGGTTTCCTCAAGCTCTGTAAAAAATTTGATCTGCTCCTCGGTACGAAGCACCCGCACCGGCTTCAGCTGGTTTTCGGAGATACCCTGCTTGAACATTTTCAGCTCGCGATACAGGGAATAGGTTTCCTTCTCCAGAAAGATCAGCTTCGGGATGCCCATGTTTCCGCCTGCGACGTAATGTGCGTAGGAGGTACTTGCCCGGGCCAGCTCGTTTTGCATCAGGTTCGCATACTCATCATATTTTGCCCGCGGGATCTCCTTTTCCGGCTCCATCAGGATCACATATCTGCCGGGCTCCGACTCTTTATCCGCATACATGGAGAAGTCTACGATCTTTTCCCCGGAATGCCGTTCAAACTCCTTCACCGCCGTAAGCAGGTGGTCCTCGGTGAACTTTTCGCCGGCGACGGATACAATATTATTCTTACGGTATTTGAAGCAGATCATGGGAGACTCGTTGTAAAAACCCACCACCTTGATGACATCGCCTATGCGGTAACGGTAAAAACCGGACTGGTTTGTGATCACCAGCTCATAGGATTTTCCCTGCTCCAGTTCGTCGATCAGAAGGGTCTTCGGATTTTCTCCCTGCTGCGTGTCATCCTCGCCGGTCCGCAGGTCATCCGGGATAAACTCAAAGAAACAGGAAGAGGGAGCCAGAATATAGTACTGGTCAAAGGGGTGTCTGGCCACGGCGAACAGTCCCTCCGAAGAAACGTAGGCCAGCGTATAATAAGGCATGGATCTGCCGGAATAAGTCTGCAGCTTTCTGGCGTAGGAGTAAAAATTGCCTGCCCAGATGGAGATGATCATGGACAGATTCGGCCAGATTCTGGACATGATGGTCTTATCAAAGCCTTTCCGGAATTCGGCTTCCAGTTTGCCGGCACGCTCCGGATCCGGCTTTAGCCTGGAAGCGAGCTTCTTTCTTAAATCCTGCGGCATTCTGATCGACTCCGGGATCCTGCCGGTATAGATGTCATTCACCAGAGAACGCCATTCCCTGCGGATATAATTCATCAGATCCCATAGCGCGGAAATATAGGGAGAAAACAGGGAACTAATGCTGTCATCTTTCAGGGCATAAAGTGCATGGAGGTATTTCAGATCTGTATTTTCGGAGGTACGCAGCACCTCAAAGGGCGTGGAGAAGAGATCCTTCAGGGAATCGTCGCTTTTCTCTGCGCCGGGGAAGCATGCGGCGGAAATGGCGCCAAAGGGCACACCGCAGGGGAGATCCTCTCTCTGCATACTGAAGACACCGACGATCCTGCCCTCCGGCGGGAGCTTATCCATGGTGTTCTGATAATACTCAGCCGTAATGGCCTTGGACAGCGGCTCGATATAGTCCTGTAATATGGTAAGACCCCTGTCTGTGACGGGAATCTTCTTGGGAGATCCGGAAGTGCCGGAGGTGCTTGCGTAATAGACCACAGGATAACTGGTGATGAGATCCGTTTCGTTGTTATTTACCATCCGGTCGATGTATGCTTCATAATCGTCATAAGTTGTCAGCGGAACTTTTTCGCGGTATTCATCCTCGTCCTTGATATCCGCAAAATCATATTTCTTACCATATTCTGTGTTGCTGTTGTCCATCAGAATGTCCATCAGCAGTCCCCGGTTCACGAGTCCCGCATCCTGGCAGGAATTGTCGAACTTGCGAATACTGTAGTGGCTGTTCAATGTCATTTTGTCAAAGATCGTGTTTTTCTTGTCTTTCATGGCAGTCCTCCTTGTTATTCCTCACCGTTTCCCATTCTATCATCCGGCAGGTATTAAGGCAAACGGAAATAGGCGCTTTTTGATCTTTTAAGCGACGGCAGGGTGCCGTGGCGGAGATTAGTGGAATACCCATGGAAAACAATTCCCGAGAAGCGAGACAAACCATGGGCGCTCATGGTATAGTATAGTCAAACGCAAACCGATTTCGGAAGCAGGGAGGTCCCTATGAAAAAAAACATTTTCTCCATAATGATTGCAATCATGATGTTGACGTCTGTCCTGTCCGGGTGTGGAGCGACGCAATCCGCCTCCGTGGCCGCTGCCGGGGAGGCCGCGGCGCAATCCGACGCCACCGTCACCACCGGGGAGATTGCAGTCTTCGAGGACGGAAATTTCGGCTCCATCCAGATCGACGAGAGTCTGGACAGCTTTCATGATCTGGGCTTTGACTACGGAGACAGTGTGAACGTCGTCTTTGACAACGGGACGGAGCTGAACGATCTCCCCTACTATTCGGGGTATTACGGTCCTTTCGGGGATCTGATCCTCTGCGGATATGACGGCTATGAGCATGTGGTGGTCGCCAGAATCAACCGCGGTGCCACCTGGGACGAATTTGGCATGACACCGGAATCCCTCGTGACCGTCACTTTAAACGAAAAGGGGAAATACAAGGAATTTGAGGATGCAAACTCCATCCATTATTCGGACGACAGAAGCGACTATTCCTCCGATGTGGTCTTTGCCAATTTCCGGGAATCTGAATCCACGGGACTTGCTCCCGGTCTGCTGTTCCGTTCTGCCAGCCCCTGTGACAACGTTCACAACAGAGCTCCCTATGCCAATGCGCTGGCAGAGGAAGCCGGGATTCGCCTTGTACTCAACCTGTCGGACGGGGCGGAGGAATATCAGGAGCATAAAAACGAGCCCGGTTTTTCTTCGGACTATTATGACGGACTCGTACAGGAGGGCAATGTCCTGTTTCTGAATTTGACGCCGGACTACAGCTCTGATGAATACAGGACAACGCTCTCGCAGGCACTGCTTACCATGACAGACCACGAAGGTCCCTGTCTCGTCCACTGTGTCGAGGGCAAGGACAGAACCGGCTTTGTGTGCGCCCTGATGGAGGCCCTTGCCGGCGGCACTTATGATGAGATCCTGACGGATTACATGATCACCTATGACAACTATTACGGCGTAACGAAGGAAACGGATCCGGAAAAATACGATATCATCACGGAAAAGGCAAAAGAGTTCTTTTATGAGATCTGTGAGGTTCCCACAGGGACATCCCCGGAGGGGCTGGATCTGCAGGAAGGAGCCCGGAACTATCTGAGGCGGGGCGGCCTGTCCGATGAGGAAATTGACCGGATCTGTCATTATCTCCGGGGCGAATAAAACTTCCCCAAAACAAAAAACTCGGCAGCAGACCCTCGTCTGCTGCCGAATTATTTTCCGTCTTTTTGCTGCTCCTTTGATCAGTCCTCTTTCCGGTTATTCCAGTATAGAAAACCAAGCAGCAGAAGATAAATACCTACCGCAAAAAAGAATGTAAAGGCGAGCAACGGAACAGATATTTCATTTTTCTTCATAGGTTTCTCTGCCTCATCCTTTTAGTTGGACGCAGTGTCGTTTGTGTTCTCGGCTTCTTTTGCCTGCTCAGCTTCTTTCTCTTCTGCGATCTTTTTGCTGTCTTTCTTGATCTTGTCGATGGCCTCGTCCAGATCACCCAGCTGCTTCTTCGCAAAGTCTCTGCCGCCGATACCAAAGGCGATGGCAAATGCAACCGCGATGGCGCCCAGTGCCAGGATGAATGCCGTATTGACAAGCACCGGTGCGATGCCCAGCTGGTTCAGCATCATGAATACTGCCACGATCATGATGGCAACATGCGCGATCTTGCCGTAGCTCTTGAAGCCGTTTTTGGTCAGCAGCTTCTCCACGCCGTTTCCAAGGAGGAAAGCGATACCGAAGATCAGTGCTGCGGCGAGGACGTTCGGCAGATATGCGATGATGGCCATGCCGATCTCGTCGAATACCGTCAGATTCAGGACGCTGAGACCCTGTACGATGAAGAAAATATCCACCAGGATCTGAACAATCAGCCCGACTGCTGCGGAGAGCACGAATTTCGGGAATTTCTCCTCCCCGATGAGATCACGGATCTTCTTATCCACGCCGCTGCTGGCAACAAGCTTTCTGACGAGTGCACCGGCAAATTTACCGATCAGTGTCCCAAGCCAGATCAGGATCAGTGCTGCCACGATATTCGGGATGAAGCTGATCACGATGGAGAGCATCGCCTGTGCCGGCTCGGAGATCACGCTGATGTCCAGCACATCCAGCGCGATGATCACAACCGGGATCAGGATCAGTACGTAAACGATGAATGCAAGGGTCTGGGAGAGCTTTGCTTCATCGGTGACTTCCATGCCTGCTTTTTCCTGCAGTTTATTGATCTTGAGTTTCTCAAATACGGGAACCAGAAGCATGCGGACGAGGCTTGCAATGAGAATACCCACTGCAATGACGATAGCCGCGCCAATGACGTTCGGGAGATAATTCAGTATTGTAACGAGAAACGTGGTGATGGGCTCGGATACACCAATCACGCCCAGGGATGAAAAAATGCCCGGTACAAAAAGCATGAATACAATGAAATATACCAGGTTCGCAATAAAGTTACCCAAAGACATCTTGGTCTTTACCGTGGTATTAGGGGCGGCAAGGGGCTTTACAGCTGCCTTTTCCTCCACTTCCTTCAGCTTGGTCTTGTTGATAAGCTTCAGGACAAGCCAACGCGCAATCCCTGCTGCGATGAAGGCGATGACCAGAAGAATCACGGCCTGAAGGATCATCAGCAGCGGTGACGGCATACCGAAAAAATCATAAATGCTCATTTTTCTCCTCCTCATATAAAAGAATTTACGTGTTACTTTTTGGCATTCCCATTGGGAATCCCGTGCTCCTTATCATACCATAATCCGCCCCGGAAGTAAATATAAACGGCGGGATTATGCAGGGATTATTCGGGCAGGGAAAAGCCCTGATCCCTGTCCAGAATCCGGTAGAGATCCAGGTTTTGGTCTGTCGAGAGTCCCACCACCTCTCCGAACTCCAGAAGCTTCGTTTCATCCCCGGAAAAATCCGGCCACACCGGCAGATCCTCACCGTTGGGATCCCCGGTACGGGCGAAGTTTTCGATGTAGTCCATGATGATATTGGAAAGGGCATAATCCGAGGACTGATAGGCCCTCGGCATGGTCTCCAGGTTTCCGTAGAAATAAGGCAGCTCCCCGGCGTGATTACAGCTTAATCCCCTGTTGGTTTTCGTAAACCAGTACTCATACACCGGTCTGCCCTCCGCAGCCATGAGACGGGACCAGGTATAATGGCTGTAGGCGAACCAGCTGGCACTCATAACCGCATTGTACTGTGCCTTGGGATCCGTTCCCGGCGGATAGAGGGCAATGACCTCGTCTGTGATCTCCTCCCCCAGCTGCTTTTCTATCCAATCCCGGTAATTCTCTTCCGTCACCTTCGTTCCCAGAATGGTAAAGACGTCCGCTTCCGTGCCGTTGTATCCGTTCAGCAGCGCCTCTTCATGGTTTTCTCCCTTTAGATAGGTAAGGGCCGGCTGCTCTGCGATCCCATAGCCGTCCACCGTCATGGAATTGTATTCTCCCGCTGCCTGAACCAGGGTTTTTGCATCGATCTCTCTGAGCTCCTGCAGAGTGGATACCCCCATGGCCTCATACACCGTATCCTTCATTTCCAGTGCGTCCTCAAAGGGCCGGAAAGTATGATAAGGGCGGTTGATATTGATTGCGCTGCTTTCCGCCACAGCCCGGCGGAAAAGCCCCTCCGTCAGGGGGGAAACGCAGAGGGCGTTCACACTGGAGGAGCCGGCGGATTCCCCGGCGATGGTAATGTTGTCGGGATCGCCCCCGAAGGAGGCGATGTTTTCATGCACCCAGGAGAGAGCCGCGATCTGATCCAGGAGGCCGTAGTTTCCGGTGGTATGATTGGGAGACTCCTGCTGAAGAGCCTCGTCCGCAAAGTAACCGAACACATTGAGGCGATAGCCGAAATCCACAAAGACAATCCCGCGCTTCGCAAAGGACTCTCCGTTGTACTGGTCAAAGGAGGGGGATCCGCTCTGGAGAGAACCGCCGTGGACATAAAAGATGACCGGACAGTCCGAAACATCTCCCGCCGGTTTCCATACATTGACGTAGAGTGCATCCTCGCTCATGGCTTCCCTGTAATTATCCCGCGGATTAAACCAGTCAAAATCATCATAGATCACAAGGCTCACCAGGGAATCCCAGAGGCTGGTATTCTCGGACTGCATAAACTTGGGAGCGAAATGATCACAGACCCTTACCCCCTCCCAGGGCTCCGGTGCCTGCGGCTCCTTCCAGCGAAGATCCCCCACCGGGGGCTTTGCATAGGGAATCCCGGTAAATACCTCCACGGATTCCTCCCCGTTGTATATGCCGGTCAGCGCCCCCTCCGCCACGGTGATGACCTCCGTGGGTTTCGGATTCTTTTCCTGCACCGCAGGGACTCTCTCATAAGGCGGATAGCTGACCCGATAGATCAAATAGAGCACGGGAACCAGGGCTAAAAAGGTAAGGCACTTTACCCACCACCTTTTCTCCGCCAGCACCTTCAGTTGGAGAATCAAAAAAGCCACCATCACGGCCAGAAAAATCCCCCATCCCCACAACGTGTTTTTTGACAGCTCCAACAGGAGTCCGTAAAAAAGAAGGATGACAAGCCATATGATCGTTACACCAATCTTCTTTTTCATTCCTTTTCCTCCGCTTTTCCCTTTCCCTCTCTCACGATGAAAGCAACCTCATGCTTCTTTGTGTATTTTTTCGCCTGCTCCTCATTCTTGACGAAAACGCCCTTAAAGTCCTCCGTGATCATGGTCTTTGCCCTGTTCAGCTCCTCTGTGGAATCCGCGATCACAAGAACCACGGGACGGTCCATTTCCCTTCTCTTCCTCGCCCTTTCCTTTTCTCTCTCTTCTTCCTCCAGTTCCTCCCTGCTAAGGATCAGTCCGGGGTCAAGATGCCTTTTCAGAAGATCCTCCATCTCGGGATACAGCACGGGCTTCGAAAGGTAGTCCGTAAAGCCCTCCTTGAGATAGGAATCCCTGGCTCCCACAATGGCATCCGCCGTGAGGACGATGACGGGCATGTCATCCGCCAGGTGCTTTTCCCGGAGGATGGAAAGGGTTTTGGTACCGGACATGCCGGGCATCATCTGATCCAGCAGGAGGAGGTCGAAGGTTTCTTTTTCCAGGAGCGCAAGACACTCCTGCCCCGATTCCGCCGTGCTGATGTTGATCCGGGTCTCCTTCAGAAGCTCCGTGATCACCTCCAGATTCATTTCATTGTCGTCCACAATGAGCACCCTGGCCTTCGGCGCCACCAGACGGGGTTTAAAGATCTCATTCTCCGCCCGGGCCTCCTTCAGATGCTCCGTATAGTCCCCGATGGGCGTCTCATTGACGGCCTTCTGCATCATTTCCGCGGTGAAGGTGGAGCCTTCTCCGTAGACGCTTTCCACCCGGACTTCGCCCCCCATGATCTCCGCCAGCTGCTTTGTGATATTGAGCCCCAGTCCCGTGCCTTCGATCTTTCGATTTTTGGTTTCATCCAGGCGCTGGAAGGAGGAAAAAAGCTTATCCTGATCCTCGGGTCTGATCCCCATGCCCGTATCCTTCACGCTGCAGCAAAGGAAGCTGTCCGAACGCCGGTAGGAGATCCTGATTTTGATGCTCCCCTGCTGGGTATATTTGATGGCGTTATTGGTAAGATTCAGAATAATCTGGCGGATCCTTATCTCATCCCCGTACAGCACCGAGGGAATCGTGGGATCCACCTCCAGCTCATAGGAAAGGCCTTTCTCCTGCGCCTTTTTCATGGTCATGTTGACGATATCGTTGAGAACGGAAGAAAAATCATATTCCACCGGCACCAGTTCCATTTTGCCGGACTCGATCTTGGAAAGATCCAGAATATCGTTGATGATGGAAAGGAGGGTATTCCCCGCGCTTTTGATGTCGGAGGCATATTTCCTGATCTTCGGGTCTTTTTCCTCCCGCAGGATCATTTCGTCCAGTCCCACAATGGCATTCATGGGGGTGCGGATCTCATGGGACATATTGGCCAGAAAGTTGCTTTTGGCCTGATTGGCAATATCCGCCCGCTTCCGCTGTTCCTCCACCTCCTGCAGCGCATCCGCCAGCTTGATATAATCCGGTGTCTCGATGACAAAAAGCACCGTCATGGCCGCAATGGAGAACATGTAGAACACCAGGAGGGTCTTTTGGAAAAGCACCACCTGCAGCAAGAATCCGGACAGGATAATGAGCATGAACAGCCATATGGCGGCGCGCTGTCTTCTTTCCATGGTCTTCCGGCTGGAAAAAAGAAGCACGATGGAGAAGCTGTTTACAATGACCTGGAACACAAAGATCAGCGCATAGAGCGGTCCGTGGGTGTAAACGCCCTCCTCGTTAAAGGTAAAGACCCAGCCCGTAAAGATATTCAGGGTCATCAATACCAGATAGACCACAAGAAGAACGTTCAGGAATTTCAGATAAATCCGGGACAGCTTCCCCTGCACCAGGGAATGGAGGTATCTGACCAGGCTCCAGAAGCAGAAGGCGGAAACAACAAAGTAAGCCGTATTGACCAGGATATTCAGGATCGGCGGAATCACGCGTCCGTAATCCGTCATCCGAGAGGCCACCACATCCGTCACCAGACTGACGAGGATCCATCCCACCCAACGCCGGTAACGCCTGTTGCTCTCGGAGGCGTTGGGGTATTCGATATGCAGATAGATCAGCAGGATCACCATGAACCCGGTGGCCGCCGCTTCAAAGTAGATATTATACATGAACCCTTTTCTCAGAATCTTTTCTGCAAATACGCCGGCCGGCTGCCTGCTCTGCCGTCATCGCAGAATGCCTTTTACCTCATCCTCCACCAGGGTGTCCGGATCGATGCCATTTAAGAAACAGAGTTCACGGAAAACGCTCTTTATTTCGGCCTGTATATCCTTGTCGGAAACATCCAGTTGATCGCCTGCTTTTTTACCATGCCGCCTGTTGACAAGGATGGCGCTTTTACACATCAGATCGACGCAATAGCCGGTAAAGGAGAAATTTGCATCCATTTTATCATCCTTGCGTTTTAAGCCCTCCTTACGGCAGAACTCCTCGTTATCCGACATGGCTCTGGTCATGGTATTGCAGATCTCGGGCTCGGCAGCCAGGGAAATGCCATCCGCATATTTTGTGGCAGTCACGGACATCTCGTTTCCTCCCACCAGCAAGCCATCGGCCCGCTGACGATACAGATCCAGGCACTTCTTAACCTGCTCAACAGTAAGATTCTTACCGAAGTAAACGGTAATATCATCCACCCGGTTTTCCTGGACGGTGGTGGAGATCTTAAAATGCACGTCCTGTCCGATCTTAAGCTCCGTGAGCACATCCATAAAGACCTTGATGCCCTCCATCTTGTATTCAGGCGTGATAGAAAGATACGCGCGGGTCAGTACTTCGGATTCACTGGCATTTACCCCTTTGATATGCAAAAACTCCTCAGGGTGATGCTTCAGATACCTCCGGTAGGTTTTGGCGTCAACGGTGTGGTATTGTTTGTTTTTCGCTACTATTTTGTTTCGTTCCCTGGTTCGCTTCCAGTAGATATCACCGTCCGTGGGGCGCTGGTGTTTGCGCTTTGTCTCTTCTTCGATATAGGCATTGACTGCCGCCTCCACCTCCGCATCCATCTTCCTGTAGAGTGCATCCCGTTCGGCGTAATCCCCTTTCCCGTGAAAAAGGCAGTCGGGCCAGTACTGGAAATAGCAGTAGTTTTTGGTTCCCAGATTTTCGATGTAAGCCTTCGTCTCTTTGGTCATTTTCTTTTTGTATTTAGCGTCCATTGCCTTCAGCTCCTTCGGGCTGGCAGCGGGAGGCGTCTGAGACACAAGCTTTGAGTAGATACTCTGGCCGAGACCCATATCATGCATCAGCGCCCGGTCCATAAAGACCTGTAAGGAATCTTTGCTGATGGTGCCCTTCCGGTAGGCTTCTTCCACCTTTTCCATGTGACGGAGGGTGGCCTGCAGGCCGGCCAGTGTGGTGTGGGGAACCGGTTGCGTGGAAAAGTTGTCGATCTTATCCGAAATATGCGCTTTCATTGCGGCAAGCTTCGCGTAGACAGTCTCATCGGACATGGAGGGATCAAAGATCTCATCCATTCTCGCGCGCACTGCCCGCATGGATCTGGTATAAGCATCATATCCGGCTCTTTTCTTCTCTATATGATAATCCGGCATGGAAGCGTAGTTGGAATTCAACGCGTTATTGAACAGGGTGACTCCGCATTTATCCAGCGTACGATTAATGATCTGATCGCACCGCGGCACAGGTTCCTCACGCCGGGTCATTTTTACGGGATCCTTCAGCAGCTGCTCTCCCTTTTCCCGCCAGCGGATCATGGCCTTGGCATAGGCTTTGATGGATTCAGGTCTGTCGGAAGAGCGATTGGCGCGCTTCATCGCCATGATCGTCGCCGGTGTAAAATCCGTATCCCGCAGCGAGGCATAATAGGGGGAGGAAATGATCCGGATCCGATCCTCATAGGCCTGTTCCAACTCTGCGATTCCCTCCAGCTTCTGCTGCAGTTCCATCTTTTGCTCATCTGTCAGTCCGGGAACAGGTTCCTCCGTTTTTAACCGCGCAGCAAGTTCTCCGGCCCGCCTGAGCTTCTTCATCTTGTCGGAAAAGCCGCTGACAAAAGCCCGGTCGGCCTCCAGGTTAAAATATGTCCCGGCGTCAATTCCCTCTCCGTAGGCAAATTCCTTCAGATCCAGTGTTTGAAATTCCCCGATCAAAAGGGAGAGATCCTGCTCTTGTCCTTCTCCTTCGGCCTCCTGTTCCTCAGGTGTCTTCTTCAGGAATTGCACGACGGCAGAGGAGGCTTCCCGCGAAAGATCCTTGTACTTCTCGATATTCCCCTGACGGTCTTTGAGGGATTGCCCCGCATAAACAGGGCGCTGTCCGAATACAGCGTTGTAATCATGATTCATGTGCTTCTCGGAATGACGCTTGCCCCTTTTTCGAACCATCCAGTTGGAACTCTGGTAGTCATGGGAAAGGATCTGCAGATATTTCTGGCGGATGGGATCCTTCTGTACTGCGGCGGCCTGATTTTCAGCAAGGCCTTCCATCATCCGGCCGGTATTCTTTGTGAACTCCTCCGTCAGCTGTTCTTTCTGTGTCCGGAGAACCTGTTCCTTTGCCTGCTCCTCTTTTGAGATCTTGCTTGTAAACATGAGCCTCCTCCTTTAATCCAAATCGCAAATGCCATGGGCTGTATAGCCCAGCAGATTGTAGTTTTCCTCGCCCCCCAGAACCTTTTCCATCATGCCGGTAATATCCTGGCCCGACCACAAAAAAGCAATGGTGTAATCCTGCGACAGGGCTTCACTGACCCCTTTCTTTAGGGCAGCCAGCAGCCTGACCACACAGGCCTGATCCTTTGTGAAATTCCGAAGCAGCAGGATGGCAAGCACCTGACGCTCGGGGTCGTCGGCGGTCAGAATGCAGCCGGTGATCTTGTCGTCCTTCATGGCGATATAGCTGAGATCTTTCCTGCAATACGGAATATAATCGGCGTAGCCTTTTTTCAGGATCTGCTGCCGGACAAACTGTTTCTGCCGGTCAGTGATCCCATCAAATGCCCGGCTGGTATAGTCCTCAAATCCCTTCACAGGCTTGAGTTTGGACAGGTAGGGGGATTCCAGCAGGGATCGCAGCCGGTAAGAGTAGATGGGATGCTCCCGCAGGTTGACAAAGCCCTGCTGCAGCAGGAATAATTCCAATTCCTCGCTGTCATCACCCTCCTCTTCGTCCTCGTCTTCTTCGTCCTCGTCAGCGTCGTCTATCTCTGCTTCCGGCACTGTTTCGCCCTCCGGCTCTTCTTTTTCATCTTCCGGCTCTTTTTCCGCTTCTTCCGCGCCGTCTGCGATCTCCTCCCCAAAATCCGTGTCGAATTCCTCCCAGATCCAGGTTTCGATCTGATGAATATCCGCGGCCGCGCACATATCCCGGATTCCCTCCATCAGCATGGTACCGACGCCGCTGCGTCTGGCCGAAGGAATCACAAAGAGATAACGCAGGATCATGCTGGATGCGCCTACCTCCACCACAGCAGAACCAACCGCCTGATCCCACAGATCCTCGTCCAGACAGACCACCCCCAGCAGATCCGGATTGGAAAGATAAGCATCGGGAACAAGGTGTCCATAGGTCGCAGCGTTCTCAGCGGTTAACATCTTCAGGTACATAGTACACCCCCTTCTGGTTTCTTTGTTGATTTATCCTGATTACCCCTCATTTTACCGAAAAAAAAGCGGAAAAACAATAAATTCTGAAAAGAATAGAAACAGTTGCCTGCGGATGTATGCAAAAGAAAAAAAGATGTGTATACTGTTGAGGAAACATCGGTGAAATCCAACAAAAGGTGCCCTCCATGAAAGAGATCACTTATGAAAAACTGAACACCCTGCCCGGAGATTCCTATGTACTGATCGATATCAGAAGCGATGAGCAGGCGGCCTACGGCATGATCCCCGGGGCTGTCGGCATCAGCGAAAAAGAACTGCCGGAGAGCAGGGAGCTGCAACGGATTCCAAAAGAAAAGAAGCTGGTCTTTTATTGTCAGATGGGACGAAAATCCGGCGGACTGGACGAGAACGCTGACTATCTGAAGGGTTGGGACTGCTATAGTCTCGCCGGAGGCTATATCGGTTTTGTCAGCCGGGATCTCTCAAGTACAGAGAAGGAAGAGAAAAGAAAAAAGGCGGAGGAGAGCCTTCAAAAGAAATTTCATAAAAAGCTCTTCTCCCCCTTTGCCAAGGCCTGCAAACAATACAGGCTCATTGAGGAAGGGGATCATATCGCCGTCTGCATGTCCGGGGGAAAGGACTCCTGCCTGATGGCCAAGCTCTTCCAGGAAATCAAAAGACACCGGCAGGTAAACTTTGACCTCACCTTTCTGGTGATGGATCCCGGATACAATCAGGAAAACCGGCAGCTCATCGAGAAAAATGCCGCATCCCTCGGGATCCCGATAACCATTTTTACAAGCACCATCTTTGATGCCGTGGATACCATCGAAAAAAACCCCTGCTATCTCTGTGCCAGAATGAGGCGGGGGCACCTTTACAGCAAGGCAAAGGAGCTTGGCTGCAACAAGATCGCTCTGGGGCATCACTATGATGATGTGATCGAAACCATCCTGATGAGCATGCTCTACGGCGCCCAGATCCAGTCCATGATGCCGAAGCTCCACAGCACCAACTTCCCGGGGATGGAGCTGATCCGGCCCCTCTATCTCATCAGGGAGGCGGACATCATCAGCTGGCGGGACTATCATGACCTGCATTTTCTCCAGTGCGCCTGCCACTTTACGGAAACCTGCACCACCTGTCACGAGGACGGCACCACCTCCTCCAAACGTCTGGAAACCAAAAAGCTCATTGCAGAGCTGAAAAAAACCAACCCCTATATTGAGTCCAATATCTTCAGAAGCATGGAAAATGTCCATGTGGATACGGTCATCGAATATAAGAAAAACGGTGTGCGCCACCATTTTCTGGATGAGTATGACAATCCGGACTCCGGCTCCTCTTCAGGCTAGCCGCTTCACCAGTCACTGTCCCAATCCGTACCCCCTGAGTCCCAGCTGCTGCCGGAATCCCAGTCATAATCGGAGTCGGAGCTGGAACCGGAACTGTCGGAATGATAGTTGTCATAAAAGCTGCTGTTATCCCAGTCTGTGGCGTTGATGCTCTCATTCCAGTCCCGGCTTTGGTAATACTCGCTGTTTCGCCCGTCATCTGCCATATTGCCCGGAACATCATATGTGGAGATCGTATCCCAGTCGTCGTTGACAGCATCATACAGGAACCAGTCACTGGCATAGCAGTAATAGGTATCGCCCCTGTATTGATAGTAGCCGTTGGATCTGTGCGACGCTGCGCTGGTGATAAAGGAAACGATCATAAGGGCTGCGAAGCCCAGGGTCAGGATCTTCCAGATCCCGGCAAAGGACATGGGTTTTTTGCCGCCCTTTCCGGACTTCTTTTGATTCTCCTTTTGATGTACGATCTCATCCTTCAGCTTCAGATAAAGCTCATTGACCGCATATTCCTCATCAGCGCCCTGGTACCGGATGGCCCGGGAGCCGTCCGACTTGTTTTTGTAGACGATAAAGTCGCCGTTCTGATCCTTGTAAATACCGAAGGCTTTAGGCTCCTTGATGTTTTTTCCGATAAAAAACCGGGTGATCTCTTCCGGGGGCAGATGCCTGTCCTGATACCACTTCTGCAGTTCCTCAATGGTCCGCGGCTTCACATCATTCTGGTGCCGGGTGGGATTTGCCGCGCCGCAGTTCGGACACTGTGGCAGGGTATCCTCATAGGTTGTCTGGCAGTAATCGCATTTTATCTTCATGGGTTTCCATCATCCTCAATCATGATTTCTTAGGAACGTCTCACCAATGATCATACCCCATTTTTCACTTACGCGCCATGGGTAATCAGGCAAACATTGAGATTTTCGGCATCTTCTGCTATTCTACTGTCATACATCTCCCAAGGAGCTGTTACAGCATCACTTTACACTGTTACCCGACTGATTTCCCGACTGCTGCGTCAGAAAGCCCCGGCAATGCAGAAGCGGAAAGACAGTAGACGCATTTCATCATATCGAAGGAGGTTCGTAACTATGGCACAGATTCTTGACAGAGAAACCATACCGTTATTTCTGCGGCTGATCCCGAGTGAACTGAAAACAAAAATCTGTTTACCCGGTACCGTTGTGATCGGGGAGATGGCGGAGGGTCCGGAGGGAGACGAACCGGCAGGGGTTTTGGTTCTGACACTGACTCGGTCGGATGAGGTGTCCGTGGAATGGCTGTGGGTGGAAGAAGAGCTTCAGGGGGAAGGCCTCGGAGAAAGCCTTCTGATGATAGCCTTCGATATCGCCAGGGCTGACCAGAGAAGGATGGTCACTGCAAAGATCTATAACAGCGGGGAGAGCTACTATTCGGATGGTCTGGGGGCCACCTACTTCATGGAACGGCATTTTTTCCATGAGCGGAATGAGGAGCTGTGGGCTTTGACCGGAGAAGACCTGGCAAAAGCCAGTATCAGAAGGGTGGATAAGGAGCTGTGCCGCCCCTTTTTATCCGGAAAACAATCGAAGGGAAACGGAGAGAGGGCAAAGCTGAGCTTCCTCCCCGTCTCGAAGGCCGAAGAAAAATATCTGCGGGCTGCGGAGGGGATAGGAACGCTCTATACGGAGTACCGGGAAATGATCGACAGGGATCTGAGCTTTGTATGCATGGGTGAGAATGCATGTAAGGGTGCGCTTCTTGTTGTCCGGATGGAGGACAGCCTCAGTCCGGTCTGCTTCCGGGGAGATTCCACGGCGGCTTTGGGGCAGCTTCTGATCTACAGCCTCATGGAATTAAAGGATGCACTGGATGACGGAAAATGCTTCCTCACGGTGGAAGCAAAAACACCCGAAATAAAGACGCTCCTGGAAAAGCTGTTCCCGAAGGCAAGGACCATTCCCGTCACGGTTCTTTCTGCGGATCCGGATGTTCCGGAAACAGAGAGAAAGCTGCAGGAAGAAGATAATGCATACTGGGAACGGGTGGATGAGGAAAAGAAAAACTGGCCGAGGGAATTTGTCTGCGTCGGCACGGAATTTCTGGACGGAAGCTATGTCAGTGTGGAAGAGGCCGCAAAATAGAGGAGGATCGTCATGGAAGAGAATTTAAGCCTTTCAAGAGACAACATCAGCATAGAACATGAAAATATCATCGAGGAAAAGAAGGAGAAGCTCCTGCTTCCTCCTCTGGAAAAGACAAAAGGAAAGACGCAGAGGGAGTACGAAAAGCCGTATCCCATTGCCTTTGACGCGGCAAGGTTTGTGCTTCGTGACAACCGGACCCTGGAGCAGCTGGTACATGACAGAAACCAGGCACAGTATGAATTGAATCATGGTCACGCCCTGGCGGACAAGCAGAAGCTGAAGGCAGCCCGGAAGCAGGGGAAGATCGCTATGAAGAAGAAGGAGCTGACCTTTAAGGAACAGGTGCAAAGAAAAGCCACGGTTTTTGACGCGGAGGCTGCGATCCTTTATCGGAACAAGCGTTTCCTGAAAAAGGACAAGAAGCCCATGCAGCGCGTGAAGCAATGCATGGCTGCGCTGCGGAACTTCCTGGCTGAAGGCGATATGAAGGAGATGAAGAGAAACAATTCCAATTCTCTGGATCCCAACCTGTTCTGGAACAAGGTGAGTCTGGCTTATCAGGCCACCATCGATGCCTGCGATGATTACCTGCAGCACCGGAACCCCAGCCGGTGGTTCGGAAAAGGGCTGGAACGGTACCGGATGGTGGACAACTTAAAGAAGCGCTGCAGGGAGGAGCTCAACGACTATCAAAACGCGAAGGATGCCCTTGTGCAGGCCGCTATCATCGGCTCTTCCGGAGATCTGAAAAACCCCCGGGAGGTGCTGGAAAATATCCGTTCCACCCAGATCATCGATGAGCCCGTCTGGATGAATCACGGGAATTCCACAGATGTGTACAGGATCAGGCTCAGGATGGCGGATTCGAACGAAGAACGAACCTTCTACATGAAGGAAAATCTCCAGCTCCTGTCCGTGAATCTCCCCAAATTTGTGGATCGGAGACTGAACCAGCTTACGGCCAGTAAAAAGAACATGGGAGACGTGGAAAAGGAAGAAAACCGTATGCGTGAAAACCATGCGGATCTGACGGACTATGAGAACGGCATCAATTTCTTTACAGCCATGAAAAACTCTCTGGACAATGCAAAGGGCCCGGAACGGGTGGCAATGGAGAACCGCTATGCGGAATTCTTCGGTCAGGACTTTGACGAGCTGTTTAAGGAATACCATACGTATATGGATACCTTAAGCGGAAAAACCAAGTTAAGCGTCGCCGACCTTTTGAAGCAATGGCAGACCAAGCTGAACAGGGACAGCAAAAATGAGCTGGCGAAGGAAGTGGTGGCAAATCTGAAAAAAGCCGGCGGAAAGAAAGCTCTGAAGGCCATGACAGCGGCAGACTGGATCAAGGCCAGGATCAAAAGCGGAAAGATGGGATTGGACAGCAAAAAGGATGCCGACCTCATAAAGGTTCTTGTCAAGATGCAGGAGAAGGCGAAGGAGCCGCTGAAAGAAAACGGAGCCGGACGGCTTGAGACATTTTTCCGGATCACCTGTGGCAAGGAGGTGGAGCTTTACGGGCAGATGAAGGCCCGGGGAGACATCACGGATGATGACATCGCTTCCACAAACAACACCGCAACCTCAAGACTGGCGGAGAAAACGGGCTTTAAGGATCTCATCTGTACCTCCTTCTCCTCCATGGTGAATTATACGAGACGGGACGGAACGAAGGGCCCGGGCTTTGTCACCATCATCGAGGAGGCCGAGGGAGAAGAGCTGGTGACGCTTCAGCACTGGGCCATCGACCGGAAAAAGAAGCTGGTGATGTCTTCAAAGGCGGTTATGCAGCTTCAGGAGCTCTACTGCTTCGACCTTGCGTGTCTCCAGGTGGACCGCCACGGCCGGAATTTCAAATGCAAGTACGAGGAGACCGAAAACGAGATCATCGTCAAAACGGTCAAAGCCTATGACAACGACATGAGCTTCACCGAAGAGACCCTGGATACGGTCTTTCAGGACGAAGATAAAAAGGCTACGAAGAAGGCGGGCTTTCTTCCTCCTCTCTTTAAGACCGTGAAGAAGAACAGCCTGGAATACGCCTACATTGCCAAGAATTACTTTCAGAAGGATGTCACCCGGGAATTGGGTATTAAGCAGAAAGCCGTTATTCATGCCACAAAGGAAGGGGCACAGGATCTGGAGCTTACCGACCTGGAAAATGATAAGTTCCTGTCGCTTCCGCTGGCTTACAATATGAACGTTCAATCCCAAGGGGCTGTAAAGAATCGTCGTACCGGTGAGGTGCTGGATGATCACGCTGCACAGTTTCTTAAAAGAAATCTTGATCATATTTTCTTCAATCTGAAACATGTTATCTATAAGAGTCAGGACGATCAAATCCTGGAAGATGGTTTTCAGCCTAACGACTGGATCACAAAAGTACTCATAAAAAAGGAGTCAGAGCTTACGAAAGATGAAAAAACGACTCTGGGAGGCCTCATCTATGAGCTGCAGAAGCTCCACGAAGACTACGATCTTACAGATATGATCATCGACGGAGGTTTTGAGCTCATCCTCAAAAACTGGGGGTATCTTGACAGAATCAATGAGGTTACCGATGCGAGCCATCGGGGAGTGATCGAAGCCTGGATCGACAGCCTCCTGTTTTTCTTTTCCAACGCGTACGGACATAATGCGGATATCATGGGCGGGTATGATGACAAAAAGAATATCTCCCTCGGAGACATGGGAAGGCTCGCCATTAAGGAGGGAGAGAATAAGCCCGGCGAGAGGGGCGACCTCTATGTTCCCACCCTGCTCCATTTTTCCTACAAGGCCTACCAGAATCTGCTTACGATGCAGGAGAAGCTGAATACGGATGACGAACTCATTCATGACCTTACCGATCTGAATATCACGGACGAGAAAAAGGGCAAACAGAAGCGGAGCAAGCTGGAGGCACTGAGACAGAGAGTGGATCAGCAGATCAGGCAGCTCCATGAGGCGGAAACGACGGCAAAGATCTTCTACAAGGCCAAGGGCTATACCGGCGTCCATGCCAAGTTCTTCCTGACGGATGAAGAAGCCGAGAGGATCGGTAACCTGAGCGAATTCAGCTGGAATCCCGGAGAGACCTATCTGGCCATTGATAACGACGAGTATATGGCTGGTCAGGAGGATTTCGAACAGCTGATGACACAGGAAGAAAAGACACAATGGCTCAATGCCACGAATAACCGTTACCTGGATCAGAAACGGCATAAGTTCCATAAGGTACAGGATCTGAAGAACCCGCTTTCGAACAGGATCCATCGAGGGAATTAACCGCAGGATTACGGAGGTGAAGCAAGATCTGTAGGAATATGACGTCAACGTGCCGGTCATAGAACCGGCACGTTGGTGTCATAGTAGCAGGTCAGCGGCCCATGCTGTCTTTCACCATGTTCTGGCTCTTCTCAAAGCTCACCTTCATGGAATCAAAAGCCATATCCAGCTTCCCGTCGCCCATCCCCGAAACCACGGAGCCCAGACTGTTGTCCGGGGAATCCGTATTGACACCGCATATCCGGACATACAGCTTCAGGTTGTTTGCGTAATTCTTGTAGAATTCCCGTTGTCTTTTTGTGCCAATGTATTGCTGCAGCTCCTTCAGAAGTTCCCTCACTTTATTCTTCTGCTCTTCGGTCTTCAGCTTTGGCAGAAGGTGATCCCGGTCTGTCTCCGCAAACTCATTCTCACGTTCCAGCCGCTTCATATCTCCCTGCAGAAGCTTCAGTTCTTCTTCTCCGATCTGTCCATCTTTGGACAGCGCCTCCGCATTCGCCCGGGTCATCTCATTCTGCCGTTCTCTGGTCTTAATACTCTCCTGAAGTCTGGTGTAGATCTCTGACTTCTTTACGGTCTCCTCACTGACGCTGCCCTTGTCCAGGAAGCTCTCCTTCGCTTCTCCGAAAAGTGACTCTTCCGGGAAGAAATCCCCGATAATCTCCGGGAGAAGGGAATATACTGCCATTTTCTGGGCATCCAGGAAAAGCTCTCCGGTAAAGTTACTTGCAAGATAGTCCTCGGAATAAAGATCCTTCCTGGAATTGGCGGTGAGGTCTTCATGTTTTTTGAACACGCCCACGATCTCCTCCAGACGGCCGTCCTCCAGAAGAAAATTCATCTGCTGTACCGGATTGCCGGAGAACAGATCCACCAGAAAATGAACTCCCGCGTCCCGTTCCGCCATTTTTTTGTTTTTCCTCATCTTTGTCTCATAGTACTTTGGCGGCAGAAAATAAGCCACATCTCCCACCCGGAAGCGGCTATCCAGGAGCGCCACCTTTTTCTTCGCTTCCTTGTTTTCGTATGCGTCTTTGAGGGTGATGGCCTTTTCCATCCCGTTTACGATGGCTTTCCCGTCCTCCGCGATCTTGTCCAGACTCACCTGCTTGTAGATGGCAGCTTCTCTGTTTACCATTTCCTCCTCTTCATCGTCATCCTGATCCCGCAAATCCTCGATTCTCACTTTTTCCGCATCCTTCTTGAGCCATTTCTCCGTTTCGAAGGTGTTATAATCACGAATGACCCGGATGGCGGCACCCGCCGCCTGCCGTGCCGCAAAGCTCCTCCTGATCTCCGCAATGTCCTTCTGGAACTTCTCATCCGCAGCCTTCATGTTCTTTTTGGACTTCGCGGCAAACCCGCTCTTCTTTCCTTCTTCCGTCAGCTGCTCATATTCCTCGGCGGAGAGACCGAAAGATCTCACACCCTTTTCGTCCACGCCGTATTTCGCCGCAAAGTTCATGACCATGCGGTAGACATGATCGGAGACATTTCCGTAGAACGTGCCAAATCTCTCCTCCACCTTTTCAAAAAGCTCCTTGTGGTCAGAGTCCTCTTTCAGGGCTTTCTCGATGGAGGCGCGATCCTTTTTGTAAAGCTGCTCGTAGGCCTTCAGCTTCTGAGCTACAAAATACATATAGCGGAAATTGCCCGGCTCCTTTAAGTATTCCTCGGACAGCATATTCCCTTTGATCTCGATTTTCATCACCTCCGTCGTTGCCTGGAGGATGAAGTCGCTCTGGGAATCGGGATCCAGATACTGCTGCATCCGGTCCATATTCGCGGACTGGTTGGAGATATCCACCAGGCGTCCCGCCATGCCGGAGCCGGTGCGATGGACAATACGCAGAAGATGCATGAACTGCTCGGGATCGATTCCTTTCTTTTCCAGCTCCGGGAAAAGGGTGGTGCGCATTTTCCGGTTCACGGAATTGTGCACGGAGGAATGGGTCTCTTCCATGGCATCCATGATCTCGTAGGCCATGTTGGTATCCTCCTGGGATTCCTTCACCCCGAGGAGCCTGCTGCGCTCATTCATGTAAACTCTGGCGTCATGCCGCACCTTCCACTGGAGATAGTCCTCGATCTTCTTTCTGTCCTTCTTCATCTCCTTCGCCACGTCTCTGGCTTCCTTGGAAAGAGCGGTGTGGAAGAAGGTATCTTTACTGTCCGCCATGGCTTTGTCCAGAACCTCATTCCAGTCGCCTTTTGCTCCGACCAGGGAAAGCTCCCCTGCCACCTTGTCCTTATAGAGATACTGATACAGCTCCTCGGTGGGACTCTTGGCGAAGAGCAGCTGGTTCTTTCTTTCTGGCTCTATAAAATTGTGATCCCGGAGCTTTTGAAGACGAAGGGTAAGGTTCTTATCCAGATAGTCTTCCGCCAGTTCACTTTCATATAGCATTGCCCCTGCCCTGGCATCAATCCCCTGTTTGGCCTTTTCCATCTGCTGCTTGCTTTCTTCCCAGGTCGGCCTTTTCTCCGGATTCTCCTCCCGTTCCTTCTTTCTCGTCTCCAATCCCTTCCGGGCTTCCTGATATTTTTTGGCAAACTCATCGTCCGGCAGGATCTCCAGCATGTCCTTTACGATATTCGTCTTGAAATCAATCTGCCCGGTGTTATAGTCCACATTGTTGGCGCTGAACACGGAGTAAAGGAGGAGACGCAAATCACTTTCCACGTGAAGCATGACGTCCACCGCATCCGCCACGTCATCCCTGGTTTTATCGGAAAGACCCTCCATCATCATTTGAAAGGCCGTATCCGAATTGGCGATCTTTGCGAAATCCCTAAGGGTCAGCACCGTTTCCGCAAACTCCTGAAAGTGATTGCGGATATAATCTTCAGTGAAGAATTCCGGGGTCAGCTTCGACCGCAGCTCCATGATGGCAACGCCTTTTTTCGCCAGGAACTCCTTCTTCGCTTCGTCCTTTTCCACCTTGGTTTTTTTCTTTTCCAGGATGCGGTTTAATTCCTCCTCCATGAGGTTTCTGTCCAGCTGCTTTCCATGGGTTTTCGTCAGCTCGGCATACTGATCCTCGTAGAAGAGGGCATCATCCGCCTTTTTGAGGAAACGTTTGCTCTCCGCTGCCGTCACTTCCTTATCGGTAAAGACTTTTAAGGCACGCTTCATTCTCTTCTCATAGCGAAGCTGCCGGTATTTGGCATCGAAGGTCTCCTTATCGAGGAGCTTGATATCCTCCTCCCCTTCAAAGAGAAGCCCGTTTCGGATCAGCATGCCGTTCATCAGGGCGATCATATCCTCGTATCTTGCGATATCGGGAGACTCCGGCTCCGCGGCCTTCTTCTGCTCCAGCTTCCTCTGCAGATCCTCTTTGTATTTTTCAAACACATGGGGATCCTGAAAGATCCCGTTCTGTCCCTCCATATCCGGGATCTGGGGGAGGAAGCGGAAGGACTGTGTTTTGATCGCCTGATAGGTGCCTTCCCATTTATGATAATAGTCCTTGCAGAGTTCATACTTGGTCTCCAGCTTCAGAAGCCGCTCTTCGGTCTCCTCTTTGGAATTGCCGCTGTCCTCGCAGGTCTTTTTCAGTGCTTCCCTCGCTCCCTTGATATCCATGTTCGCGATGGAGGCAAGCTCCTTCATGTGCTTAAAATTCACCTCATCGGAAAGGTCATGGGCACCGTGATGACGGACGCCCTTCTGATCCGTGTAACCGTTGAAGTTGTACTTTTCCAGATCCTCCGGTCTTAAGGATAAAATCTGCAATTGGGTCAGCTGATGGTCCCGGTGTTCCTCCTCCAGCTCTTTGAGACGGCTTGCATGAAGCTTCATCTCCTCGCTCCGGCCTCTCGCGACAGCGTCTTTCATGACCTCCCGGAAGTGGAATTCACCGCCGGTAAGCTCCGCAAACTCCTTCGCGTAGAACCGGCAGTCCGAAAGGTTCAAAAGGAAGGAAAGCTTCTCCTCCTTAAAAACATTGGTGATCACATCCCGGTACTTTTCCTCTATGGGCGGGATCGTCATATCCTCATCCGAAAGCCTGATACCGGTGACATACTCCAGGGCAAGCTCATACTGGTCCACCGTGGTTTCCATCAATGCCTTGTCCTGATTGATGGTCTTTATTTCCTTCTCGGCATACTCCAGGAAACCGTTGTATCTGCGGTTATTTTTGTCCTTTTTCAACGCATTCTTTGTGTCATCGATGGCAAGCTGCAGCGCTCTCGATCTGGCCTTCAGGGTATCCAGGGTCGCCATGGATTTGGCATACTGACCGAACAGTTTTTCCATGTCGTCACCAATGAGGTCGTAGGCGCCGTTTTTGTCCCGCATCCTGTTCTGGAAATCCAGGAGTCTGTCCTCGCTGTAGCCCGATGTATCATATTTCAGCGTAATGGCATAATCGGGACGTTTTTCCTTTTCCTCCTGCTTTGCCCTGCGCGCCTCTGCCTCCTCTTCCATTTCCTCCATGTGCTTTAACACATGCCGGTTTTTGAGGCCGATGGCAGCCTGCTCCGCCGTATCTGCCGCGTGGATCTTCTCCCAGATCTCCTTACGCACTTCTTCATTCTGTTCAGACAGATCTTTTTCCGCCGTCACGGAAAATACGGTGCGCTGACCGTGTTTTTTCAGGTGCTTGCACGCCTGATGTCTGTCCAGAAACTCCTGAATCAAAGGACCGGTATAGTTCAGGGTATTTCCCAGCATGGTCCGGTCTTCCTCGGAAAGCTTCTCCAGATAACCCGGGTTGGTGGCGATCAGAATCCGGAAGGCCTTTGTCATATCCGCATATCTCCTGAGCTGGATGCTGTGATCCGCCAGATAGCCGTCCGTCAGCATTTTCGGCGTAATCCGGAAGGTCTGGATCTTTACCCGGAGGGTATCCAGCACCTTCATCCGTTCTTCCGACCCTGCCTTGCTCTTCGTATAACGTTCCATCAGTTTTTTGTTGTATGCAGCAGGATCCTTCCTCTCCAGAGAGGACTCGTTTCCAAGAACCCCCACCGTCTTTTTGAAGAAAAGCCAGCGTCTTTTCTGCATGGCAAAGAAGGGAATCAGCCCCTTTTCCAGCTCATCCGACCCCAGATAGTGGGGACGGGTTTCCCTCAGCTTCTGCCTCTTTACCATCTCCTCGTAGCCGTCGATTTTTACGTCCAGCAGAAGGTTATCCGCGCTCAGGGCGGTTTTCTTCACCGCAATGGTTCTGTTCTTGCAATACGCCATCATGGTATCGTCATAATCGGCCATCTGGTCAGAGCGGATCTTCTCGTAATCCTCCATGTCCCTCTGTTCCCGGATGGAATTCACGGAAATCTGCTCCCCGTATTTCTTTTTGGCCTGCGCAAGCCGTTTCTTTTCACTGTGGCGGCTCAGCCACCAGTACTTCGCTGCGGGCACCGTCTGCTTCGGTGTGGTCCTGTGGAGAGGAACCGCCTCGGTCACACCGTAAAAATTCCGGAGGGAGTCCGCGTATTCCTTATTGATGCTCTCCATCTTCTGTCTGGAGACAGACAGATGCTGCTCCTGCTTTTCGACGTCCTGCATCCAACCTGCGAGTTCCTGTTTCTGTTTCACCAAAGAGGTGTCGATCTCCTGATGCAGCTCTTCCTGTTTCTTTTGCAGTGATAATGATTCATCCATTTTTTTCTTTCTCCTGTCTTAATAATATGACGATGTTCAGGTCACATGATGTCCGTCTCTACTTCACAAACTTCCTGGAAACGATCTCCGGATTGCTACAATGCTCTCCGATGAAATCTCCCAGGCAGTCACTTCCGATATAAGCATATATGATGGTATCCCCGGGGCGGGTCTCCTTTACCTTCCGGAAGGCAAGGGAAAGCAGGGGAGCGGCCATGGCAGCGGGATCCCGGCACCAGAGGGAGGAAAGTAGGATCTCCTTTTCGGGGAGCTCCTCGAAGGTGACGTAGGCTGCAAGCTCTTCCCCGTCTTCCACTCCGAAGGAGCAATCCCGCCTGATCTGGTCAGTAAAGAAGCCCCCCTCCGGCATGGGCAGGATCTCTATTTTTGCTCTTTCCTCCGCCCGGCGAAGGATCTCCTCAGGGAGCTCTGCGAAGGAAAGGCTCCTTTCTGCCATTTCCTCCTTTTCCCCGCTCTTTTTGTGCAGGGCGGACAGGGGGAACCGCACCATGGGATTCTCCACGTCCCCCTCCTCAAAGCCAAGGTGAAGGAAGAATTCCTCCAGCAGCTCCTGATCCTCTGTCGCCGCAGGGTATTCTGCGGTAAGGGGGAGACCGAATTCCTTCGCCCGGTCCTCTATGGCCTCCAGCAGCTGCCTTCCGCAGCCCATCCTCCGGTACTTCTTTTCCACCATCAAGGAAAGGATCTGGAACACATTGTTCCGGGCGACCCCTGCGACAGCGGCGATGGCCACCGGAATCTCTTTCGTCTCATCCAAAAGGCCAAGGGCTCCGATGTCCTCTCCCCTCCTGATGGAGGACGAAACCTCCGGCAGCAGGAGCGCTCTGAATCCCTCCACGTTTTCCTTCGTGATTGCAGTAAACTTCATTTTTCACATCCTCCATCATTCTTCTCATCTTCTCAAAGGTCGTTGATAATTCCTGACCGGTTGGCATAGGGCTTCCCCTGGTCCTTCTTATACTGACGTGCTCTGGTAAGCTTCGCCTGAATCCTGTCCTGATACGCCTTTTCCTCCCGGAACACAAAATCCTCCGGAAAGAGATCCTGAAAAGCCTCTATGTTATTCTCTGTGATTCTGGTGATCTCCATCTTACTTTCCCTTCTTTGTGTTCTTTGCAGATGGCTTTGCCTTCGCCTGCTTCTTCGCCGCTTTCTTCGCTTCCTCCTCTGCCTTCTTCGCCGCCTTCTTCGCTGCTTCTTCTTTCTTCTTCGCTGCCTTGGCCGCCTTCTTTTCTTCCTCTTCCTGCTTCTTCGCTGCCTTCTTTGCTTCCTCCTCTGCCTTCTTTGCTGCCTTCGCTGCTTTCTCTTCCTCTTGCTCCAGGGCTTTCTTCTGTTCTTCGGTAAGCTCCAGCTTCATATCCCCCTTGAGATATTTCCCTGCCTTAAAGAGCCCGCCGAGATATTCCAGGGTCTTTCCCTGGTTATTGCTGACCCTGTTTTCCATAATGCCCACAAAGTTGATGTCCGTAGTCTCCGGTTCCTTCTTTTCGCTGGCACGGAGTTTTTCAAGCTCCCTGATCATATACTGCCGGTACACAAGAAGGAAGTCTTCCTCTGCCGCTTTTCTTTTCTCTCCCGCTTTCTGCACCGCGTCCATGTCCGGCTGCTTTTTGGTCCGCTCGGAAAGGTGCAGATCCTGTGCTTTCCGAAAAGCCTCGAACTTTACGAGCATTTCCTTTCCGAGATCGGATTTCTCTTGAAATACCCTGTCCAGCTCCCTTCGGATCGAACGGTCAACCCTTCGGATATTCCGCAGCGACCCCACCAGAAACTTCACGCGCTTGAAGTCCAGGCAGGTCTCCTCTTCCTCCGGCGTCAGCTTTTCCTTCTTCTTCAGCTTCTTCGTAATGGGCTCCACCTTCTCATAAAGGATCTCCAGCTCCTTTGCGGCATCTCCGTAGACATAATTTCCCTTCTTATCCTTTTCCAGGTACTCTTCCAGCAGATTGGTGACGGTTTGAAACTGTACCCTGATATCCCCCCGCATATCTATTCTCTGCGCGGTGTCAGGAGAAATGGAACGTTCCAGGCTCACCATAAAGTTCCCGCGCTTCTTCATCTTTTCACTGTAGGTGACGTAGTCCGTGACAAAGGTCTGGATGGCCCCCTCCCGATCCCAGCACATCATTTTTCTGGTGGCCTTATACTCCTTCATCAGCCTCACCATGACCGGTATATCTTTCAGGCGATTGATCACCTCATCCATCTTTGCCTGATCCCTGTCCACCAAAGCCTCGGCAACCTGGTTGCCGATACCGGTGAGCATGCCGGTCGGGAGCCTGTAGTGAAACTCCAGCTCGCTGATGAACTCATTGATCTCCCCGGATACCATGGAACGGTCAACCTCGTCCTCCAGCCGGACTCCCTCTTCATATTTTCTTCGGATGGTCTCTATTTTCTCCGGCAGCTCATTAACAGACTTCTCTGCCCTGTCCTCGCCCATGGCTTCATAGGTCTCTTTGATCACACCAAGATAAATCTTTTCAAATTCCTCCACAGCGCCTTTGCCCTTCTTTTTCAATTCCCTCGTAAGGGCGTCCGCGTCCGCCTTTTCGAAGAAGGACATGTGCTTCGTAACGGGGTCTTTTTCTTCCAGGGACATCTGAAAGTTCTTGCTGTGCTGAAGGCTCAGCACCGGATGCATGAAAACGGTTTCTCCACCCGCCACCATATGATCGAGCCTCCGGATCGCCCGGATAAGCTCCAGCCGGACCCGGTTGAATTCATCAACGGTGTTCTCCAGTCTCTGTTCGCATCTGGAGAAATTCTGGATCTCATGGGGAAGCCGGATCCCGGCTGCCTCCGCCTTCTGAAGCGCCACAAAGATCCTGGCGCCGGCGTTCTCCCCGCTTCCCAGGGAAAAGACCTCTTTGAGGCTCTTCTTAAAGGCCTCCTTATTCTTCTCAGGGATCGGTTCCTGCTTCTCTTTTCCGAGATTGATGAGGGTTTCCAGATTCTGCGTAAAGAGCTCGGTGTTTCCGGACATGGCGGAAGCCATCATGCGGACGATAACCGTTACCTGCTCTTTGGAAAATACATTGGCATTTCCATAATCCAGCACCGTCACGGCCCGGTCATTGATCATCAGATTCCCGCTATGCAGGTCTCCGTGATGGAAAAGCTTCCCGAACAAAGCCTCCTGCACCCATTGCTCCGCGAGCTTTATGATGTTTTTCTTCCGGACTTCCAGCTTCTCCAGCTCATCCACCAGAGCGTTTTTCTTTTCCAGCCAGAGGTTTGCATTTTTTGCCGTCACAAGATAGTCCTCATCCGAAGAATCCGATCCCTGCTTCTCAAAGAGAGACAGGCTCTTCCTGATGGTTTCCATCACACCCGCAAGATAACGGTCGCAGCTTTCCCCCTCGGCCTTGTCCATGACGAAGGCATCCTTCTTTGGCTTAAAATTCCGGTTGACCCGGACGGTTTTTACGGTTCCCTTGTCCAGGGAGGCTGTTTCGTAAGCCTTTCCCTTCTCGGTGTTTTTGCATTCCCTGGTAAAATCAAGCTCCTTTTTGATCTCCGTGATATGCGAATTGATGGAGCTCTCCATCACGCCGGTTTGATCCTCTTCCCCTGCTATGGCAGTGAGAATCCCCGTCTCCTCCCGGATCTTTTCCTCCGCGTCCGGGCGAAGAAGCTTTACCACCACCTCTTCCTTTGCGCCGTCTTCATATTCCACCCTGCAAAGGAAGGTTTCCGCCACGGAAGCCGCTCCCAGAACCGAGACCTTTGTAAAGCTCTTTACCTTCTTTTGGGAGGTCTTCGCGATCTCCTCAAGCTTTGCCTCCACATACTCATCGGGCAGATGCCTCAGCTCTGATTTCGCGCTCTGGATCGCGCGCGTAAATTCCGGACGGATCAGCTTTTCCGGGATCCCCTGTATGAGCTTCTGCATCACCGGGCCGGCTCCCTTGATAAAGCCCTGGAGGTAGAGACCGTTCCGGGTCTTATCCCTGCCCGCGGCGTAACGCCGTTTTGGCTTCATACTCCGAAGGATCTCGGAGATCATGAGACGCTTACTTTCCGGGGAGGCCTTCTCATAGTAGCGGGACAGGGAAGCCTGCAGAAATCTCCCCTGAACGCTGCCTTTTCCGTAGGCATCGTCCCGCATGCGGTGAAGCTTCCTGACATCCTCTGTCTCATAGACCTGAATCCCCAGAAGTTCATTTTCTCTTTCCGCCTTGTGCCGTGCCTTCTCCTTCTCCTCCTCAAGATTACGATCCAGCTCCAGAGGGTTGGGAAGCTCCTCCTGCCACTCTTCTTCGTTCGTTATTATTTCCGGCGCGGCTTCTGTGATCTTGTTTTCCTCCTTGCCGGGCTCTATGATCCTGTTTTCTTCTTTGCCGCTCTCAATGATCCGGTTTTCCTCCTTCACGGATACACGGATGCTGCTTTCTTCTTTGCCGGACTCCCTGATGATGCCTTCTTCTTTGCCGGACTGCGGGGCCATCTGCTCCCCGCTCTCTTCCTCCGCCGGGAGAAAGAGCTCCTGCGTGGCCTCTTTGATGAGCTTTTGTACTCTTTTCACTTCCTTCTCGATGAAGGAGCTCACCTTTTGATCCGCCTTCGAAAACAACTTGCCCCCGCTTTCCGTGGATAGAAGCGCTTCCACGGTTTTTGCGTCCCAGGCCGCCTCCTTCAGCTTCGGATCCTCTTCCTTCAGCTTTGCAAGACTTCCGGTCAGTTCCATCACCATCTTCTGGAAGCCTCCAAAGAGAGGTATCTCCTCCTTTGCGCTTCCGTACAGAAGCTCCTCAAAGGTTGCGGTTTCCCCGTTGGCTAGCTTCGCGATCAGAGCGGCATTTTTCCGGAAGACCTCCAGCACCCGTTTCTCGGAAGCGATGGCATTTCCCATTTCATCCGTCACGCCGAGCCCGGAGGCGAGATCCGAGATCATGTCCAGGAGCTTCCTTGTGTCTTTGCTCCACTCTGCCCCAGGCCTTACTACCAGCTCACTCTTTTCCTGATGCTCCGGGAGCAGGTCCTTCCGGTTCCCGATGATCCAGCTCAGCGACTCTGCCTCTTTCTCTCTCCAGGGAGCCTGCTGATACAGGTTATAAAGCTGCTCCGTGGTAAGAGACAAAAGCTCATCCCGGTCTCCTTCGGTTTCCTTCAGGATCTCATAGGCGATCAGCTCCTTCAGCTCCAGCCTCGCCTCTTTCGTCTGAAGTGTATCAAACTCCTTATTTGCGAAGGCATCTCCGGTCAGCTCCGTCAGCTTCTCTTCGATATCCTCCTGTTTCAAGGGATATGCCACGGGAACGAGAGCATTCTGCACCGTCAGGTTTTCGATCATCTGCCTTGTATAGGCGGTGAGGTTCTTCGTGGGAAGGAGGGAAAGCTCCCGGTCGCTAAGCCCGGCATAGCCCTTCAGAAATGCGGCAAGGGAAGTCCGGTAATCCTTTAATTCAGCAGGTTCAAGCTCTGCATAACGGGCGGATCCGATCATCGCCGCAAAGCTGGCCGCCTTCTTCAATTCCTCCAGGGGAACCCGGTCAAAATCAGACCGTTTCGCTTCCCCGGCCAGTCCCGCTCTGGAGAGGGTGTAGACATAGAGATCCCGTCTGGCGGCGATTTCCGCTTCGGACGGTTCCTCCCCGGGTTTTACCTCCTCGGCCTGACCGTTCTCTTTGATATACTGATCGATCTCACGAGCAGCCTCCCGGGCAAACTCTTCTTTGCCAAGCTCCCCTTCCCAGAACTTTTTCGCGAGGGTTTGCTTCCATTTCGAGGGAAGGCGGTGAAGCACCTCCCGGTCCACGTTGGCCTTTGTCATCAGCACCCCGTCGGCATCGTCCAGCTCCTCCTCATCGATGCGGTACATCAGCTCGGCGAGAGACTCGCTGTTGATGAACTGGCTGATCTCATAGGAAATCTGCCAGGAAAGCTCGTCCGGGGTGTCTTTGCTTTCCCAGATCTTTTTCGCAAGGCTCTGCTTGAATGAGAGGGGAAGGCGGTCAAGCTCCGTCATGTCCGCGCCTCCCTTTTGAGAGAGCACCCGCTCGGAAGCGCGCACTAATCTCACCCACTCCTCTTTGGTCAGAGTGCGGATATCTTTGCTCAGCAATTCCGCTTCCGTGTCGTTGATCAGCTCAGTTTTCACGTCAAATTTCCGGAGATCATTCCGGAAATCCTCTTCCTCCTTGTCCAGGATCCCCTGGATCTCCTGCCGGAGCTTTTTCCGGTCATCCAGGGAGTCAAGGGTGATACGCATGAACCTCTCCAGATCCTTCATGGGCCGCATCAAAAATTTGGTGTTGGAAAGGCCTGTTGTCATGGTAAGAACGGTTACCGCGGCTTCACGCCTCGTTTCTTCCGTTTTCTCATTCCCTTGATTGTCCATGTTTTCCGTCCATGCAAGCATGGCCGAGGACAGCTCTGCCATCTCAAAGGGCCCGAAATCATCCAGCGCCCTGCTGTTTGTAAGGGTGGCTTCCGCGTTCCTTGCGATGGCAAGCTGGGCGAATTCTCTCATGCCAAGGAGCCGGTACGCCGACGCTTCCTTCTCCTCTTCCTTTTTGGGGAAAAGCGCAAATACCTCCTTGATGGTTTTCAGATCCAGTGCCTCATCCAGCTCATCCATCGCATTTCTGCTGTTTGCCTTCATCAGCGCCAAATCCGGGTAATCCCGGTCCAGCCCTTTCGTTATGGGCAGAAGCAGCTCCAGCGGCAGGAAGGAAATCTTCTCCTTCCCGATATCACTGTTCTCCGTGAGAACCCTGATGCAGAGATCCTTTAACTCCGTGAGCTGCTGCATGGAAAGCCTGGAAAAATCCTCCGTATAGAGCAGTTCTTTTTCTTTTGGGGAAAGGAGTATGTATTTTTTCTCTACGGTGCCGACCTTATTCCTTACCAGATTCGCCCCGAAGCTGAAGGTTTTTGATAACCTGTCGCTAAAGAGATGGTTTTCCCGAACCTCCATGGCGGGCGCCTGCTCCTGATTTTGCTGCTCCTGCGGGATCTGCTGAGCTTGCCCGTTCTCCAGATGTTCCTCCTGAATATGCTCCTCCGGGGCGTGCTGCTCCTGCTGCAGATTCTGCCGGTTCTCCTCCTCCGGCGCCTCCGTATCCTCGTCCCCGCTGTGCACGGATTTCCTGTCATCCTCCCGGAGGACATCGTTCAGCGGACGATCTTCAAACTCAAGGAGGTTTTCCAGATCATCCAGATACTTTTCTGCGCGGTTGTTCTCGAGATCGACTTCCTCATTCTCAATCGCTCTTCTCTGCCTTCCCTTGTCCAGATATCCGGCGCTCTTCACCACATTTTTGACATCATTCAGGATATCGCCGGTCCACTTGGTGGTACGCTTGTAAACCCCGCTCTTAAATTTGTGGCCGAACAGGGCAGGAACCCCCCGCGTCAGAGTTTCGAGGATCGCTGTGGGAATCACGCAGGCCCCCTTCAGATAGCGTCGGAAGATCTTTCTGCCGTCATCCACACTCTTCCAGTTGTCCCGGAGGCTGAATTTCATCCTCCATCTCTTCTTGCTGCCAATGAGCCAGGAGGCTCCGTTAAACAAATAGGAAAGGATCTTTAAGGGAGCCTTGATGGCCACCTTCCCCCCCAGCTCCAGGGTATTGGCGGCGATCATGGTCGCGCCTCCCAGGGTACGGTCGATGAAACCGCCGACGTTATTGTAGCCGGTCATCAGCTGGTAGCCCTTCACCTTAAAAGCGGTTCCCCACCATTGCTGGATGCGGCGGCAATATCCCGGGAGTTCTCCCTTTGCGCGCTGTTCTCTGCGCATATCCCGATACGCCATCCTTTTCAGATCAATCATGTCGCTCCAGTATATGGCCTTCTGGTAAGTGGGCATCGTCCCATTGACAAACCGGTCTGCAAAATCTCTGGAATCCCTGTCAGCAACGCGGTAGGAATTGTCCAGGGTCTTCATGTTCTGCCGCCGCTCCTTGGAGACATAGAACCGGGCATCGTCTTTGATGAGCTGGTCCCTGATCCGGAGCACCTGACGATACCGGGCTCTTCCCCGTGCCGTGGCGATCGTTTTGTTGTGATTGCTCTGGTATTTCTTGATGGCTGCCCACACCCTGTCCAGGGCATCTCCCATCCTCTCTCTTTCGTCTTCCGGCAGGAGATCCATGTCGGCCCTCACGCCGTCTTCCACCAGATCCTTTGCCTGCAACTCTTCCAGATCATGTACCTGAAAGATCTCTCTTCTGGTCCTCAGATACTCCGTAAGGGCATCCTTCAGCTTCCTCATATCCTTGCTGTCCGCAGTTGTAGCCTTTACATGGGCAAGGTCAAAGGCGATCCCGAAGGTGGCGTAGTCCTTATTCTTTTTTTCGTAGGCGATGATATCCTTTCTGGCTTGATTTTTCTTATCCGTATTCAGCAGACTTTCGGGATCCCGTCTCACTATGTAAACGAACTCCCCGGTCTTCCTCTGCTGAAGCCCCCCGGTTTTTTCCGGGAGAATTTGGATCCCGGATCCCGCGACTGTCTTCTGGGGCTCCTCAATCCGGATCAGGGGAGCGACCGGTTCGCCCGGTTCGATCTTCCTGTCCTCTTCCCCAACAGGCATCTTCAATCCGATGGCAGTATCATCCAACTTGATCCTGATGCCTCCCTCAGAATCAACACTGTTTTTGTCCTCCTGATTATTCTGATAGGTGCTTTTGTTGAGTCTCAGGCTTTCTTCCATTACGCTTCCCTCCCCTTGCCGATGCCTTTATCCCGGAGTCCCGTATCGGGAATCATGTCACCGGAAAGACCGGCTTTCTCACGAAGTCTGTCCCATTCCTCCGTGGTCAGTGCATTCTCGTCCCCTTCCAGAATGCCCTCATACATCATCGGGCATCTGGCCTTTGGCATGAGCATGACCGCTGTCTTCAGCGCTTTTTCATCAGCCAGGGTGCCATAGAGCATCCTGTCTGTTTCTCCACTGTCCATGCATTTCCTCGCGGCGAAACGGCTCAGCTCCACCACTTCCACCGGTTCTCTTTCGCCCAGTCCATAGAAGCCTTCGTACCGGATGGTTCCATCCGCAAAGCTTCGGAACAAAAGGACTGATTTGATTTTTCCGTCTTTTCTGATCACGCAGCTGATGTCCGGATCGAAAAAGGAGAAGGGGCGCTTTTTCAGCAGGGGATCACAGCTCTCTCCCAGCTCCTCCAAAAAGGCTGCAAAAAGTCCGGCTCCTTCTTTCCCAAGATCGGCAAAGGATTCCCCCGCTTCCGGCGGCTGTGCCATCATCCGGTTCTCCTGCAGATCACCAAGGCGGATGACAAAACGCGGTTCCGTGACCAGGGAAAAGCCAAATCCCCAGTCATCAAAGAAATTGTACAGTGCCGCTTTTCCTTCCTCCTCACCGGAGCCATCAAAGATCTGAACCGGAAGACTGACACGAACGAGGGTGCCTTCATTCTGCAGTGCCAGACCAAGAAGCTCTCCCATCAGAAAGTTCCCGATTCCCTTTTCCCTCAAATCCTCATGAACCCGGATGTACTCCAGGGTAATCATGGGTGCGGTATCCTCCTGTATCCCGGGAATGCTGTAGCAGATCACGCCGGCTGCATACACCTCTCTCCCTACATGACGAAGTGCCCCGATGGCGCGTGTCGCACCATGGAGCACATCTACATACTGTTCTTCCGTCAGCAGTTCCCGGAAGGACGCAATATTCTCTTCGGTGACCCTCGTGGACAGGGGCCAGTACAGCTTCTCAAATTCACGAATCATGGAAACCCCGGCATACAGTCTGTCTCTTCCCACACCACTGAGAGGCGTCATGAGTTTGGAGAGTTCAAAAAGGGAATCCATCACGGACAGGTACGCTTCCTCCAGCTCCTCCTCGGAAACCTCTCCCTTCGTATCCTTACTGTCTTTCTTTTTCGCGGCGGATGTTAACCGCCCGCCGGAGGCCGCCTCCATCATATTGAGGACAGCAACCCGATCCATCAGTTCCTCCAGCAAATGATCATCGTCCAGAAGAACATTTTTGATGTCGTTGTCAGAATTCTCATCCGGCAGAGAGTCGGTAAAGCTCTTCAACAGGCCTTGTTGAATCTCTTCGGCGAGTGCTTCTGCTTTACTGTGTTCCTCCATCTCCGGGGCCGATTTGATTTCCATTTGACTCATACCCTGATCCTTTCTCTCCTGTTGAATATTGTGCCGTCGGACAGCTTTTTGATCTTTTTGTTCCGGCTGCCGCGGCGATGTTATTATCTCATAAAACGCCTTGTTTTTGAACCGTTTTTTTAGGGTCCCACGGGCTTCCAGCCGTTTCAGGTTCAAAAATCATCCGGCAAAAAATGAAAATGAAACCATACCTTTATACGATCCTTTTTCACTGCTGGTTCTTTTTTTTCAAAAAAAAACGAAATCATAAACCTACGATTTTACTATACAAATCAATCCGGTATGCTTATAATAACCCTCATGAGCATACATCATTTGTTTGACCACTACATTGACCGCATGAACGAGATCCGGACGTTGTCCACCCCCTCTCTGGAGGGCATTGACGACGCGAATGCCTACAGTGTCAGACTCCGTGAAAACTTCACGAAAATAGGGGCACTGGCATCGGAGAACCGGGAGTTTCTGGACAACGCCCTCTTCCCTCTTCTGTATTCCGAGCGGAAGCTTTCTGCAGAAGAAATCAAAGAACTGGACGAATTCTGTGACCACCTTCTCAATGTCACGGAATTGGAGAATCTGGACCACGCCATCCTCCTCGAGGTGGCTGATCGCCTGCTGAAGGATGCGCAGGCCAATGGGGATCTGGTGAAGCAGATCCGCTATATGGACATCTGGATGTCCACCCTCTACACCCTGATGAATATCACGGACCGGATCACGGAATATCCGGAAATCGCCATGGAGTACCGAAAAAAGGGGCTGGAGCTCGGAGACTATTTCCTTTCCCTGCGTGAGCATGACCGCTTTGCCGCCATTCCGGACGAGGAAAGCCGGGAGCTGGTACTCACCAATTCCCGATTTCTTACCGTTTTTTACGAAAATCTTACGGGTCACCCCGAAAACAACCGGCGGGAGCTGGCACTTATGTCAGACAGTCTCGCGCTCTGTGACGATCCCTTCTACCCCCCTCTTGTTCCGGATTTTGACTGGGACTATTTTCGATTTCGCCTGCTGGGATATTATGCGGTTTGCACGGATTACAACAATGCGAAGGAATTTGACAAAGAACAGCTCTCCCTGATCTGCGACAAAACGGAGGAGCTATGGAGCCTGTGGCACACAGATCCTGATCGATACAAAGAATTTGATGAAGAACGTTATCTGAAGTTTCTCCTCGTCAGGAACCGTTATCTGGCGGGACGTTCGGATATCCGGCATTATCGGAAGGAGTTGCTGGCACTTTACGAAACGCGGATCCGGAACAATTACGAGATGACCGGGATTTGCGAGAACGTCCTGATCCCCGCCGAAATCATGTGCATCCTGGAAAACCGCCGTATCAATGAAGCGGAAAAAATGCTGATCGGCGACCTTTACACCGATGTGGTCAACCACACCTTCCAGCTGCCCAACAGCGGGATCCTTTCCTATCTGTTGGAATTTCTCAGTCATTTTATCCAGCATTTTCTTGAGATTCCCGAGGGAATCCAGTTTGAGGAAATGATGCTGGATCTTCTGGCGGCTCTGCACCCGCCCACCTACGTCCACTCCCGCATGGTGGCACAGTTCACGGCCTGTCTGTGCGGTCACCTCATCGACATGCGGCCCGATTTGTTCGTGGGGATGCCGGACTGTCAAACGGAAGAAGACGTTGCCAAAAACCGGGGAGAGCTGATTCACTTTTCCTATCATGCCGCCCTCTGTCACGATGCCGGAAAGCTCTTCATTATCGATACCGTGTTTGTTTACGGGCGGAAGCTGCAGGACATGGAGTTTGACCTGATCAAAACCCATCCCAAAATGGGCGCCGCAATTCTCAGCAGGTATCCCTCTACTGCTGCCTATGCGGAGGTGGCTCTCGGTCATCACAAGTGGTATGACAACTCCAGAGGCTATCCCGAGGAATTTGACACCTCAAAGAGCAGGCTGAAAACCATCATCGATCTTGTCCTATGCGCCGACTGTCTGGATGCTGCCACCGACACCATCGGGCGAAGCTATAACCGCGGCAAAACCATGGATGATTTCATCGGGGAATTAAAGGAAGGCAGCGGAACCCGGTATGCCCCGTGGCTTTTGGACCTCGTCTCCCGGGAAGAAGTGAAAAAGGATCTCAGCTTCCTGCTGCAGGTAAGCCGGGAACGGAACTACAGAAACACCTACCACTTGCTGAGGGGCGTCTACGAGGAGTCGACCATCGACACCTGATGGGTGACGTAGGTGACGTACGAGGGAGTGTTCAGGCATCGGATTCCGCATGCATACTGAAATTCGGTATCCTCCTCAAATACTTTCCTGGCGTTCTCATGCTTATGGCAAATGTGTTCTGCGTTATCGCAGTACTGAATGATTTTTTCTAAAATGACACGGTTCGCTCGTTCACCTCTCATAAAGCGTCACCTCATCCTTCACGATCTCTCGCAGAAAATCCGGTTCTTTGATGGCGTCCCTTTCCACCATATCCACATGACAGTGAAAGGTATCCTCCAGATCAGAGCTGCAGACCGGAGATAGAAGAGCCTAGTAAATGACGAGGAAATATTGGATTCAGATCGATTGCTTCGCATATTGCTGTTTCTGTTCCAAAATGACCGATCAGACGTCAAAAACAACCGCCATGATCGGCAAGGTTGGAAATGTTACAGGGCGTCACGAGTAGCACGGCGATAAATTCTATTCAGTACACTGGACTGCTAACGAATATGGACCGGAAGAGGATCAGGATGATATTCCTGAGGCGCTTCTTGATTAAAAGTAACTAAGTGTGCTTTTATGGGGCTGCCATACAAAAATGACAGCCTCTTGACAGTATTCCTTTTCTCAGTGTTAGGGTCGGGAGAAATTAACCACCCCGAAAATCAGAAGAGAAGCAGGCAAAAGCCATTGACAAAGCGTTGTCATTAGACTGAAAAACTGGTCGGTACGCATACCGTACCGAATCGTACCGGACATTTTCCGGATACAAAAAACGGGAAGCCAGTAACATCAAGGCCTCCCGAACTTCTAAACAGAGCGGGTGATGGGAATCGAACCCACGTGTCCAGCTTGGAAGGCTGGTGTTCTACCATTGAACTACACCCGCATGTCACTTTGCCTATTCTACAAGGCTTTCGATTGTTTGTCAAGGACTTTTGCGCGGCCGGTCCATGCGTGGCTGCCCCATGCGTGGCTCCATGCGCACCCCATGCGTACCCCATGCGTGGAAATACACTTGCACAATTTCACCGGGGCGGGTATAATCGTGGACAAGAGGTGACAGGCTATGGTAAAAGATATTTTGGTCAAGATTCTACAGGCGCTGATGCTGCCAGGCGTTGCGGTCGCATTCCTGCTCCTTTTTGCGCGGAACAGAAAAAAAATCGGGTCCCGCAAGAACGAGACCCGGTCTGAGTAGTATCTGCCACATCAATGGAATATGCTTGATCAGATGCCCCTATTCGGTTTTACCGTCGGGGGCATCTTCATTTTCGGGAACCACGAAAACGTCCACATCATTCTGCACATCCACTGCAATATCAGAAATCGTGGAAGCGATCCCGGACACTTCCTCCATCATGGAGTTCACCATGGAAGTGGAGGCGGAAGTCTCCTCCGTCCCGGCGGCGTTATTTTCCGCAATGCTGGACAGATTTTCCACAACTCCCACAACTGTTTCCCGTACGTGATCCAGACGATCCACGGTACCGGCAATCTCATCAATCCCGAAGAGGGACTGATCAATCTCCTTTTCCACGGATCCGAAGATCTCCTGCGTCTGCTGTACATATTCGGTCTGCTGGTCGATAATGGTCTTCACTTCGTTCATGGTCTCGATGGATTTCTGTGAATTCTCGATCAGCTCCTGGATGATCTCCTCGATCTGTTTGGTGGAATCGGAGGTCTGTGTCGCAAGGCTGCCGATCTCGTTTGCCACGACGGCAAAGCCCTTCCCTGCTTCTCCCGCACGGGCGGCTTCGATGGAAGCATTCAGCGACAGCAGGTTCGTCTGGGAAGCTATGGAAGAAATCAGGTCAGATGCCTTGGAAATGTCATCCGCCGAAGCGCTGGTATGGCTGGTCTGTTCGTACATGGCATCAACAGCATTCTTGGTCTTTTCGTTGACCTCACCCAGACGGGCAAGGATCTCTCTTGCTTCGTAGGAAGACTTGCGCATCGCTTCGGAAGAAACCTTCAGCCGCTCGGTCTGCTCCTTTGTCGCGGAAACCATTTCCCCGATTTCCCTCACGGAATCGTTGGCATTCTGTGTCTCGGAGGACTGTGCGGTCGCCCCCTGGGCAATCTCCTGTACTGCTGCATCCACCTGACCGATGGACTCCAGCGTTGCCCTGGAGTTTTCGGAAAGCTGTTTTGCACCGTTGTGAAGGTTTTCGGAACGCACCCGGAGCGAACGGACGGAATCCTCTACAGCATGTGTCAAAGAAGCCGCTGCATCTGCTATCTCGCCGACCTCGTCCTTCCGTCCGTGGAATTCCTCCAGACGTTTTGCGTTGGTAAGGTCCAGGGTGCCGATATCCTTGATGATGCCGCTGACCTTTTGAATGTTTTTGCTGATCGCCTTCGTCACAAGGAATGTAACCAGAAGCGTCAGGGCAAGCGTAATCAGTCCCACGAGCAGCATAAAGATCGAAAGGCTGTTAATCTGGCTCATGACATCGGACTCCGGCAGTGTGATCATCAGTACCGCATCATAATCGGGGATGTTTTCGTATGCCACCCACATTTTCCTGCCGTCATCGGTTTTTGCGGAAAAATGGCCGCTGCCGTTTGCCGCCGCTTCCGTAATCGCCTGTCCGTGGGAGGGATCTGTGATTTCCGCTCCCAGCATCTCGCTGTCCGGTGCAAAAATATAGTTGTTGCGGGCGGAAGAAAGGAGATACACCTGTGCGTTGTCCATGCCGTTTAAGGACATATTGTATACCGCATTCTGCAGTTCGTCGATAAAGGAGCCGCCGCCGACAAAGCCGAGCAGGTTCCCGTCATCGTCATAGATCCCGGAATAGTCCACCGCCACGACCTGCCCGGTGGCAGTGGAGGGCACGAGACCCTTCAGCCAGTCACCGTCATGTGCTTCCAGTGCCGGCGGGATCGCCGCCACCGCCGCGGGGTCAGGATTTGCCAGGTCACCGATGGAATCCCTGTTTGTATGTACCAGAATCATCGTATCCGGCAGGGTGACAAACAGCCCTTCCATCCCGTTCCGGGCCTGAATATACTGATCTGCCATATCCTGTACCGTTGCCTGGAGTTCCTCATCCTCCGGATTGGCCGCCAGGGCTTTTACCTCCGGCAGATTCCGAAAGCCCCTGAAATACGCCAGATATTTGTCAAAATACTCATTGACCAGCACAGCACGCGCGTCCACAAGCTCGTTCAATCTGGACTCCGTGGTTACCATCAGGGTTGTCCTCATGCGCATGATCGAAATCCCGATCAAAGAACCCAGCCCCAGAATCACGACGATAGAAACAGCAAGCATAATCTTCACGCCGATTTTCAGATTTTTCATTTCGTCCACCTCCGTAAAAATGCTTAAGAACTGCAGCAGGATTACTTGTGCATTTCGCTGCAGTTTCTTGATTCATGCTTTCAATTTTCTCACTTTTTCTCAAAACTGTAAAGCGCCACCGGCCGCGCAGGGGCGGATGATAACTGTAAGGTTGGCCGGCCGCGCAGGGGCAGATCCCTATCAGGATTCTTCTGTTTTATGAAGTCTCCGCAGACTCGCGGCTACAATCCTGTCGGATAAGGGCATGCATTTTTCCGCCACCGGTCCCACAAGGAAGGCGCAGATCAGGGTACCGATCCCGAATTTCCCGCCGAGGAGAAACCCGATCAGGACAAAGGAAACATCGGTGATGATCCGGATGATCCAGAAACGTTTTTTTGTTTTGTCGCTGATCACGACGGCAACGAGATCGTTCGGTCCCGTTCCCGCATCCGACTTGATCACAACGGACATACCGAATGCCAGAATCACACACCCCAGGATCAGGACAATGATCTTCACCGGCAATACCGCTGTCCCAATGCCAAGCCTCCCCAGACACCAGGTAAAGAAATCAATGATCGGGCCGCCGCAGAACATACAGACGATGGTTCCCGCCTTCACGTAGCTTCTGTCAACGATCAGCAGAATCAGGATAATCAAAAAACACACGGCCATATGCACCATACCGTGTGTCGGTGTGAGCAATCCCGTCCCGATCACAAGCAGACGCAGCCCCTGTATCAGGACATTAAAGGGATCCGCCCCGAGATCTGCCAGCAAAAAAAGGGTCACACCCAAATGTGCGACCACCAGTCCTCCGAAAAGGACGCCAAGACGGATTGCTTTCTCAATCAGTTTTTTCTTCAAGCTTCTACCTGTGTCGTGGAACATGCCATCTCCTGCTTCGCAAAACAAAAATCAAAGGAGTGACTGATGAAACCAGCCTTTCCTTCAATCGCTCCGGTAGGATGCGCAGATAATCGGGGTGACAGGATTCGAACCTTAAACCCTAATTCGTTCAAATTCAGTAAAGAAAGGGGATTCGAGCATCCTTCCCTGAAATCTTAACCAAGAGTATTGGTTCTTTCCAAAAGGATTAACTCTTTCATCTTATATTTCTTAATCTTGATATCTCCTTGCATCCCCAACGGTTCAAATAGCCACTAAGACTTCAATCCAATAGAGTATAACTTTAGTTTCGCAAACAACCTATCGGAATAACAAGTACTCCGTCCTCTCGTCTGTATCCATACTCTGTTCCGGTAATAACCATCTTTAAATCCGGAAGTTGGAGTGGAACCTGTTCCTCTTCTTCATTGTGTTTTTTTATAAGTCTTTCTATCTCACACAAGTGCTTTGCTCCCTCATCAACTTCTGTCTGTCCCAGCTTAAACTCAATCAATGCATAACGGCCATCTTCCAGGTGTAATACTGCATCCGCCTCCAAATTGTTTCGATCATGATAATAGGATAATTGTCCCCCATTAGCGGATGAATACACTTTCAAATCCCTTATACATAAAGACTCAAATAAGAATCCGAGCGTTTTGTAATCTTTTGAGAAATAATCCGGTGATACACCAAGTGCTGCCACAGCTATTGAAGGATCAATAAAGTTTCGTTTCTTTGATGATCTTATCGAAGTTTTGGAACGAATTGATGGACACCATGCAGGAATATCCTCAATAATCATGAGTTTTTCCAATCCCGAAACATAATCATAATAGGTTTGTCTCGACATCTCACATGTAGCAGTCACATCAGCAATAATAGTTTTTGTATCAGATAGTGTACAAAGATTGCGTGCGTATGACTTCATTATTGTTCTTGTCCAAATAGGATTTCTCTTTATATTTTCTATGTTTGAAATGTCTATTTCACACGTCTGGTTTAGCAGATCTCGCGATATCGAGAGTTTAGCCTGATCAGTCTTTCCCTTTAAACTAGCCGGCCACCCACCTCTGCATATCACATATTTTAATGTGTCAAATGATAGTTCTGATTTGCAGCCATCAAATGATTCAGGAGTATCAAATAACGCTTTTAGGGATACTTCTCCATTTGAATCTCCACTCTCATAGAGACTCATAGGATACATCTTCATTCTTGATATTCGGAGCGTCCCGGTATGTGGCGTCTTAATATCAGCGGAGCTTGAACCGGTCAGAATATACTGACCCACCTCACCGGAATCATCGATACTTTTTCTGATAGCGCCCCATATTTTGGGAGCATCCTGCCATTCATCAAACAATCTAGGCTTTGCTCCCTTTAACAAATCTGAAGGATGTGTATTTGCTATGAGCAGATAATTCTCGCGCTCATCTTCATCTTGAAACTCAATAAAGCTTTTCGCTTTTTGCTTCGCAGTTGTAGTTTTTCCACATCCTTTTGGCCCCACAATCAGTACTCCGCCAAAAGCTTCAAGTTTCTCTATCAATTGTATGTCAGCAATTCTTTTTAAATATTTCATTTTTCTGTCTCTCGCCCACCTTTTATAACAAGATTATATCCTCCACTTGACAGATTTGCAATATTGCACTTGACAGATTTGGAGTATTTTGTTTGACAAATTTGCAAACAGTCTTTTATCTTTCCGATGATCTATTTCGTGAATTCCAAAACAAAACAACAGAAGAAAATATATCCTTATAGTTGGATCTATTATTCTGCAAACAGATCGTCCGAAATAATTACAGACTGAAAATTCATTGCATAGGAATTATCGATAACACCGACATTGGTTATCAATATCGGAAAGATAGCATCTCTGGTACCGGTAACCTGTGCAAATACGGCAATCTTACGACGCATATTTTCATCATCTTTTTTTGTTACCATATACTCAGAGGAGGAATATTTTGCCTCACACAGATTTATGACACGATCCTTTCTTGCAATCAGCAAATCAATCTGGGTGCCTGGCAACCCTTTATCCTTATCCGGTGCTGAATACCAGGAAAATTCTTCCGAATGGATCCCGGAGATCCCCAGCTTTTTTTTGATCTGGAATATATGGCGCAATACGACTCTCTCATAAGCAAGTCCCTGCCAGCTGTTTATCTTAGATGTATTGATCTGTCCGGACCAGAAATTAGGATCCGTAACCCCCTTTTCCATGAACTGATAGTAAAACAAAGTGAAATGGTCAATGAGCTGGTACACAGCAGCCTTGCTCTTTTTCCCATATGAGGTGTATTTCCGTATAAATCCGCAGCTTTCAAGTTCCTCCAGTTTTTTGGAAAGATTGCCGGAATTGGGGATGCCGGATGCGGAGATCAGTTCCTCTCTTGTCATTCCGACCTTCTTACATCCAAGAGTCTTTATAATCCGGATATATGTTTCCGGATACCGGAAAATAGAGGAATACAGATGCTCAAATTCGTCCTTTAATGGCGCCTCTTTATCAAAAAGGATCCGGTCTACATTTTGCGGGATACTAAGCCCCTTCCGAAGGAAGGTCCAATAATAGGGGACACCCCCGAAGATCATATAGTACTGCAGAATCTGGTCTCTGTTCAGATTAAGTTTGCAGGCTTTCACATATTTCTCGCATTCTGCCAGAGTAAATGAGCCAAGGCCGATCCGATCTGTCAGCCGGTTATATAACCCGCCTTTATTATGGATAACTTTATTTATCATCCAGGACGTAGCAGACGCACTTACAATCAGTACAATATCCTTTCTGGCAGATGCCCAACCGTTCCAGAAGTTTTCCAGAGCTACTATGAGGTCACTGTTTTGCGTATCCATCCATGACAGTTCATCGATAAATATGATTTTGCGCTCTTCTCTTGATAACCGTATCAGCTCTTTCAAGTCCTCAAAAGCCTCCAGCCAGTTTTTTGCTTTATCAGAGAAAGTGCCGCCGGCATCTTTGATGGAAGACTCAAAAGCGAAGATCTGCTCCCTGATCCCACCATCCGATAAGCCTGCATGTTGAAAGGTAAATCGATATCCGAAAGCTTCACGGATCAAAAAGGTTTTTCCGATCCTACGCCTTCCGTAAACAGCGACAAACCTGGACCGATCATCCAACGCAGCTTCTTTTAGTATGTCCAGCTCTTTTTCCCTTCCAAGGATCATTGTCGCTCAACCTTTCTTAATCTGCATAAAAATTTGAGTTTAAGAAGACTTTACCACATAGGCATATTATATTCAAGGACATGATGCTAATTCAAAATTTATTATCAGATGTTTTTCTTAAATATCCATTTCAAAATTAGGATATCACTATATCCAGTCAATCTCCTATCGTGTTCTCAGGCTGTTTAGTGTATCTCTGCTGTTCCGGTATCATAGATAAGTCCCGAGTCGCAAAGCGTTCCCCAGCTGAATACGGTACAAAGCTGTCCGGCGCCGCCTTCCAGATGAAGATCTCCGGCATTCCATGGAGCGGTGGTTCCGTAATAACCATATGTGGCGTCAACCGTATGCCCCACAGACAGAGCGCCATCATTGATATTATTCGGTCCGGATATTTCATCCCGATCAGGAAAAGCCGCCTGATCCTCAATAAAACGGGATGCAATCTCGGAATCATAACCCATGTCGGCTAACGCGGAAATACGGCTTTCATCATCCTCCACGTTCACAACAATATCCAGGACCTTTATATATTGGTCTACATCCAATACGCCTGTCCGGACGGAAGCAGACGACTTAGGAACGCTGCGCTGGCTGTCGTTCGGGTAGCTGCCATCCTCGTTTTTTCCATAGGACATCGAATGACCGCTGTCCCCGCCATCACGGCTTACATCCAATGCACCGCTCAATTCGCCGATAGATGCGATGCTTTCAGGAAGAAAGCCGCCATAAGGAGGCCAGGCCAGATTAAAATGAAGATCCCCCTGATTGTTATAAAGAACGATCGTATCCTTTGCATTTTCCGGCGTAATGAGATCATAATCAGTAACGGGCCAGCTCTCATCACTGCTTTCCACAAGTGCATAGATCTGCGAACCGGAAAGCTCTTCAAACGTCTTCATTTGATCTTCGGGTGTCAGTTCCTTAAACTGTTCATAAGTCAGGTCGTCTGCTTTTTTTCCGCATCCGGCAAAAGACAAAATCAAAAAACATAGCAAAACAATTACGATCTCCATACGCTTCATAATTTTTCCTCTTCTTTCCATCTGTCTTTTCCCTTCATTCTCTAAATGTACTTTTTCGAATATCTCTCACATGATATTTACCAGTTTTTGCGGATCTCTTCAAAATCTATGGCTTCTCCGACTCCGTCCAGCGTGATCTGCGCACTCTTTACCTTACACCTTGCGAGCAGATCCTCGTTTTCCAGTGTGAGAAGATACCCGTTCGTGATTATGCCCGCGCTGTACTCTGCGCCCTTCGCCTCGCAGAGAGCCATCATCCGCCCGGACAGGGCTTCAATCACGTCGGCAGCTAACAGCGGCTCACCCCCGAACCATGTGACATGCAGGGTTTTCTTCTGTGCAGCATCCAGCATCCGCTCCGCCAAAGCAATCACGTCGTCCTGGACTTCTGCGGTCATTTTTCCTGCCTTATGGTTTTCGAAGCAGTACTCAGACACATCATATCACAGTGAAGAACTCAAGTTATTAACCCGCTACCGTTTCGAAAAGGTTCAAGAGCGTGCCAAGCTTAAATCTTCTGTAGCTCGCCTTGTTAACATCCTCTTTCCTGAGCTGGAGAAGCTTGTTCCTGATCTTCATATGGCTTCTGTGTACGCCTTACTTTCTGAATTTCCCGGTGCTTCCCACATTGCTGATTGCCATCTCACCCATCTCAAAAAACTTCTTGAAACAACCTCTAAAGGCCATTATGGACGGGATATGGCTGTCAACATAAGAGATGCCGCCAGAGATTCGATCGGTTCTGTTATGCCGGCAAAATCGATGGAGTTGAAACACACCATTTATCTGATCGAGGTAATGACAGAAGAGATTAATGAAATCGAAGCTTCAATCAAATCCATCATGGATACCTGCAACTCTCCGATTATGACAATCCCTGGAATTAGCTACCGTATGGGAGCCATGATTCTTGCGGAGGCAGGTGATTTTTCCAGATTCAATAATGCAGATCAGATACTTGCTTTTGCAGGATTATCACCATCCACTTATCAGTCCGGACAATTAGAATCCAGTTATTCCCACATGGAGAAACGTGGATCTCGGTACTTACGATACGCTCTGTTTAATGCCACGAAGTACGTTTGTCACTGGGATGAAGAATTCGGCAAATACCTTGCAAAAAAGATTGGCGAAGGCAAACACTACAATGTCGCAATTTCCCATGCAACTAAAAAGCTGATACGTACCATCTACCGGATGGAACTTACAGGCGAAGCCTACCGAAGATAATTCATTAACTTCACATCCTTTTCTGAGAGCACCTATTTAGATGCCCAATTTGTCATGCGATTTTCAAGGTTCAACACACCTTTTTTGTGTGGGAATTTTTATTTATTACCTTAATTGGTGATAAATGAGATCGGAGCAACCGTTTCCGTTGTTCCGTCAGAATTATGGATAGTAAGTTCTCCAAAGGTTCCCCACACGATAGTACCCACAAGCAGGATAACGATCGCCGTAATTGTGATCCATACGCCCGGCGTCGTTACCCTGATGTAGTCGTCCAACTTTTCCGGGGAAGAAACCTTGTCGATGCTTTTCTGTCTGAAAATACCGTTCATAATGTCTCTTCCTTTGCTTCATTATTTCATGTCAAATGCATTCAGACAGTAAAATCCTTTACTTTTTACCACCATAAAAAACGACCACCTGCTACTGCTCCTGCCGCATCATCCCCGATCTCTCCTTCTGTCTGAGACTTTACGAATTTCTCAAATTCGTCTACTGATGCCTCACAACCTTGTTCCTTGAGGAAATCAGCGAAGGCTTCCTTATCCTTGATCTC
>JAZRFM010000003.1:0-72511 GCA_045661345.1 Lachnospiraceae bacterium
AATGAAGTACGAAAATGTGCGGGAAGGAGTAAAGACTATTATGGGTGGTAAAGTATTGAACTATGAGGCAAAGGATATTTTGAACCAAGGGATTGAGCAGGGAATTGTGCAGGGTTCTGATAAGACGCGAAACGAGGTTGCCGAAAATATGATCAGGCTGGGGAAGAATTCTTTTGAAGAGATTGCACAGTGCACAAATATGTCCGTCCCGGACGTCGAAAAGCTTGCTGAGAAGCTGGGCGTTCTTACGCCCGCATAAAAGGATTGTTTGTACTGATATGCATCTATTGAACCCTTCTGTTGGAACTGTCAAGGTATTCCTGCCATAAGCGATAAAGCTTATTCTCCGACTCATGGACGGTTTGCCTGTTTTCTCCGTCCTCCTTGTCCTGAAAAACCGTTGCCATCTCGCGTACAATCATGTCTTCCTCACAAACGATTTCTCCCTGCTCTATCAGTTTCAGGAGTATCAACAGGATGCTTCGACATGCCTCCCCTGCGTCACGAACTCTTACCGGTCCCATAAACACCATATCATCCACTATCATAACGGAAAGACGTTGCGAGAGGTTGTGAAAGATTTTGCTTCTTGCTTTTCCTCCCAGAATTTTCATAGCACAGGCGAGATCCGCATTTTTCACATCCCGCAGAATGCGTTGTACTGCCCGATCATCGAGTTCCGGCATGAGACCATCCACCAACCTGACGAGATAATAATACCTGTCTCCGGGTTGAATAGAAGAGATTACATCCTCTCCGCAAAGGTTCTCCACCATACTCATGTCAGACTCGTCACTCTCAGTTGCCCGCTTTTCGGCCATAGCCTTTTCTTCATTTAACCGCTCATATTCATCTGCTATTTCTTCCGGCAGCAGGTTTTCAAGAGACTCTTTCAAAACCCTCGGATTCATACCCGCCTGTATCCCCAAAACGCCATACATCATAATGAGGTATTGCAACGCCTCGTATCCTGTGTTGTTTGAAGAAAAATATCTTGCAAGTATGATTTCCTGAACATGCTCAGGATCCGTGCCATCTACGACAAGCATCAGCATCTTCTGCAGATACTTGGATCCGGGGAACGCCTCCATCTTGAATGCGCGCTCCTCAAGGGCAAGCAGCCCCTCTTTTCTCGATGTATCGGAAAGATCCAATAGAAGTTCTACTGTATCAATCAGCATTTTCCGAGATTCCATACTCACGGCAATGCTGTCCGAAGCGGAATCTTTTTCGAAATCGCGGATCTCCTCCATACATTTGCGTATTTCATAATAGAATAAATCTCTCATCGTTTCACCACATCCTCATCCAGAAGCGCGATTTCCTTCCCCTCGATCAGCCTCGCAGTGAGATCTGACATGCCATCCATCGCGTCTGCAATATCCGTTTCACGCACCGGTCCCATGAACTCCATATCCTCCAGGATCATCGCCCGAAGCATCTTTGACAGGTTTTCAAGCACGACTTTCGCCATTTCTGGCTGGCAGCCCTTTAATGCCACGCCAAGATCATTGTTCTGCACTTCTCGCAACATCCGCTGGATCGAGCGATTATCCATCCGCCTCAGATAACCCTCCAGTCGTTCCCTTGACGAAATCGCCGAGGGATCTTTCAGCTCCTGGCAGGGCGGGTTATTGACCGTAGCTTTCTCTTCGTATTCCGCAAAGCAGCTTTTGCGCATGAAATCACACACATTAAAGTTCTTTTGCATCTCCTCCGGAAGGAGCGCGCATAGATGCGCTGACAGCATGCGCATATCCGGATTCTCCTGTACGACAGTCGCTGTCCGGTAATAGATATAGTCAATAAAGGCATCCCATCCCGCCGGACTGTCATAAGTGTATTTGGCAAGAAAAATCTCCAAAAGGCTGATTTGGATATCCTGTGAAAAAGGCACAGACAACAGCTTTGCAAAAAAATCCGCGTCCTTTACATCTTTCGGAAAGTACCCATCCTGAATCGCCTCCTGCACACCAACCATACCTCGATTTCCGGCAAGCCGCTCCACATCCTCAGCAAGATCAAAAACCTTCTGCACCTCGTCGATCTTCTTCCCGTCAGGCTTTTCGTCTTTCACATTTGACAATATTTCCCTTAAGATGGTTTCCATGATTGTCCTCTCTTTCATATGTATCATATATGCGCATAAGCACATATTTCAGTTTTGAAAAGCATTCTCAACGATTTCCGCATCCAGAACATCATATCCTTCCTGGTTATCCCATGTGTTAAAAACAACCGGCTCGTCCTCGCCAATCATTTCCCGAAGGTATTGTTGATACTCCCCCTCACTCACTTCCTGATCTTCACCGATATAGTAGTGACTTTCCAGTTCTTCTTCAGTGATCTCATCCATATAGTGTTCTTCGTATCCGATTCTATTGGCATTGCCCTCGGCATTGATCTGAGAATAGTATGTCCCGACTACTCCCATGCCGCTGTCCATTGTGCGGATAATTCCTTTACCCGGATAATAGCTGACTGCATTGTATGATCCGAATGGCCCGCTCTGTATCACGCTTTCCGCAGGATCATCCCCCTCCGTATATGTCAAGATGTAAATACTTGAAGCATGCATGGCTTCCGTTCCTCCATAGATCAGATCTGGGATGTCGTCATTCGTGATATAGTCAAAGCGGTAGACCACAGGGCCTCCCCTGATGATGTAATTCCCAACGGTTTCTCCCTGCTCCAGCGGATGACCTTTCAAATAATCCGCATACGCCTGATAAACCTCATCAAAAGAGCGTTCTGCCATGAGGATTTCATCCTCCGTAACAGGCTCTGATTCTGTCACTGTCTCTTTTTCGACTGTTGCCTCTGACGTCTGTTCCGTTACTGCTTCTTCAGCGACTGGTTCCGTCATTGTTTCCGTCGCCGTAGTTATTTCCTCCGGAACGGATTCTTTTCCGCATCCAGCGAAAACCAGTGTAATCATCACTATTCCGATTATCAAATATCTTTTCACTTCCACTCCACCTCCAGTGTTCCCTTTATGATAAAACAAATCTCTCATCATGTCACGGTCTCCCTCCTTTGTTGATAGCGTGCCCGTCTTTCTGCGCCAGTTTATCCACCAGCAGATTCACCGTATTGCTCCCAACACCGATGCTTTGCTGATGCTCCAGCTCTATGGCTGTTTGCTGGATTTTCCATGCCTTGTCCTGCCAGTCCAGATTTTCCATTTTTTCCAGCACAATCCTTCTCTCCCCCCGATAGAATCTGGTTGTATGATACTGCAGAATCGGATTATCCGAAAGCAGATCCACCTCGAATACGCAATGAACCGTATGAAAAAACAATCTGTCATCTTCGATTTTGCTTTTCTGATCCAGTTTTCGGAGCACATAAAGGATTTTCCGGTCTCTCTCGTTTTTCATTTCCTTCTCTTCTTCCGAAGAACTAATTCCTGCCTTCAGCTTTTTCAGCTTTCGAAAAAGGCGGACCTGGCATTGTGACTCATAGCAAAGATCAGAAAGCTTTTCCATTTCGCATTTTAACCCCAGTTCCCCCATATATCCCTGAAGGCCACGCTTTTCCCTGGGAAGAAGAATCATTTCAGACGCCAGTTCACTGATCCCGATCATACGACCAAATGGCAGTCTCCTTCCTGCACGGGATTCAACATATTTTATTCCAAATGTCTGACTCCTGTTCCAAAGGATTACGGTTCCACTTGGGTTCATCCAGTCACAAAGCCGGATCCAGTCCCCCTCGCTCACTTCCTGCCCGGCTTCGGTCTTAGTACTGTAAAAATGATCGATTTTATGAAGCGCCTCATCCAAACGTACCGCTGAGAATTCGCTTATCTTCATATGTTTTTTCCATTTCATGGATAGGATAGTGTATTCCATTTTCTATTCTCCTGCCATATATCTGAGTTCTTGAATCAGGTGTGGTATCTGTTCTACAGGATGGGGGAAGTATTCTCTCACAACCTTTAACTCCTTTTCTGCTTTCTCCCAATTCTTGAAACGTTTGACAATTTCCGAAAGAAGAGGTCCTGTTGCCTGCATGAAGATCTTCTCTCTGCCAAGCTGATCCGCCATCCGGTTCCGATCCCTGCATATTTGGTTGATCGAAATACTGTTAAACTGTTTCTCAAAACTTCCAGACTCAGGTGTCTTTCTCCACAATTCAACTGCCCCGCTGTTATCCGTATAAACGACAACATCTCCATGAAAGTCCAGCATCAGAGCCGCCCACATGAGCGCGTCCTGGATTCCAGCTATGGTCGTATCCGTTGTGTTTTTTGCATCGTCCGCTACGGCCGCCCTTTTTTTCAGAATGGTATTCGGCTGTATCTCCGTCTCGGACTCCAGATACCCCTTGCAGATTAGATAGCTGTATACACCTTCCACTTCATCAAGGTTCGGATCGATCTTATGAAGCTGGTTCCCCCTTACGGATTCATCCACATAGATCGTGATCGTGTTCTGATTTACTTCTGACTTTTCCTCCATCGAAAGCATGGATAATCTGCTATACAACACTTTCTCCGGAACACAGCGGCAGGGAGCAATCCCCATGTTTTCAATCTTCTTTCTGGTGCTGGGGTATAACTGTCTTCCTGTGCAATACGGGCAGTCGATCCGATGATACTTTCCCCCTGTCTTTGTGATATATAAGTCCGTATCCTCATCTGTATTTGGAGACAAATCCTGATCAGAAAGAGCTTCCATTACCAGTTTCTCTATACCAATACACAGAAGCTGTCGTAATACAAAAGAGGAAGAGAAAATTTTCTCCAAATTGATCCGGGTTCCGCCAATCTCTTCCATGCGTAGCTTTTCAAGTACTTCCGCTTCATAAAGACCGACCAAATCCATCAGAGAATCGATATCTTCATAGTCTTTGTCCAAAAAGACAGCCGGATTCCTTTTATACCATTCCAAAAAGCGCTGAAAAAGATGTTTGCTTTTTTTTACAACTTCTTTGGCTTGACACTCCGGCAATTCTTCCATAGAAAGCAAACCCAGATACTGTCTGGCTGCTTTCATAATCACGAAAGAAGATTGCTGGCAGGTTTTCTTCTGTCCCTTCGCAAATTCAATGTTCTTTTGATACGCTTCCATAAGCGTCTGATAATCCTTTTCAAACTGTGTCATTTCCCGATACCTCAATAATCCAGAAAGTCTTTCATCATGGTATTAACCCGTCCATCCTCCGTAATGGCAGTTACTGCAGTATGATCGCCTTTACGGAAAGAGCACTCGATCGTTCCTGACTCCATGATATGAAGACGCTTCTCCTTCCTTTGATAAAGCAATCATACCGCAGACGCATCTCAATTCACAGTAGCCTTGCGGGTTAAAATCATGCTGCCGACGTCAATTTTTTGATACAACAGAGGACGGTTGCTTTAAAAAGAGATCGCCGGGTTTTATCCCGGCGATCTCTTTGTTACGATTATGCTGATGACTGTATTATTTCTTGCTTGCTTCCAGCATCTTCTGCTTCAGCTGGTTCTCGATCTCGACGAGTTCTTTCTCGGCTTCGGCGCGTTTTACCTTGCCCTCTGCCTGAATCCGAACCACCTCATCCAGTGTGTTGATCAGTGTTTCGTTGGTGTGGCGAAGGGTCTCCACCTCGACGATACCGCGCTCGGATTCTTTGGCTGCCTCGATGGTGGCCATCTGCAGTGCGTCCGCATTCTTACGGAGCAGCTCGTTTGTGGTCTCGGAAACCTCCCGCTGTGCTTTTGCGGCCTCACCCGCATGCTGCACGCCAAGGGCAATGACCATCTGGTTCTTCCAGAGCGGGATCGTGTTTACGATGGTAGACTGGATCTTTTCCGCCATCATGGTGTCGGAGCTTTGGATCATACGGATCTGGGGTGCCGTCTGCAGGGAAATCGTGCGGGTCAGCTCCAGATCGTAAATCTTCTTTTCAAAACGGTCACACATGGCGGCGTAATCCTTCGCTGCCTGGACATCCTCCTGGAGTCCGGTCTGCTCGGCTTTGTTCTGGAGTTCCACCAGCTTGCCGCTGCGTGCCTCCTGCAGCTTCTGCTTACCGGCCACGATGTACATGGAAAGCTCCTTGAAATAAGCAAGGTTTGCGTCGTACATCTTGTCCAGCAGCTCAATGTCCTTCATCAGGGTCACCTGATGCTTCTCCAGCTCGGTGCAGATCGTATTGACGTTGGTCTCCACCTTGTCATACTTCGCCTTTAAGCCCATCGCCTTATTGGCTGTCTTTTTGAAAAAGGCCTTGATGCCCTTTTCGTTTTCATCCACCTCAAAATTTTTCAGCTCCGCAATGAGCCCCGTCAGCATCTCGCCTGTCTCGCCCATATCCTTCGTGCGCACGGAGGAAAGCGCTTTCTCCGAAAACTCGGAAAGCTTCTTCTGGGTACCTGCACCATAGTTCAGCACGGCATTGGTATCGGAGAGGTCAATCTGTGACACGAAGGCATCCACCTGTGCCTGCTCCTCGGGCGTCAGATTCAGTTCCTCCGAAAGCTCTTCCGTTTTCACCTCTGCGAGCTCCTGTCTGGGCTGTGGCGTATCACCAACACCAAAGGTCAGGGTGGGTGCGGTGGTCTCAAATTCCTTGAATTCGTTTTCCATGATTTCTTCTCTCCTTCTTTATACTAAACTGTCACACTGGCACTTTTTCTTTTGCTTTTTCAGCCTGCAGCTCGGAGCCGGTGAGACCGTCCTGTGCCATCATGGTCTTCATGACGGAAATATCGGTGGAAACGTCCCATGCCGTATCCTCAAAAAGCTTATCCAGGAGATTCTCAAACGCCTCATTGATCACGTCCATGGCTGATTCGATCTCCTGCTTCGTAGAGAGGATATTGTCCCCCGTTGCACCCGGTGCGCTGACCTCCCGATAGGATGAGAGCAGCTTATCCGTGGTGGGCAGATAGTAGGTCATAAATTTGCGCAGCTCCTTTGCGCTGGAGGGATTGCGCTTCACCTGCTCAAAAATGCGCTTCATGATGTTTTCCAGCTGGTAAAGCTTTTGTGACATGATCTCCGTATCCGGGATCTCGTCGTTATAATTGCGAACCTTAAGCAGATAGGCATGTCCCTCGGCAAGCAGCGCCTTGACATCCTCCGGCAGATCGGAGTCCGCAATCTCGCTCCGGGCCTTCTCAGCCGCCTTCGCATTTTCAACCTTCTCCATCTCCAAAGCAACTCTCTGCTGCTCCAGAGACAGGTACTCCTGATATGCTTCCGACGTCAGCATCAGGGTGGACTGGTCTTTATCAAATTCCGCAAAGGAAAAGAATTCCCTGTCCATCATTTTTTTCAGGTCGGACAGCACTTTTGCCCGGGAGCGTCCGGTACCCTGCATGAGCTTCTCCACAGACAGGATCGGGGCATCCCCGGCTATCTTTCCGTATTGGTGATAAAGCTCCGCCAGACGGTGTGCCTTTCCTCCCCTTACGGAAAGAACCGTCAGCAGCGCTGTCAGACCGCCGAAGACGATGAGCCCTGCGAGGAAAACCGGATTCACCATCAGAGAAATCAGCCAGAGAAACAGAAAAACCAGCGCCGGAATCCCGGTAAACAGCATCCCGACCCCGGCGGCGATCATGGAACCCAACCCGAGACTCCGTTTCACATGCTTCCGAAAGAATGGCGTATCGGTATTCACCGGTGACGTCTTGATGTTGGTATAGTGTCGCGGCATCTCGTTCTCGGCGGAATTAATCTCCAGGTCCTGCCGGTAGCGATCGGTTGCTTTCCTGGTATTCTGCGCCACGGTATCTGTCGCGGATTTGATCTTCGACGTGGCCTCTTCCACCGATTGGCGGATCTGATTCCCGAGATTCTGAAACTGCTGGGATTGCACAGCTTCATTGACCTTGTTTGTAATCTCTTTGATTGCTCCGAAAACGATATCGTCCTTACTCATGTTACCTATCATATACCATTTCATGTGAAATGAAAAGAGATTTCCCCGCTGCATCTTTGCGCTGCATTTCCGGTTCCTTACTTCCCAAGAGCGAATTTCAACGGGGTCTTGCGGAGGAGAAAAGCAAAGAGCGTCAGAATCCCGACACTGCATGCGACTTCCACCATCACGCGAAGCCAGAACAACAGGCCCGTATCGGACTGGAGAATATGAAGCCGGAAGAAGATCCGCTCCATAAGCGGATAGCAGATGCCCTGATGGAGCAAAAAATACACAAGGGAGTATTTGCCGATGTATTTGACCGGCCGGAGGGGGTAGATCCCACTCAGCACAATCGTTGCAAAAATCCCGCAGAAAGCCGCCAAAAACATGAAGGGAAGAAAACCGTATTGATTGTAGTACATTTCAAGGCCCTGTCCCGCCACCACCCAGTTCAGGAAGCAAAACAGACCGTTCCCAAGGAAAGCCAGAGTGAACAGCAAAACTCCCCATTTGCGGAGTCTGTAACTCTTGTCCTTGAAAAGCCATTTGTCCAGCAGTTCGTACCGTTTCAGAAGCCAGCCTGCGTAGAAGAACGGGAGCGCCGTCAGCGCCGCATCCGCATTCCAGGGCAGCGCTTTCTGACCCATGGCATACCAGACAAATCCCACCGCCGCGATGGCACACACCACCACCGCACGGATCCATTCCTTTTTCAGAAAGCGAACCAGCACGTAAAACAGGAAGCTCAAAACGAAAAGACATGCCAAGAACCAGAAGGTCCACATCCGCTTCTGTACGAGAAGGCCGAGGCCATCCCGCAGCAGGACGGAAACAGGGGGCTGCGCTCCCATCCGGCTCCAGTCAAAGGTGCCGCCGTAGCTGTCGATGCTGACCAGCTTCGTCCCCTGGAACATGGGCGCATACATCCAGCTGAGTCCGCCCTTTTCCACAAAGATATCCCAAAGGATCATGGGAACCGCCAGACAAAAATAGGGCACCAGCATGCCCGTGACCTTTCTCTTTACAAATGCCGCGAAACTCTCCCGTACCGAAAACAAATAGCCGGAGAGCAGAAAAAACAGCGGCAGATGAAAGGAATAGATCAAAGATCCCACCGGTGTCCATTCGCAAAGATGGGCAATCATGACGAGGAGAATTCCATATCCCCTCGCCATGTCGATCCAGTCCGTTCTTTTCATTTCATTCATGCGATCCGCACGTTCATCCAGGAAAGGATGTCCTTCCTCACCTTCTCTTTGTCCGTTTCATTCAGGATCTCATGACGATCGTTTTCATACAGCTGCCAGGTCACGTCTTCGATGCCGGCTTCCTGATAGAGATCATACACTTTCTTGACGCCGACCCCGAGATCCCCCACCGGGTCCTCCTGTCCGGAAACGATGAAGAGGGGAAGCTGCTTCGGGATCGCAGCGATCCCTTCCGCACTGCAGGAAAACAGCACCGCTTCAAACAGCCCCATGTATGCGTTGTCTGTAAAAAGGAATGTGCATTTCGGATCCGCGTAGTATTTTTTGACAATCTCCGGATCCTTTGTCAGCCAGCTGTTGTTCACATCCGAGCCGTCCAGGCTGTACTGCTTGTAAGGCTTGCTGTAGGAAAGCTGCTGCAGGAGTCTGCTCCTGTGATGCCAGCCGAGGAACGCCGCCTGAAACTTCGCCACGCCCATGGCGACCTTCACCGTCCCCTCCGGCATAAAGCCGGTTCCCATGATGATGGCGCCGGTGAGCCCTGCTCCGTATTTTGCAAGATACTGCCGCAGGAGGTAGGAGCCCATGGAGTGCCCCAGCATAAAGTAGGGCTTCCCCTGCTCCTGGCAGGCGGTACGCAGCTGATGCATATCGGTAACCCAAATCTTGCTCGGCTCCTCTCCGACGTATCCCCAGTCTTCTTTGCTGACGATGGACTCCCCGTGTCCGACGTGGTCATGACCGACGATGAGGTACCCTTCCCCGGTGAGGTACTCCGCAAATCCCTCATAGCGTTCGATGTATTCCACCATGCCATGGGTGATCTGCAGAATCGCCCGGTAGTCTCCGCCCTCCGGCGTCCATTTCACGGCATGGATCGGTGTACGTCCGTCTGCGGAAGGAAATGTAAAAACCTCTTTCACTGCTCCCATCTTTCTTCTCCCCTCTTTTTCAGTGTGTCACTTGTTTATAGTTCTTTGTCCCGGATGGTCGATTCTGCCCCATCAGCCTGAGTTTGACTACAGGCGGAAAAGGAGATTCTGCTCAATACTTCCGTAAACTCAGTCTCCGCATGTTCAGATGCTTTCTGTTCATCCATGAAGTTGGCGCCGAGGGATTCCATCTCATCCAGAATTTCGGTTTGCTTTTCATGGATCTTTTTGATTTTTTTCTTCAGGGAGGATGCCAGATCCTTCAGCGAGGGCAGCTGTTTTGCGCTCTCTCCTTTGATCCCGACGGGCTTCAGCTTCCGGATCCGCTCCTCATGGTTTGTCAATGTCCGGTAGCAGGCTTTGTTCATATCCGTCTGCAAAACATTCATCTTTTCCACGGCCGCATCAAACGCATCCATCCTCGCGTGCAGGCTCTGCAGCTTCCCTGTCAGCTCCTGCAAAAGGCGCTCTTCCTTTTCGGATTCGATCCGGATGTCCTCTGCGGTCTGGACAAATTTCGAAGCGGATTCCCCCATGCGCCCCGCATCAATAGCCGCCGTCAAAGACATCACGCTTACATTCCTGAAAAACGAAGACAGACCTTTGGTCTCCTCCTGCAGGGCAGTCAGTTCATCGCGGATATCCTTCGCTCCCGCAGCAAGCTCCTTCGCCGGCGCAGAAAAGTGCTTGTTCTGTTCCACCAGCTCCGTGAGATCCTTTCCGGTCTCATCCATCGCCCCGTGCAAAGCCCTGATCCCGTCGCGGAAACCACTTACTTCCTTCTCCAGTGCGGTCAGCTCCTTTTCCAGGTCTGCCGCTTCCCGGTCTCCGTCATTGGCCAGCTCGTCACCGGCATGCACATAGTCGACCACCTTTGTCAGGGATCGATCCATGCCGCTCCGGTCATCCGTCAGCTTCTCAAAGTATTCCTTTCCGTTTTCCTTCAGCCTGGCCAGCTCCGAAAACAGTCTCTCATACTCCGCGATCTGCTCTGTCTTTTCCTGAATCTCTTCGGCCATGCCCTTGACCGACCCCAGATTCAGGCTCCCTACATTGACACCAAACATCTCTTCCTCCGCGTCATGATCATCCTCTTCTTATTGTATCACTTTTTCCGCGGATTCAAAGTGTTATACCACATGAATCTGGATCCGGGTCAAAAAAGGGTGACCCAATGCATCCAGTACGCGCCTCGCCCTGCTGTACTGACTGCGGTGTGTCCTCACCGTGCAGATCTCCTCCTTTTCGTGGCGAAAGGCTCTCTGAAAAAGGGAGCGCTTCTCCCAGGTCTGTGTAAACGGGATCCCACGCTCCACAAAGGTTTCCATCAGAATGCGCCCTGTCCGCTTATCCGTCAGCGTACAGAGCACAACATCCCGGTCATTGACCTCCCGAATGGATTTTGCTGCCATATACCCCCCTACCTGATCAACAACGACACTGTCTTCCCCAGACACTCAAAGGTCCTGATCAGAAAGTCCAGGCTCGGGTTGTATCTGCCGCTCTCCAGACGGGAGATATTGGACTTCTGCGTCCCCATCAGGGCAGCCAGTTCCTGCTGCGTCATCTCCTGCTGCTGGCGGATCCGTTTCAACTCGCGTACCACTTCCTGCCGGCTCTTTAACCCGTTTTTACTTGGTGTCTGTTGTCTCCCTTTTCCCATATTCTTCTCCTCCTTTCATGTTATCTTATATGATAACCTCTGTCAACAAAAAAACACGGAAAACAACCTTTTGCAGGCAGTTTTCCGTGTATCTTTTCAGCGGAACGGATTCAGGTTTTTCAGTCCCTCCGCAAAATCACCCAGCTGCTTCACGGCATCCGTGATCCCCGTGGTCGCGTCGGAGATCGCCGTGGTGGCTTTTGCGATGTCTCCGGTGATCGTATCCATATTACCCAGCATACTGTTGAACGCATCCAGATTCAGCGCGTCGATCTCACGGCTGATCTGATGAATCAGATCCTCGATGGATCCCACCATGCCCATTGCCTGATCCAGCTGTTCGATGGCGTGTCCGGCATATTGCAGCAGGACATTGGTCGCATAGACCCCGCAGATGACGGCGATCACAATAAAGATCGCGATGACTACCGCGCAAATCGTACGCACCAGCCCCTGCTTGGTCTGTTTCTTCAGGAGGTCTCTCGTTTCCTGCAGGACGGAAAGTGCCGTCTCCTGCTGCTCCGGCGGGATATCCGGTGCTGCCGTCCGGGAAGTCTCCCCCTGTGTCCAGGTCTGCTGCGTCGTGACATCCCTTGCCGTGGTCTCGATCACTTCCGCCTTCTCTCTGTTTTCATTTTTCACGTCAGCATAATCATCTGCCTCTGTGCGTTCCGCCGTTTGTCCTGCCGGCTGTTCCGTGTCCGGCTGCGGGCTTTGGCCCATCACCTGTTCCTGATTTTCCTGCTCCATCTTTTCCCTTTCTGCGGTTGAAACATTATAACAGCCATGTTAAAATTGTGTTAATAGTATCGGTACCCGCGTCATCGTGTAGTCGAAGTATTTGATGACAAGCGTACCAGTTTTTTCACTGCAAACCATTATGACATCAAAAGGTCATAACTGCAAGACCGGATTCAAAAGATGACAGAGGAACGTTTGATCAAACAAGAATACGATTCCGTTACAGGACTTCATACATTGACGGGGTTCTTTTCTTTCCTGCGCAGTCTTCCTGACACGCAGGACAAGTCCGGCACGGTCATTTTCCTGGATATCCTGAATTTCAAAGACTTCAATCAGCGCTACGGCTTTGCCGCCGGCGATGATCTTTTGCGCGGCATCGCCCACGAGATCACAAGACTTTTCCCGGAATGCGGCGCCTGTCGTTCCAACGCCGATCACTTTATCCTTCACATTCACTCCGAAAGCAAAGAAAATGTGGAGCGCCTTCTTGACCAGCTGCAGGAAGCCATCCGCCGTTATGAGCGCGGGATGCATATCACGTTAAAAGCCGGCATCTATTTCAGTGACGGGACAGAGCCGGATCCCTCCTTCGCAACCGATTACGCAAAGATCGCCTGCGATCATGCAAAGCAGGTATTTGATCAGGATTTCTATGTATACGATCAGGAGCTTGCCAAGAAAGCCGCCTTTCATCAATATGTCATGGCAGGCTTTACGGAAGCCCTCGAGAAGGGCTATATCAAAACCTATTACCAGCGGGAGGTTCGTTCTCTCACCGGTCAGATCTGCGGTTATGAAGCACTTGCCAGATGGGAAGACCCGGAATACGGCATGATCTCTCCCGGTGTGTTTGTCACGGTTCTGGAGGATGCGCATCTCATCCACAAGCTGGATCTGTACATGGTGGAAAATGTCTGCCGGGACATCCGCCTCGTTCTGAATATGGGATGGGAAGCCCAGCCGGTTTCCGTCAACCTGTCGCGACTGGATTTCATGCTTTGCGATATCTTCGAGGAGGTGCAAAGGATCCGCCTGCAATACGACCTTTCTCCCTCCATGCTCAATATCGAGATTACCGAAAGCGCGCTTGCCTCCGATACCGAGGCTCTGGATCATGCCATGGAGCTCTTTCGGGAGGCCGGCTACAAGATCTGGATGGACGATTTCGGCGCCGGCTACAGCTCCTTAAACAATCTGAAATCTTATCAATTTGACGTGCTGAAGATCGATATGAATTTCCTGCACGAATTTGAGACCAATCCACGTTCCCATGTCATTCTCGCCTCCATCGTCAATATGGCGAAGGAGCTCGGCATGCATACACTTGCGGAGGGCGTGGAGACCCAGGAGCAATATGATTTTCTGCGAAACATCGGCTGTGAGAAGCTGCAGGGGTTTTTGATCGGCAAGCCTGTCCCCTTCCGGCAGGAATTCCGGAATAACAGCCTCGTCAATCAGGGAACGGAGATCTCTGACCGCGCCGGCAATCACCCGGAGCCCAGCGGGATGCACTCCTACTACGACAGGGTCGGTGAAGTGAACGTGCTCGGCAATATGCCCCTCCGCAACCGCAAGAGTACCGCAGAGAGTCTGCTTGCGATTTCCATCGTCGAGCTGATAGACGATGAGATCTGCTTTATCTACGGCAACGAGGCCTATATCCGGTTCTTAAACGAACTGAACATCGCCGATCTTTCCGCGCTGAATAAACGGGCCGCTCTGGAGGGTGTGCAGGAAAACGAAGTCTTCCGGCGGCTGGCCGCAAAAGCAGAGGCTTCCAAAAAGATCGAGACCTCGGATGTGGTGATCAACGGTTACGTTTGCTCCATGGAGCTGGAGTTCCTTTCCCGCACGGGCAATCGCGCCTCCTTTGTCATGCTCTCCCAGAACCTCAGCAAAAATGCAGCGGCGCATCAGGCAAAGGATCTGCAGGAGGTTTCCCGTTATGTACTGCAGCTGTTTTTCCGCGTGGATCTGTTCGACGAAAACGGCACCGTGGAAAATCTCTACATCAGTTCCGGTCAGGAACGGATCACCAACGAGGAAACGCGGTCCGACCTTGCCGTCAAGCTTTATGCGGAACGCTACATCCGCCGCGAGGATCGCGCCCGGTTCCTGCGCTTCTATGATATGTCCACCATTCTGGAACGTGTCAAAAGCAGCGGCAACGACTACATCACGGAAATGTTCCACGCCAACGGGATTGACCATCACTCTATTATGCAGCTGTATTCCATCGTCCCCTTCCAGTATGAAGGACACTGGAAAGCGCTTTCCTGCTGCCGTTTGTTGGGCGAGATGTGGTGATGGGTGAATTTTATGGATAAGTCTGCAAAAGATGTGATCGGATATTTTATCAATGTGGTCGTGCATCCCCGTACGCCAAAACCGGCGCCCGGGAAGCGGCTGATCGCCTGTGTCGGAGACAGTCTGACCTACGGCGCCGGCGTACGCCTTACCAGAGGCCGCGACTCCTACCCGGCCAGACTGGGTGCTCTTCTCGGTCAGGAGTGGCAGGTCTTGAATTACGGTCTTTCCTGGCGCACACTGCAGGACAACGGGGATCTTCCCTATCGGTCGGATCCTTTCTACGATATCAGCCTTCACTGCGGTGCAGAGATCTTTTTGCTGATGCTCGGTTCCAACGACGTCAAGACCTTTAACTGGGACGAGGACAACTATCGGCGGGAGCTTTTGGCATTTGCGCAAACCTACCGCTCTCTTCCCCAGCATCCCATGGTGATCCTGATGCAGCCCACCATCGTCTGGACAGACAAGCACCAGAATCCGCCCTACCGGATGGATGTGTCCGTCGTCGGGAATGAATTGCATGAGATCATTGCGGAGGTGGGAAAAGAAACGGGGTGTCCGGTTCTGGATCTTTACCGTCTCTCAAAAGCGCATCCGGACTGGTTCGCAGACCCCGCACATCCCAATCAAAAGGGCAACATCATGATTGCCCACTATATCTACAGCGCCCTGATCGATCTGGCGCTCCTCTCCCGATAGAAAACGGATCAGTTCACCCGGATATCCGTGATCGCGCACTGGTCTCCGGTGAGGGCCACATAGATGTCCTCCCGTTCCTCCAGAATCGTTGTGGTATTATCGATCCGAATGCCGAGATTCTCCGTGGCGATCTGTATCTGTTTCCCTTTTCTTTCCAGTTCCACTTCGCATTCGATCCCCGACAGATTTTTTTCTTTCCACACCTTCCAGCCCGCAAAGTTCTCCGTCTTTTTCATCACGAACCGGTTCTTTGCACCGGTAAACTCCCCCTCGTTTTCTCCGTTCAGTTTGATCAGCGCATATTCATGGTAGTTCTCTCCTCCCACCTTTCGGTCATCGGAAGAAAACAGAACCAGATACGGGCAATGCCAGACCAGTTCCGCCCCCGGCAGACTCATGGTATGAAAAGCAAGCTTCATCTGATTTCTTACCGGAATTCCCTCCGTCGCCGCAGAACGTGTTCTGTCGATCTGAATGTTTCTCACATCCGATTCCATACGGTCGATATAACTGATCTTCTTTGCGATCCTCGGAATCTCTTCCGGTCCGATGGTTTTCCCGGTGTGCATGACGCTGATCCCGGAAAGCATACAATGCTCTCCGGTCAGCCCCAGAAATACCGTCTTGGAGTCTCCCGGCAGGGCCACGACCACTTCCTTTGCATAATCCGGGCTACGCATTTTCAGGCTCAGATGATCCCCGTATTTCGCCGCCAAAATCAGATACCGCTTCAAGCTGTCCCCACCGCCCGAATGTCCCGGTTCTCCCTTCGCATCCTCTGTATCCAGGGGCACGATCTTCTCCGGATCCGTTTCCGTATCCACGATTTTTCTCGCAGCAGTGGTCACATGATGCGCATCAAACCAGACCTCCCCATACTCCAGATACCCGTATGCGCCGATGGTTTTGGCGTCTGTATGTACACGTCCGTCGTAGGCATCAAAAAGCAGCACAGAGGGGGCGTGAAAGGCTTCCTCTTCCCCGGACATCCTGCAGTCAAAGGTAATCTGCAAGATCTCGTCTTCAATTCGAATCCCGCCGGTGACGGCATCCCGATATTCGTGACAGGTGAGCTCGGTTTCAATCATCGCAGACTCCTCTTTCGCCTCCTTCCGGCTTTCTTCATCGACGATCTCTACCATCAGCTGCGCAAATTTCGGATCAAACTCAATGCCTTCTCCCCTGATCAGAGCCTCCCTTGCCGCAAAAGCAGGTCTGGCAGGCCGGTAATGCTTCGGGGATGTCATGGTTACATACGCGTCCGCCACACCGATGATCCGCGCGATTTCCGGGATCTTTTCTCCCGCGATTCCCTCCGGATAGCCGCTGCCATCGTATCGTTCATGACTGTAGTGTGCAGCGATGCCAAGGTACGGGAACTCCGTAACCCCGGACAGGATCTCTCTGCCGATCAGGGGCTTCTTTCTGATCTCCTGATAATCCTGTCTATCCGGCTCCTCGCCCTTTTTGATCACACTGTCGGGGATTCCTGTTACCCCCACATCATGGAGCAGTGCAGCATAATAGATCCGATAGCATTCATCTGCTTCTTTCCCCGAAAGCTCTGCGATCCGCCTTGCATAATCCGCCACACGCGCGGCATTTCCAGCTGTATAGTCATCCTTTTTTTCCACTGCAGACACAAAGGCATTTGCCATCTGATCAAAAACAAGCTGCAGTCGTTTGCGTTCTCCCTGTACCGTTTGCAGCTCAATCTCATGAGCCTGCTGCGCCGTATTATTGACATCCAGGTAGGAAAACAGATACAGCCCGATGGACACCACCACCATGGACATATTCACGATGGAAATGCCGTAGGTAAAGATCTGCAGAATCCCGCATCCCAGGGGAACAAACAGGTACAAAAGGAGGGACAGATAGATCAGTTTGCTGAAGGCCTTCCGGTATTGGAAAAGCACGGAAAGCTGAATCAGCGGGCAAACCACCGGTATGATGTAAGCGATCAGAAAACCCGGTCCTCTGTGATAGACGTTATAATTATCAAAGGTATAATAAAGACCGGTATTGGCTCCGATGACAGCAAGCATCATACCCCCGATCGCCGCGAGGGAAACCACCTTGAGCCTCACCGGGATCTTCTTCATCCCTCCCTCATCCAACAGCCGGTCCGTGAGAAGGAGGTTAAAGGCGAACACGATCCCGGATGTCAGAAAGAACACCATAAAGTTGCTGAGCCGGACCCATACGTACGCTTCGATCCTCATGCTGCCGGCGTAGAAGTACGCCCTCCGGTCAAACCACAGCAGCAGCAGCGCCATCGTTTCCATCATGATCAGGATCGCTTTTCTGCGCCTCGTCAAAAAGCGCGTCGCGATCAGCAGAATGATCAATACGGCACAGGCGCCGCAAAGCAGCAGCATAATATCCAGTTGTTTTGCCTTGATCCATTCCATCATCATTTCACCTGTGCAGCACAAAATACTCCTGCAGTTTTGCCAGCAGCTCCTCCCTCTGGATGGTTTTCAGAAAATAACCCTCCGGCCGCAGCGCCACCACCTTCATCACACTCTCTTTGTCTCCCTTTCCCGTCAGAAACATGACGGGAATTCCCATCGTCTCCGGATCGTTGCGCAGCATTTCCAGCACCTGCGGACCGCTCGTCACCGGCATCTCATGATCAAGAAGGATCAGATCCACATGATTTTTCCCCAGCCATTTGATTGCCTGCAGTCCCGAATTCGCCATCGACACCTTATAGGTTCCCTTCAGCCACTCCCGCACCATGGAAAGATACTGCACATCGTCATCCACGATGAGGATGCTCTTCTTGAATTCCCCGGCTGCGGCTTTCTGAAAGTATTCCTGATTCGCTCCGATAAATGCGGTGTTGTCCACCGGTCTCGTAAAGGTCGTATAGATCAGATCTTTTCGAAGAAACGCGGTAGCGGCTTTGATGTCTTCCTGCTCCCCGAGGACGATGATCTGCATTCCCTTCTCTTCCATTGTATCTGACAGAAAATGCAGCACATCTTCCGGCGGCTTTGCGCCATCATCCAAGAAGAGGGTCACCAGGGTTCCCTCTTTCAAATGGGGGTTGATGTCGTTGATCGTCCACGGCACAAAGGTGCAGTCGATTCCTGCTCCTTTCAGCTTGTTTAAAAGCACCCTGACCAGGAATGATTCTTTCTCACTGATTACAATCGTCCTGTTTGCCTTCATGTCAAGTTCCTCCCCTTTATCAATGCTTCCATTCCATCCCAGTCAAGCAGACGCAGCAGCTTCCCGAGTTCTTTCATCGTCCGGTCATCCTCCGGCGGCAGCCGGTATTCCGAAAGCTGCCCGAGAATCATCTCCACGGAATCGTAATCCATCTGCGGTATCACTTCAATCAGTGCCTCATAGGCGCCATGCAGTTCCTCCTCCGGGATCATCTCCCGGTTCCCTTCCCCTTCCTCTTCTGCCTGATGCAGTCCGGACAGCTTTTCTTTGAATGCCTCATACTCTGTCATCAGCGCGTCATGATGTGCGTGAATAAATGTCTGATCCTCCCGGCTCCCGGCATCTTCCAGCTCTGCCGCCAGGGACGACAGTGCCGTAGCTCCGATGATTCTGGCACTGCTCTTCAATGCATGGACTTTGATGGTATAGAGTCTCAGTTCGCCGCCCTCATAGGCATCCCGCAGCACTCTTGCGTTGTCATCGATGGTATCCAGAAACAGGTTCAAAGAAAACAGGTAGTTGGAGACGCCGCCGGCATTTTTGATTCCTTCCTCCACCGTGATCCCCTCCGTGTTGTAGATCCAGCCCAGGTCTTTCGGAATCTCCTTCAGATCCTCTACCACATCCTCCGCAGCCGGTTTTTCCATCATCTCTTCCGGCAGATGCTGCATGATGGTTTTTTCCAGAACCGTACAGTCAATGGGTTTCGCGAGATATCCGTTGAAGCCCTTTGACTTATAGAATTCCTCGCCGGCAGTGGCGTTTGCCGTCAATGCATAGACCGGAAGATCCGGATTGGTCTCACGGATTCTGGCAACGGTCTCCACGCCGTCCATTCCCGGCATCATATGATCAAGGAGCACCACATTGAATTTCGTATCCTTCAGCTTCTCCAGACATTCTTCCCCGCTGGATGCGGTCGTGACAAAGATCTTCGTCGCCTTCAAAAGCCCCTTGATCACATTCAGATTCATGGGGCTGTCATCCACGACCAGAACATCCGCATCCGGCGCAATGAACTGCGGTACATACGGGCCGCTGACAGCGCTTTCATCATGCTCCAGAAAGACACCGATGGGTGACGGATCCACGATCTTCTGTGCCACGGTAAGAATGAATTCGGATCCCTTCCCATACTCACTTTCGCAGGTCAGGCTGCCTCCCATGAGTTCAGCGAATCTTCTCGATATATCAAGACCCAGACCCGTCCCTTGGATTCCGCTGTTTCTCTCCTCATCCAGCCTTTCATAGGCGGTAAAGAGTTTTTCCATATCCTCTTCCCTGACGCCGATCCCGGTATCCTTTACGGAAAAACGGAGATGTCCTGTCTCATCCTCCCTGCTCTCCATGGAAACATAGAGTGCAATTCCGCCGGATTCTGTATACTTCACGGCATTGGTGAGCAGATTCAGTACAATCTGTTTGATCTTTCCGGCATCTCCGTAAAACCGCGCCGGAAGGATCTCATCCACCACGACGTCAAAGGTCAGTTCCTTCTGGGTGCTCCTGACGCGGATCATGGAAACGATGGAACGGAGAAGCTCTACCGTATCGTATTCCTGCTCCACGAGATGCATCTTTCCGGACTCGATCTTGCTCATATCCAGCAGGTCATTGATCAGAGAGAGAAGCGACTCCGTCGCGTTCCGGATGTCATAGGAGTAATTCATCATCGACATGAAATATCCTTTCGGCACACCGGCCGCGTCTTCCCGCATGGCCATCTCGTTCATCCCCATGATGGTATTGATGGGGGTGCGGATTTCATGAGACATGTTGGCCAAAAACCTTGACTTTGCGGTGTTTGCACGTTCCGCATCCTCCTTTGCCTGCCGGATCTCATCGTACTGTCTGCGTACAATGGTGCTCTTCATCACTCTCCAGACAAGCAGTCCGGCAGCAAAGGCCACCAGCAGCACCATCAGCACTCTGATGGCAGGCAGCTCCGTCAAGCGGGGTGTCTTTGTGATCCCGTAGGTATCATCCACAAGGGGATCTCCTCCATCCTCCGGGAGAATCTGGATGTGCAGCTTATAATCCCCGTACTGCAGCCCGGTATACTCTAACGGCGTCAGGTTGCTTCGCTGCATGGTCACACTTTCCTCTTCCTTTCCGTTCATATATAATCGAACGGTGGGATTGAGCAGGGAATAATCCAGGACTGAGGCTACGATCCTGATCCTGGCTTCTTTGGCCGGGAGCGTATAGACGCCCTGCGCATCCGGCAGGATCTCCTCATCCCCGGAGTAAACCGCACCGATCGCTGTCTTGATCGGGATCCGCTCTTCAAAATAATGATCGATATTGACTCTGCTCACGCCGCTTCTGCCGGAAATATAAAGATACCCTTCCGGGTCGAAGGCACTGTAGGAATTGGAGGTCGGTGTACTGGTAAGCCCGTTTTCCACCGTGTACAGCCTGTAATCGGAAACATCATCATGCAGCATCTGCTCAGCCTGCACCTGAAAGATCCCGTAGGAAGAAATGATCCACATCCATCCTTCATGATCAAAGCAAAGGTCAAAGTTGTTATTATACGGGAAGGATGTCACCGGCGTGATCACCCCTTTGTGCAGATACTCGATGGAATTGGAGGTAACGAGCCAGAGAACTTCACGCTCATCATCCCTGACGATCCGCATGACGACATCGCTGGTCAATCCGTCGTTTCTCGAGAGAAGGGTCGTGCCCGACTCCGTGATGTGATAGATCCCCGCGCCATCGGTGCCCGCGTAAATCGTACCGTCCCACGCTTCTGCCACCGTCAGAATCACGGTGTTCTTCAGCCCGTTTTCCGCCGTAACGGTGCGGATCACTTTACCGTCCTTCAGGACGGCCAGCCCCCCGTTGGTTCCCACGAGCACAGAACCGTCAGACGCAATCGTGATACAGCGCACCTCATCATCCGGCATCCCGTCCGATTGGGTGAAGCTTGTCACGGTGCCGTCCGACGAAACCCGCAGCAGCCCGATATCCCTGGTATAGGCAGCAATCCAGAGTTCCCCGTTGGTCCCCTCTTTGATACAGCGGATACGTGCATCCTTCAAATAAGAAGTCAGCGGATTTCCCACACTTTTCCCGCTGCCATCCAGAATAAACAGTCCGTCATCCGTGCCGATATAAAGCGCACCCTCATGGATACAGGTGGCATTGGTCACAGCTTCCGGCAGGCCTGCCTGACTCGTCAGATCCACAAAATTATTCGTGACGATCTTCATCACACCCTGTGTGGAGGAAGCAACCCAGAGATTCCCCTGATAATCCGAGGTCATCATCTCAATCCCGCTGTTCACGGGAAGATCCTCCAGCAAATGGAATTGTCCCCGTTCATCGAGATACCCCGCTTTTTCCGTGGAGGTAATCCACAGGCGACCGCAGTCAAGGTTGATCCAGTGGATCCCGGTGAGACCGTAAACCGTGCTTGTTTTCATATCCCGCTGGTTGGAACCGAATGCACCGTAATAGACACTGTCGCTTTCCGTCGTGAGCCAGACCTGTCCGGGATGTTCGGGATCCGCAAGCAGTGTGGTGATCCTTTCCATGCCGAGATCATCGCTGTCGTAAAGCGCCGTCACCTCGCCGTGCTCCAGCTGAAAAACCAGTCCGTTTCTCGTCAATCCGTAGATTGTCCCGTTTGCATCGGCAGAAAGATTGGTGATCCTCTCTTCGTCCAACGCACTCTCCCCGATCCTGTGGATCGTATAGTCTTCGTCCGCATAACAGACCCCGGAGGTTGTACCGATATAAACGTTTCCCTCTGCATCCTCCGCAAAAATACGAATGGAGGAGGAAGGCAGTCCCTCCTGATAGGTAAGGTGAATCCGGTCCTGGTGATCCAATACCACAACGCCGTTATCATTAGTACCGACCCAGATCCTGCCGCGGCTGTCTTCGAACAGACCGCGTCCGCTGGTCAGTCCCTCGCTCGTATCAAGTCTCGTGAATGTCGTCCCGTCATAACGGATAATACCGCTGTACCCGCCGATCCAGATATGACCGTCGGAAGCACCCATAATAAAATTGGCATCGGAGGTCGGCAGACCGTTTGTTGCATTGTAGACCTTCGCCGTATATCCGACGTTTTCGATCTGTCCGCTGGCCGCATAACCGCCGCCCGTCCGCGCTGCCAGCGCATCCATCTCCGTCTGGGGGGCGGTCATATCGGCAGCGCACACCCTCTCTCCGGTGACACCGGCAAGCCAGAGCATCAGGATCCCGGAAGCAACGAATATTTTGGTTTTCAGATGATTCCTTTTCACTACAGCTTCCTCTCAGGCATCCTGATTAAACTTCCGCAGGATTACTTTTACTTCCGGCAAAGAGTCAAGAAAGACCTCCACACACTTCGGGTCAAACTGCTTTCCCTTACCCTCTTCTATGATGGCAAGGGCCTCTTCCAGCGGAAAGGCGGGTTTATAAATCCGTGGAGAGGTCAGAGCGTCAAACACATCCGCCACCGCCATGATCCGAGCCGAGAGCGGGATCACTTCTCCGTGCAGCTGCTCCGGATACCCTTTTCCATCCCAGCGTTCATGATGATACGCCGCCATATTTCTGGCTTCCTTCAGATAATGATCCCCCTCCATGGTGCTGATGGCATGTTCGATGATCTTTTTGCCTTCCGTGGTATGCCTCTTCATGATCTCGAATTCTTCCGGGGTAAGCTTCCCCGGTTTATTCAAAACCCCGTCAGGGATATTGATCTTTCCGACATCGTGAAGCGGCGCGGAACGCACCACATCAGAGATAAATTTCGGCGTGATCTTTTCCGCATAGTACCCCTTCTTCTTCAGCGCCTCCACGATGATCTTGACATAGGCCGCTGTCTTCTGTACATGTGCACCGGTATCCGAATCCCGGTTCTCCACCATATCCGCCATGGTGATGATCAGACCGTCCTGCATCTTTGCCGTCGAATAGGAAAGCCTCCGGATGCTTCTGGTCTGCTCCGCCTGTCCGGCAAGCATCTTGCCCAGGGACCGGTAAAGGATCTCCACCTCATCACCGGTATGGACATCCAGACTCCGGAAGCGTTTCACGGACTTATCCAGATGCTCCTGGGTATCCGCTGCCTCCGCAAAGCCGTCTACGTGTTTTGTAATGGATTTGATAGGAAAAACGATGTGATACTGTGTCAGCCAGATTACGATCACCGTGATCAACAGGAAGAAGGATAAAAACACCGTGATCATTTCGACCAGAAAGCTCCGCTGGTTGGCGGCCAGATCCTCCATATCCACATCCGCGCCCACGTAGCAGACGCACAGACCGGTGGAATCGTAGACCGGCTGATAGGCGGACAGGAGCCTTCCATACCGGTCGTTTGCGATGATCGGATCAATCCGTTCCCCTAGAAGGAGAGCGGGAATGTAATCCTGAAAGCTCTCATCAAAAGGAATCACCGTACCGGGGTCAGCGCCGTATGTACCGTATCCTTCCAGATCGAATACGACATGACAGCCGTCCTCTCTGATCTGATACACATACAGATAGGTGATATCCGTAGAGCTGTCCAGGATCTCTTCCAGGCGCTGTCTGGTCTCTACATATCCCTCGGCCTCTTCACCCTTTTCCAGATACTCCTCCACACGCTCCGGATCGATCTCACCCGATGCGATACTTGCCGTCCCCTCTGCCAGCCGCTTGTGCTGTTCAATAATGCTTTTTTCGTAGATCTTGATACTGACCACGGTTCCCACCAGGGTAACCGTAATGAGCGCCAGACCGAGAACCAGCAGAATCTTTGACTGCAGCTGCATCACTCTGGGTTTGGCGCCGGTTTTTCCGGTCATCTCCTCCTCCGACCCAGGTCTTTGCATCCATCCCCGGAAAGAAAGGAACGGTTTCCAGGAGTCCGGAATCACCCGTATGAGCACAGCCACAAGAAATACCGTAATTGCCTTATCGGGCAGATCCATGATCAGACTGGACAGAAGATGTGCGGCTTCTGTGCTGAAATGCCCCGTATTGAATAGCAGGTTACTGAGGCTCTCACTGTCAAAGCTGATTCCCTCCATAAACCAGGGAATGAGTGCGCCGATCCCGCCCCCGATCAGGGAAAAAATCAGGACAGAACCGAGAAATCCGGCGATCTTTTTGAACCACCCGCGTGAGGCCAGGAAAGAAGCAACCACGGCGATCAGAATATTCAAAACACCATAGTAAAGGGACACCGGATCCATGACGCTTTTGATGATATTCGTCGCAAACCCGACAATGACGCCGGGCAAATACCCTCCGGATACAGCAACAAACACGGTACCTACCGTGTCCAGATAAAGCGGCAGCCCCGTGGCGGTGACGAGCATATTGCATGCTATGTTGAGTCCTACACCCGCGGCACAGAAAATGACTGCAAAAATATTCTGTTTTGTTCTGGAAGTCTTGCTTCCACGACGATCATCCATTATAAAGTGCGGTCTCGCTTCAATCTGCTTCTTCTCGAACTATTGGGAAACGAATTCATGCGTTTACGATAATTATAGCATTTCCAAAACAAAAAACCACCTTCCTTTCAGAAAGTGGTTCCTGGTGTGACACTTGACAGAAAAGAATCGTTATTGTATATTGAACACGCTGACAAAAAAGCAAGCTGCTATAGCACAGTCGGTAGTGCGCATCCTTGGTAAGGATGAGGTCACCGGTTCAATTCCGGTTAGCAGCTGGAAAAACGCCGAAATCTGACACAGCAGAATTTCGGCGTTTTGATTTTTTTCAGACATGTACCGCGATCACGACGCGGTTTTCCTCCAGGTCCACAAAGCGGAGCGTCCCCTTGATGCGCTTGACTGCACCGAAGAGATCCCTTAAGACCACTTCGTCCCCCTCAACGGAGACGGTTTTGGTGTTTTCCATCAGCAGCGCCTGATCCACTTCCGCATAAGCATTCGCAAGACACATCTTTCTGTTTCCTCCTTTCCATCAGGGTGACCCTTTGTGCACCGCATCGTAAGCATTTTGCAGGTGCTGCAACGCCTCCTTTGTGCGGTCGACTGCTCTGTCCAGTTCTTTTGCCGCCTTCGTCTGTCCTTCCTTTTCCATAGTCTCCTTCAGCGACACAAACTCCTCCAGATGCTGTTCATGATGATGGATCATGTGATGCAGCAGCGCCTTTCCTTTTTCAAGGGGTGACATCTCCCCCCGGCTGCCGCTGTCCTCTGTCAGTATGTGCATTCGTCATTCCCTCCGGGCTTTCTTTTTTACAAGGCCGAGATGCATTTCCTTCATTCCTTCCACTTCATCACAGACACGCTTCATGTCACAATGTCCGCAGTCTGCGAGAATGCTGTCAAAAATGTGGGTCAGGGTTTTGGTGATGTCCTTCACCCTCCCGGCATAGGGCTGCAGTGCGGTGACCGCATCAGCCTGCAGCAGGAAAATCACCCTGACGTGTTTCACATTTGCCGCTTCCCTGTATTTTTGGATATAGGAAGCACCGACAGCGGCAAAGGAGATGCCTTTTTGCACCGCCTCCCTGCTGACACGCACCCGCTCCTCGTGGCTCGTGGAGGAAAAGCGCACCATATACCCCCTGGGAAATACATGATAACGTGCAAACTCCATCTCCCGGACGGCACGGTACTGCTCCTCGCTGTCGTCTCCGAGATCCTCCGTCTGCAGGATCACGATCCGGGCAAAGGGCACGTCGCCTTTGATCTCCGGGAGATCCGGTCCGACCAGAAGGATCTCATCGGTCTCCATGAGCTTTTCTGTCGTCACGCAGGTGTAATTGACGGAAGGATGATTTCCTCCGCCCAGCTCAAACGCGCAGTCCTTCTGCATCAGGAATTCGGATGCACCGGTGTCCGGCCATGCGCGGGAGAGCTCCACGGAGAGCGTCTTCCCATTGCACTTTTTCACTTCCGCCATCGTTTCGTCAATGATGGTATCAAATAGTCTCATGGTTTAACGCTGTTTTGCCATGCCCTTCTGACGTGCATACTCTGCCGCGCCGAGGGCGCCCATCAGCTGCGGATCGGTGGAAAGGTTCACCACCTTCAGCTTCAATACATGCTCAATTGCCTGCTTCAGGCCGTCGTTCTTGGCACAGCCGCCGGTCAGCGTGATGGAGTCGGTGGCACCGGCCTTCTTTGCCATGACAAAGCATCTCTTTGCCACTGCCATCTGGATCCCGGCCGCGATCTCGTCCATCGGCTTCCCTTCCCCCACCAGCGTGATGACTTCGGACTCCGCGAACACGGTACACTGCGCCGTGATCGGGATCACATTCTTCGCCGTCAGGGAGAGCTTCGAAAACTCCGGCAGCGACATTTCAAAGGAACGGGCCATGGCTTCGTAGAAACGTCCGGTACCCGCCGCACACTTGTCATTCATCGCAAAGTTTTTGACTGTCCCGTCCTTATCAATCGCGATGCCCTTGATATCCTGTCCGCCGATATCAATGATGGACTCCACTTTGGGATTCGTGACATGCACGCCCATGGCGTGGCAGGAAATCTCGGACACGTTTTCATCCGCAAAGGGCACCTTGTTGCGCCCGTAGCCGGTTCCGATGAGATAAGCCAGCTCCTGGGATCCCTCCAGACCGTCCACCTTGCCGCACACATCCTGCATCGCAAGCCTTGCCGACTCCTCGGCGTTGATCTTGCTCTTCAGGGTGACATGGGCTGTCATTTGTCCGTTCTCATCCAGAATCACCGCCTTCGTGTAGGTACTCCCCACATCACATCCGCCAAAATACTTCATTTCCGATTCCTCCTCATTTATGATGATCGCCCCCTTTCAGTATCCCGGGGGATGATCTCCATGTTTTGTAAAATCTCCCTGGCACCCTTTAGGATCCCCGCATCTTTCGGCAGGGAGAAGGTGCTTAAGCCCTCGATATCATGCTCCGTCAGGACATTGTCCGGACCGATCACGGCGACAAGCGGTATCTCCCCGATCCGGTCATCCTTGATCCTTTCCGGATACAGAACCCTGTTCAGTACAGCGCCCACATGGTCTGCCATCACCAGCTCCCTGGAAACACCGTGGATCGTCCGGATGATTTCCATGCCCTTTTTGCTCTGATCCGTCACGAGCAAAAGATGGGTCACCTTTTCCATGACGCGCCGGTTGATCTGTTCGATCCCCGCCTCTCCGTCGATCACCACATAGTCAAACTCCCCGGCGATCATGCTGATCACCTGGCGCAGGTAGGTATTGATGGCGCAATAGCATCCGGCGGCTTCCGGTCTGCCGATGGCAAGGAACGCAAATCCCCGGGACTCGTCCATCGCGTCAAAAATGCGAAACCTCGCTTCCGCCAGAATATCCTGTGTCTCCTGCATTCCTTCTGTCACGTCCCTGGCCACCCGAAGCCGGATCTGATCCAGGGTCTGTGTTACCTCTATACCGAGCGCGACAGAAAGACCAACGGCAGGATCCGCGTCGATGGCCAAAATTTTCGTTTCCGGTTTTTCTTCCGTGAGAATGCGGACAATCGCCGCAGACAGTGATGTTTTCCCGACTCCGCCCTTGCCGGAGAGGGCAATCACCGTAGAATGATCCCCCATAAAAATCCCCTCAATATGTCTTCTATTCAACCACATCCTGGGGATTTTTACAAGGGAGGGAGATGATCATCTGATGTCATATACACTCCGCACCTCCAGATGATCCGGTCGTCCTTTCAGGATGTGCACATGCTTCACGGCAGGACGGTCGCTCATCCCGGGAAGATCGAAAAAGTTGTCGGAGAGGATCAGGTCGTCAGAACTGTTCCGGATCTCGATGCTCTTCGTAAAACGATCCGCCGTCACGATGATCTCATTGCCATCGGTCCGGACGTTGAGATGGGGGTCGGCAAAACGAAAATGCTTGGGTGCACAAAGCAGGACGCTCCCGGATGAGAGCTCTGCGCCGTCTTCCGACAGCTGGTAGGTGACCGCCTGCTCATAAATCCTTGCCTCAGGAAGCGGTATCTTCTCCAGCCACTGCGCAGACAGGGGTGGAACGGCAAGATCCCGACAGTCCTCACGGCAGACGGTGCCGTCACTGTTCCGCAGCTGCCAGGCAACCGTGACACGCCGCTCTCTCCGGGATTCGTTGGATACATTAAAACGGATCGACTTCCGAACCGGAAACGGTTCCGCATTCGTATTCATGGTCTGTCCCGGAAGCCCCTCCTCCTCGCAGGAAAGGAGCACCGGTGCAAAGAACCTCTTTGCATAATAATGCAGGGCTTTCCACCTCCCGTAATAGTCGATGGAAGACCAGGACGCAACGGGCCAGCAGTCATTGAGCTGCCAGTAGATCGTGCCCATACAACGTCCCCGGTTCCTGCGGAAATGCTCCACTCCGTAGCGGATCGCCTCCGCCTGCAGGAGCTGAGAGGCATAGATCAGCGTATCGAGATCGTTCGGATAAAGAAAGGTCTGCTCCATGTAGCTCATGATCTTGCCGTTGGCAGAGGCATTTCTCTGGTGCTTTTCCATTACGTAGGAAAACACATTCCGGTCTTCGGGAAGCGTAAAGGACTCCACCGTCCTGATGGACGGAAAAGACTGGAACCCGAATTCGGAGAGATACCGGAAGAAGAATTTGCGGTATTCCGTGAAGGGTTTATTCCCGTGCCATACTTCCCAGTAATGGACGTCGCCTCTGTTTTCCGCATTTGGTGCATCAAATCCGCCACCTGAGGAAGGTGACGCCGGCCAGTAAAACCGATCCGGATCCTCCTCGGCAAGGAGACGGGGAAAAAGATCCTCGTACATTCTCAGATAATCCCGCCGGATCTCCTCATCGGCGCCCCATTCTCCCTGCGCCGCAAACATCTCCATCTCGTTATTGCCACACCACAAGCCAAGGCTTGCATGATGGGCAAGCCTGCGGATCTGATCCCTCAGCTCCGCCAGAATCGATGCTTCAAATTCTTTCGTCAGCCGGTAATTGGCGCAGGCAAACATGAAATCCTGCCACACCACAAGACCGAGTTCGTCGCATACCTCATAGAACGCATCCGACGGGTACAAACCCCCTCCCCACACGCGGATGCAGTTGAAATGCGCATCCGCACACTGCTGCAGCAGCGTCCTCGTCCTGTCTGCATTGCATCGCGGCAGGAGGTTGTCTTCGGGAATATAGTCTGCTCCCATGGCAAAAAACTTCACCCCGTTGACCATGTGCGCAAACTCACTGCCATATTCATCCTTCGCCGTACTCATTTCTATCCTGCGAAGGCCGATCCGGCATTCCCGGAAATCAAGGATTTCCGGATCAGTCCCGTCAGCGGTGTCACCGGGAATTGCGGTTCCTGTGTCCAAAAGCTCCACCCGCACGGTGTAAAGCGGCTGTTCCCCAAGGCCGTTCGGCCACCAGAGCCGCGGGTATTGTATCTGCACAGGCACTGCTGCATCGGTCCTGTCAAAAAGCTGCCTCCCGTCCGGATCCCACACGCTGAGTACACACCGGAGGCTGTCCTTATCCTCGGCGCTCTTTCTGCCATCCTCTCCGGCACCCTCCACATTCACTGCTGCCCGGAGCACCACTTCCGAAAAATCCTCACGGAAGTCCTGATGAAAATAGACCCGTGTAAGCCTCGCCTTTTTCACTGCAAGGATTGTTACGCTTTTCCAAATTCCGGCATCCGGCAGTCTCGGTCCCCAGTCCCAGCCAAACATATAATGCCCTTTGCGGATCTTGGGGAAACCGCGCATGGCATCCTCCGTTCCCCGGATTGCAGGATCCGCTTCATATTGTGCAGCTATATATTTCACGGGAGAGTGGATCGTAACGATGAGTTCGTTTCCCTTTTCCCGCAGCAGGTGTTTGACTGAGAATTCAAAGACGCGATGCATATTGTCCACATTGCCGAGCTCTTCACCGTTCAACACGATATCAGCGATCGTATCGATCCCTTCAAAGCGCAAAAGCACCTCATCCGCATCGGAAAGTGCTTCCTCCTCTGCTTCAAAGGTGCCTCTGTATTCGAAGTCATGCTGCATCAACGCCAGAGCGGCATCTTCATGATCCCGATAGTAGGGATCCTCCATGCGCCCGACATTGATGAGATCCGTATAAACCGACCCCGGAACGGATACCGGATATGCCTGCTGCTCCCCGCAGATCCTCAGTTTCCATTGTTGATGACAATCAATTCTTTTCATGCTACCGGACTGTTGACTGCATTTACCTGTCTGAAAAAGCGGCAGAAGGTGTCGAGATCCAGATAAAATGCACCGGCTCTGATTAATTCTGTCCGGTAGGTAACGTTTCCCGTGATTTGATTCACCATGAGATCCGCGATCCGCCCGCCGGGATTCCGAAGCTGTACAAAGTCCTTCCCGTCGATCTGCACCAGACCGAGGATCGTATAGGCGTGCCTCCTTGTCAGTCCGCGGAAACTGCTTTCCTGACTGGAGGTCTTCTCCCCTTCGGTCCGGAAATATTGAAAGGTCCCACCCATCAGGATCTGATGATTGTCCGTCGCCTCCTGCAGGAGTGTTTTCATTCTTTGCACATGCTCCTTGAAGCGCCGTGCCAGTTTACTGTTCGGATCCCGGTACTTCTCGAAGGATGTGGTGCCGTTGTTGTCATACAGGGTCTTCGCCTCTCTTCCGGTGATGTAAAGGGCTGCATCCTCCGTCATGCCGGACTCTATATCCTTGGGGCTGTATCTCGTAAACCATCGGTTCTTCCTGAGACCGGAGGCGATAAATGCCTTCTCATACAGCTTGGGCCACATAGCTCCGGTGAGACCGTTCTTATAGGATTGCTCCCCCCCGGCGATGGATTTGTCCACTTTCACATAGAACGGTTTCGGATCGCCGAAAAGCGCCTCCCGAAAAAACCGCACTGTGACGGTACCATCCCCGTTGTCCTTCATGTTCTGCTTAATCAGATCCGGTTCCCGGTTGACAACCGCCGCAAGGGTCGCGACAAAATAACAATCCCCCACTTCTCCCTGATTCAGATCACTGATACGGGGTTCATGGCAGAAAAGCGGCGTCCGGTCCTTCTTTCTCCAATGGATGTCCGTCGTAAACCCGGTTCTGTCGGAAACATACCTGACACCGGCGTTTGCGGGAATCTCAAGCGTCCCGTCACACTGACCGAACAGCTGTGTCTGGTAAGACCGGAGCTTCTGGAGCTCCGTCTGCTCCTGGTCGGAAAGCGCTCCCTCCCGGGAAGTAAGCGCGTTGATCCGCGTCTCCAGTTTCGGACGCAATTCCTCCAGGGGGCCTTCTTCTGCACGATTGGCCATTTCGTCGCGGTTCTCGTATTTCGCCACGAGTCTTCGTTCAATCTCCGCCTCCTTCTGATCCTCCGGCACCTGATCCCGCTCTACCTCTTTGGTTACATGATCCAAAAGCTTTGGGTTACAGAGACCCAGAAATTCGGTCAGCTTCAGATCCCACCTGGTTTGATACCATTCCTTGCTCTTATTGGCTTTCGTATACTTGTCGATCAAAACCAGAATGCGTCTTGTCTCCTTCGGGAGATCCTGATAGCCGAATTTATCGCGCATATCCGCTTCTATTTCCCGTTTGATCTGTTCGACCTTCTGAATGGCCAAAGCATTGGAATGAACCCTCTCGTTCACTTGGGGGTCATTGATATCCTTCATCTCCCCTTCCGCAGCCGTTCCGCGATCCCGAAACAATGCCTTGGAGCCGATAAAATGCTGGCTTGTGTATAAAAAGTTCTGTTGTCCTTCCTCCTTGGATTTCTGATCCGTTGCCTGGGTTGACTTGTATCTCTTCCCACGTTCCTTATCGTTCCTGAGCGCCTCCTGCACCTTTTCCAACCGTTCTGACAGTGCGTCTGCCTTATTCAGCTCCAGACCCATGTTAAGGAAATAGGTGTGCATCAAAGCCGGATCAAGGGAAATGATCGTATCCGCCACCTGCTCATCGTAGGAGGAAATGGTCAGGGTACCGTTATCATTCACCAGCTTCTTCGTGCAGATCTCTTCCTCCTCTTCGCTGTCCCTGTTCAATTCCTCAAAGGTCTCCGTTCCGAAGGAGAGGGTATTGTCCGTCACCTTCACGTTCACGATCATGAGATAGGTTTCATCGTCCACCTTCCGCTCTTTCAGCTTGTAGACGAAGCTTTCGGGGCGCCGGTTCTTCTGTCCGCAGATCATGTCTATGACCTGGATCGTCGCCAGCTGACAGAGCGCTTCATAGGAATAGGAAAGGTTTTTCCCATGTTCCCTGGAATAGGCAACCGCTTCTTCATGGGTGAAGAAATGCTGTCCCTTTTGGATGATAAGCCCCTCTTTTGGTCCTTCCCCTCCGTCATCAAGGCTTGCCTTCGCCGTACTTCTGCAGAGGGTTGAGGCTCCCACGAGCTGATAAAACATCTGCGTCGCCGCGTCCGCTTTGATACCGGCCTGATCCGTCTCGACAAACAGATCCTTTCTTTGTGTGAGTTCCTCCCGGTTCAGCTGCATCACCGGTCTTTCCACGGAAAAGACCAGATCCTCCCCCCAGGTACGATAATGGCTTTTCGCCAGCGACTCGAAGGTTGCGTTTTGATACAGCTTCTTCTCCTGCCTCAGCTGCAGAACCACACGCTCCGCATCCAGGCGGTTTTGTTTTGCTCTCTCCGTGATGCAAAAGCTGTCTGCTATACTCTGATATGACGAAATCAGTCGGTCATAAGCTGCAAGGATCTTTTCCTTCTCCTCGGCAAACCTCTGGGGCTTCACCGGCACATCCTTCTCCAGAAGCTTCTGCAGGGCTGCCCTGTTGTTCGCTGCCCCCTTGTCACTACGGCAGATCCTGTCGGAAAGCATGACCATATTCCGATGCTCGGTCTTCAGCACATCCGCTTCGCTTAGAGCTTCTTTCTTCCGGAGCTTCTTTTTCTCGGCGCTGATCAAATCCAGAATTGCGCGCACCTTCTGGTGACGCGCGCGGTAGGAGGATCTTTCGCTTTGACGCGGACGTAAATATTTGTCACGGAGCACCCTCTCCATCCAGCTATACTGCACCAGCAGCTTCAACGGATCGCCGTCCTGCAGTATTTCCCGGAGCTTGCTCACTTCCTGTTTTACGGCATGCATTTCAAAAGAATCCGAACTCCTGCTGGTATCGTTCTGGAGCGCTGTGGCCGCCTCCATAAATTGCGCCGGAAAATCCCCCGGTTCTTCCTCCTGGTTCGGCAGTGCATCCATCCCTGCCGGGATGGGCTGCGGTTTTTCCAGCATCCCATTCTGATCCTGCTGTATCTCTTCCCTATGATTTTCGGTATGGATCTCCGTTGTTTTGATTCTGGTCTGTTCTTCCATGGTTTTCTCTGATCTGGCCTCTCTGGTCTGTTTATGGTTTATGCAGCCGGTGCCGGCTTTTTCACCGCATAGACCTGATTGAAGAAACGGCAAAAGGTCTCAATGTCAAGGTAAAAAACACCGGGGCGAAAGGTTGCCTCCCGATAGGTGTAGTTGCCCGTGGTCTCGTTCTGGATCAGATCCACGCTATCCTTGCCGCCTGTATTGCGCAGCTGTACGAAGTCTTTTCCTTCTTTCTTTACCAGCCCGAGGATTGTATAGGTGTGCTGGCTGGTAATACCACGGAATTTCCTCTCTCCTCTCTCTGTCTTTTCTCCCTCTGTCTGAAACTCCCGGAAGGTACCTCCGATCATGATCTTTTCCTCTTTCGTTGCCGACCGCAGTTTTGCTGCCACTTTGTTCACGTGCTCTTTGAAACGCCGTGCCGCCCTGCTGTCTGGATTTCGATGCTTCTCATAGGATTTGTGACTGTTGACAAAAAACAACGTGTCTGCCTTTCTCCCTGTAATGTAGATACTGGCGTCCTCCGGTAATCCCATCTCGATATCCTTCGGGGTATATCTGGTAAACCACCGGTTCTTTTTGAGACCGGATGCCACAAAGGCCTTTTCATACAGCTTTCCCCACATGGCTCCGTTGACGCCATTCTTATAGGATTCCTCATTCCCGGCAATGGATTTGTCCACCTTCACATAGATCGGCTTCGGATCACCGAAAAGTGCCGGCTTGAAAAACCGTACCGTAACGGTGCCATCCCTATTGTCCTTCATGTTCTCCTTGATCAGATTCGGCTCACGGTTCACCACTGCTGCAAGGGTTCCGATGAAATAGCAGTCCCCCACCTGCCCCTGATTCAGATCGGAAATGCGCGGTTCATGGCAGAAAAGCGGTGTATCGTTTTTCTGTTTCCACTGAATGTTCTCTGCAAATCCTCTGCGATCCGAAACGTATTTCACACCGGCATTTGCGGGAATCTCCAGCGTCCCGTCACACTGACCGAACAACTCCGTCTGATACTCCCTCAGTTTCGTAAGCTCTTTCTGTTCCTGTTCGGAAAGCGCTCCCTCCCGAGAAGCAAGGGCGTCGATCCGCGTCTCCAGCTTCGGACGCAATTCCTCTAAAGGTTCTTCTTCTGCACGGTTGATCATTTCATCCCGGTTGGCATAATTTGCCCGTAGTCTCGTTTCGATCTTCGCCTCCCGCTGATTCTCCGGGATAGTAGCATCCTGCTCCACGGCTGTTTTGACACTCCTGTAAACCGGAGGTGAGAACTGCTTCACAAACTTGCCCAGTGGCATCCCCCAAAAGGCCTGATGCCGTTCACAGTTCTGGCTGGCATTCGTATACTTCTTGATCAGATTCAGGATCTTTTTCGTTTCCTCTCCCAGCTTCTCGTAGCCGAACTTGTCCCGCAGATCGAGCTCCAGTTTTTCTTTGACATTCGCCGTCTTCTTCATGGACAGCGCGTTGGAATGGAGCTGCTCATTCTGGCTGAGATCATTGATATTCGCCAAAGCACCGTCTTTCTTTGTCGTGCGGTCACGGAGCAGACCCTGGTAACCGACAAATGACTCGTTTCCCCAGTAGCTGTCTTCCACCGCTTTCTCCAGTTCCGCCTGACTCGTCGCCTTGGCAGCCTGCCCCCGGAGGCCGGTCTCTTTATCGTTTCTCAGAGCCTGCTGCACCTTGTCAAGGCGTTCCACCAGGGCATCTGCTTTTTTCTCTTCGATGCCGGCGGCAGCAAAATAGGTGCGTATCAGTGTCTGATCCAGAGAGAGGATCGTATCCGCCACCCGTTCATCATAAAATGCAACGCTGATATCCCCACGGTTAGCCACCACCTGCTTCGTACAGACCTCTTCCCCTTCCTCTCTGTTTTTGTTTAAGGAATCAAAGGAGTCCTCTCCAAAGGAAAAGGTGTTGTTTGTCACCTGTACGCCTTCAATCATGAGATAGGTCTCTTCGTCGATCTCCTGCTCCTTCAGCTTATAGAGGAAGCTGTCCGGCCGTCGGTTTTTTTGTCCGCAGATCATGTCGATGATCTGGATTGTCGCCAGCTGCCGCAGTGCTTCTATGGAGTAGGACAGATTCTTCTTTGTCGCCTTGGAATACTCGATGGCCTCCTCATGGGTGTATAAATGCTCTCCTTTTTTTATGACCAGACCTTCTTTTTGTCCCTGTTCTCCATCGTCAAGGCGGGCTTTCTCCGTTTTTGCGCAGAGCTTTGATGCCCCGACAAGCCGGAAAAACATCTGGGTGGCCGCGTCCGCCTTCCTACCTTCTTCGTCTGCTTTGACAAACACATTTTTCTGCGCCGTGAGTTGAGCCCGGCTGATTTGCCGTACCGGTTTTTCCTCCACGATGATAAGATCCTCGTTCCAGGTGCGGAAATGATTCCCGGCAAATTGCTCATAGGTTGCTTTCCGATACAGCTTCTTTTCCCGCTCCAGCTGGAGGAGAACGCGTTCCGCATTCAGGCGGTTCTGCTTTGCTTTTTCCGTCATGCAAAAGGATTTTACGATCTTTTGAAAGGAACCGATCAAAGCATCGTACGCTTTCACGATCTCCTCTTTCTCCGCGGAAAACTTCCTCTTCTGCATTGGAACATCTTTCGCCAGAAGGGCATTCAATGCCTCTCTTTTATTTGCTGCGTCCTTGTTGTCCCGGCAGATTTCTTCGGAAAGCGTTGTCATGTTCCGGTGTTCGATCTTGACCACCTCCGCCTGTTTCAGATCTTTCGATTTCTGGATCTTCTTTTTCTCGGCGGCGATCAGCATCAGGATTGCTTCCACCTTTCCATGGCGCGCACGGTAGGAGGAGCTTTCGCTGTGGCGGGGCTTCAAGTATTTATCCTTCAATACCGTTTCCATCCATCTATACTGTACCAGAAGCTCCTCCTGAGAGGCCTGCTGCATTTGCAGGAGCCTTCTCACTTCCCGCTTCACGGCTTTCATCTCGAAGGAATCCGAGCTTCTGCTGGCATCGTTAAGCAGTGTTTGTGCCAGTTGGACAAACTGCCCCTGGCCGCCTCCCTGCTGCGCCTCCTGCTGTTCCTCTTTGCCAATGATATTCTGCTGCAGATCCGGCAGCATCCTGTTCTGATCGAGTTGTGTGATATCCTGCTGATCGGTATGTATCGTGATCTTTGTATTGATCTCCGTGGTCTTGTTTATCGTGATCTGTTCTTCCATGCTTATCCCTCCGGTGTCTCACCCCGTTAACATCATGTCTCCGCTCCTACAGGAACGCGTGTGACAAAATCGTTTCAAGCTGCTCTTTCGACATCAGCGGGCCAAATTCCGGCAGAAGCGCTGTTTCTTCTTCCCCCTCGATCCTGAGCACCGCCGTCTCCCATTCCGGGAAAACAATCTCGTAAGAAAGCTGTACCTCTTCCCCGCCTTCTTCCAGGATCGCGCAAGGGGTGCCATCCGGCTGCTCCATGGCCCGCGACTCCAACCCAAGAGAAAGCAGGATCTCCTGCAGATGCGGCAGCCTCGTGACAGCATACGCTCTTTGTATTTCAAAATCAATGCGTCCCTCCGGCATACCGAAGCGGATCGCCCGGTACAGCATCGGTAAAAGCAGGATCCCTTCATACTCCGCAGGTGCATCAAAGCACGGGAAGGACCAGGGCTTGTCATCATACACATACAGGGTATAGCGGTAAAGCGGTGTCTCCTCCGTGTCGATCCTGCAGCAGGAAAGGTTGATCGTTTCATCCGGATATACCAGCAGAAAGCCCGGATCCTCGTACGGTCCTATGGAAGGCAGTACATTGATCCCGTTTTCCTGAAACAGCTCCATGGCCTTTTCCAGAGACTCCTTCATTTCCTCATCGATCATGTTGTTTTCCTCGGTGCCTGTCATGGTATCCCCCTTTCAGAGTCTGTTGATATATTCTTTATACGAAAAATACTGGCGGCTGGCAGAAACGATTCAATTCCGCCCCTCCCATGCTTACGCTTTCCCCTCATTCAGCCGGTCATTGACCCGGCGTATCACAAGATCCAGATTTCTGGTGCCATACATGCAATACAGGGAGGCGGACCGGGTCTCGATCTCTTTTTCGGCGATCATTTTCTTTACCCGCTCCACATCGTTCTCAAAGAACAATTCCTCGGATTCAAACCCGAATACGGAGAAATCCGTGCCGTTCAGCCGGTACACATTTTCCTTTCCGAACACTTCCATCAGGCATTCGGCGATCTCCACCACAATCCTGTCTCCCGCCTCATAGCCGTACTTTCTGTTGACATCCTCCAGTCCGGTCAGACTGCAGCAATAGTAGCCAAACGGCGAGGAGATATCCAGCCCCTGCTCGATGAACTTCCGGTAAGCACGATGATTCATGGCGCCGGAAAGTACATCGTTGTAGGTGTAATAGTACATCCTCTTCTGTTCCTCACGCTGCAGGATCAGCTGTGCGAGGAAATAAGAGATCAGACTGATAATCTCCGCAATCCCCTCGAGACTCTTTTCCGGCGCTCCGACAACGCCCACCACCCCGATCAGGTTCTGGTTTACTTCCAGTGCCGCCAATACCATATTATCCACATGATTGGCACTCAGCACGTTATAAAATGCGGGATTGGCGGTTCGATAATCCTCGATGTTCCGAACGATCAGTTTTTGATCATTTTTTTTGAAGGCGTCATAGAGATCATCAATGAGCCCGCGGAAGGGTACATACATCAGTTCCAGAGACAGGGATTCCTGACCCTGTGCAAACCATTCATAGGTGCCGCGGTATTTCCCGTTCTTCTGATCCTCAAAGATAAAGATCCTGCGCGCTTCAAACTCCGTCCCCAGAAACCGGATCAAGGAACGGATATTGTTTTCCGGCGATTCGGAGGATACGGCATACTGCAGCGCCCTGTTGATAAAACGATCCCGCTCCACTTCCCTGTGATCCCTTGTCCACCAGGTCATAAACCGGATCAGCATGAGAACCACAAAAAAAGTCATTGCAATCCGTGTCAGTCCGCCGAGAGAATCTCTCCTCACGGGTTGGATCAGATAGAGGATGATATCTCCCGCCCCGCAGATCAGCAGCGCCGTCACCCCGATATAAAATGCACGGAAGGAGGATTTCGTTCCCAGCATTCTGGAATAGCGTCCGTTCTCCGCCAGCATGACGACGATCAAAAGCAGCAGCAACGCAACATAGACGATCATGATCTTCGAATGGGATTCATGCATATCGATGCCGGCAGTGAATCTGAGGAGCAAAAGAACTGCCAGTCCTCCCGCCGAAAGGAAAAAGCCGAGATGGATGTAGATTCCCTTTTTCAGCCGTGTCATGGAGTTGAGGAACGAGACCAGCGGATACCCTGCCAGAAAAAGGATCGTCATTCTGATATCACGCCACACATAGACCGTTCCGGACAACAGCTGCGGGAAGTTCGTATCCACCAGCAGCCAGACTCCCATCACCAGCGCAAAAACCCCCAGTCCCATGATATTGAAGGGGAGTGCCTCCTTGTCTGTGATGGAAAGGTGGATGAGCACCAGAACCAGCCCGAAAAAAACCGTCAGCAGAGAGAAGAAAACCGCCACACCCATCTCATTGATCCTGAAGCGGAAAAAATCGATGGTTGGGGAAAGATAGACGCCATAAATCCTTCCGCCGTTCATTCCCTCATAGACACCCTGATAACGGAAGGTCACCATCTTACCCGCATCCGCTTTTCCAAGACCCACTGCATGTACCTTTGACCCGTAGCCCATGCCGGTCATGTTTTCTCTGCTGGAAAAGCTGTACACCTCTGTGTCGTCAATATAAACCTTGAAATTGACATTCTGAGAGGAGAAGCAGAGGGCATCCGTATCCGTCAGATCCGCCGGCAGTCTTCTGAACAATCCCTCCTCCGTCGGGAAGCTCCCGGTCTTGATGTTATCGATGACATAGCTCGTGCCCGGATTCTGCACCCAGCCCTCGGAAAAAGGGCGTATGTGCTGTGATCCCTCAGACGAAAAAAGGTCGGCACTCAGCAGCATGGCAGCAAGGAGTATCGTCACAATCAAAAAGGAAAGCACGATATAGATTCTTTTTGCAGTTTGTCCGATGGGTTTCATCAACTTCTCTTCTCCCCGGTTTTATTCCTCTTCCATGTCTTCCGGCAAAACGGGCGGCAGGATGGATAGATACGCCCGGTATGCCGATAACAGCTTCCCGGTTCCCTCCCTGATCGCCTCTACATTTCTCTCTTTTCCTGCAAGCTCCAGCGCTTCCGCTTCATCGGAAAGAGCCATGAGCCCCACGATCCTGAGGGAGCTCTTCAGGGCATGTACCTTGATGGTATAATTGTCCCAGTCCTCCTGCCGGTAATAGGTTTCGATCTCATCCGCACGCTCCGGAATGGACTCCCAGGTCATTCTCAGCATCAGGCAAAGACCCTCCTCGGATCCGCTGTTTTCCAGTCCGGCTTCCGGATTGAGTCCCGGGATATTCTCATACCACTTCATCTCCGCCAAAGGACGTTCCCCATGTCCTTTAGGCTCCCCAGGTTCCGGCATTTCTTCCTCCTGTCCGCCCGGCGCCTTCGGTTCCGCCGTTTCCTCCTCCCGGAACAGGTCGTACCTCTCTTCTTCCTTTTCCTCCAATACCTCTGTCAGGAGATTGCTCAGGTTGTAGGACTGGTCTCCTCTGGTCAGGTAAAAGATGCCGAGCGCCCCTCTGCCGCAGTTTAATGACATGGATGCCGAAGCCTTCTGGAACAGAATGTGTTCAAAATGATGCCGGGTCTGCAGCCATTCCGTGATCATCTCTTTCTGTTCCTGTGTCAGCTGCACATAATCCACGATCACCGTGTCAGTATCGGGCTTCACTCTTCTCGGCAATGCCGTCTCCAGATATTTGAGATAGCAGGTATCCGTATCTCCCACGCAGAGCCGTTCCACCTTGATTGCATCGTTCCCGACTCTGAACACCGGCTTGACGGAAAAGGCATTCAGGAACGCAAAGGTAAGCCTGCTCATGGCTTTGCGGCGCATCAGCACCTCCGTATCCATCGTGACAAATCCGCAGTACAGCTTTTCCCGGATTCGCTCGATCTCCGTGATCATCATCTCCATGCTTCTGCCCTGGCTCGCCATCCGGTACGCAAAAAGCACCAGCATACCAAGAGCCCCCGCATTCACCTGAGAATCGATCACCCGCACGTTGCCATATGCCTTGGCCGCCTCCAAGGCGCGTTCATACTCCTCGCTCACGGATGCCGTCAGCGTGAAATACAGCACCTGATGGGCTTTTTTGATCTCTTTGCTGAAGAACTGTTCAAACTCTTCCACCGTCGGCGACTCCGACACAAATTCCCTGCCCTCATTCAGGTAATGCATGAGTTCATCGCTGTCGGCTTCCACCCTGTCGTAATAGATTCTGCCATCCGATACGATGCGGAAGGGAATCGTATCGATCTGGCAGCGTTCCAGTATCTCCGACGGCAGATCACACATCGTGCTGGTAGCGATCAGAACCGGGATCTTCTTATGGTAGCTTCTGGCCGTGTTCATCTGAGCCTTTGCGGCCTCCGTGCCCTCCGTCCGGATAATCTTCAGCTCCGGCAGATGCGCGATCATCGTTTCCTCCAGCTCCGCACCGGAAACCGGTTTCACCAGATACCCGTCAAATCCGCTCCGGTTGTACAGGTCTCTGTTTTCCGCACCGGCGTTTGCCGTCAGTACGATGATCGGCGTATGATTATTCATCCCCTCAGCCTGCTTCCGGATGCTCTGCATGCATTCGATTCCGTCCATCTCCGGCATCAGGTGATCCATCAGAATGATGTCATATCGCTTCCCGAGGGTCAGGGCAAGGGCTTCTTCTCCGTCTGATGCCGTATCAATTATCATCTCCGTACCGGTCAGCAGCTTCTTTTCCACCTCGAGATTCATCGCATTGTCATCCACGATCAGGATGACGGCATCCGGCGCCGTAAACCCGGGCAGATATCGTTTTCCGTTCTCCCTGCGGCCGGTATTCGTCAGATGCAGATCCCCGATCACTTCTTTTCTCGTGACGGTCTGCCAGAGCGCCACCATAAAGGTTGACCCCTGGGTATAGACGCTGTTGACGGAAATCTTGCCGTCCATCAGATCCACCAGTTCCTTCACGATGGACAGACCGAGACCTGTCCCCTCGATCCTGACGTTCTTCTCTTCATCCATTCTCTGGAATGCGTCAAACAGGTACGGCAGGGCATCCTGTTTGATCCCCATGCCGGTATCAATGACGGAAAACAGCAAGAGAACCCGGTTCCCTTTTGTCTCTTCCTTCTCGATGTGAAGCGTCACAGAGCCTTCCTTCGTATACTTGACGGCATTGTTCAGCAGGTTCACAAGGATCTGCTTGATCCGCACTTCGTCCCCGAACAGCTCCGCGGGAATGGAGGGATCCACCTCGATCTTCAGCTCCAGATTCTTTTCCTCCGCCCGCAGCCACATCATGTTCACGATCTCGGAGATCATGGAACCCAGATTGTAGTTCACGGGAACAATATCCATTTTCCCGGCTTCAATCTTGCTGATGTCCAGAATGTCATTCACCAGCGCCAGCAGCATCTTGCCCGCACCCTGAATGTTGTTTGCATCCTTGATAATCTCCTCGGATGCATCCTCCTGGCGAAGGATAATCTCATTGAGACCGAGGATCGAGTTGATCGGGGTGCGGATCTCATGACTCATGGAGGAGAAGAAACGGCTCTGGGAGCGGTTCAGCGCCTCTGCTTTTCTGGTTTCTTCCTTTGCTTTTTCTTCCTCAATTTTGGAAATGTAGTTCTGAAACCAGCTCATCATGGTGCAAACGATTCCCACCTCGATCACGCCCAATACGGAGTCGAGATAGAAAACAGGTCTGGAATGGTACTGGATCAGCTCAGGATGATAATAGCCTGTCACATACATCACAATCACCACCGCGGTCAGAGCCAGGAGAGACCCCATCCTCCAGGAACCGGAGAGGATCAGTCCCACATACAGATAAGCAAAGACCAGCCACACCGGAGACGCCCCGGACGGACCCCCGCCGAAGAAAAAGACGATGGGCATCGCAAAGAAGATGACCCCGAGGGAAACGATCTGCGTCGCGATTTCCACCTTCCCCGTCTTCACGCTCCACACGCTGACTGCGGGTACCGCGATCACCAGAAAAGCGAGGGCAATGATCTCCACCATGTTTTCACGATAGAGGATATCTCCGATCATCGCCACGACCACCACGGCGACGGCCGTAAAGGTCAGGGCGATGAAAAGACGCTCCTTGATGCTTCTTTTTCTGTCGGATATGACTCCGGAAATCCTGCGGAAGAGCTTCATGACCGCCCTCCTTCCTGCGTCTGATCCATACGCGGAAAAATGCGGTTCATGACACGTTCAAAGTCCGCAATGTGGATGGGCTTGCTGATAAAACCGTCAAACCCGGCATTGAGGAACATTTCCCTGGCGCCACTGATGGCATTCGCCGTTAAGGCCACAACCTTGACAACCCGCCGGTTCTGCTCCGCCAGAAAACGAAGCTTTTTCATTGCCTCCACGCCGTCCATCTCCGGCATCATATGATCCATAAAGACAACGTCATAGTCATTTCTTTCGAACTTGTACAAGGCCTCCCTGCCGCTCTCTGCCGTATCAATCACCATGCGGTAGTCCTGGAAAAGGCCGGATGCCACCACCAGATTCATGGGTTCATCGTCTACAATGAGGGCGCGCAGGCCATCCAGCACCGGTCTTCTCTCCGCATCACTGTTGTAGCGCTCTGCGGCTTCCGTTTCTCCATTCAGGATTCTCGCAACGGGACACCCGTACAGAGGTCTGGTCATCACGATCACATCGCTGCCGATGCTCGCGGAAAAACCGACGGGCGCCGATACCGCCACCGCTATGTCCGTAGATGCCAGGGTATCAAAAAAAGCCGGATCGGCGCGATATTCCTCCGGCCCCATAAAGACATGGGTAATATCGCCTTTTTCCAGCAGTCGCTTTACTTCTCTCAGGTTCTGTGCGGCATAGAGATTGACACGCAGTCCTTCCGCCAGGTTTGAGGCCATCCTGCGGTAGAATTCCCTGACCTCGGTCACTTTATACTTATCCGGCATCGCATGGAAAATGATATTGACAAGGCGGTCCTGATCAATGCTGATACAGGGCTTCGGATCCACAATCTCCTGCACGATACTGATGCGAACCGTGGTGCCCTTCCCTTTTTTGCTCTCGATGGAAACGAATCCGTTCATGAGACGGACAAATCCATAGACGATGGAAAGTCCGAGACCGATACCGCCCGTGCTCCTGTTACGCTTTTTGTTGGCCTGAAACCGTCCGTTTACAAGCTTTTCGATATCCGCCTTCGAGATACCGGTTCCCGTATCGGTCACCTCCATGACAAGGTTGACCCCGTAGTCCCGTCTGGTGCCGTATACCTTGAGATAGACACCGCCCATTCTGGTAAACTTGAAGGCATTGTCCAGAAGGTGTGCCAGAATTTTATGAAGCTTCCCTGCATCTCCATACAGCATGGAGGGCACATCCGGATCCAGGTCGATAATCAGCTCGGGACTGTTTTTCCGGGCGGATGTCACATAAAACGCTGCGATATCATTGAGGATCGACGCGATCTCATATTTGTCCTCCTCCAGAACCACATCGCCCCGCTGGATCTCACTGTAGTCCTGAATATCCTCAATCTCGCGGGACAGCCGTCCCCCCGCTTCACGGATGGAGATCACATCCTCCCGCTGCTCCTTTTTCAGCATCAGGGTCGTCATTCCGTTGATCACGTTCACGGGGGTACGAAGCTCATGGGAAATGTTGACCAGGAAGTCTTCCATTCCCTCGCGCTCCGTGGCTTCATCCTTTTCCTTTGCAGCGAGCTCTTCCTGAATGGCGGAAAAATGACGGATACACTCCGCAAGCCCTCTGTATATGCAGATTTCCACGATCACATGCAGCATGATCCTGACGATGAGCAGAGAATCCCATTGCAGGCTCCCCGTCATAAGTCCATAGAGGAGCTGCATGGCAAACAGAACGAAGAATTCTATCAGGAAAAAGGACAGAAAGACCATGCGTCCGAGCATAGTCACCACCACCATGCCCAGTGAGGAAATCACTACGATATCAAAGAGACCGGCGGGATGGATGCCGTGATAAAAGACAACCAGCATCAAAAAAACCAGGTAGACGTTCTCCCGATGGGGCACATCCTTATATTCCGTAAGATGGATCGCCCAACACGCCACGATACCCGCGATGATCAGCGGGGGAACCCAGTATTCCCAGCCCTGCGTGATGCTGATCACCACCGAACCGATACAGGCAACGGTGATAATCAGCATAACCAGGTTATGTGTTTTTTTAATCTGCTTCTCTTTCAAGACGGTATCCCTTGGCGCGCTTTCTGACCTGTGTCGACATATCGCTTTATTATACCACCTTTTCTTTGAAAAAACACGGCAGATTCACTTTCCCCGCCTGGGTGCGTTGTAAAAAAGGTTGTTTTCTTCGTCTCCCGGTAGGATAATGATACTATGAAGAAACGATACTCTCTCAAACTGCAATCCATCAGTCTGCTCCTGCTCCTTGGGCTCCTGCTGTCCGGCTGCACAAAGGCGCAGCCGCCGTCTGCCAGATCGGGCCATGCTCTCCCGGCATATACCGGAGAGCCGAGTGTGGTGATCAACAATAATCAGCCCGATTTCACCGAATCGGATCTCACCACAACCTCCTTTGAGCATTACAGCGATCTGGATGCCCTTGGAAGATGCGGTGTGGCTTATGCCTGCATCGGCAAGGATCTCATGCCGACAGGAGAACGGGAATCCATCAGAGAGATACATCCCACCGGCTGGCACGCTGTGAAATATGCCGGGATCGACCAGGATTATCTTTATAACCGGTGTCACCTGATTGCCTACAGTCTTGCCGGCGAAAGTGCAAATGAAAAGAATCTGATCACCGGCACCAGATACTTGAACAATGAAGGCATGAATCCTTATGAGGTTCTGGTGGCGCAGTATATCGACCGCACGGCCCATCACGTTCTGTACCGGGTCACGCCGGTGTTTGAAGGGAATAACCTTGTGGCCTCCGGCGTGGAAATGGAAGCCCTGTCCGTAGAAGACGATGAAATCTCCTTCCATGTTTACTGCTTCAATGTACAGCCGGGTGTCACCATCGATTATGCAACGGGGGACAGCACGGGACCGCCCTATGTGGAAAAGACGGATTCTGTGCCGGCGGGGACAGAAGATCTCACCTTCCCGGAGGGTACCACCTACATTCTGAACACCAACACCCTCAAGTTTCACCGGCTGGATTGTGAAAGTGTCACCCAAATGAATGCCAAAAACCGCGCGCCCACGGATCAAAGCCGGGAGCAGCTCCTGGAGCAGGGATACAAGCCCTGCGGAAGCTGCAAACCATAAAGAAACTCCTCCTGTTCGGTCAGGCACTTCTTTCAATTCCTGTTTGAAGTGCTTATGCGAACAGGAGGAGTTATCCGTTCACGAGGGACGCCGCAGCGGCACCGGAAATACCTTCCTGTCATCCAGCCGTATAAACAGCGCTCCGTTATTCACGCCCTCCCGATAGCCGATGGCGCATCCCCCATCGATATCAATGAAATTCCCTTTTTCGAAAACACCAAGATCGTTATAGTTATGACGGGCGGTGAATTCACGCATCACCAGAATCACCGGCACATGCCCCGTGATAAAGGTGTAGTCATATTCCCCGTAGATATCCTCCCCATGCGTGTCCGGCTCCAACCGGTAAACCGATCTCCATACGATATCCGAAACCTCCTGATAGGACAATTCGTCATAAGTTTTGTCCGCAAGATCCTCCCTGAAGTAGGAATGGGTCAGACAAAAGGGCTTTCCTTTTACATCCAGGGTCTTGATGACACTTCTTTTTCTGAGCCAGGAGAGAAGGGATCTCCTCTCCTCCGGGGGAAGTCTCCTGTACTGCTCATAGGTTGCCACACCCCCGTTATAAAAGAGCCAGAGATCCGCATCCTCCCCGTTGCATTTGTCCGCCCCGCCGGGATCCACGGAATTGAGCATCATAAATTCATGGTTCCCGATCAGAAGATCCATGTTGGGATGATCCTTGATGTACTCCAGGATCCTGATACCGTCCGGGCCTCTGTCGACAGCATCCCCGATCACATAAAGCGTATCCGATTCCTGCAGGTCGATACTTTCAAGCCCCTCGGCAAAGGCATCAAATTGCCCGTGTAAATCTGAAACGGCATAAACTGACATAGCGTGCTAAGAAATTACCTCCATTCCAGTCACAATCCGCGCCTGTCTCTTGCATTCGAAAGCACTCTGTGGTACTATGATAAAGCTGTGAAGAAGCAGGCCGGCATGTCGGAATTGGCAGACGAGGCAGACTCAAAATCTGTTGGCGGCAACGTCGTGTGGGTTCAAGTCCCACTGCCGGCATTCTTCTTTTCCTCCTCCGCGGACTCTTCCGTGGACTCTTCCACAGGCTCTTCCGGGGTATACACATAAGGATGTTCCCCCTCTTTGTACTCCTCCACGATCATATGGCTGTACGGCATACGGATATGCTCCCTGTCACAGAGAATCTTGATTTCACGGTGCATATAGCGCAACGCCTTCCTGCACCGGTAAGGATCGCAGTAAAGCGCAATCCGCAGCAGCATATAGCTTTGTTCGAAGGACTCCACTCCCTGATACTCCGGTCGTTTGAGAAGCCCCGGGACTCTTTTTTCCATCTCGGGCATCTCACGCTCAAAAAGCTTTTCCACTTCCAGGATATCCGTCTCGTAGGAAACCGGAAACCGCAGGATTTCCCTGGCCATATCCCCGTTGTAGTTTACAATTTTGCGGATGGAAGAATTATTGAAAATCTTCGTTTCCGAATAACGCACGATCCTGGTGTAGCGGAGCCCGATCTCCTCCACCGTGCCGATCTGGTTTTCCACCTGCACAAAGTCGCCGATCTGAAAGGTCCCTTCGAAAATGATAAACAATCCCGCTATGACGTCACTGATCAGATCCTTCGCACCGATTCCGATCATCAGCGAGAGAATCCCGACAGAGGCCCACAATGCTCTCGTATCAATGCCGAACTTTGCCAGCCCCAGCAGGAAAAAGATCAGCGCACAGATATATTTCAGACCGTTTCTGATGAGAAGCAGAACGGTCTCTGTCCGCATATCCGAGATCTTGGCGATGTTGTACAGGATCTGGTTCAATAGTCCCTGCAGCACATACAGTACGCACAGCAGGAACAGACAGTAGGTGATGGAAAACAGGTTGAACCCTTTTTGCCAGTTGCCGAAAAACACATAGGAAAACCCGTCAAGGCTTTCCATCTTCGCCCCCATGCTGTACACAAACAACTCAAACAGGATCAATGCAATGGAAAAAATCAGAAGAATCCTGTAGACCAGGTTCCTTATCCGTAATTCCGGTGTTTTCTTCTCCTCGGGAATCCCCTTGAATTTTTTCCAGCGACTGTCAAACCGGTACTTGTCCTGTACCAGGATCATGTCTTTCAGATTCCGGAAGAACCCGCGGTCATCGTCCTCCTCCTCCTCTTCCTCAGCCTCCTCCCGGACAGGCTCCTCCGTTTCCGGTGCGTTCCTGTTCTCTGCTTCCTGCTCGGCAAAAACCCTCTGATAAGCCCTGCTTCCCATCACGCTGTACAGAAGAAATACTCCTACGGCAAGCAGGGTCTGGAAGATGGCGATGAAAAACGCGCTTTGACCATCCGTGCTTCTGGTCAGCGGGATCAGGAAGAGATCCTCCGATTCATTGACCCCCGCGTAATAGAGCTTGCCCTGAATCACAAAACCGCCGTTAAAGTCCTTCTGCAGGTTTGCCACATCGATGCCCAGCTCTGCCACATTTTCCTTTTCAAAGCCCAGACCGGTTGTGGCGACAATCTCCTTCGTCTCCTTATCAACTGCCAGTGCATACTCCGGCAGTCCGATCACCAGATTATCCAGTACCGTCTGCACATTGATGGGCGCCAGCAGGCGTTCCCGCAGGGACGGATCAATGGCGATCTGGACAAAGCCATCGGCCAAATCCTTTTCATCCCGCAGACTGACACCGATGTATTGCATCCTCTTCCCGCTCATCTCGTCCCGCTGCGGCTCCTGAATCACATATTCGGTGCCGTCCAGAAGCGTGCGGAATGCATAGGACTGAGCCTCTTTATCCTCGCTGATTACAAAATGATCATAGGGAGAGTTGGTGACCTTCGTTCTCCCGTTTTTGTCAAATACGTAGATGTATTTGACGCCAAGGGTCTTTGCGTATTGCGCAAGATCCTCCCTGGTCAGGTTTTCCTTTCCTTTCCCCTTTACCAGATCCGCAGCGATGCGGCATTGCTCCAGGTACTGGTGATCCAGCCATTCCGAGAGCTCTTCGCGATACCGCTGATAGGTATTGAAGTTTTCCACAGCAGCCTGGGCATGCTCGTTCATGGTGGCGATATCACCCGTCGCATCCATCATGGTCTGGTAGTACCAGGTCGCAAAGAAGAGGATGAAAACAGACAGGACGGCATAAACGCTCAGTTTGCCGCGGAATTTCTTTGGCTCCTCCTTTGCCCAGTCCAGAGAAAACAGGATATAGCGCACCACCACCCAGGAGATGATAAAGAAAATCAGTGTGGTGAAGAAGGTGCGGACAAACACAAACACAATGGCTTCAAAAAAGGTCACCCCACACAGGATATAAGTATCCTTATAGGCAAATGCCGTCCCATATATGCCCGCATCGGCTGCGGCATAAAACCGGTTGGGGGAGGTTGTCTGCCAGAAAAAGGACGAGGGGAAATAAGCATGGAAGCGGTTCTTACTGTCCGTGTCCGTAATGTCCGGAACGTCTTCCATGTCCGCCAAAGCCACTGAACGCATGATTTCTCCCGCAAATCTTTGATCAGGATGTGCCAGAATGGAGTGATTGTCCTGAGAAACCACGATCACATGACCCCGGCGCCCCACCCGCAGCATCGTCACACGATTCATCCAGGAAAGGGTATGGTCAATGATGGTGTCGGCGTCCACCTCGTTTTCCCCATGGCTCCCCAGGATATCCGAATTTTTCTCATAGACCTGCCGCCGGCTGTCCTGGAGATTGTCATATACCTCCCGAACAGCCTGCTCGTTTTCCTCAAGCTGCGGCAGCAGCCGGGATACCTGCGTCCTGGCACGCTTGACCTGTGGCAATGTCCGTGCCCTCAGATCGCTCAGAAAAAACAGATAGGACAGCCATGCGAAAATCGCGGTCAGCACGATCAGCAGCAGATAGATCCTCCGCTTTGTTTTTTGTATCGTTTGTTTCATATCGATTCGCCTGTATCAGGATTTTCCCACTGCAAATTTACGCATGGCGTCATGATAACCCATGTCGATGTTTTCTTCAATCTTTTTCCTGTCAAACGCAAGAATCCCGCCCAGATCCTCGGAGGGGCACAGATACACCACATTCGACTTGCCTGCAAATTCGGGATGCTGCGGCGTCTGATGCAAGTCCACGACGATCAGCTCGGTTGCGCCCATGGAAAGCGCAAGGCCGATGGGAAGGTTGTCGTGGTACATCCCGTCAATAAAATAGATCCCGTCAATGGCATGCATCGGAAAGACCGGGTAAACCGAGGATGATGCGATGATATAGTCCTTAATCTTTTCCCTTGTCATCTGCTCCTTGGTCAGCAGGAAAGGCTTACGATCCCGGGCGCGCACGGTAACAAGACCGTAATCCACCCTGGAATCCATCAAAAGATCCGCGTTGATATTGTTCTCCACAAAGCTCAGGAATGGTGTATTATCCACCGATCCTTCGACGAGCTTGTTTCCTCTCCTGCTGGGCGGGAGAAAGAAGGTCTCCAGAAACTGCAGGATCGGGTTTTTCTTTGGGGGCGGATTCCCCATCAGATCCCCCATGACCATTTCACTCCAGATCTTTTTCGCAAATTCATAATCGCCCATGGTCATCAATGCCCCGTTGACGGAGCCGATGGAGGTGCCCGTCACGATATCATAATCGATGGACAATTCTTTTAAGGCGCGCCATACGCCCAGCTCATAAGCACCCTTCGTGCCGCCGCCGCTTAATACAACAGCTCTTTTTCCACTCTTCATCAGTTCGCCTCCTCCAATTCTCCGACCGATCTGGCCTGTGCGATCAAGCGTGCTCCGGAAATCATCAACCCTACCGCGATCCAGATATGCACGGTAAAAGCTGCAAAACCCGGAGAGATCAGCACAAGCAGTCCCACACCGATCATAATGCCTCCGGAGACGATGGTAGTCTTGGATCCGGGTGCCTGAACCCCCAGATCCTCCGAAGTCATTGCCTTCCGATACATGACGGCACCCAGTATTTCGAAAACACCGGAAGTCATCAGCCAGATGGAGAAGAAAAGGATCAGAATCGCTGCGGAAAATGTCTGCGCAGAGAGATTCCCAAGCAGCATACATCCCCCGAGGACAAAGGAAAGGATCGCCCCCAGCAGCTGCCAGATACTCGAGGTGCCGGATTTACGTCCACCGATCCAATGCAGCAGATCCCCGACCCCGTAGATGAGAAACATGATGCCGCTCAGCAGCAAAGCCGTTTGCCCATCGAGCAATGCCATAATTCCCAAAATGATGCCGACCGCTCCCGCGATCAAATACAGGATTTTTTTTGCCAAAGTATCACCTCCTATATGTTCCTATTTACAAATACCTCTCTATATCCTTTTAATTCCAGAAATCCAGCAACCGCTCCGTGATCACTTCCCGTACGGTTCTTTCATTCAGTTCCCTGCGAACCTGCTCTGCCAGCTCCACCTCGTCGGTCGTGATGTAGTCCACATCGGAGTCCATGAACATCCTCAGTGCTTCCTCTGTATTGGGGGTCCAGACAGCCACTTCCTTTCCGCCTTCATGGGCCTTTATGTAAAGGAGTTCGTCTCCCATTCCTTCCTCCACACCCAGAATATCACAGGGCAGTTTCTCGAAGTCTCCCATTCCGGCGAAGAACACAGAGGATACCCTTGCATCCGGATACTTCTCCTTCAGGTAGTTCATCACGGATTCCTTCAGGGAAATGTAATATACCAGATCCTCGACGCCGTGTTCCTTTACCATGGCCACCACATCATCCGCCATTTTTTCATCGGCAGTCTCTCCCTTCAGCTCCAGAAGAAGGAAGGTGTTCAATTTCTTCGCTTCCTCCAGGAAATCCTCCAGCATCGGAACCTTGTGGATATTCCCGTTCTCGTCCTTGAGCTCCAGTGCTTCAATCTCCGCAAGGGTCATTTCGGCCGGTTTTCTGCTCTCGCCGGAGAGACGGGCGAAGTCATTATCATGATTGATGATATAATAACCGTCTTTGGTTCTCTGAATATCGATCTCGCCACCGATACAGCCGTGTTCCTGTGCCAACGCAAGGCCCTCGACGGAGTTCTCAAATCCCAGGGTGCCGCAGGAACGATGCGCCCAGATTCCCGGTTCCCGTTTTCCCATAATATAATCCGCATTCAGGGCAAGAAGGAAGGAGAGCACGGCCACTACGACAATCAGCCCGATCATGGCGATCAGCTTTCCCCAATAGGTTCCCCCTCTGGGGCGGGAAAGCCAGGTAAGCGTTTCTCCGTTCTGTTCCGCGGCATCAAACTCCAGATACAGCTTCGTAAAGTACAGCATGATGAAGGCCGAGCCAAGCATCATCAGAAGGAGATCCACATACCCTCCCTCCAGCACTGCCATGGCACATCCCACCCGGAAGCCCAGCACCTGAAAATCCGTATCCGTCAGTGTGCCCCAGCTGCTCAGGTCGGTATAGTCCTTCTCCATAGACTGCGCCGGCAGGGTTGCCTCCACGGGATCCAGCCCCGCCTGCAGTGCCACATTCACCACCAGATCAACGCCGAGCCTCACCAGAAAAACAACGACGATCACCAGCAGCATGGTCAGAATAAATTTCTTCCAGTTCTTCTTCATCAGCCGGAAGGAGTATTTCTTGGCCTCCTTCGGCGTCTTGCCTGACAGAAGGACTGCATGAAGGGAAAAAATGAAAAAGAAGCCGATCACCAGCAGCACCAGAAGTGCGATGACATAGATTGCCGTGAACAGCGGCTTTTTTAATACCACATCCATAATAAAATTCGGGATCGCGAAGTTCTTTGTCACACCGACGGAAAACCCGATCCCTACCAGAGGAACCGCAAAGAGAACGTAAATCAGAATGGAGATCCCGTCGGGGTTTATGAAGTTCCGGATACTGGCAACGGATTTCCGTATGCTCTGGAAAATCCCGGCCTTCTCTCCGCGAATAATCCCTCCCGTCACGTGTACACGGAGAAAGAGATCAACCGCCACATAAATCAATACAAAAACAATCCCGATCAGAATCAGAACCGGTCCCTGCCAGCTGAGAAAGACCTGCTTCATATTTGCCGTGGTCAGCGCGGCCACTTTCGTCCCGATGATGGCATTGGCGATCTTTCCAAAAACAAAAGCCAGGATGCCAAGGACGATATAGGTGACAAACTGCACCATCCAAAGCTCCGGGATCGACTCCGCTGCCATCTTCCCGAATTTCACCGGTTTCTGAGGTTTCCTTTCCTTCTTCTCTTCCATTTTTTCCTCCTTTATTCGATCAGGTTCTCGCCCTGCTCATTTCCAATATACGCTTCTCCGCTCCCCTGGCCCAGGGATATTGCGACATATAAGCTCCCCTGTAGAGATTGAGCGCTGTCGGGTTCCCTTCCAGGTAATCATAATAATCACACCGGACTTTTTCCCTGTTGATCCCCAGCTTCCCCCAGCCCCTGATCAGGATGTCCTCCTGTCCGATTGCGGAAAGAATGGTAATCAGGTCTTTCTTCACAACCCGCAGATAGGAATCGGAGCAGCCGCGAAAGATCGCGTTGCTGATGTCTGCGGAAGCGCAAACGGTACCTTCTTTATCCACGAGAAAAGCCAGCAGCTCCTTGGAACGTTTCGTAAAGGAAGTGAGGGGTTCTCCCTGATAAAAAATCTCAAATTCACCGAAGCATCGGAAGTATAAACCCCGGGGTATCCCTCCCCGGACACTGGTGTGCCGCAGCAGGGACAGGGCATGTTCAATCTTTTCCTTCGTGATGGGCTTCATCAGATAATCGCTGGCTCCCAGATCAAAGGCCTGTGTGGCATAGTCGCCGTATCCCGTGCAGAAAACGATGTCGCAGCAGGGGTAGACCGATTTGATCCGTTTTGCCAGGTCGACGCCGTTCATATCACCGATGGCAATGTCCAGAAAAGCAATATTGATCTCCTTTTCGCCAAGCACCGCCAGTGCATCGTCTGTATTATCGAAAGAGAGAATCTCTGCCTCCGGCAGAACCTCCTGAATCCGGTTGGATAAATGCCTCAGCAGGATGGTCTCATCCTCAACCGCCAGTATTCTCATTTTTGTTCCTTCCGCATTCCGCAAAAGACCTCCTGCCCTTTTTGACCCGGAAAAATCCAGTCGGTCAGTGCACGGATATGTTCATTTTGCCGCACGATCATCACCGGCGTCTCTGATGGATAACACTGAATCGCCTTTTGAACGGTAAATTTCAACATGTAGAAAAGGTTCCTCCTGTATCCCGGACCGTTTGCAAAGAAGAGCGCCGGGATTAACATACCGGAGGGGGTTTTTCTGATCAAAAAAAGCCCTGAAACACGTTCCTCCGAGATCACACAGGCGGAAATCCCGTTGTCAAACCACCTCTTCGGAAGGTAGGAGATATCCTCCATGATTCCGTTGTGCCCTTTAAAAAGGATCTGTTTCAGCGTGTCCCTGTATTGCAGGGAAGACAGTGTACCCAACGTGTCGATATAGGCAGGCGGTTTTCTCGTTTTTGCCAGTTTGCTTTCCGCGAGCTGTCCCAGTGTTACGATCAGGCTGTCACTTTCCTTTTTTTCCCGGGAAAATCCGACCCCGGATAACGCCTCTGTTTCCTTTTGGTCAGCCAGTTCGTAAAGGGATTGGGACACTCCCTCCTCCATCACCAGATTTACCGTAAAGTAGTCATGCATCACGTCGAATACTTCTTTGTTCTTCGATTGCAGGAAGCGGATCCTGCACTCGTTTTCTTCGCAGCTGTCCTCATTCATAAGCTCACAGGTCATGGCGCCCAGCGGGTTTCCCTCACTGTCAACCACGCCGATCCCGCGGTAGAAGATTCTTCCGAGATCATCTGTCAAATCCTCTCCCAGAAGCCGTTGAAAGTTGTCTAAATCTTTTTCGGTGATCTCAATCGCTTCCATCATGCCACCCTCTCCATAAACACTTCCGAAGGCTCCTCCTCTTCATCGGGACACAGCCCCCACCGCGGATATCTTATTTATATTACACGAAATTTCGTTAAAAATCCGTAAAAATGCGATACGACCGCAGGAAGCTGTCCGGTACACAACAGAGCCGGCATTGTCGCCGGCTCTGTAACGGGATGTCTTTTCATGATTGCTTGATATGCACATCCAGCTGTTCGTATGGAATCACGATTCCTTCCTTCGCAAACCGGAGGCAGATCTTTTTGTTCAGATCCCAGCGTACATTGAGGTAGTCCTCCCGCCTCACCACACACCTGATCCCCAGCACAATGGCGTGGGCGCCCAGCTCATGGACAAAGTATACCTGTCTGTCTTCAAAGACCCGCTCATCACTCTGTACAATTTCTTTCAGAATATCCAGGTTTCTCTCCACATCTCCGCCATATTCCATGCCCACATGGATCTCAAGGCGCTTATTGCCGTCTGCCATCCTGTTGATCATGGTCTTGTCCGTGAGTTCGGAGTTCGGAACACGGACTTTATCGTTATATTCGTTCAGCAGCGTCGTGTAATAAACATGAATACGATCCACGGTTCCTTCAAACTTGGGGTTCCCGTCTACGGTGATATAGTCTCCTTCCTTAAAAGGCTTCAGCAAAAGGAGCAGCAGACCGCCGGCGAAGTTTTTGATGGCGCCCTGAAGAGCCATGGAGATACCGACACCCATGGCCGCCACGGCAGCAGCCACCGCCGCGCTTTGGACAAGATCCAAAAAGAGCAGAAGCTGCACAACGATATAGATCATGAGCCCGTACTTCAGCAGCCAAAGCACGATGGACTTTACGGATTCCGGCACCCCGCGCTTATCCATGCGCTCCCCGAGAAACGTGATTAACTTTTTCAGAATGGCCCGCACAATCAGAAAGATCAGAACCGCAAGACCGAGCCGGATGACCCAGTTCACAAACCCTTCTCCCAGCCGGCTCAGCGCGTTGGTCATCCAGTGTTTGAAATCATCCGACGTCTCAACCTGCAACAGCTCCTGCATCTCGGCGGACATCTCGTTGGTTTTATTCCCCACGGCATTCACTGCATTCTGTACGATATTCTTTGTCACATCCGCAACATTCTGCGCAATATGAGAATGGTACATCCGTCTTTACCTCTTAAAAAAAGCTGTAACAGACCCTGGGGATCTGTTACAGCTTTTCCTGTACATAATCAGTTAAACTGAGAGTTGTAGATCTCGCTGTAGAGTCCGCCGGTAGCCATCAGAGAATCATGGTTGCCGGTTTCTACAATGTTGCCGTCCTTCATCACGAAGATCAGATCGGCATTCTTGATGGTGGACAGTCTGTGCGCAATGACAAAGCTGGTTCTGCCGCTGGTCAGGGAATCCATCGCCTTCTGGATCAGGATCTCCGTTCTGGTATCCACATTACTGGTTGCTTCATCGAGGATCAGCATCGGCGCATTTTCGGTCATGGCTCTGGCAATGGTGACAAGCTGCTTCTGTCCGGCCGAGAGAGCGCTTTCCTTCTGAATCTCGGTATCAAGCCCCTGTGGCAGGGTGGCTACGTAATGGCTGAGGTTGGTCTCTTCCAGAATCTCCTTCAGCCTGTTTTCATCCACATTCTGGAGATTGTATACAACATTTTCCCGCAGGGTGCCGTTGATCACCCAGGTCTCCTGCAGAATCATGCCGAAGATATCCCGCAGCTCTGCACGGGTCATATCCTTGATGGACACACCGTCCACCAGAATATCTCCGCTGGTGATCTCATAGAAACGCATCAGCAGGTTCACCAGGGTGGTCTTTCCTGCACCGGTGGGTCCTATGATCGCAACCTTCATGCCGGGCTCAATCTTACCGGAGAAGTTGCGGATGGTAAGCTTCTGCGGGTCATACCCAAAGCAGACATCCTTGAATTCGACCTCGCCGCGAATATGGTCGTGGTCGAGGAGCTGTTTCTTGTTCTCCTCTGCGGGCAGTTCCTCTTTCTCCAGGAACGTGAATACTCTGTTGCAGGCAGCGGAACCCAGCTGAATCGTGGAGCTGGCCTGTCCGATCTGTGCAAGAGGCTCCTGAAACAGGGATACATATACGATAAATCCGGTGATGACACCGATATCGGAAATCGTCCCCTGTGCAAAAAGCAGACCTGCGACAATCAGAACCGCTGCATAGGTCAGATAGGAAACAAAGGACATAGCCGGTTCAATCATACCGCCGAATGCCTGGGATTTGTAAAGGATGGTCCCGAAGAGATCATTTTTCTCTTTGAACTGCGCAACCTTTTTGTCCTCTGCATTGAAGGCCTTGATCACGAGCTGACCGGAGTAATTTTCTTCGACAGTCGCGTTGACTTCACCGAGGATCTGCTGGTTCTTGTCAAACAGCGGCAGCGCATATTTGAAGGTGAGGGCCACGATGATCAGCATAATGGGAAGCGAACACACCACCACCAGAGCCATCTGCCAGCAGGCCACAAACATGGCGATAAACACACCAATCAGCATCACGCCGGACTGTACCAGCATACCTACGGAGTTTTGCAGGGATGTGCTGAGCATATCCACATCGTTGGTGATGACGGAAAGGATATCACCGGTTTGTGTGGTATCAAAATAGTCCAGGGGCATATTGTTGATCTTACATGAAATCTGCCCTCTCAAATCCTTGGAAAACTTTTGAATAATGGTATTGAGAATGAAGCCGGAAATAAAGCCAGAAAAAAACGCGATGGCGATGTATGCCACAAGGAGCACCGCATAATGCGTCACGTTTTCCATGTTGACCACAAAATTGCCGGCAACCGCTTCTTTCCCTACCGGGGAGATCTCGTTCGTCAGGCTGCGGATCGCCCCCGGCGTCAGAATCGTGAAGATCACGGATGTGACCAGCAGCAGAATCGAAACAATAAATGGACCGTAATAAGGTCTGAATGCTTTGACAAGACTGCCAAGCTTTCCCTTTTCTTTGACCGGAGTTTCTACGTTTGTACTCATAATCCCAACTCCTCCTTACTCAGCTGTGATAAAGCAATCTCCTGATAAACAGGACAGTTCCTTACCAGATCATGATGTTTGCCGAGACCGACGACCTTACCTTTGTCCAGCACAACGATCTGATCCGCATCCATAATGGTGCCGACGCGCTGCGCGATGATGACTCTGGTGGTGTCGGGCAGCTGCTCTGCGATACGTCCTCTGACCGTTTTGTCGGTCTTGTAGTCCAACGCCGAGAAGGAGTCGTCGAAGATCAGGATCTCCGGCTTCGTCGCCACTGCTCTCGCAATACACAGTCTCTGTTTCTGGCCACCGGAGAAGTTCGAACCGCCCTGTGCAACGGGAGACTCGTATTCGTTTCTCTTCTTCATGACAAAGCCGTCAGCGTCCGCGATCTCGGCCGCCCACCTGATCTCCTCCAGGCTCATATCGGGATTCTTGAATGCAATATTCTCCTTGATATTGCCCTGGAAGAGGAACCCTCTCTGCGGTGCATAGCCGATCCGGTCTCTCAGATCCTTCTGGAGCACATCCTTTACGTTGACACCGTCCACAAGCACTTCACCCCGTGTGCAGTCTGCCATACGCGGGATCATGTTGATAATGGTGGTCTTGCCGCTGCCGGTGGCGCCGATGAAGGCAATCGATTCTCCCCGGTTGACCTTGAAGCTGACATCGGATATCGCTTCCTGATCCGTTCCGGGATATGCAAAGCCCACATTTTTGAACTCGATGGTACCGGTCTCTTTGAAGGAAGCAGGATTCTCCGGATCCAAAACGGAAACCTCATGCTCGATGACCTCATTGATACGCCTTGCGCAGACGCTGGCTCTCGGCCAGATCACGATCAGCGTAACGAGAAGGACGAAAGACATGACGATCTGTCCCGCCAGCATGACAAAAGAGTTGGTGGCGCTGAAGGACTGCATGGCGTCTTCCATTTTCATGCCGTTTAAGACATATGCGCTTGCCCACAAAATACTGAGGGACAACCCCGTCATAACCATCATGACAAAGGGGGTAAAGAAGGAAAGAACCCGTCCGGTAAAAATCTGTACTTTGGTAAAGGAGGTATTCACCTTCTCAAACTTTCCTTCCTGATAAGTCTCGGCATTAAACGCTCTGACGACTCTGACGCCGGTGAGATTCTCTCTGGAAGAAACATTCAAGGCGTCCGTGAGCTTCTGTACGATCCTGTACTTCGGCGTTACCATCATGAGAAGAACGATAACCGCCACAACAAGCAGTACAAGCCAGATTGCGGTAACAGCCGTCAGGGAGGCGTTTGCGTACTGCATGAGCAGTACAATGGACCAAACCATGGTAATGGGGGCAACAAATGCAGTTTTTAAAAACGTGAGCCATGCAAGATGGACATTCTGCATATCGTTGGTGGTCCGGGTGATCAAAGACTCTGTGGAGAATGAAGCAAAGTCGGAAATCGCGAACTTGTTCACCCTTTCGTACATTTTCTGGCGCAGCGTGGTGACGGTACTACTGGCTGTAGCACTGGCCACAAACCGGATAATGACCACAACCAACGCCATGAGAATGGAATACAGCACCATTGTGAGACCATACTGCCAGATCTCGGCGACACCCTTTTCCCTGCTGGACTGTACGGCGGCGGTGAGCAGACTGATGTATCCGACGATCTGCATCATGAAAAACACCTGAGCCAGTGTCAGCAGAAAAATCACCACAACCGCTATCCAGTTTTTGGGTTTCATGTTTTTGAACAATACGTTAAACAAGACAACTCCTCCTTTATCTTATTTAGTCAGACAGTTACGAAAGGCAAAAACCTGATGCCCCTCGTAAATGACTGGCTAGCCTAGTATTCTCATCATACAAAATGGAACGTTAAAAATCCGTAAAAGCGAAATATTTATGTTATAATGGCATGGTGTCAGACAATACAGGAGGTTTTCCATGAAAAATAAGACCACTCTGCTTCGTTCCCTTCCGTTTTTGATCATGTGTGTCCTGACAGGGGTCTGCATCATCGCTGCTGTGGCCAACGACGTTTTCCGGAGCGGTTATGATTTTCTCACCAATCTCATTAATCTTCTCGGCCTCATTTTTGTCACATTGCTGACCGGCTTTCTGTTGGCGAGAACCAAAGAAGTCAGCGTGCCCATGCGGTACTTTACCCTGTTTCTCCTGAATGTCTACGCCGCAGACTTCTTTTATGCCATCGTCACCATCCTTTCCATGAAGCCCGGTCATAACGGCCTGATCACGATCTTCTACACCCTGAGCAGTTTTTTCTCCATGGCACTCTTTCTGACCATGTGGCTTTATCAGAAACAGTTTATGAAAGCAACGACCATCACCCGTACCGTCACCATCCTCATTACCCTTACCCTGCTCCTGTACGTCGTTCTCCTCATCGTCAACCTGTTCCGCCCGATCCTTTTTCTGTACACGGAGGCAGGACTTTTTTCCCCTCCCGTGGTGGATTATTTCAGTATATTCGCTGATATCTTCTGTCTCGCGCTATTGAGTATCGCCACTTTTTCTTCTCCCATGAGTCTGAGCCGGAAGTTTTCTTACTTAAGCTGCATTTTTATGCCGGTTCTGTTTGTGGTTCTTGCCTTCAATCAGGAGCTGATGAGAAGAAATATCTACCTGTGGGGGGTTGTGATCACCACCGTCCTGCTGCCGCTGTGCCTCATTTTCTACAATATTCATTACAAGCTGGAAGAAGATGTCCTGCGGCATGAAAAGGAGCAGATCGAGCTTCAGGTCTCTGCCATGATCTCTCAAATGCAGCCGCATTTCCTGTACAATTCCCTGGCGGTGATCGAGGCACTCTGCGAAGAGGATCCGCATCTGGCCGCAGAGGCCACCAATACCTTTTCCAGCTACCTGCGGGAAAACATGAATTTTGCCGATAAGCGCAGTCCCATCTCATTCTCGGAGGAGCTGAGCCACATCAAAACCTACGTCTGGCTTGAAATGCTGCGTTTTTCAAACAGATTAAAGGTCGAATACGATATCGGCTGTACCTCTTTTCCGGTTCCGGCGCTGTCTGTACAGCCCATGGTGGAAAACGCGATCAAGCATGGCATCTGCAAATCCCGATCCGGCGGAACGGTCAGGATCTGTTCCTTTGAAACGGAGCAGGATTACGCTGTTACGGTATCCGACAACGGCACCGGATTTGATGTAAAAAAAGCCCCTGACGACGGACAGATGCATCTGGGTATCAAAAACACCCGTTATCGTATCCGGGAAATGGTAGGGGGCAGCCTTTTCATTGAAAGCACCCCCGGAAAGGGGACCACGGTCACCATCAGAATCCCGAAAACAGCACAGCCGTAAGGCGTCTCCGGGCAGCCGCCGGCCCCTTCCGTACCGGATATTTCGTTTCCCCTCTTGCATGTGGAGAGGGTACATTGTAAAATAGTAGGCGAATTTCAGATTTTATATTTTTAAGGAGGTAGTTATGACAGTATTGACAGTTATTCTGGGTGTAATCCTGATCATCGGCGGAATCTGTTGTATATTCACTCCATTCGCCACATTTCTGGCTGCGGGGTATATCATCGGAATCATGCTTTTCATTTACGGTGTCATCTCGTTGATCCGGGCCATCCACGCCAAGGCCGGCGCATTCGCCTACATCACTTCCATTTTGGCGATTGTCGTTGGTTTTATTGCGATATTCCGTCCGGGCGGAACCCTTGTAATCGACTCCCTGATCCTGATCTTTATGGCGGTCTGGTTCCTGGTGCAGGGCGTGATCAGTCTGATCATGTCGATTAAGAACCGGAAGGAGATTCCCTCCTGGGGACTCGGCGTCGCAGCGGGTATTTTCGGTATCGTGGCAGGGATCATCTGCTTTATCAATCCCTTTGTACAGGCCTTCGCAGTGGGTATTCTGATTGCCATCTTCCTGATCGAATGCGGATTCAGTCTGATCACCTTCGGCAGCATTTTCGGCGGAGGAAAACCCAAAGGGGCGTAAGCGCAGCGACGTGATGCGCTTACAAAACGAAAAAAAGCCGGCATCAAAGCCGGCTTTTTTTCGTTCAGGATTCCCAGGATCCGTTACAGCTCCTGGTAAATATCAAAACCATCCAGCGTCGCAAAATAATCCTTCGGTGTTTCTCTCCGCCGGATCAGCTGCACGCTTTTGTCTTCCTTCAGCAGGAGCTCCGCGCTCTTCAGCTTGCCGTTGTAATTGTAGCCCATGGAATAACCGTGGGCACCGGTATCATGGATCACCAGCACATCCCCGATCTCGATCTTCGGCAGCATTCTGTCGATGGCAAACTTGTCATTGTTTTCGCAAAGGGAGCCGGTCACATCATAAAGGTGATCGCACTCCTCCTGCTCTTTTCCCAGTACCGTGATATGGTGGTAGGCACCGTAGATCGCCGGCCGCATGAGGTCAACCGCACAGGCATCCACGCCGATGTAGTTTTTGTAGATCGATTTCCTGTGAATCGCCGTCGTGACAAGGCATCCGTACGGCCCGCTCATAAAACGTCCCATCTCGGTATAGATCGAGACATCCCCCATGCCGGCAGGAATGAGGATCTCCTGATATGCCTTCTTCACGCCGGCACCGATGACGCGGATATCGTTGGGGGTCTGCTCCGGAAGATACGCAATCCCCACGCCTCCGGACAGATTAATGAAGGTGATCTTGCATCCCGTCGCTTCCTGCAGCTCCACCGCAAGTTCAAAAAGGGTTCTGGCCAGGAGCGGATAATAATCGTTTGTCACCGTATTGCTGACCAGAAAGGAGTGCAGCCCGAACCGTTTCACGCCCTTTTCCTTCAGCTTCTTAAATCCCTCGAAAAGCTGTGCCTTCGTAAAGCCGTACTTGGAGTCCCCGGGGTTATCCATGATGCCGTTGCTGATCTCGTAAACGCCGCCGGGATTGTAGCGGCAGCTGACGGTTTCCGGGAGGGGTCCCACCTGCTCCTCAAAAAAATCAATGTGGGTGATATCGTCAAAGTTGATCACTGCACCGATTTCGTTTGCCAGCCGAAACTCGGATGCCGGCGTATCGTTGGATGAAAACATGATCTCCTCCGGTGCGTAGTGCAGTGCTTTTGCCAGCATCAGCTCCGTCTCGGAGGCACAGTCACAGCCGAATCCGTATTCCTGAAAGATCTTCAGAATGAAGGGATTCGGGAGGGCCTTGATGGCAAAGTACTCACGGAATCCCGGATTCCAGGAAAAGGCTTCCTTCACCGCCTCGCAGTTTCTCCGGAGTCCGGCTTCATCATACAAATGAAACGGCGTCGGATACGTTTTTTTGATCTCGTCGATCTGCTCTTTTGTCACAAAAGTTGTCTTTTTCATAAGTCTCCCATCAGGCAAATCTGCTTTCTTTTTTTCGGATTGTATTCTATAATGAGGAAGAAAGTCGTGTCAAGTGATTTTGAGTGAGGACATTATGGCGATCACGGTAAAACAGATCCAGTCATTCGATCCCGTCAGCGGTGCAGCGACAGGTACCGTACAGGAGTCCGGCGGCGATTCTTTCGCGGAATATCTGAAGGCCGGCTCAAAAACCCTGAAGGACATCTTTACGGAAGCCTCCGAAAAATACCATGTCCCCTTTTCTCTTCTGACCGCTGTCGGTATGCAGGAGTCCTCCTTTCGTGCGGATGCCGTCAGCAAAGCCGGAGCCCAGGGGATCATGCAGCTGATGCCCAAGACCGCCGCCGGGCTCGGTGTCACGGATTCCTTTGATCCGGAGCAAAACATCAACGGCGGCGCCAAATACCTCCGGGAAATGCTGGATAAATACAACGGCAATATTTCCTTCGCCCTTGCCGCCTATAACGCAGGCAGCAACAACGTGGATAAATACGGCGGGATCCCGCCCTTTAAAGAAACCCAGAATTACGTGGAAAAAGTGCTGGGCTATATGAACACCGGTGTGACGATGCCGGACGGCACTGTGACCAAAGGGACGCCCGTATCATCCACCTCTCCCGGCGAAGAGGAGATCAATACCGCCTCCCCGGTGAACGACAACAGCTTTTCCGCGAAGCTGAGATCTTTGTTATTCTCTTACAACGATTACATGAAATTTATCGAGCTCTACCTGCAGCTCATGGCTACACGTCACGAAAAGACGCAGGATCACACGGATTCTGCTGCACATAGTCTCTTTTCGAACGGGTCCAGGCTCATATAAACCAAAGCAATCCGATCTGATCTGTATGGCTAACGCGTGCTGCTTCGGACCGGCAATATCAGAGGAGGGATTTTATCATGGAAAACAAAACAAAGGAAAGCCTGATCCAGGAGCTGTACAAGACTGCTACCGGCTCGGAGTTCAGAAAAGACACCGGCACTTCCCGGTATGTGGCGCGTACCAACACCCTTTCCGGCAATCCGCAGGACTACGAAGACGACGAGGAGCTGGCCCGCCAGAAGCGCACGGAGATCACCATGCAAAAAGAAGAATACTACGAGATCACCACGCAGAAATGCCGTTGTGCCGTCGTAAAAGCAGACCTCCATCTCGGAGATACCCTTGTGATCCGTGAGCTGGACGGCTTCACACAGACCGGTACTTTTCTTGTAAAGAATCTTTCCCATATCATCCGCGGTCCCGGCCTGCAGGAGGGATACTGCATCGCCTGCTGGGAGTAAAGAGACACCTGTGATACGTCAAAAAAAAGAGGAGCAAAAGCTCCTCTTTTTTTGATTCTGAAATCATCTCTCCCCTCACGCCTGACGAATCATCCTGATCCTCTGCTGCGAGATGGGGATCTTGCACTCGTGCGCCGTCATCATGCGACGATACTCTCCCGCGGAAACAAGGCTCTTTGCGCCGTTCTTTTTCAGCATCACGTTCTTCCCGTGATCCTGCGCAAAGACCGGTTCATACTCATCCAGAATCCGCTTCAGCAGCCTGATCGCCGTGATGATATTTTCTTCACTCAGCTCGTTGCCGTAGACAGCCATGCCGGCGAGACTTGTCACCGCCCCCTCCGGATCCTCCAGTAGGATCTGAATCATGTCCTTTTCACTGAGAAACGTAATCCGAATGTCTTTTTCGATCAGCCGGAACTTCAGCCAAAAGCGACCGTACTGCCCGTATTCGGTTTTTCTCTCCAGAAATTCCGCTGCACTGCCAAAGAACTCTTCAAACGCTTCCCTTACAACATCACTCATGTCATCATAGTAAAACGTCCGATCTGACATACGCGTCACCCCCTTGTGACCTTCCCCTTTTCCTTTCTCCTTTTCCGACTTCCTGTCGCGGAAACACATTCCCCCGCTTATTATATGATACATTCTATTGTCGGACTTTTCAAGTCAAAATTACATAATTATCAATTTTTATGTAGTACTTTGGAACTAATTTCAGACTTCTTAATCGTTTTCGTGCAAAAAAAGAACCGGTCGAAATCCTGCTTTCGTCCCGGTTCGATTTCTCTGTCAAAAATAGCGACTGCTATCCCGCTTACTCCTGCGGAATGATCTCCTTCTTGTTGTACGTACCGCAGTTCTTGCATACACGATGCGGAACCATGAGTTCTCCGCACTTGCTGCACTTCACCAGTGTCGGTGCCGCCATTTTCCAGTTCGCTCTTCTCTGGTCGCGTCTTCCCTTGGATGATTTATTCTTAGGACAGATTGACATCGTTTCCACCTCCTCTGTCAGCCATGATTCTCTTCCTGCGGTGATGGTCAACCGCACTTTTCGATTATACAGATTGAAAACTGCTTTGTCAACACGTTTTTTTAGATCAGTGCGACGGTTTCTCTGCAGATGGCAAGCTCCTCATTCGTTGCCACCACAACCACTTTGACCCTGGAGTCAGGCGTGGAGATTGCAAAATAATCCTCTCCCCGCTTTTCATTCGCTTTTTCATCCATCGTGATCCCGAGATAGCCGAGATAGCTGAGCACCTGTCTCCGGACGATGGCTGTGTTTTCTCCGATACCGGCCGTAAAGGCAATGACATCCACGCCATTCATGGCGGCCGTGTAGGCTCCCACGTATTTTGCGACACGATAGCTGAAGGCCTCGATAGCGAGCAGTGCCCGTTCGTTGCCGCTCTCTGCTGCCGCCTCCAGGTCACGGAAATCGGAAGATACGCCGGAGATCCCCTCCACACCGGATTGTTTATTCAGGACACTCATGACCCCCGCCAGATCCAGTCCCTCTTTCTGTGCGATAAATTCCATGATGGAAGGATCGATATCACCGGAACGGGTCCCCATGATCAACCCCTCGAGGGGAGTCAGACCCATGGAGGTGTCAACGGATTTTCCCGCATTCACGGCACAGATGCTGGCTCCGTTGCCGAGATGGCAGACGATCGTCTTCAGATCCTGTCGTCCCTCGGTCTTTGCGACCAGCTTGGAAACAAAGCTGTGGCTCGTCCCGTGGAAGCCGTAGCGACGCACCTTGTACTTTTCATAGTATTCATAGGGCAGCCCGTAGATATACGCTCTCTCCGGCATCGTCTGATGGAACGCCGTATCAAAAACGCCGACCATGGGCACCTCCGGCATCAGCTCCCTGCAGGCACGGATCCCGATGAGATTTGCCGGATTGTGAAGCGGCGCCAGATCATTGCAATCCTCTACAGCCTTCAGCACCTCCTCTGTCAGCACCACGGAATCCGCAAACTTCTCTCCGCCGTGCACCACCCGGTGTCCGACGGCGCCGATCTCTTTCAGACTTTCGATACAGCCGGTGGCCGGATTTGCGATGGCATCCAGCACCATCCGGATCGCTTCCTTATGGGTCGGCATCGCCGCATCCGTCGTCTCCTTCTCCGCGCCGGTCTTTTGATACACCAGCCTCCCGTCAATGCCGATCCGCTCGCACAGTCCTTTCGCCAGAACCTCCTCAGACTTCGAATCGATCACCTGATACTTCAGGGAGGAACTTCCACAGTTAATTACCAGTACTTTCATTTCCTTGTCTCTCCTTTTCTATTTATTTGCGGCCCGCTGCGGAAAATATCCTTTCAGTTCTTCGATGGGCAGCGGTTTCGCATATTTGAATCCCTGGATAAAATCAAAGCCGCGGTTGATGCTGTATTCGGACTGCTCCTCCGTCTCCACACCCTCCACCAGCATCACCTTATCACTTTCCTTTAATACATCCACCATGGTCGTCACAATGGAATCCATTGCCTTATCCGACATGCCTTTGTACAGCATGCTCTTATCAAACTTGATGGTCTCAAAGGGGCAGGTAAGGATCCGCTCCAGATTGGAGTAGCCGGTGCCGAAATCATCCAGATAAAACATGATCCCGGCATTGTTCATCTTCTCCATGTTGTAGAGCACCGCATCATACTGGTCGCCCATGGAGCTCTCCGTGATCTCGAAGCGGACATGTTTATGATCGATCCCGCTTTGATCGATGATCTCCAGAAGATCCGTATGCAGATTTTTGTCCATGAACTCCAGTGCGGAGCAATTGATGGTAATACCGTCAAAGTCATGCTCCCGCTCAAGCTCCTTCACCGCATCGCAGACCTTATGAAGCATGACGCGTGTCAGGTCATGGATCGCGCCGATCTGTTCCGCCAGGGGGATAAAATCCTTTGGCTGAACGATCTTCTCTCCCACCTGAAGGCGCATCAGGGACTCCGCCGTACGGAAGGTATCGGTCCTGACACTGTAGATCGGCTGCGCATAGCAGAGCACCCGGGAATCCTGGATGTCCTTGCGGTCTCTGATCTCTTCCAAAGTTTCTCTGACCTTCTGCTGCTCAATGAAACGTGTAAACACCGTGTTTGTCACCACGAAGCATTCACTTTTTCGCTCCGGACTGAGCCGGTCTTTGGAAAAGGACCATAAAGCATAAATCCTGAGAAGATTATCCAGACCATCAAATCGCCGGATTGTCACAATCTTGTAGTAGGACTGGTACTTTCCGAAATGGTTGATCCCTTCCATGGCGTCCAGAATCGCATCCAGTTTTTCTTTCCTGTCCGCATCATTTTCAATCGTCGTGGTCAGTGCAAAGGTGCTGTCATACATCTGGTAGATATGGATGGTGCGGGCGACACGCTCTACGCGCTGGCATACATCAATTCTCACGTTGCGGATGGTTTCTTCGCCGTTCAGATAGTACTGTTTTCTCAGCTGCGGAAACTCCGCAAACATGATCATGAAATCCTTCTTCCCTTTGAGAAGCCGGGTAAGCTCCGTGTTCAGGGAATCCAGGTTCATCGTCCCCGTCATCTCATTATAGGGATTGCTGTGAAACAGAATGTAAAATAAGGTCAACGGAATGACGTGGGACAGGCTGAGGTAGATCCACTGTCTGGAAAAGCACTGTGACACCAGGATCAGCAGCTCCACCGGCACAAAGATCAGAAAAGACAGTCTGACAATCCGCGATGTATGCTTCACCCTCCGGCCGATTACGATCACAGTCAGTATCACACAAAGCACGCCCAACGTCGCAACGAAATGCGTCATGGAGAGCGCATCCCGGATATTCAGTCTCCCGTTCAGATACGCTATCAATGCGGAAACATAAAGCACCACACCGAAGAGATTTGCTGTCACGATGGTTCTCTTATGGAAAAACTGATCATTGGACGTCAGGGTAGACATGTAGGAGAACAGGAGCCCCGCAATCACAAGATGCCCCATCATGAAAAGGCCGCCGGTCAACGCCGGGATGGAGGGCGGAACCTTATCTCCCATAGACGGCCATACTGTCTGGAGAATGGTCAGGATCGATACAGATAAAGAAGCGATGGTGGCAGAAAAAAGAATCGTATAGGTGAATGTCTTCCGCGGCTTCGTATACAGCATAAAAAACAGCAGCAAGGCTGCTATCAAGGTGCTCGCATACTCTGTGATAATCACATAGTTCATTCCAAAAACCCCCGAATTTTATTATATTGCGTCATTCTGCTGCCGTCAATGCAGTTTTCCCACAGAGTATCTTTTTCCTGTAATCCGTAGTACAATGGGTAGATATGAAAGTTGCAGGAATCATCGCAGAATACAATCCGTTCCATCTCGGTCATGCACATCAGATTCGGGTTCTGAAGGAGTCCGGCTTCGATTATGTCATCGTATGCATGAGTGGAGATTTCGTCCAGCGGGGTGCCCCCGCCATCGTTGACAAGTTCACCCGTGCAAGGATGGCTCTCTCCTGCGGGGCGGATCTCGTCCTGGAGCTGCCGTCCCTTTTTGCCGTCAGCAGTGCGGAATATTTTGCCACCGCAGGGGTCCGGCTCCTTGCAGCTCTCCGCTGTGTGGATTCCCTCTGTTTTGGTTATGAAGGCAGCGGGGACAGGGATATCCGACCGCTCCTTTGCTCTCTTGCCGATTATCTGAACGAAGAGCCTTCCTCTTTCAGTACCGTTCTGGGATCGCATCTGCGTAATGGCCTTTCTTACCCCGCAGCGCGCTCAAAAGCTTTGTCAGATACATTACCGGAGGCAGGCGACTTTCTTTCCCGGCCAAACAACATTCTGGCAGTGGAATACACCCGGGCGATCCGGCGTCATGGACTGTCTCTTTCCCTTCTGCCGATTCCGCGGACAGACGACGGCTATCACGGCATTCGATCCGCCGAGGGCATCCGCGCGCTTCTCTTTGCCGGAGAACCGGCTGATGATTTCCTGCCGGCGGAGGCCGCCGGACTCCTTCAACGTGCCGTCGCATCCTCGTGCCTGACGACGCCCAATGACTTTTCCTCCATGCTCCTTTACCGGCTTCTCAGGGAGGAGGATTTTACGAAATACGCGGACTGCAGCAGGGATCTCTCAAAAAAGCTTCTGAAAGTCCGTTCCCGTGCCAGCACCTTCAGCGAGCTTGTCAGTTTCCTGAAAACAAAAGATCTGACCTATACCAGAATCAGCCGGGTACTCATCAACATCCTGCTGGATCACCGGCAGGAAACTCTGGATACCTACGCTCACGCAGACAGTGAGGACACCCTGTATGCAAAGGTCCTGGGATTCCGGCGTGATTGCTCTCCCCTCCTTTCCTTCCTCAGGCAGCAGACCCTTCTCCCGCTCATTTCCAAATGTGCTGACGCAAGCAATCTGCTTTCCGCGGATGCACACCGGCTGTTCTCGCTGGACATTCATGCCTCAAAGGTATATCATCTGATTGATTCTGCAAAAACCGGCATCCACTTTCCCAACGATTTTGAACATCCTCTGGAGATAATATGAAAACGACACCTGTAAACCTGCATACCCATACCGAACGCTGCAACCATGCCATCGGCGCCGATGAGGATTACGTCGAGGCCGCAATTGCCGCGGGCATACAGACCCTCGGCTTTTCCGACCATGTCCCGATGCCCTACCGCAACCATTTCCATTCGCACATCCGCATGCGCGTCAACGAGCTGCCGGATTACACCGCTTCCATCCTCTCCCTGAAGGAGGCCTACCGCGGTCAGATCGAGATTCTGCTGGGTTACGAAGCGGAATACGATGCGGAACTCTTCCCCGAGATGCTCAAGGAACTCTCACAGTATCCTTTTGATTACCTCATCTTCGGTGCACACTTTATCGATAACGAATACGCCGGTTTTTACGCCGGATCGGAAACCTGCGAGGAAGAACGTCTGGCGGCTTATGTCAGAAACGTGCTGGCGGGAATCTCCACGGGCGTCTACACCTATCTTGCCCATCCGGATCTGATCTACTATACCGGACCGGATGAAATCTACGAGAAGCACATGCGAAAGATCTGTCTGGCTGCGAAGGAAGCGAATCTTCCTCTGGAAATCAATCTGAACGGCTACCGGTATCACCGCAACTATCCGGACGAGCGTTTTTTTGCACTGGCCAAAGAGTACCGGAATACCATCGTGCTCGGGTTCGATGCACATAATCCCGATCTCTTTACCGATCCGGAGCCCATAAAAAAAGCCGAGGCGCTCATCCAACGCCTCGACTTGACTATCACAGATGAAATTACGATCATAGATCCGCATTTCCCGAAGAAGGGAAATGACTGACAACGTGGATCAGTGATGGAACAGGCGGATTCCCGTAAATGCCATCACCATGCCGTATTTGTTGCAGGTCTCAATCACATGATCATCCCGGATGGAGCCGCCCGGCTCCGCCACATATTTCACGCCGCTCCGGTGTGCCCGTTCAATATTGTCCCCGAAGGGGAAGAACGCATCCGAACCAAGTGACACATTCGTGTTCTTCGCGATCCATTCCTTCTTTTCCTGTATCGTAAACACGTCCGGTCTCGTCTTGAAGGTCTTCGCCCAGACATCGTCCCCCAGAACATCCGGATAATCCTCTCCGATGAACAGGTCGATTGCATTATCCCTGTCTGCTCTCTTGATATCATCGACAAAGGGAAGATTCAGTACCTGCGGTGCCTGACGCAGCCACCAGTTGTCCGCCTTCTGCCCGGCCAGTCTCGTGCAGTGAATCCGGCTTTGCTGTCCCGCGCCGATTCCGATGGCCTGTCCGTCCTTCACATAGCAGACCGAATTGGACTGGGTATATTTCAGCGTGATCATGGAGATCGCCAGGTCGATCTTCGCCTGTTCGGTCAGCTCTTTGTTCTCCGTCACAATATTGGAGAAAAAGGCATCGTCGATCACAAGCTCATTTCTGCCCTGCTCAAAGGTCACGCCGAACACCTCTTTATGCTCCGCCTTCGCAGGCTCATAGTCCGGATCAATCTCCAGCACACAGTAGTTGCCGTTCTTCTTTTTCTTCAGAATCTCCAGTGCCTCCGGCTCATAGCCCGGCGCGATGACCCCATCACTCACCTCTCTTCGGATGATATTCGCAGTCGCCTTGTCGCAGACATCGGAAAGGGAAATAAAATCACCGAAGGAGCTCATCCGGTCCGCGCCCCGTGCTCTGGCATAAGCATTTGCGAGGGGTGTAAACTCCATATCCAGATCGTCCACCCAGTAGATCTTTCGCTCAATATCGGAAAGCTCCTGACCGACTGCTGCTCCGGCCGGAGAAACATGCTTAAAGGACGTGGCCGCAGGAAGCCCCGTGGCTTTTTTCAGCTCCCGCACCAGCTGCCAGCCGTTAAAAGCATCCAGAAAATTAATATAGCCGGGTCTACCGTTCTTTACCTCAAACGGCAGCTCCGCCCCGTCGGCCATGTACACCTTTGACGGCTTCTGGTTCGGGTTGCAGCCGTATTTCAATTCAAACTCTTTCATGATAGCCTCCTTTTCTCTCTTCTCTGTTGATCGGTAGTTTACGCTCCTGCCCCCAGGACGATTGCCCGCCACGACCGGCATGTCTGCCCCCCGCCGGGCTCCTGCCCCTCCCGGCATGTCCGCCCCCGCCGGGCTCCCGCTGGCTTTTCACAAGCACATCGGAACTGCACATGCTCGCTCGATGTGCTTCTAATCAGATTTGCCAAGGCATCGACCGTTCCCGCAACCGCTCGCAACCTGCCATCCATGGCAGATGCTCGCTCTCGCAC
>JAZRFM010000004.1:0-20510 GCA_045661345.1 Lachnospiraceae bacterium
GTGCGAGAGCGAGCATCTGCCATGGATGGCAGGTTGCGAGCGGTTGCGGGAACGGTCGATGCCTTGGCAAATCTGATTAGAAGCACATCGAGCGAGCATGTGCAGTTCCGATGTGCTTGTGAAAAGCCAGCGGGAGCCCGGAGGGGGCGGACATGCCGGGAGGGCACAGGGAGCCCGGTGGGGGAGGGCAGGAGCGTAAACTCCCGTTTATAGGAGAAATGGAAGGAAAGAGAAGATGAAAAGGAAAGATGGAATGAGAATCTTAGCGGCAATTCTGATGACGGGAATGTTGGCGTTGACAGGATGCGGCAATCAAGCAGAGGGACCGGAGGACAATACGGAGGTCCTGGAAGCGGTTATCGAGGAGACGTCCATTCTTCCGGAGACGGAGAGCCCTGCGTCGGTAACGGCGGCGGTGACCCTGCAGGAGGAGGAATCCGAAGCGGAAACCCCGGAGCAGGAGGAAGGGATGCAGGCGGAAACGGTGGCTGTTGAGGAAGAGTTTAACGGCACCGGTGCTACCATGTACACCCTTGATAAGGTGAATCTACGTGCGGGGAAGAGTACGGATGCGGAAAAGATCAGGACCCTTGATCCCAATGTGGAGGTACAGGCGTTTGCGGAAGTGGATGGCTGGATTCCGGTGATTATAGACGGAGATCAGAGGGGGTATATCAAGAGTGAGTTCCTGACGGATGATAGTCAGAAAGCGGAAGAGGTGACGACGGCTCCTGCGGTGACCGGCGGCGGAAGGCTGGTGGTCATTGATGCCGGACACCAGGCAAAGGGAAACAACGAGCAGGAACCCATCGGCCCCGGCGCTGCCCAGACGAAGGCGAAGGTGTCCAGCGGGACCCGCGGTGTGGCAAGCGGTCTGGCCGAGTACCAGCTTACCCTCGCAGTGGCGCAGAAGCTCCGGGATGAGTTGACGGCCCGGGGGTATCAGGTCATCATGTGCCGTGAATCCAATGATGTGAACATCAGCAATGCGGAGCGTGCGGCCATCGCAAACAACGCAGGTGCGGGAGCTTTTATCCGGATCCATGCCAACGGGGTGGATAACAGCAGCACAAACGGGATCATGACCATCTGCCAGACACCGGGGAATCCGTATAACGGCGGTGTTTACAGTGCCAGCAGGCGGCTCTCCGACTGTGTGCTGAACGGGGCTGTGGCGGCCACCGGCGCCAACAGGCAATCTGTCTGGGAAACAGACACCATGAGCGGGATCAACTGGAGCCAGGTGCCGGTGACGATCATCGAAATGGGGTATATGACGAATCCGACGGAAGACGCGCTGATGGCGACGGATGACTATCAGACCAAAATGGCACAGGGGATCGCAAACGGGATCGACGCCTATTTTAACTGAGGGAAAAAGGGGAATCCTCTTTTCCTATGGAGGACACGATGGAGAACAAATATCAGATTGATACGGCGGAAAACAGGGCCTGGATGAAGGAATGCCGGGAGGCACTCTTTTCTTTCGGAAAAGGGTTTCCTTCTCCGGAAGGGGGTGCATATTATCTGGGAGATGACGGGACACCCTGGAGGGATCGGCCGAGAGAGACCTGGATCACCTGCCGGATGGCACATGTTTACAGCATGGCGACGCTCCTCGGCTTTGAGGGCGCGCCTGCTCTTGTGGATGAAGCCCTGCGCGGCCTCATGGGAGAGTTAAAGGACAAGGAGCACGGCGGCTGGTTTGCCGGGCGAACAGCGGACGGTGAGATCCTTCCGCGGAAGCAATGCTATGCGCATGCGTTCGTGATCCTTGCAGCGACGTCGGCGATTTTGGCAAAACGCCCCGGCGCGAGGAAATTGCTTGACGAGGCACTGTCGGTTTTTGACCGGTATTTCTGGGAAGAAAAAGAAGGCATGACGAGTGATGCCTGGGACACAGCATTCACGACATGTGATCTTTATCGCGGTGTGAATGCGAACATGCACACGGTAGAAGCCTTTCTGGCGGTTGCCGATGTGACGGGAGACCTCACCTATCGGACGCGTGCGGGACGTATCATCGCGCGCGTGATCAATTTTGCAAAAGTCAATGACTGGCGGATCCCGGAGCATTACCGGGAGGATTGGACGCCCGATCTCGATTGTCATAAAGACAGGCCGGACGATCCGTTCCAGCCCTATGGCGCAACGCCGGGGCATGGAATCGAATGGGCACGCCTGATCGCGCAATGGACGATGGCGACCTTTGAAGGCAAAGATGCGAAGGAAACGAAGCCGTATTTCGATGCTGCGGAGGCGCTTTACCAAAGAGCCGTGGCGGATGGGTGGAACGCAGACGGTGCGCGCGGGATTGTTTACACGACAGATTGGAATGGGAAGCCGGTCGTGCATGATCGGATGCACTGGACACTGGCGGAGGCGCTCAATACGTCGGCGGTGCTCTGGCGCTTGACGGGCAACAAACGTTACGCAGAAGACTATGCGGCATTTTGCCAATATCTGGATGAGGTCGTTCTGGATCACATCAACGGTTCCTGGTTTCATCAGCTGGATGAAAAGAATCGCCTCATGGGAACGGTCTGGCCGGGGAAATCCGACCTTTATCATGCGGTGCAGGCGACGATGATCCCGTATAACGAAAAGGTCGGGAAGTCTATTGCGGCGACGATCCGTGATGATTTGGCATGATACCGATGAATCTTGGAACAGTTTTTGCTTCCTTTCTCTCGAAGAACGCGTTAGAATGTACGAAGAAATGATAACCTATGTTTTTAACATAGCAAGCACTGTTCGGGTATCAGACAAATCGGAGAAATTAACAGGAGCCATGACTCGGGTCGGACCTGGAGCAGACGGAGGAGATTTCTCAGAAAAACTGCCGAAAAAGACATCTGAACAGAGAGGGGCTATTTTAGAGTTTATGCTGTCGGGCGGTTGGTACAAAGCCGTAGATATAAACAGCGTATTGGATATAGGCGAGCGCCGTTTGCGGGATCTTCTTCGTTCGCTGGTGCAAGAAGGACGGATTGAAGAAACGGGCAATACGAAAGGGAAGAGATATCGATTGAAAAAATAAAAAGTCTCTTGATGATATGTGTGGCAGAATAGATCAGATGACTGATGATGGAATAAAAGTTCTCGTTGATATTTTATTTATTAAAAAAGTAGGATTATCACCATTGCTGTGAAATCCTACTTTTTGTTTGTTAAACCTAAAAGATAATCCGAAGAAACTTGATATAGACTACATAGCGCAATCAAATGCCGAATCGGAAGCTCATTTGCACCGCGTTCATAGCGAGCATACATGGTCTGAGATGTCCCAAGATAGGAGGCAACATATTCTTGGGTGTAGTCAGAATCTTCACGTAAATTACGCATTCTTCCCTTGTAGTCCAAACAATATCCCTCCCACCATTTCTTAATTATGTAGTATATATAGTAAAAATATTTACTATTGAATTTAGTAAATATTTTTACTAAAATGTGTGAAGAGGGAAGCCAGAAGCACGAAGGAAAGCACAACAGGGGGAGAAGGTACTTTGGAAGAAGGATATACGGGCTATCCATCCATAGATAAGCCGTGGTTGAAATACTATAGCGAAGAAGCTATAAATGCACCGCAGCCAAAGTGCACGATGTATCGGTATATGTGGGAGAAAAACAAGGATTATCCCGAAGACATTGCGTTCCGGTACTTCGGCACGAAAATCACCTACGGACAATTTTTTGAAAACATAAAGAGAACCGCCAAAGCGTTTGCCGCTATGGGTATTACAAGCGGCGATATGGTTACGATTATGTCAATGCACACACCGGAAACCATATACTGTATCTACGCCCTTAACTATATCGGTGCGGTGGCAAACCTCGTATATATGACCCTCTCAGAAAAGGAGATACTCCATACCATAGAGCATACGGATTCCAAAATGTTTTTAGTTCTCGTCCCTGCGGTGGAGCGGATAGATCACATCAGAAAGGATATCCATATTCCTGTGGTGATACTGTCCGTGGCGGATTCTATGCCATTTGTAGCCGCTATTCTATATCGGATGAAAAACAGAGTGAGCCTTGACGGTGCAATGAGCTTTCGGCAGTTTTTGAAGCAGGGTGAGGGGAGCGAGCTGCCTGTGGAATCGACAGAGCACGAAACAACAGCGGTCATCGTATATACCAGCGGTACGACTGGTGAACCAAAAGGTGTAATGTTATCAGATGATGGGATAAATGCACATGCTTTTCAGGATATGAATGGTCTATTTTCGTTTAGGAGAGGACTATCAATGTTGTTTATACTTCCGCCGTTTTTAGGATTTGGAATATCCCATCTCCATACTTATATAGTGAACGGTTTAGATTTGACCCTCCAGATACAACTTGCACCGGAATTGGTTGCTAAAGCCTTTTATAAAAATGTACCGGATGCGTTCGTTACAGGGACATCTGTACTTGACTCAATTACTATGGGCAAATATGAAAAAAAGGATATAAGTAATCTGAAATTCTTAGTTGGAGGTGGGGCAGATATTAAGAAGGAAAAGGAGATAGGATTAAATAATTATTTGAGTTGTCATAATTCTAAGGCAAAGTATTCCTGTGGATATGGTATGACAGAAACGGCAGCTACATTGAGCGCTAACTGTAATGAAATAAGCAAGTTGAGTAGCGTACATATACAAAAGCGGTGGATGTGGATACCCTATGCTTAATGTGTTGGTATCTGCATTTGATATTGACACAGATGAGGAACTTAAATATGGCGAACATGGAGAACTTCGAGTTTGCTCTCCTGCAAGAATGAAAGGATATTATAAGAATCTGGAAGCAACAGCAGAGTTCTTTAAAACGGACGAGCAGGGTAGAGTTTGGGGGTGTACAGGAGATATTGGATATGTTGATGAGGATGGGGAGGTATTTGTCCTTGGAAGAGCAGCAGATCATTTCAGACGAGACAACGGGGAAATTATATATCTCTTTGATATAGAAGAAAAGATCTTTGAAATGCCAGAGATTAATCAATGTAAGGTAGTAAATACAAAGATTGAAGAGAAAGAATGTTTAGTGGCACATATTGTTCTACGTGAAGAGACAAACGACATAGATGGATTCGCTACGCTCCTTTATGAGCATTTAAAGGAGAATTTACCAAACCATATGATTCCTACGCATTATAAGATTCGTAAATCAATGCCAGTCCATTCCAATGGAAAAAGGGATGTTGAGGCATTAAGAGATGATATAAAAGAACTTAAAAAGTGGGGTAATACTTGCGAAAGATAGGGACGGTTCTGTGCCCGCTCATAGCGAGCGATTGAATTCAATCGCAGGGTGAAAGGATATTCGAAATTAGATCTAATCTACGAACTAGGATGCGCAAGAAAGAAAAGATAGGTGCTATGCTACCTTATCATAGTCGATGACAGAGACCTCCTGTAAGAGTTTCTTGGCGGTGGCAACAAGTTCATCTAGTTTCTTGACTACAGCAGATGAGTAGAATTTCTCGCCACACTGAACGCACTCTTCGCAGGGTACATTTTTAATTACAATAATGCAGTTGTTATAGTTTACAACATGAGTTGTCCGGGAAGGAATGGTTTCCTTGCATTTGCAAAACATACACATGATTAGGACTCCTTTCTTGTTTTGAGGTCAGCCTTAAATTTATCTGTGGATGGGTGATAAACAGTAATAATGTATAGATTCACTCCATCTGAACCGGTAACTACGTGTAGAATACTCTCATCTGCACCTTTGCCGAATATTAAACAACTTGGGTGCGGAAAGTCATCAGGATATTCTTCGATTACTTCGCCGCCCATAATACACGATGTAACATCGCTATATGTAATATCTCGTTCATGCATCCGTTCAATACAATGTGTTGAAAATTTTACAGCATCTGATCGATATAAAGACTTTATTGTTTCGATATTCATATGGTATTCCTCATGATCATTATACACGCTTCAAGGGGAAAAGGAAGAATAAAAATCAATACAGATTGCAAATCGGTGCCTTTTTTGTACCCTTCGTTGACACGGCGGAGACTTCGTGTTAATGTAGGGAATGTGGCAAACAGACCGGTCATGGTCGTTGCCGAAAAAAATCTTCGGGGCAGGGTGAAAATCCCGATCGGCGGTGATGCTCGACAGAGACAAGTCCGCGAGCTTAGGCAGGATACGGTGCGAATCCGTAACCGACAGTAAGAAGCATTTGCTTTAAGTCTGGATGAAAGGAGAACACAAGATGAGCAAAGAGAAAGAAGCTGTAAAAAAGACGCTGAAGCAGAGAGACGATATGACGTCTGTCGGAAAGGGGAGGATCAATGTCCGTTACCTGACCGCAACCGCAATGCTTTCAGCGTTTTCATTTGTCCTGTTTTTTATTCAATTTTCCACACCTTTGACGCCGGAGTTTCTGAAGATGGATATTTCGGAGCTCCCCGCACTGATCGGATCCTTTGCCATGGGGCCGGTGTATGGCGTTCTGATCTGCCTGATCAAAAACCTTCTGCATTTGACGATTACCTCCACCGGCGGGGTCGGAGAGCTTTCCAATTTTCTGCTGGGGGTTGCGCTGGTGCTTCCCGCAGGGCTGATCTACCGGAAGCTGAATACCAAAAAAGGGGCGCTGATCGGTTCCTTCATCGGTCTGATCCTGATGGCGCTGATCTCTCTGCCGACGAACTACTTCATCGTATATCCGGCTTACTCGGTATTTATGCCGATAGATACGATTGTCGCCATGTATCGGGCGATCCTTCCGGGCGTGGAGAATCTCTGGCAGTGTCTGCTGATCTTCAATGTACCCTTTACCTTTGTGAAAGGGCTGCTGTCCGTGATCATCACCATGGTCATATATAAGTATCTTTCCCCGATCATAAAGGGAACCCGAAAAAAGTAAACCCCAATAACCCGAACCGGAGAAATCAGACGCGGAGTGCGGGATCAGATCCTGCGCCCCGCGTTTTGCGTCTTTTGGAAAGAAGTGATATGATGGGAACTACGGAGGAAATGAGGATGGAATTTGATGTGACGCTGACAGAACAGGATATGGTGCGGTTCAACCTCTATCACACCTATTCAAAGTTTGCGAGCTGGTTCGCCATGATCGTTGCCGTATTCGCTTTTTTTGTGGCAATCTGGTCCTACGGGCGGGTGTCCGGGACATTGACCGTGATCTATTTTCTCGTGGGCGGGTTTGTGCTCGTCTATATTCCCGGAAATACCGTGTTGTCCGCCAGACACCGGATCCGCCTGATGCCGGCGCTGTTGGAGCCGCTTCATTACAGGATCGACGAGACCGGCGTGACCGTTTCCAAGAATGAAGAATCCGCAACGCTCCCCTGGGGACAGACCTTTAAGATCGTTGCCGTGAAAACGGCTTTCTATATTTACAGCAGCCGGATTCACGCGTACGTGATCCCCAAAGCCGCTCTGTCCGATGAGGGACAGGAGACGTTAAGGAGCCTTGCGCAGCAGCATATGGAACCGCGCAGGGTAAAGCTGTGAGGGTGCTTTGGACGGGCGCTCCGGAGGAGACCTTTGCTCTGGGTGAGAAAATGGGAAAGGAAGCAAAGGCCGGGGAGGTCTATACGCTGGACGGAGATCTCGGCGTCGGCAAGACTGTATTCGCACAGGGATTCGCATCCGGCATGGGCGTATCCGGTCCGGTAAACAGCCCCACATTTACCATCCTGCAGGAATATGAAGGAAAAACGCTGCGCCTTTACCATTTCGACGCGTACCGGATCGCGGACGAGAGCGAGATGGAGGAGATCGGGTTTGAGGAATACGTCTACGGAGAAGGCGTGAGCCTGATCGAATGGGCGAGTCAGATCAGCGGCATTCTGCCGGAAAAGAGGACGGCGGTGACTTTGGAAAAGGATCTGCAAAAGGGCTTTGACAGCCGCCGGATCACCATCGCGGAGATCGGATAGGATATGAAATTACTTGCGATAGAAACCTCTGCCCTCGTTTGCAGCGCAGCGGTTATGGAGGAGGATATTCTCTTAGGGGAGTTCACCATCCAACAGAAAAAAACACACTCCCAGATGCTGATGCCCATGGTGGAGGCGCTGTGTGAGAAGCTGGAGCTGGATCTTGCGACCCTCGATGCCATTGCCGTGGCCGGCGGACCCGGGAGCTTTACGGGACTTCGGATCGGATCCGCGACGGCGAAGGGGCTGGCATCTGCCCTGCAAAAGCCCGTCGTCTCCGTTCCAACGGTGGCTGCGCTGGCTTACCGCCTGTACGGCAGCGCAGGACTCATCTGCCCCGTGATGGATGCAAGACGGGAACAGACCTATACCGGGATTTATCAGTTTGAGGGGACCGGGATGCAAACAATCCTGCCCCAATGTGCGGTGTCACTGCCGGATCTTGCGGCGGAGCTGAATCGCAGGGAGTCCGCCGTGACCTTTTTGGGGGACGGCGTTCCCGTGTTCCGGGAAAAACTGGATGCGCTCCTGACGGTGCCGCATTTTTTTGCGCCGCCGCATCTGTGCAGACAGAGCGCTGCTTCCGTGGCTGCGCTGGGGATGCGCTATCTGAAGGAGGGAAGGACGGAGACTGCGGCGATGCATAAGCCGGAGTATCTGAGGCTTTCCCAGGCGGAGCGGGTGAGAGCGGAAAAGATACAAAACGAAAACGGAGTGCCGGATCATGCGGATTCGTGAGATGAAAGCCCGGGATATTCCCGCTCTTGCGCGAATTGAGAAAATGACTTTTTCCATGCCATGGTCCGAAGAGGCTTTTTCCGATGCCTTATCCGACCCGCATGCTTTTTTTCTGGTGGCCTGTGATGAGGCGTCCGGTCAGCCCCTTTCCTATGCCGGCATGTATGTGGCGGCAGATGAAGGAGAAATCACAAATGTGGCAACGGATCCCGATTTCCGGCGGAGAGGGCTTGCAAAAGCCCTGTTGTCGCGGATGAAACGATACGGAGAAGAAAAAAAACTGACGCATCTGGTGCTGGAAACGAGGAAATCCAATGCCGGTGCCATTGCGCTTTATGAAAAAATGGGATTTGCCATCGCGGGAGAACGGAAGGGGTTTTACCGGTTTCCCACGGAGGATGCGTATGTCATGATGTTGAGGTATGCGGATGCTTGATGTATGTCTTCTCGGCACGGCGGGGATGATGCCGTTGCCGTACCGCCATTTGACGGCGCTTATGACAAGATATAACGGAAGCGATCTTCTGATCGACTGCGGGGAGGGCACCCAAGTGGCGATCCGCGAAAAGGGGTGGTCTGTCAATCCTTTGGATACCATCCTTTTTACCCATTATCATGCGGATCATATCAGCGGACTGCCGGGGATGCTTCTTTCCATGGGAAACGCGGAGCGAACGGAGCCGGTTACCATGGTGGGACCGAGAGGGCTGATCCGCGTGGTGAATTCGCTGCGCGTGATCGCGCCGGAGCTTCCCTTTGAGATCCGTTTTGTGGAGCTGACGGAGCCGGAGGAGACGCTGGTGCTCAACGGCTACCGGATTACGGCTTTTCGTGTGCATCACAATGTGACCTGTTACGGATATTCTCTGGAGATCGACCGGGCGGGCCGGTTTGATGCGGCGCGTGCGAAGGAACAGGAGATTCCGCTGAAGTTCTGGAATCCGCTGCAGAAGGGAAATGTTTGTGAGGAAGACGGTAAGGTCTATACGCCGGAGATGGTCATGGGTCCCCCCAGAAAAGGGTTGAAGGTGACGTATTGCACGGACAGCCGCCCCACCAAAGGCATTGTCTCCCACGCCGCGGGGTCGGATCTTTTTATCTGCGAGGGGATGTATGCGGAGCCGGAATCGCTGGAAAAGGCAAAACAGAAAAAGCACATGACTTTTTTTGAAGCGGCAAAGATGGCGCGGGACGCAAAGGCAGCGGAGCTTTGGCTGACGCATTTTTCCCCGTCCATGAGCCGTGCGGACCGCTATATGGAGGAAGTAAAAAAGATCTTTCCAAACGCGGTGCTGGGAAAGGACGGAAAGTCAAAAGAGCTTGTTTTTTCTGAGGAAGAGGAATAAAGGACAAACATGAAGCTGAACCCGAAAATGATTTTGGTCGCGGTGATCTTTGTGGCGCTGATTGTAGGCTATTACTGGTATCTTTCAAACCGCCTGGACAATAACGCCGAAAGCAAGTCGGATCTCACGGCGGTACAAAAGGTCATCACGAATGATCTTGCGCAGGACTATCCGAAAACACCGCGGGAAGTACTGAAGGCTTACAACCAGATCCAGACCTGTTTCTACAATGAGGAGTACTCGGAAGAGGAACTGCAGGAAATGGTGGAAAAGGCGCGGCTTCTTTTAGACGATGCCCTGCTGGCACAGAACCCCATGGACAGTTATCTGGCGAGCCTGAAAGCGGATATCGCCTCCTACCGTCAGGAGGGAAAAAAGATCACCAATATCACCATTGACAGCGTCAGTGATGTCCGGAGGGAAACCGTCGGCAAGGAGGACTTCGCCTATATCAACTGTGTGTATTATGTGCGTGAGGGCAGTTCCTACGAAGCGATCCCGGAGACATACCTGCTGCATAAGGACGCGGACGGAAGATGGAAAATACTGGCATTTTCCCTGCAGCCGAAAGAACAGGGGGCGTAGAAACGATGAAAGACCGGACGGTTTTACTTTCCATCGAGACCTCCTGTGATGAGACAGCGGCAGCAGTCGTGGTGAACGGGCGGGAGGTGTTATCCAGTATCATTGATTCCCAGATTGACATCCATACGTTGTATGGCGGCGTCGTGCCGGAGATCGCATCCAGAAAGCACATGGAAAAGATTGTGCCGGTGACGGACTGCGCGCTTTCTGCGGCGGGAGTGGGATTGAAGGATCTGGACGCCATCGCGGTCACCTACGGGCCCGGCCTTGTGGGGGCGCTGCTGGTGGGTGTGGCATATGCAAAGGCGCTGGCTTTTGCGGCAGGACTGCCCCTGGTCGGCGTGCATCATATCGAGGGGCATATCAGCGCCAACTATATCGAGCATCCGTCTCTTACACCGCCCTTCCTGTGCCTTGTCGTGTCCGGCGGACACACTCATCTGGTGAATGTGACCGACTACGGACAATATGAGATTCTGGGGCGGACCAGGGATGATGCGGCCGGAGAGGCCTTTGACAAGGTGGCACGCGCCATCGGACTCGGATATCCCGGGGGACCGAAGATCGAAAAGGCCGCGCGGGAAGGAGACCCGGAGGCATTTCATTTTCCGCGGCCCGGTTTCGGAGAAGGATGTTATGATTTCAGCTTCAGCGGGTTAAAATCTGCGGTGCTGAATACGTTAAACGAATATAAGATGAAGGGAACGCCGTATTCCCGGGCGGATGTGGCGGCGTCCTTCCAGGCTGCCGTCACCGAAGTGCTGGTAACGCACGCCATGGAGGCGGTGGAGAAGACGGGAGCGAAAAAGCTTGCGATAGCGGGAGGCGTAGCGAGTAACGGCGCGCTGCGAAGTGCGATGGAGCGTGCCTGCGAAGAAAGAGGAATCTCATTTTTCCATCCTTCGCCGGTTCTGTGCACGGATAACGCCGCCATGATCGGAGCGGCCGGTTACTATGACTTCCTTGCGGGGAAGCGTGCGGGGATGGATTTGAATGCTGTGCCGAATCTGGCATTGGGAGCGGGCCTGTAACAGCTCCGCGGGGTAAGGAGATCGTGGGAGAAAAGATCGAAACGGCTGCCGTGATTCTGGCAGCGGGAACCGGAAAAAGAATGGGAAGTGATGTGCCGAAGCAGTTCCTTTCCCTTTGCGGGGAGCCGGCATTGTACTGGACACTGCGCGCCTTTGAGGAAAGCTGTGTGCAGCAGTCGGTACTGGTGGTCTCTTCGGAGGAGGCGGAGGCATTCTGCCGTCATGAGATCATCGAAAAGCATGGTTTTCAGAAGGTGCGTGCCTTTGTCCGCGGCGGCGCGGAGCGCTATGATTCCGTATGGAACGGACTGTGCGCCCTTTCGGATGTGTTGGAGGTGTCTGCCGGCTATGTTCTGATTCACGATGGCGCCCGGTGCCTTGTGACGACGGAGATCATCGAGCGGACGATTGCCGACGCAAAACGCTGCGATGCCGCAGTGGCATCCGTTCCTGTCAAGGATACGATCAAACGGGTGGATGCAGACGGCTTTTCCGCAGAGACTCTGGAGCGTAAATCATTGCGCCAGATGCAGACGCCCCAGACCTTTTCCTTTCCCCTGATTCGGGAAGCCTACCGGAAAATGATGGAAGAGACGCCCCAGCCCGGCGTGACCGATGATGCAGAGGTTCTCCAGCGGATGTGCAATAGATCCACCTATCTTTCCGAAGGCAGCTATGAGAATCTCAAAATCACCACACCGGAGGATCTGCTCCTGGCCGAGGCGATCCTGAAAAGCCGCGGATATTGACACAGACTGAGGTTGATGATAAAATCGCACGTGAGCGAAAAACGGCGAAATCTATGATTTCGACGAGGAGAGGTATCGAAGTGGTCATAACGAGGCGGTCTTGAAAACCGTTTGTCCGCAAGGGCGCGTGGGTTCGAATCCCACCCTCTCCGCTACGAGCACTTAGATGGTGCTGAGCGAAGCGAAAGCAGCATCTTACGTGCGATGCGTACTGGGCCCTTAGCGAGAGCGAGCCGAGGGCGAAGGTCGAGCTTAGTAGCCGCAGTGCCGCCGCTACGAGCACTTAGATGGTGCTGAGCGAAGCGAAAGCAGTATCTTACGAGAACTTATCTTTTTTTTGGACGTTTTTGGGTTAATCCGCTTTAACCTCCAAAACTGTCCCATTCAGATCATTTTTTTTCTTCACGCACCGGAAACCCCCAAAATGTGTTGATAATACTGACAAAACATGATACAGTAACCTTACCTGTAATGTTAACAGGTGATGATACGTCGGGAGATTCAAAAAGGATCTTCCGGTATTTTTATACGGGAATATCCTATTCGACAAGCGCTTCCCACCTTCCGATGTGGGGAAAATGTATGGGCATGATATGACAGGAGGGTATCCATATGGCATTCGGCAAGAAGAAAAACGCAGCGTTGGAAGAAGCATTGGCAAAAATATCCGAACTCAAGGAGCAGCTGGCGCAAAAGGACGAGGAAAACAGACTGAACCTTCAGCTGCTTGAATCGGTAAACAACAGTACGCATTTGGGAATATGGATATCCTATTACAACGATGCGGGTGAAAACGACAGGGTAGTGTATTCTGATGAATTCAGGCGGATGCTTGGCTTTACCAGGACGGAATTGCCGGATGAAATTGCGGCACTTGGAAAACTCATCCATCCTGAGGAGGTGGAGGCCGTTTTTGGTGCATATGCGGCTGCGGCTTCAGATAAGAGCGGACGTACAAAATATGACATTGACTATCGCCTGTTGACCAAAAACTCTGATTACAAATGGTTTCATGCTGCCGGCGAATGCATCCGTGATGGGAAGGGGAACCCCAAGGTTTTCATAGGAACATTTACGGATATCGATGAGCAGAAGCGTATGTCTGAAATACTTGAGGTGAATGAAAGAAGGCAGGGCGCAGTGGATCTTATGATGCTTGAGGGAACATGGAGCATGGATCTTACAAGATACGCCATTGATGATATCAATTCACCCATGGTTTTCTCAGATCAGTTTAAGAAGATCCTGGGATACACAAACTCCAACGATTTTCCGGACATCATGCAGAGCTGGATCACCATCATTCATCCTGATGATGTGCAAACTGCTTCAGATGCCATGGGACAACAGCTTGCAGATCCGTCGGGCAAAACGGTTTTTGACATGGAATACCGCATGAAGCATAAGGGAGGAGAGTATATCTGGGTGAGAGCCTCCAGCACCGTCGTATGGTCTGCTGATAGAAGAACCCCGCTGATGGCCGCCGGAACCATACTTGACATTACGGAACAAAAGAGGAATCAGCTCCGTTTTCAGGAGGAAATGGCTCCAAAGATCGAATCACTCAGGGATGGCATAACAAACATAGCCGCCACGGTAAGAAAGGCCGCAGAGCAGATGGAAGAGGTGGCAAGAGAGCAAACAGAGATGACGGAGACGGCGAAAAACATTGAGGGTTCCCTTGATGCTACCAGAGAGATTATCTCCAGCATAGAAAGCATAGCAAGTCAGACGAATCTCCTTTCGCTGAATGCCTCCATAGAAGCGGCCAGAGCCGGTGAAGCAGGACGGGGATTCGCCGTTGTTGCAGGTGAGGTGCAGACGCTGTCTCATTCGACGAAGGAGACGACAGATCACATATCCGTGATCCTTGGCGACATGAATGATGCAATCAAGGACATGCTTGGAAAGATTTCCGACATCAGCAAAAATGTGGCATCTGAGAACGTGGAGATGGAAGAAATCGACAAAACCATAGAAGAGCTTCACACCTTTGCCAATGAGATTGGCGATATGGTTTCCACGTTATACACTTAAGCGATAAACCATCCGGGTACTTCACCATGTCGGGGTCAAATGTCTCATGCCGCTTACGGTATTGTGACCTTTGACCCCGACATCCTTTCACCCGTATTTGACGGGAAAGTCACAAACGAATATACTGAGAATGAGTAGCATAATGACCGTATTGCCGGATAGGAACACGTACCTATGAAACAGTCGATTAGAGGAAAATTCGCACTGCTCATTTTTATCACAACAGGTTTGATCAGTGCAGCGTTGATCATTACAAGCACCATTGTGGTAAGATGGCTGATTGATAATACCTATAAAGAAAATGCAGATAAGGCCTCCAGAATTGCTGCCGATAATGTGGACATCGATGCCCTGAAGACCTTGCGGGATCAGGTGCTGGAGATTTATCAGGAGAGCGATCCCAAGGTGACCAGCTCGGACTGGGGCTCCGAGGCGTTTGAGGAGTATCAGGCGCAGTATGATGCCCTGTATGAGACCGACGAATACCAGAAGCTCATCAGGCAGCTGAGAGCGGTTCAGAACAACAGCAACGTTGACTGTATCTACATCTATTCTACTGATTTTTCCGATGGGCATTCCAATTATATCTATGTGGTGGATGCGGATGAGGAAGAACCCTGTCCCATAGGCTGTATAGACAGTTATGAGTGGGCGGATGAACAGGCACAGGTCTTAATGGATAATCCGGAAACCGGGATGGACGCGAACATCACGAATACGGAGGAATACGGATGGCTGGTATCCAACATGCGACCGATTTTCGATGAGAATCATGAACTGGTGGGATACGCGTGTACTGACATTTCCATGGATTCCATCCGGCAGACCCAGAACCTGTTTACCTGGGTGCTGGTCGGGATCTCCTGCCTGATCCTGCTGGTTGCATTTCTGATCAGTACGCTTGTGCTGAATAGGACGATTGTAAAACCCTTAAGGGATCTTTCGGATACCGCGCAGCATTACTGGTCTGACGGAAAATCCGGCGTGAGAAATGATTTTGCGGAGCTGGAGATCAACTCTAACGATGAGATCGGCATTTTGTCAGAATCCATGAAGAAAATGGAAAATGACATCAACAACTATTTTGTCGGACTGGAGGCTACAAAGCAGGAGCTGGGCGCTGTCAAGGAAGAATCCGAGGTCATGAAGGAGCTGGCGCAAAAGGACAGCCTCACCGGTGTACGGAACAAAAATGCATACAACAATGAGATCAAAAACGTGGAAGAGTCCTATTGTAACGGGACCCTGGATTCATATGGAATCGCCATGGTGGATCTCAACTATCTGAAGGTGATCAACGATACCTACGGTCATGATAAAGGAGACATTGCGATCAAGAAGGTTTGTATGATCGTCTGTAAGGTGTTTGCGCATTCCCCGGTTTTCAGAATCGGCGGAGATGAATTCACAGTAATCCTGAAGGGCGACGATCTGCAGAATATCGAGGAGCTGCTGGCTAAATTCAGAAAGAGCGTGGCGGATTACTCAGATAATGAATCTCTGGAGCCATGGGAAAGAGTATCTGCTGCGATCGGATATGCGGTCTTTGAAAAAGGAGTGGACAGTTCGTCCACGGACGTATTCCAGAAGGCGGATGCGCAGATGTACGAAGACAAAATTGCACAGAAAGCCAACAGACGATAATCCCTTTGATTCCGCCGGGAGCATAGATGTTTGCGGAAGAGGAAAGGATAGGGAAATGAAAAAACCACTATGTGCCATTTTTTTGGCTGCCGGGATCATGCTGCTTACCGGTTGCCAAAGCACAGCAGAGACCGGAAGTGCTGCCACAGAAGCTCCCCAAAATGACACGGTTCATAACGTGACGGAGGAACCTCCCGCCGCAGAGGGAGCAGAGGCGGCATCCGAAACGACCGCCGCAGAGGAAGCCCTTTCGACAGAAGAGACCGCAGAACAAAATGAGAGCTCCAAAGTGTACACTGCTGAGGAATATGCCGCGGCGGGAGTCAATGAACTGAATTCCGTGCCGATTCTTATGTATCATCGCATTTATGATATGACCAACGACGAAACGGAATATACGGGCGGAAACGTCGATAAAGACGGCTATAACCGGACTTATGAAGCCTTTGAGAACGATCTGGAAATGTACTATGACATGGGCTATCGCTGCATGCGGCTGACGGATTATCTGGATGGGGAGATTGATGTGCCTTTCGGCTACAGCCCGATTATCCTTACCTTTGATGACGGCCGGCAGGAGGCTATGATCGAAGGCTTTGATGCAGAAGGGAACCCGGTTTTTGCACCCCATTCCGCATTGGGTATTCTGGAATCGTTCAAAGAAAAGCATCCGGACTTTCGTGTAACGGCTACTTTTTTCCTGAATGAAGAACTGTTTGAAGAAATACCTTCTTACGAGGATCGTGTCAAGGTGGTGCAGTGGCTTACGGAAAACGGTTATGATGTCGGTAACCATACCCTGGATCATCCGGAGCTTTCGGATTGCACGGCTGAAGAGATTGCCCGTCAGGTCGGCGGAATGTACCGGATCCTGGAAGATACCATTCCCGGCAAATATGTGAATATCGTGGCGCTTCCCTATGGGGATCCGACAGATATGAAGTCTGATACGAAATTCGAAAATATACTGCACGGAGAATACGAGGGATTTCCCTACGAAACAAAGGCGGCTTTGCTTTGCGGCTGCACGCGTCAATGTTCGCCCTTTACGACGGATTGGGATCCCACCCGCATCCGCAGGATCCGCGGTTATGACAACCATGGAGAAGAGTTTGACATCGAGATGTGTTTCGCCCAGCTGAATGAAGGGAAACGTTATATCTCTGACGGCAATCCGGACACGGTGGTGATCCGTGCGGAGGAAGAAGAGGGGTGGCTGGGAGATACCGGCGGACGTGAGGTCATCCGATATTAAGGAACTGTAACAGTTCCTAAGCATCCCGCCCCGGATCACTTTTTACAAAAAGTCTTTTGAGAAAACCCTTCCTGAAGATAAAGTCATTCCAACAGAAGAACAAGGATTATGAAACATCACTGCGACAAAGAACGATTTGACCGGGAGATGAAAGAACTGCTGAGCCAACCGGAGATCCAACGCATGGGTTATTACAGGATGCACCGGGGAAACACGACCCTGAAGCACGTCGTTGGCGTTGCTGAATGCAGCTTTCAGATCGCAGATCATTTGGGAATGAAAATCGATGAGAAGGCTCTTGCAAGAGGTGCAATTCTGCACGACTATTACCTCTACACTTTTTTTGATACAAAGATCAGCGGCTGGCGCCATGGGGTGGGTCATCCGGAAACGGCGCTGCAGAATGCCAGAAAGCTGATGCCGCTGAGTAAAAAGGAAGAAAATATTATCCGCAGTCATATGTGGCCTCTGACCTTGTTTCATCCGCCGCTGTCCAAAGAGGCCGCGCTTGTTATGCTTGCGGACAAGATCTGTGCTGTGAGGGAGCTTGTTTTACCGCGGGGTAGGTGAGCATCCATCTTGCATTCTGCGAAAATGCCTGATAAAATGGGCGAGTGCGACGTGATAAGATGTGGCAGAAAAGAGGTTACCAGATGGGATTAGTGCGTACAAATGAAAACTGCATCGGCTGCAACAGCTGCATCAAAGCATGCAGTGCGTCCGGTGCCAATGTGGCAGTGGAGCAGGACAGAGGAAACATCATTGAGGTGGATCCAAAGAGATGTGTCGCCTGCGGCGCCTGCATTGATGCATGCAAGCATGATGCGAGAGAGTATACCGACGATGTGGAGCAGTTCTTTGAGGATCTGAAACAGGGCACCAGGATTTCCGTGCTCATTGCACCGGCGTTCCTGGCCAATTACCCGGGTGAATACGAAAAGTATCTGGGCATGCTGAAAAAGCTCGGGGTCAACCGGTTTGTCAGTGTCTCTTTCGGTGCGGATATCACCACCTGGGGCTATATCAAATATATTACGGAAAGAAACTATTACGGCAGCATTTCCCAGCCCTGTCCGGCGGTGGTCGGCTATATCGAGCGGTATCTGCCTGAGCTTTTGCCGAAGCTCATGCCGGTACAGAGTCCGATGATGTGTACGGCTATCTATATGAAGAAGTACATGAACATTTCCGACAAGCTGGCATTTATCAGCCCCTGTATCGCCAAGAAAAATGAGATCGACGATCCGAACAACAAGGGAATTGTTTCATACAATCTCACCTTCTCCCATCTTGTCAAATATCTGAAAGAGCATCCGGTGAGCGGTGCGACACCTTATAAGGATGAGATTGAGTACGGTCTCGGGTCGATCTACCCGATGCCGGGCGGTCTCAAAGAGAATGTGTACTGGCTGCTTGGAGAGGATGCCCTCGTCCGCCAGATGGAGGGGGAGCAGCATATGTATGAGTATCTCCATCGCAACAGGGATCGCATCAAGGGTGGAAAGATTCCCTATCTCTTCGTGGATGCGCTGAATTGTACCAACGGATGTCTGTACGGAACAGGCGTAGATAACAGGAAGACCATGAACGAAGACGTCTTTGTCAATATCCAGAAGATCCGTTCCGACAGCAGAAACGAATCCAAAAAATCCGCCTGGGGGAAGAACATTCCGCCGAAGAAGCGGATGGAAGCGTTGAATAAACAGTTCGCAAATTTAAAACTTGAGGATTTTGTCAGGAAATATACGGACAGAAGTGCCGAGTGCAGGACAAAAGAGCCTTCCCCGGCAGAGCTGGAGAAGATCTATGAGAGGATGAAAAAGGATACGGCCGAAAAAAGATCCATTGACTGCGGATGCTGTGGATATCGTTCCTGCCGGGAAATGGCCGTGGCAATCTATAACGGTTTTTCACATCATCACAACTGCGTATACTATATCAGGGATCGTGCGTATGAGGAAAAGGATAAGGCGCTTGAGCTTGCGGATGAGGTGAAAAGGGCGCATGACGAGATGGATGCAAAGAAGGCCTCTCTGGCAGCCGAGATTTCCGACACCTTCCGGGATTTGAACGATTCCATTGCAAAGATAGAGGCGGGAAGCAATGAAAACGCCACACAGACAGCGGGTATTTCCAATGCGATGACAGAAGTGGATACCTTTGCTTCGAATCTGCGGGCAGTACTTGCCAACATCGAAGGATATCTGGAAAAACTGGCAGCCAATAATGAGGACGTCATCTCGATTTCCAGTCAGACCAATCTGCTGGCGCTGAACGCATCTATCGAAGCCGCCCGTGCCGGTGAGGCGGGGAAGGGCTTTGCGGTCGTTGCGAATGAGATCAAGAATCTGGCGGAAAATTCCAAGTCCACCGCAGATGACAGTAACAAAAACAATCAGGACATTAAAGAAACCGTAAACCACCTGATCGAAGAGACCGAAACGCTCTCCTCCATCGTGGACAGCGTGAACGGCAGCGCTGACAGCCTGGTGAACTCCATTCAGGAAACAACGGAATCCATCAGCACCATGCGGCAGCTGACAGACAGTGTGGAGGATTCTCTGAAAAAGATGCTGGAGGATTGATAGGGAGGCATCCGGTAAACCTTTGCATTTTTTAGTTGAAATGATTCCCTTGATGTGTTATGTTATGAGAAGTGCTGATTAAGCGTTTCCTGCGCGGAAATCGCGGGCGCATGCGCCTTTCATCTGCGATTTTCTGCGCATCCTGGCGGAACTGGCTAGGGAAGGACTGATGAAATCAGTCTTCCCTTAGTAGTGGTCTCCGGAGGGAACCGATCCGAAGACCATCAACTTTATAAAAGAGAAAGATTTGAGCAGCATCTGGAGAAGTACCCAAGCTGGCCGAAGGGGCTCCCCTGGAAAGGGAGTAGGTCGTTAATAGCGGCGCGTGGGTTCAAATCCCACCTTCTCCGTTTTGAAGGCTTTCCGGGAAACACCGGGAAGCCTTCATTTTATGCCTTACTATAGAAGAAACAACCTAAACTCATCTTTGCAAAAATTTGTAAAAAGTTTTTTCAAAAAGTTGTTGACAAAGGAAAAGGCGGGTGATATTATTATCAAGCTGACCCGCTGAAAGGCGGGGGCGCACCTTGATAACTGAACAGCGAAACAACCTTGAAAGGTTTACATTAAACTATGACATCCTTTCGATTCTAATGAATGAATGAGATGCGACCTAAAGCAGTAAATTTTTCAG
>JAZRFM010000005.1:0-161014 GCA_045661345.1 Lachnospiraceae bacterium
CGGAAACGGATGCCCTGTCACGTCTTACAGCCGGATTTCCTTACTCCCTCTCGGAGTTAATGGCGGATGCTCAAACCCGCCTTGTTTCCTGACCCCAAAATCATTATTCAGTTTTTTCTATTTGGCTGTGAATAGTAACCATCTCGCAGAATGCAGCTCCTTTACTCGATAAATCCTCCTCCTGCCACATACTCCCCTTCATAAAACACAAACGACTGCCCCGGAGTCGGGGCGCGCTGCGGTTCCTCAAACACGACCGATAGCCTGTTCTCTCCAGTGCGTGTCACACGGCAGGGCGCGGCCTTTTTCGCATAGCGAATCTTTCCCTGAAAATCCCCCTCGGAAAAGCTCTCGGGAACCCCCATCCACACAGCTTCACGCACGGTAAACTCTGTTTTCATCAGGTCCTCTGACTTCCCGAGGACTACCTCATTGGTCTCCGGTCTGAGCGCCGTCACAAACATCGGCTCCCCGAAGGCGATCCCGAGGCCTTTGCGCTGTCCGATGGTATAATGAATCAATCCTTTATGACGCCCCAGCACCGTGCCGTCCGTCGATACAAAGCTGCCGGGCAGAAAAGCGCTGCCGTTCGCGTTTCTCTCCAGAAATCCCGCATAATCCGTTCCGATAAAAAAGCAGATCTCCTGGCTGTCCGGCGTTTCTGCGCAGGGCAGTCCCGCTCTTTTTGCAATGGAGCGAACCTCATCCTTTTCATAATCCCCCACCGGAAAGGTGGTTTTGGAAAGCATCTCCTGCGTCAGACGATACAGCACATAGGTCTGGTCTTTTTTTGCGGAAGCGGAATTTCTGACGGCATAGCGCCCGTTCGGCAGGAGATCCGCCTTGGCATAATGCCCTGTCGCCACCACGTCCGCGCCGATCTCCTCGGCCACCATCAGCATCCCTCTCCATTTCACCGCGGGATTGCAGCGGATGCAGGGGTTCGGTGTATGCCCGGACAGATATTCCCGGATGAAATCATCCACCACAGCCTGTTTGAACGCCTCCCTGAGATCAACGGTTCTGTGCACAATCCCCAGGCAGGACGCAATCCTTCGCGCTTTGTAAATATCCGATTTTTCGCTGTCATCGGAGGGTTCCTCTTCTTCCCAGGTTCGTACGGTCACCCCGGTCACCTCGTACCCCTGCTCCTTCAACAGAAAGGCCGCCACCGAGGAGTCCACGCCGCCCGACATCCCCACAACTGCTTTTTTTGCCATGTCCGCTCCTGTATGCCGATGATGAAAAAAAAGGCATCACGGAAACACTCCGCAATGCCCGCTTTCGCTGTCACTTTATACTCTGGACAGATACTCTCCCGTCCGGGTGTCGATCTTGATCACGTCCTCCTGATCCACAAACAGCGGTACGTTCACAACCGCTCCGGTCTCCACCGTCGCCGGCTTCGTCGCGCCGGTCGCCGTATCTCCCTTAAATCCGGGCTCCGTCTCCGTGATCTTAAGCTCCACGAAAAGCGGCGGCTCTACTGCAAACACGTTGCCGTTATGGGAGCAGACCTTCACCATTTCGTTTTCCTTCACAAACTTCAGCGCATCCCCGATGGTGTCCTTGTTCAGCGCCACCTGATCATACGTCTCGACATCCATGAAATAGAACAGATCGCCGTCTGCATACAGATATTGCATATCCTTGCGGTCGATCCTCGCCGTCGGACATTTCTCCGTCGGACGGAAGGTCTTCTCCACAACACCGCCGTTGATGATGTTTTTCAGCTTTGTGCGGACGAAAGCCGCGCCCTTGCCGGGCTTCACATGCTGAAACTCTATAATCTGATAAATATTCCCTTCGTATTCGATGGTTACACCGTTTCTGAAATCACCTGCTGAAATCATCGTAAATCCTCCTAATCAAAAAAACCACTCGATCTATTGTAAATCAACATGACGCGCTCGTCAACTCTGTGCCCCGTCTTTCTCAGTTTTTGTCCTCAATCGCCATGATACATGCGACGCGGTCTGCATGCCTTCCGCCCTCAAATTCCGCCGTCAGATAGGCTTTTACGATCTCCTTTGCCATTTCGGATCCGACGATACGTGCGCCAAAAGCGATGATATTGGCGTTGTTATGTCGTTTTACCAGGGCCGCCGTGACCGGTTCCGAGCAGACCGCCGCCCGGATCCCGCGCACCTTATTGGCGGCAAGGGAAATCCCGACTCCCGTGCCGCAGATCAGAATACCGCAGTCATATTCCCCCGCTGCCACCGCTCTGCCGACCTTTTCTCCGTACTCCGCGTAGTTGCAGCTTGCGCTCTCATCCGTCCCGAAATTGTCCACCGTATGTCCCAGGGACTCTGCATATTCCCTAATGGTGTTTTTCAGCTCCACCGCCGTGTGGTCGTTTGCGATTGCAATCTTCATCGTTTCCTCCTTCCATGCACTATGACAATGCCTGTTGCTTTGCGTGTTTCTTTGAATCCCGGTGCTTAATCCGGCAGTCCAGCCGGTAGCCCAGCAGGATAAAAAACTCCAGCATGCGTTTGAAAACAATCTGGATTTCTTCCTTCGGGTGGATCTTTTTCACCAGAATCGTATAGATCCCGGCACGATTCGCCCCCCAGATGTCCGTAAAAATCTGGTCTCCCACAAATAGAGTCGAGGTCTCATCCGTTCCCATCAGCTCCATCGCCCTGCGGTAGCCGCCCCGTTTGGGCTTCCCCGCCTTATGGATGTAGTGCACATGAACGTCATCGTTGAACATTTTGACCCGGGGCTCCTTGTTGTTGGAAAGGAGCACCGCGTCAAAGCCGATCCGTTTCAGGTCTTCAAAAAAAGCGATTGCTCTCGCATCTGCCGGCGCCCCGTGCGGAACCAGTGTATTGTCGATATCAAAGATCACCCCCCGGAAGCCTTCCGCAAAAAGCCTCTCAAAGTCGATCTCATAGGTGGAATCCAGATATTCCGCCGGATAAAGGTTCTGTTTCATCACTATCCCTTCTCATTGTGCAGACCCGGGCGCGGACGGAGAAGGTGACATCTACCCCGCTCAGCGCGGTCCGTGCCCGGCATTCACCGGTAATCTCCCCGGCAAGGGCCTGTGCACAAAAAAAGTGCTATCATTTTTTCAATGATAGCACAGCCATATCTTCAAAACAACTTTGATTCTGTTTACAGGTCGAAGTTCTCGGCTGCCGCTGCAACCGTCTCTCTGGTGCCGACAAAGAACTGATACTGCTGAATCACCTGATCTTTTCTCATATCGGAGATCGCTTTCTCCATATCGAGAGACTTGATGTCGCTTTCCGCGCCCTTCATCTCCGGCTTTTCATCCGGGCGATAGAACTTCGCATAATCATAAGCGCCAAATGTCTGGTTCGGCTTCTTCGACGCACGTTCTTCCGGTCTCTCAACCGTCTCTTGGGGCTGCTCCGGCGCATTGTCCGCCTTGGCTGCCTGCTGTACGCTGGTCCCGGTCTCTGCCGCTGCCTTTATGGTGTTGTAATCATAAAACCCTGTAAAAGGGCGAATTCCTGAAATGTTCATCTCTCTTCTCTCCGTTCCACCCTATATATCGGCAGCATCCTTCGAGAATTAACCCCAAAACCAAATTTATTTGTCGAGGATTTTTTTCAGCTCATTCATGAACGTATTCACATCCTTGAATTCGCGATAGACCGACGCGAAACGGACATATGCCACTTCATCCAGATCCTGAAGCTTGTTCATAACAATCTCCCCGATCTCGGAGCTTGGGATCTCCTTTTCTTCCTTCCCGAAAATCTCCGTCTCCACATCATCGATCAGTTCGTTCACCTGGTTAATGGAGACCGGCCGTTTATGACACGCGCCCAGCACGCCCGATTCGATCTTGCTGCGGTCGTACTGTTCGCGGCTGTTGTCCTTCTTGATCACGATCAGCGGGATCGATTCCACTTTTTCATAGGTGGTAAAACGCTTGCCGCATTCGTCGCAAAGGCGGCGCCGCCGGATAGAGGAATTGTCATCCGCCGGTCTGGAGTCGATCACGCGTGTATCTTCACTGTTGCAAAAAGGACATTTCATACTTTTTCTCCTCCCGTGAATGCCCGGGCACTCACATGGGAATATTATATTTAATTTTAAGTTTTATGTCAACTTTTTGCCCAGATGTTGTGTCTGAAAACGGGTTTCCCACAGTATTCGCTTACTCCGGGTGCGGGCTGTCTACACGTTAAACCGGAACAGGATGATATCTCCGTCCTGCACCACATAGTCCTTGCCCTCCAGCCGCACCTGCCCGGCTTCCTTAGTGGCTGCCATGGTGCCATGCGCCATCAAATCCTCGTAGGACACCACTTCCGCCCGGATAAAGCCCCGTTCAAAGTCCGTATGGATCTTTCCTGCCGCCTGGGGCGCCCTGGTGCCCTTTTTGATAGTCCAGGCCCTCGTCTCATCCTCCCCGCTGGTCAGGAAGCTGATGAGTCCCAGCAGGGAATAGCTGGCCTTGATGAGCTTATCCAGCCCCGATTCCTTCAAACCGAGATCCTCCAAAAATATGGCCTTCTCTTCGTCATCCAGCTCCGAAATCTCTTCCTCGATCTTTGCACAGATGGTGAATACCTCGCTGTTCTCGGTTTTGGCGTATTCCCGTACCTTCCCCACAAACGGGTTGGAGGCACCGTCATCCGCCAGATCCTCCTCCGCCACATTTGCCGCATAGATGGTGGGCTTTGCCGTCAGGAGATTGTAGCCGGCAAGCCATCCTGCTAGCTCCTCATCCTCCGGCACGGGAAAAGTCTTTGCCAGCTTCCCTGCCTCCAGATGCGCTTTGATTGCCTCCAACTGCGCCGCTTCTTTCCCGGCGGTCTTGTCCATCTTGGCCGTCCTCCCCACCTTTGCGATGCGGCGTTCCAGAATCTCCAGATCGGAAAAAATCAGCTCCAAATTGATGGTCTCGATGTCCCGCACCGGATCAATGGATCCGTCCACATGGACAACGTTGGTGTCTTCAAAGCAGCGTACCACATGGACAATGGCGTCCACCTCCCGGATATTGGCAAGAAATTGATTGCCCAGTCCCTCGCCCTTGCTGGCGCCCTTCACAAGCCCCGCAATATCCACAAATTCGATAGTGGCAGGGGTTTTCTTTTTGGAATGGTACATGTCCGTCAGGACATCCAGTCTCTGATCCGGCACCGTCACCACGCCCACATTCGGGTCAATGGTGGCAAAGGGGTAATTTGCCGCCAGGGCCCCTGCCTTTGTCAGTGAATTAAACAGTGTACTCTTGCCTACGTTCGGCAAACCAACGATTCCAAGTTTCATTTTATTTCCTCCATCCCGCATAATGCGGGTTTTCTTTATTTTATTTTTGGGTTTTACGCCCATTTTACGCCCACTATCATGATTTTCTTACGCCCACATAATTTAATGGGCGTAAGCTTCATGTATTATTAGGCATCAATTCTTTTTAAATACTCTTCGAACTGTCTTACCGCATCGCGCTTGGAGTCATCCGACAAACCGACGTAGGTATCGCAGGTAGTTACGTATGATTCATGCCCGAGTAGCTTCTGTAAGGCTTTCGGAGACATGCCTGCCTCTATGCAGCGTGTCGCATACGTGTGACGAAGGGTGTGCATGCTGAAGGGCTCAATGCCCGCTTCTTCTCTTTGTATTGTAAGCTCGATCAGCTACAATATTATGGAGCCAAAAATCGAACCACTGGTCCACTGTCATGTCGCTAAGTTGTACAAGTGGCGCATCGTTATCCAAAATATTCTTAGCCACCGTATCAAACGGAGCCAACATCTTAAGATTGCGATCCTCGTACTTTGCCTTTTCAAGCCACCTTTTAGCGTCAGTAACTGAATCAAAATACTTTTCGATTCTTTTCCCAGCTTTACTTCTATACCTTGCAGAAAACCTTCCGTCTTTTCTCTGCGATAATCCCTCCCCTAATTCTTTTCCGTTAAGTGATTTTCCCATATTTCTGCGCTCCTTTCCGAGAAAAAGAGCTCAGTATAACTCAAGAATTATACCATTTACGCCCTATTTTCTCAATAGAAGTTTCACTTTTAATAAACAACAATTTAAAACTATTTCAGTTGGAGCGTATCACTCAAAAACTGCTCGAACTCTTTTCGCTTTACCAACTTTTTTGTCCCAACATAAAGCACAAACGGGCAATTCGGTGACCTCAAAAGCTTATCCAGACGATTCTGTCCTATATTACTAATCGCTGCCGCTTCAGGTATTGTAAGTAATATCTTCTCAGACACTTTAACCAGGGGCATTTTCTCATTATTTTCATTCATACTTATCTGCCTTCCAATAATCGGGCAAATAAAAAAGACCACCCGATTTCCCGATAACACAGCGACTTGATTGGTCTCAAATTCCCTTGATCAGTTTTATTACTGTCATAAGGATTCATTTAATCAAGTTGCTACCGGTTTGGATGGTTAGGCCAGATATTAAAAATCCGACAAACTTCTTATATATGCAACAAGCTTCTTATTCTCAAGAATCTTGCGACATTCATACATTGCGGTCTCAACATCTCGCTGCAACTTTTCGTTCATAATGTTCTGATATTCATCAAAAACATCCCAAATCTGCATACGGACTTTTCGATCAAGACGCACGCCTCGACCAATTCTAGGTGCCTTGCAATAAGCTACCTTGTCATATACTTCCTGAGCCTGAACAACTTTAACCCACTCATCCTTATAGAAATTTTCTACAAAGCTTAATTCTCCGGCTGCTATTGCAATAGCGTCTCTCCATGCCTTATCTACTTCTTCGTCGTAAACAATCTGGTACTCATATCCCTGTCTACGTAAGAAATTGGAAACCCAAGCATCAAGATTAATGATGTCAATTTCTCACACGTCCAGTAAAACGTAATGGCGGTGTGCGCTGCTATGATCACCGTGGGAGAAGCTATAAAAGCCGTACCCAGATGTGCGAACACTACGGAATAGATCGAAAACTATTCGAATATCGTATCAATCATAACTGGAGCCTTGAAGACGCTCTGACCATTCCACCAAGAACTGATAAGCCTGCCGGGGATCTTCCCTGACAGGCTTTTTTTCATACTACATCCCCTAAACTATCAAGATATGCTACTATTCCATCTGTTATCTCATGAATATCATTGTCTAACCATCGCTGACGTGACCCGGATACTCTTCGTATATACTGATCATCCTTAAATGTTCTGGAAACACGTCTAACGATATCGTTCACAGAATTCTCAAACATACCCTCATCCTGTAAAATGAGTATATCCACTATTTCAAGCACTTTTTCTCTGGAAATCACATCTTTGAGATAGAACATATCGAAGATATCTTTATATCTGCGGCTGTTATTTCCAAACTTGAGCAAGGATCGGAGCTTCTCCACAAAGGACTGCTCAACTGTGTTCTTTAGTAGTGTTGCGCCTTCATCATCCATACATACATCAAAACAGTACTCCTCCTGATCAATTTCCAAATGCTTATGTACACCGATGTCTATTTTGCTATTCACGGTATTACCGTCTTCGTCGCGAATCATCACCTCAATGCTCTTTCCATGATAATCCTGATGTTTAAGCTCCTTGATTTCGTCCTTCATCTCGATCACAATACCGTCTATGCAGTTAAGCTTCTGAACAAAACTTCTTATGGAAGAATCGTCTAAGGAATAGTGGATAAAGTCAAGGTCAATGTCCTGAGTAGCTCGTCTGTTATTATGTGTAAGAGAACGCATCACAACTCCGCCTTTAATAGTCACATTTCTATTAAGCGGTCCCTCTGCTATAGCTTTCAGTACAATGTCCTGACATACTCGTGCTGCCGCAAGATCTCTTGTCAGTCCCTCTTCTGAATATGCATCCATCATCTCGCGTAAATTCATAATTACATGATCTCCTCGTCCAGTGCTTTTGATATCATCTTACTCTTCGGAAATATAGATGCATACTCCTGAATGCGCCATATTTCAAGATCGCCTATTATTTCCCTGTAATTCATAATGATCTCCTTATATAGGTCATAAGGTAAGGAATTCTTATTCCTCAGTAATTCTATCAGCATTCTTTCTTTGTCATATATCCTGACCTTGGCTCCATCAATCACTTTTTCAACAACCCCCAGCACAAACAGGTCATCTCGAATATATATTTGTTTGATCCTGATATCACGTATCTTAGCCGCTTTGTTCATCGTGGCAAGCTCGTACTTCTCAGGGATTACATTGGTGAGCCCATGAGTGTAGAATGCATATTCCCCCGTCAACACTGTTTTGGGATACTTTTTCATGATAATCCCAAGTTCAGACTCGTATTTATCTGTAGAATAAATACCATCCTCCTGTTTATAGAGCACCTGTTCCTTAACGGCTTTAGCAAGTTTATATTCACTCCCGCTTCTATTCACGGCTTCCTTATAAGACAATAACACTATTGTAAACCTCGGTATTATTCTAATTTTTACCTACTTTTACATAAATATATATCCTGCGCTTGGCGTTGTCAATGTAAATATCGGTAATATTTCGTATTTTACCGATATTTACACGAATACCATAAAACTATTCATGGGATTATCCAAAAAGATGTGTCCAATTTTATACGACACTTTATACGATACTTTTAAGTTGCCATTTGTGAAAAAACGTGAATTTCTGAATGTTGGAAAGATGTATAAAGCCTTGAAATCAGGCGCTTTTCGTGAATATTCGTTATCAGGGTGTGACTCCGATTCCTAGTTTCATATTATCTGATATCTCCTTTAAGAACCTTTATTTTACGGGCTTTGCGCGTTTTGCGATTTTGATCGGGCACCACGGCGGGCACCATTGAATATATTTCGCATTAAGTTTTATACCACTTTTAACGCGTCAGCCACAAGGTCTTATCTCTCGATGTTTTTCATCTTCCGTAATATGTACGTATAGATTCATAGTGATTCCGATATTGGAATGACCTAAAATCTTCTACAGAGTCTTCGTCTTCATTCGTTACGTCACCTCACTGAAACTGCATCATTCTTTTATGATATAGGTTCTCGCTCTTCCGTCCTCACGCTCTTTAACGCCAAGGATAATTGCACCACCATTACTATTTGAAAAAGATGAATACGTATCCCATAGGCTGCTCGGAAGCCCCCCATTCGCCTTCTTTACTTCAAGCCTGTTCCCTTCACGATATTCATCAAACAGAGCCAGATCAATTTGCATATACCTCTTATATAGTAAATTATATTCTTATAAGAGCACAAAATCACCTGTTATTCAGTTTCATTATGCGTTCGCGTGCGGCTTCTCTCTGTTCCTCAGATATCCGTCTCGGCTTACGATAAGTAACGACAGATTTACTTATTATCATCTTCCAGATTTTATATAAACTGTGCCCACATAATCGGTACACATTCTAGAGTTCCATCCTTTTGATAATCTTTTGTGTATAGCAATATTTCACGCATTATTCGTGATGAAAATTTAGTTGAAAATGCGTCTATTGAAGGGTGACTTTTATAACCTGAACTCTTAACCTCTATCGCTGATATCTTATTCTTTTCGGCTACAAGGAAGTCAACTTCATAATTATGCCGTGACTTTTCGTTTAAAAATGTATGATAGTATAGTTCATGTCCGTTTGTTGCTAATGTCTGAGCAACAACATTTTCATAAATATACCCCAGGTTTGCCTGTAACTTACCATTCAAAAGTTTTGAATATATATCATTTTCTGTAAAGTCTTTATCTTTAAATGCAAGTGTAATAAATAGACCAATATCTGCTGAAAACAGTTTAAACCTTGTTAAATCCTTATTTTGTGCCATACCAGGTCCCGGATCATTGGCATGATATGCCACCAACACTGTCCCTGAATCCCTCAATTCTGATATCTGTTCTAATATATCTCCTGCTCTACTTCCGCTCAAAACGCTCGATACCTGGTACCTAGACGCATTTCCCATGAGTTGAGCTGGAATTGCGTCAAAAAGTGCTGATATCTTACCGGTAGGATCAATCTTACAAAAATCATCCTCGTAAAGAGATAAAATGTCTCGTTTAACATCATCTACTTTCCTTAAATCATTTTCCAGAATATAGCTTTCTACAGCTTGTGGCATACCACCAACCAGCATATACAATCTGAAATCACGAAGCATTTTTCTAAACGCAGCCTGTCCTAACGGCTTTTTTGACTCATATAATTGCCGTAGCATCGAAACAGAGACCTCATCCCCCAATGCCCATCGAAATTCTTCATAATCCATTGGATACATGTGAAGCTTTCTCTCTTCACTTGGAATCAAAATATCTTTCACATTTTTTCTGATAGATATTAAAGACCCAGTTTCTATATAATCATATCGTCCGTCTTTCACTAAAGCTTTTATGGCCTGTCTTGCCTTTGGACATAATTGCACTTCATCAAAAACGATACACGATTTTCTTTCTTTAAGGCTAACCTGATAAGTTAGCTGCAGTTGTAAAAAAATATAATTTAAATCCGACAGATTATCAAACAGTGCTTTGGTTTCTGGTGAAGCAGTATAAAAATCCACCAAAATAAAACTTTTATATTCATTTCTGGCAAATTCTTCAACAACAGTTGATTTACCTACACGTCTAGGACCTTCTATTAATAATGCTGTTTTTCCATTTGAAGTTTCCTTCCACTGTAATAAACTGTCATATATTTTTCTCTTAAACATAGTGTCATATATCCTTCGCACAAAATCGTTGATTTCATTATATGTCATCACTGCAAAATCGTCAATTTGTACTCGCGTCCATTCCTCATATTCGTTAATTTTATTATAGCCAAATGCGCAAAAAAATACAGCCATCACCAACTGACCGGGTGCCGCATCGGGTGTTACGAGTCTACGCTTTATAGACAAACCCCAGCATGGTGATGTCGTCGAACTGGTCTTCCGCTCCCACGAAGTCCGCGATATCCTTCCGGACGGCGGGGAGGACGGTCTGGATGGGTTCTGTCTTTACACGGTTGAGAACGTCCAGCAGACGTTCGGAGCCGTACTGCTCCGTTTTCTCATTAATGGCCTCGGGGATGCCGTCTGTATAGAGAAACAGTCTGTCCTCCGAACGGAATATGATCTCGTATTCCTGATAGCTGATCTCCTCCATGCAGGCCAGAGGCGGGGAATGTTTCTCTTTGAGATATGCAAAATCACCGCCTGCGCGCATCAGTACCGGGTACTCATGCCCCGCGGTGGCGTAAGCCATCCGCCCGGTCAGAAGGTCCACAATCCCGATCCAGACGGTCACAAACATATCCGCTTCATTCCCCTCGCAAAGTGAGTTGTTGGCGCGGTACAAAATATCCGCCGGCTGCTCGCCCGATTCCGCAAGGGCCCGGATCGTCGTTTTGGCACGCATCATGAAAAGGGCAGCCGGGATACTCTTGCCGGATACGTCCGCAATCATCATCACCAGCTTGTTTTTTTCGACAAAGAACAGATCATAGAAATCTCCGCCGATCTCCTTCGCCGGATCCATCATGGCAAAGATTTGCGTACCGCTCCGCGGGATGGTAAAGTTTTTCGGCAGGGAGGATTCCTGGATAATCCGGGCAAATTCCAGCTCCTGTTCGATCCGTTTCTCCGCAGCCTCAATGTAGCCCTTCAAGGTATCCACCGTCTGGTTGATGTCATCCGACAGGGACGCAAATTCCGAAGAGTTACGCACCGAGATCACTTCATCCAGATTCCCTCCGGTGATACGATCCAGAGATACATTGATCTTGTTGAGGTCGGTGATGACGATCTCCTGCATCAGCATATAGATCAGGATATAGATCACGGCAAACAGGATGATATCCGCAAAGGCGATTTCCAGAACCTGAATATCCCTGGAGTAATACATCTCCGTATTCGGGATCTGGGTCAGCAGCGTCATACCGTCAGGCAATTCCTCCGTCATACATAACGACGGTGTATCAAAAAGCTTCCCATGATAGATCTCTCCCGGCTCGTGACTCCTCAGCTGCAGCAGATCCGGTCTGGACATCGCTTTTCCCCTGTGATCCCCGTAGTAAACGATGCCGGCCCTGGAAAGGATGTCAAAGGTGCCTTCGTCCCCCACATGATAGTTCGAAAGGATCTTCACCATCAGCACATAGTTCTCCGGTTCCCCCGCCCTGAGCTCCGTTTCCCTCAGGGTGAGATAGACATCCCGAATGTCTCCGGAGGAGCGGATCAGCGTCTCCGCTGCATTCTGCTGGGCTGTTTTTGTCTGCAGATTGCTCACAAAGAGCAGGTTCACCGAAAGCACGATGGTGACCACGGCAAACAGCCAGAACTGGAACTTCTGTGCCACGGAGATTTCTTCCATCTTCCGTCTGCGGAAAGGATTTCTCAGCTCACCGCTCATCGCCCTCAGCACTAAGGCCGATGCTGCAAGCCCGATTCCGGAAAAGAAAATCATGGGAAGAGAACAGGTCTTTACAACATAAAAAGCCATGCTCATATCATCCCTGTGGGTGATGAGCACGACATACATGTGAAAAACCTCCATAACGGCGCCCAGAAAGAGCGCATAGAAAGGGGAGGGTTTTCTGCGTTTGAAAATAAAATAGTACAGCAGGGCTGCGAGAACCCCGGCGAGGCAGGTGGAAACACTGCAGGCAACGCTGGTATAGGCGCCCACCCCGAAGTAGGTGCCTGCGATATAGCGCTCGATCCCGCCCATCAGTCCCGCGATAATGCCGGACAGCGGGTGAAAAAAGAGTCCGGCCGAAAGAGGTCCGAGATCACGCACATTCAGCATCATAGTGCCGTAATTAATGCCAAAATGTGTGGAAAGAACCGAACTGATCCCGTAGATCAGCCCGATGAGAATCTTCACGGACAGCTTCAGCTTGTCCTTTTGGGTCCATTTCCATAACAGCATGGTCAGCAATATATAAAGTGCCGTCGCTGCTGACATTTTCAATATCATTACAGCCATAGATTTCTCCTTTATCGTATAGTAAATGCTTTTACCACACTAATCCACTATGATTATACGACAAAAGGAATCCATGTGTCATGTTTTTTTACCGAGCTTCACGTCCTTTCTCAGATTTGGCGCATCCAGCAGACCGGGATCTTCTTTCCCCTCCAGTGGTAGGTGGAACCGGTATTCTGAAATCCGGCGTTTTCAAAAAAGGCTTCCATGGAGTAGTCATTTCCCGGAAAAGCATAGATCCTTTCGATTCCGCTTTTTTTCAGAACGGACAGAACGTCGGAAAGGAGCGTGCGTCCGACGCCCCTTTTCCGTTGTTTTTCTGTTACATAAATGTAATACAGCCCGGACTCCGTATGTCCTTTTTCTCCAACCCCTACGCAAAACTGGGCGACGCCGAGAAGATTCTTCGCCTCATCTATGGCGCCGATGGTGTAGTATCCCTCTTCTCCGGTGTTTCGAATCACTTCCGGCGGAATCCATTCCGAAAAAAATTTCATGTCTTCTTTTTCAAGTGTGGCCGTGGCTATCCTCATGGATCCCGATTCTCCTTTCTTCTTCCATGATCTCCTTCATTTCCTCCTTTTTCTCCATTTCGATCTTATCCTTTTCTTCCTGCTCCTCCTTCTCTTTCTTCATTTCGATCTTATCCTTCTTTTCCTGCTTTCCCTTCGCTTTCTCCCGTTCCTTCGCTGCCTTCTCTTCCAGATCTTTTTTCTCTTTCTCCAGTGCCTCCCTTTCCAGCGCTTCCTCCCGTTCTTCCTCTTCCAATGACCATGATGTTTTCCGGGTGATCGTCTTCGCCGTTTCACCCGGTTTCTCCGGAATGGTATCCTCCAGATCAAGTCCGCCCACATACTTCCCGCTAAGATAGGCATTGACTTTTGTAAGCGTATTGAACTCCACTTTAGGTATCAGACTAAGACCGTTCTTCTTCACCATGTCTTCAAAGATCAAGTTGAAGTCCTTCATGATCTCGTCCTTCTGTGGCGGCACCTTCCGCGTAAAGGCATTCATATGCTCCTTCATATGCTTGTAGCCTATTCTGCGGTATATCCTCAGGAAATTCCTTTCTGCCTGAATACGCCCACTCAGCGCCGTGTTGTCATTCCATTTCCTGTCACGGTTCGCCATATCCTTCTCCCGCGCATCACACAATTTATGATACGCATCGGCAAGAGCATTGCCGTCTTCCTGATCACTAAACCACGGTGCCATCTGGTCAGAAATATAGTTAAGACGATCCCGTAATCCCTTCTGTCTCATTCCGACCCGTCTGCATTCTCTGAGGTCCTCCCACATACTGTTCATCTTCTCCTCTTCCTCCGGCAGGAACGGCTCTGCCTCCGGCTGGAGCCCATTTTTCCTGTCATACAGCTTCTTCCACTCCGGATAGATCTCCCTGAATTGTGTTGTGTCAAATTCCTGGATCTTCAGAGAACCCATGTCATCGTTCGAAAGTTTTTGCACCAGACCATACCGGTCGTAACAAATGTCAGTCCGCACATCCGATATTACCTTATGCCGCTCTGCGATGGTATCCATCATGTTTTTATATCTCCGGAACAGATCCTTTGCGTCTTTCTTTCTGCCCTTATCAATATATTCACGCAAGTCCGCTGACAGTGCAATGAGCGGGAGCACATGATTTTCGATAAAATCGACAAACTCGTTAAAATCATCTCTGTCCCCACTTATCGCACCTCCAACCATTCCCATAAACACAAAATGATTACCGAAGTCCTCCAAAAGACCGGTTGGCTGAGACGTATCCGGCAGCATGAAAACAGCTGACAGTTTGTTCTGAAGAGCCTTTGACGCAATCTTCCATCGGGTGTGGATCTCGGATTCCCCAATCTTAGCGCCCGGCGCTTTGCCTTTTTTCTCCAGGGCAGTCTGTTCCTGATCAGCCTTTAGCAGCTGCAGATATTCCTCATATTCCTTTCTCCATTCGTCCACATTGATCTCGGGTTTCGGAATGCTTTTTGTCATTTCTTTTTCTGTCATCATATCGCGATAATGACAGGTAGCCTTGCCGGACATGATCAGGTTCACCTTGTCGAAGATACCCATATATTTCTTCTCAAAGGCAGTCTTTCCATCCTTATCTTTTGTTTTGTCGGCGATCAGCGTGAGAAACTCTGCTTCATCCGGCTCCTTCAGAGCATGAAGCAATCCGGTGTAATAGCCCTCCTGATTCAGCGACCCGGACGTAACCGCTCCCATATGTGCCTGGATCAGCAGGTTTACATTTACGTATGATTCCTCGGTTCGGGGTCTCATAGCATCCAACCGTTTGATATCATTGCGAAGGCCGGTCTCCTGGTCGTTCAGATCCCTCAGTGTATTGTTGAGACGTATCTGAGACTGTACAAAGCTGTATAGGGAGATCGGAACCTGGAAACCGTATTTCTGCAGTTCCGTCAAGGCAAGCTCCACCTTGTCTCCGGTCTGTGAGTCCTGACCGCGGCGGAAAATTCTGAAAAGCTTTTTCCGCAGCTTATTCTTCAGCATCGTAAACTCCCTGGTTTTTTGGAAAGCTTCCTCCGGATCCTTACTGTCCTTTCCGTCAAGCTTCTTCTGCTGATCTTCCGGCAGGCACTTCAGAAAACAATCCAGGAAGAACCGGGCGTCCCCGTACATGGCAGACGCATAAAGCTCCAGCACGCGCTTCACCTCAGTATCCGTCAATTTCGTTGCGTTTCCATAATCCAGTATCGTGGCCTCTTTGTCGGTTGCCATCAGGTTCCCGGCATGCATGTCCCCATGGTAGAAACCCGTTCCCATGATACTTTCCCTGATCCACTGATCCGTCACTTTTTCCAGATGTACCCTTCTCTCTGTCACTGATATCAGATCTTTGACAAGGCTCTGTCTGATCTCAGGGAACTTTGTGACATTTTCCGAAGTGAGTTCCAGCTCACCGCGTATCTGTCTTTCCCCGGAGTATGGATCAACCATGATACGCTGAAAAGGTTTTCTCGATTGCGTCCGGTCTTTGGCAATTTTGCTGAGAAACCGGTCAAAGGTATCTCCCTCTGCTTTGTCTAAGACCAGATACTGTTGTGTGGACGGGATCACATCCATGACATGCACAGACCTGCAGACTCCCGGCACTCCCTTCTCCTCCTTTTCATACACCTGGATGCCTTCCCTGATATTTTTCGCCTCCTTCGTCAGATCCAGTTCTTCCCGCACCTTGGTCAGCTGCCCCTCATAGGTGACCAGCATGCCTGCACTGGTGGCTTTTGCGCAGTCCTTCATGATCTTTTCTTCCCGATCGATCCGTTCCGATACATTGGGTCTTAAGATCTTGATCACCACCTGCATTCCGCCGGGATAGCCCTCGCCCTCTATGCGGCAAAGAAAAGTCTGCCCCACAGAAGCGGCGCCCAGAGACTGCAGCTTTTTGATTTCCTTGATCTTCCCTTTGCTGTCCTTTTTCATCTGTTCGAACACCTTCTTCACATAGCTGTCCGGAATCGGTGCCAGATTGGACTTCATGTCCTCTACCGCCTCGCACAATTCCGTCATCAGGTAGCGCTGTGGTACTCCCTGCATAAGCTTTTGCATGAGTGGTCCCGCTCCGCGCAGCATCCCTGCCAGATGCATCCCCGTCTGTTTCAGGGAATTTACCTTGATATGCTTGTGATCCCGGATCATGGGCTTCAGAGAGAAGAACATGGTCTGTAGCATGGCTCTCTTATCTTTTTCATCCGCCTTCTCGAAATAGTTTCGCATCACATTACGCACAAAGGTTCCCTCTCCGGGCTGTTCCAGTATCTTCTCGTCATAGGCCCAGTTTTGGTTGTGCAGCATCTCCAGCGTGGTCTCTTTCTCCTTCGTGGGCGCATGATACTCCACCTTCACGAGATCCGCAGACTGTTTCAGAAAACGTCCATCCGGACCGAGAAATGCCAGCTGCTGATCTCTTGTCATCTCAATTTCTTTTTTACGCTGATTGAAGGCCTCCTGATCCATCTCCTTCTTCCGTGTCTCGAGGTCTTTCAAGGCCTCCTCTGCCTTCTCTTCGATCTGCCTCGTCTGCTCCTGATCCTCCTTCATATCTGCCTCTTCATACTTTTTCTGATGGTAGGCTTTTCTTAACGCATCCGCTCCGGATTCATGGATATAGAACCCTTCCATCAAATTCGGCGTGTCTTCATTCAGATTCTCAAACATAAAGGGCGTCACTTCCCTGATTTCCTGACAGACATCCTTGTATAGCCTGTCCATGGAGGTTTTGATCCTGCTCTTTGCTTCCTTCAGGAGTTTCATAAGCACCGGATCCTTTTTTTGCAGGAGGCTGCGGACACTGCGGAGACTCAAAACACTCCCCCCTGCTTTTTGCACAAGGAAGTTTACAACGCCCGATAAACCGGCCCCTACCTCGCGGGCGATGGATCCGTCCAGCCCCTCCAGTCTGCGGCCCATGCTGTCGAATACATTCTGCGGTTCGTCGGGAGCCTGCGGCTTTTGGGGAGCGTCCAGATAGGAAAGCCCATCCAGCTCCTTCCTGTAGGCCGCCTGATTCTTTTCCCAGTCTTCCTTTCGTTCCCTGAGGGATTTCACTTGTTTTTGATACATGACGACCTGACTGTTGAGGTGTTCCACATGCTCCTTGTCCGGTTTCTCCTCCTTAGAGGCTTTTTCGTATCTCTCCTGAATCTCATTCTCCTCCTTGGAGGCTTTTTCGTATCTCTCCTGCATTTCCCGGAGCGCAGATTCCTCCTCCTGCAGCATCGCATCCAGATTCTCTCCATCCTCGATCTTTTGCTTCAATTCGCGGTAACGCTTCCTGTCCGATTTTTTCTTTTTCTCATCCGACATGGCGACACGAGCCATATCCGCAATGATTTCCGCATGATCGCTCAACAGGGAAAGGAGATCCTCTCCGTCCTCCTCTTTCTTTTCTTCCATCCCTGCCAGATTCCCCATCAGGAGGATCGCATTCTTTTCCTTCTCTCCCCATTCCGGCTGTTGATCTTCCTCCTCTACATGCAGTCCCGCTGCCTGATACCGTTGCACTTCCCGTTTGATCGTATCGGAATCCAGATTGTCTCTCAGTTTCCTGACCGCCAGTTCCTTCAATGCCGAAGTTGAAAGATGATAGTACAGATATTCCGGCACTTCCTTCTCGTACTCGGAAAGCGCGGTGATACAGCGATCCCGGAGAGTCTGCAGTTCCTCACGGCTGCGGTAGAGGGGATTCTCCCCGATCTCTTCGATACTCCCCAGTGCCTTCCTCCTTACCGCATCCTGTTCATTCCGTTTTTCCTGTATTCCGTACGCGAGACGATAGGTCTGATAAACAGGATCCAGGCTGGCATCTGCGGAAGCTTCCGTCTGCTTTTTTTTCTGGTCGAGACCCTGCTGCTCACCCATCTTCCTGAAGAGGGTGTCTGCCGTCTCAAACATTACCTTCGCTGCGGTTCTTGCCGCAGTTTGCTCCTCACCGACCGGTGCCTCCAGATCTATTTTGATGGCATGCCGATCCCCTACGATGTCCCTGAACTCCCGGATATTCACCGCTCCGAGGAAGGAGCTGTCCACATGACCCGCCACGTCGGTCATCACCTTCATGCGTTTTGCAATATGATCCCCTGCAAACTCGGAAAGCGCCATCAGTTCCTTCCGGTATTCCTCCGTATACCCCTCCGGTACAGGGTTGTTGGGATTTTCGTTATGGATCCGGTCAATCTGCTCGGCTGCCTCCTTTGCTGACACAAGCATTTCGGACACATGAAGCTTGTACGCGACGTTCCGGAGAAAGGTCGCCGGATTGTCAGGGTTGACACGAAATTCCTCCAGACGTTTCGCCTCATTCAGAGCCTGATTGGCCATCTCCTTTTCAAGCTGCATACGTTCTTCCGGTGTACCGTCGTATCTCCTCAGGATTGCCTTCTTATCCGCAGTGCTCTTTCCTCTGAGATGGATTCGCAGGTGCCTGCTGATTTCCGGCACCTCTCTGTTCAGGTTCCGGTAATAGCTGTTCAGGAACGCCTCCGTCTCGTCGTCCTGTGCGGACAACTCCATACGGGCAGCCTTCATGGACTCCCAGAAAAGGAGATTTCTCTGGAAGTGATCCTTCTCATCAGTCCCTAAGATTTGCTGTCCCGGCTTCAGCTGTTCATACATTTCCCGGATTTTTTCTTCTGCCTTTTCCTGATGCGACCTGAATAAATCGCGATACGCCTTCTCCTGTAAGGCAGGATCCAGATTCAGCACCAGATCATGTGTTTGGACCCACTCCTCCAGCAGCATTTCTTCCCCGGCAATGTCTTTTTTCGTAAGCTCCAGCAACGTCCTGGTTTGACGACGGCGCAGCTCGCCAAAGAGAGCCAGTCTTGCCCGTACCGAAATCAGTTCCTCATCGGAGATCCCTCTTTTTTCTTCCTGAGACACCTCCGAAAGGATACGCTGCATCTCTCTCGCCTGTTCAAACAGGAGGTCATGTGCGAGGTGATGCGTCAGAATATCCTCAACCTTGCCAAAATGGAGCTGGTTGAGGTCAATGTTCAGAAACTCTTTGCTTTTCTGCCGAAACAGTTCTGTCTTTGGCCGCTCCTCATACCATACCAAGGGCTCGGCCTTTTTCTCCGCAAGCACAGCCTCTTCCGCGCGCTTCTGCCAGTCTTCTCTGATCGCTCTGTCTTTGTGTATCTTCCTCTTGCGGATAAGCTCCCTGTTCAATTCGTCGCCCCTGCGATCCGTCTCTCTCCGGAATTGGGCGCCATAGGAAAGATCTGCTTCCTCCCTTGATCTATATCTGCTGCGATCAAAGGTGCATGTTCTCACACGTTCATACCGCAGGAGAAAGTCCATGACATTCGGGATTGCATTCTGATCCTCCCGGGCATTCGCCTTGTACTTCTTCTCCGTCATCGTCTGCAGACCGTTCAGCACCTCTTCCGAGTCCGTCAGCTCTTTGGAAGAAATCAGCACGTAGTATGGATCCTGAATCAGCGCCAGCCTTGCATCCATCCACTCCTTCATTTCCTTCAGAAACGCGAGCTGCCTGGTGATCTCTTGCATGCGTTCCGTTTCCAGGACAGACTGCCCGCTGGTCACACGGTTCAATAACTGCTCCATGGGTTCGATGTGATCCGTCAGCCTGTAGTTGCCAGCCAGATTCCCGATGAATTCCTCGTCATTGTTCAGATGGAATGATTCCAGGTTGATGCCAAGGAACGCGTTGATTTCCGCCTCGGCGGGGTCCGCTCCGATGATGGGATCCGCCCCCTGTTCCTGCAGCTGCTTCTGCGCATTGGCGCGGTCTTTCGCAAACTGCATTGCGGTATTCCGCAGCTGCTGCTTGGCGACGGCTTTCTTCTTGCGTTTTATTTTCTGGTTCATGGAAAGGTCGCTCCATTGCGCATTCCGGTCGTAACCCTCATCCGCAATACCGCTCTTTTTTCTTGCCTGATACGCAATCTTTCTGACACGGAAATACTCCCTCGCCGCTGTGTTCATCTCATTCCAGGTCAGCTCTTCCGGGACTTCGCGCCGAATCACCTCCTGGACGCTCTCCGCGTCCTCCTTGCGGGAGCCCCCCGCCTTTTCCTTAATCGGGGAATTCATGTTGAGATCATTCGTCTTGTAGTGCGCAAGGGGATCCATCTCCTCTTTCTGCGCCAGCTCCTTCTCCTTCTGCGCATCCTCCTGTATCGCCTTGTCCAAAAAATGCCCGCTCTTGGACACGTCCTGAAGGTCGTCCATAAAGAGATCCTCCGGGAAATCATAGGATTTGTTCAGGGCATTATCCTGTGGGTCGTTTGGAATCTTCCTCACATCCTGATAGGGACTGCCCAAAAAATCATGGGATTTGTTCAGATATTCATCTGGATTTACGAACAGAGATTCATTCTCCGGATACTGTGCCATAAAACGCCTCCTTCTGCCATCCTTCACAAAATCTTCACCGCATAGCGGATCTGACTGACCTCCATATCCTGCACCCGGTTTCGGATCCTTTCACTTAGCCGGTCAATCCCCTCGTCAGTGGAAATGTACCGAATCCGGTAATCCTCGTATTCCTTTTCCTGCTCCGCATTCTGCAACGCCTTCCCGAGAGCAGCCCATGTGCCGGAATTTCCCTTTCCGGCCAGGGCAGAGATAAACAGGGATTTTCGATCCTGCTCTGGCACGATGAGGATCACGGCATTCACACACCGCATCACATCAAATGCTGCAAAAGACAGATTCGGGTGGTACCGGAATAATGCCGCCTGTTCCCCGAACTGTTCCTCCAGAAAAGCAGAAACCGCCAGCCTCTCCTCCTTATTCAGAGAGGCCAGCGTATACACTTCCAGCTTTCCTGCCATATTCTTGAATTTTTGGGCTTCCGGGTCTTTACGGAGCGACGCCAGCGGCACCGTATACACGTTGCCGCCTTCCGTCAGCAAATATCCGTTCTGCACCAGAAAATCATCCATCCCCTCCGCCCCGGCGGGATAGGAAGCCGAGAAAACACTTGTTTCCTCCTTCAGGAGATTCTCCATTTTTTTGAGAAATGTGCTCCCTATCCCTTTTCTCCGGTATTCGGGATGTACAAAGATCCAGTCCAGTGCCGCCTCCCGGTCTGCTCCGGAGACCAGGGCGGCAGCACAGGAAAAACCGTCCTCCGTAATGAAAACCAGAGCTTCCTGTTTCGGGGTAACGTTTTCGATGGGCAGATAAGCACGGAAATACTCCAGATTTTCCTTCGTAACACGCGTCAGCTGCATAGAAAAAGCCCCCTGTTGCTTGATCGCAATCCTTTCTGCGTTCTGTGCCTGTTGCTCTGCTGCAACTTCACGTTCTTTTATTGCTCTTTCCCTCGCTTATTACCTGTAGGGTCTTCGTCGTTCGGGTTTTCTTCCCTCCCCTCGTCAAGATAATCCAGGAATCCCCTTCTCAGCTCTTTTCCATCCATTTTCATGATGGCATCTCTTTCGCTCCCGCTCAGCTTCTGAAGACCCTCCTTCAAGGCGACGGCATACTCCGGCGGTGCCTGCGGCACAAAGAGCATGGCGCCCTTGATGGTACGCTGGCAAAGTGCCCGTCTTTTTTCCGAGAGGGCTGCTGTCTCGGTTTCCGCATGGTGATTCAGATAAAACGTCATGTTGGTCATCAGATCCTGGAAAAGAGCCACCTTGCCGCCATCCTCAAGATCCGGCTGCAGCAGCTGTCTCGCAAGCTTCAGGATCGGCTGGTAATACGCCGACGCATTTTCCTTGTCACGGATGATCACCTCAAGCTGCTTGTTCATCTCCGGCGTAAAGGGCGTCGCCTGGGTGGTCTTCTTTTCCTGCAGCTTCTCCGGCATGTTTTCCGCCACTTTCTCCCGATCCTTCTGCAGATTCCCCTTCGACTGCTGCTGGTTCTCCATGACATGATCCATCATGGCTTTCTGCAAAAACGGGTTCATCTGCTGTTGCTGCTGTTGCTGCTGCTGCTGCATCTGCTCCGATGCATGAAACTCTGTGATCTGTCTCTGTTTTAAGTCTTCGTACTGTTCCATGTTACATCCTCCTTATTCTATGATTTCATTTATTTCATTGTTGCTTTTCGAACTCGTGGTAATGATCAGATTCGGATTGTCTTCGTCGTTGATCTCGTCCTCCGGTTCTTCATAGATCTCGTGCTGCGGTTCTTCGTTGATGATCCCTTTCTTTTTCTTCTGTTTCTTCTGTTTCTTTCTTTCCTTTTCCTCCTCCCTTTCTTCCTCTTCTAATGACCAGGGGCTTTTCCGTATAATGGTATGCGGCTTTTCACCCTGCTTCCTCGGAACGTAATCCTCCAGATCCAGACCGCCCACATATTCCCCCTGGTAAAATTGCGTGGCTTTCGATATGCCAATATCTGATCCTCTATCCGCCTTCTCAAATAAACTGGCACTTCTCACCACACCTTCAAAGATCGTATTGAAATTCTTTAATACCGTATCCTTCTGCGGCGGCACCTTCAGAATAAAGGCACTCATATGCTCCTTCACACGCCTGCAGCCCACCCTGCGGTATACATCAAGGAACTGTCTCTCCGCCTCAACACGTTTCTCCAGATAGGTATCGTCATCCCATTTCAAGTCCCGGGCCTTGATATCCGCATCCCGCAAATTGGTGAATTTCGTATACGCAATGTATAGCTCTTTTCCCCCTTGTTCATCCATAAACCAGGGTTCTATCTGGGGCTTGGTGTAACCGAGCCGGTCGGTCAATCCGAGGTGAAGCCTTCCTACCATTCTGCATTGCTGGAGTACCTCCCACATACGGTTCATCTCCCGCTCTTCCTCAGGTGTGAGGGGCTCTTTCAACTTCTCCTCTTCCTCTGGCGTAAGCTCCAGCCCCTTTTTCATCCTCTCCTCTTCCTCGGGCGTGAACTTCCCTTCCTTCAGGTGTTGTCTGAGATACAATTTCCTCCATTCCGGATAGATCTGCTTAAACTGCGTCGTATCATATTCCTCGATCATAAAGTATTGTTTTTCAATATTCACGGGTTTTTCTGCGTACCCTCGCCGGTCATATGAGATATGAAGCCGAATGTCCGCAATGACCTTATGCCGCACCGAAATGGTAGCGGCGAGCTTCTTGTATCTGTCGAAGAGAGCCTTTGCGCCTGTCTTTTTGCCACTGTCAATAAAGGCACGTATGTCCCTGGACAGCTCAATGAGCGGGATCACATCTTTTTTGAAGAGATCAATAAATTCCTTGAAAGCCTGTCTGTTCCCGTTCAGCGCATCTCCGACTAGCCCCATAAACACAAAATGATTACCGAAGTCTTCTAAAAGACCGTTTGGCATAGTCCCGCCCGGCAGCGAGAAAACATCTGACAGCTTATCCTGAAGAGCCCATTTTGCTTCACTATATTGTCTGTGGATCGGGGATTTTTCTACCTTCTGGCCCTGCTCTTTCATTTTTTGCTCCAATGCAGTCTGTTCCTCATCCTCCTTCATCAGCTGCAGATAATTCTCATAGTCCTTTTCCCAACCCTCCAGATCAATGACGGGAACCGGTGTGATTTTTGTCTCCTGTATTGTTTCTCCCGTATCATCATCATAGTCACTGGGAAGACTCCCGTTACCCTTATAGGTTGCCTTGCCGTTCATGAGCTTGTTTATCCTGTCAAACGTGCTCATGTATTTCTTTTCAAAGGCTGTCTGTCCGTCCTTATCCTTCGTATGATCCGTAAGCAGCGTGCAAAAATCCTTCTCATCCGGATCCTCAAGCGCATGAACCAGTGACTTGTAATACTCCTCCGGATTCTGGGAGGCATTTGCCCCCATCTGTGCCTGCATCAGCAGATCCACATTGACATCTCCGAACTCTTGAGGCCGGATATGATCCAGCCGTCTGATATCATTACGAATACCAATTTCCAGCGCGTTAAGCTCCGCCAGAGTATTGTTCAGCCGCATTTGAGACTGTACATAGCTGTAAAGGGAGATCGGGATCTGAAAACCGTTTTTCTGCAGCTCCGACAGAGCAAGATCTACTTTATCTCCGGCCTGTGACTCGGTACCGCGGCGGAAGATACTGAACAGCTTTTTCCGCAGCTTGTTTTTCTGGATCGTAAACTCCTTCATCCGCTCAAACCTGACTTTTTCATCCTTCAGCGTACTACCGTCAAGCTCCTCCAGCTGCTCCTTGGGCAGGCATCTCAGGAAAACATCCAGAAACAGCCTTGCATCGCCGTACATGGCAGATGCATAAAGCGCCATCAGCAGCCTTACCTCCCCTTTGTTCAGCTCCGTTGCATTTCCATAATCCAGAATCGTAGCCTGTCTGTCATTTGCCATCAGATTCCCGGCATGCATATCTCCATGGTAGAAACCGCCTTGAAAGACACTTTCCCGGATCCACAGCTCCGTTATTCTCTCCAGATGAACCCTTCTCTTTGTAATGGATTGCAGATCCTTGACGAGGCTCTGTCTGATCTCCGGGATCTTTTTGGCGTTTTCCGGAGTAAGGACAAAGTCGGCACTGTACAGCCTTTTTCCTGTATCGGAATCTATCACAACACGCTGGAAGGGCTTCCTGTACAACGCACGGTTTTTGGAAAGTCTGCCCAGATACCGGTCAAAGGTCTCTCCCTCCGCCTTGTCTAATACCAGATACTCCTCTGTAGGGGGAATCTCCTCCATGACATGTACGGACGTGCAGACTCCTGCTGTGCCCTTTTTGTCCACTTCATAGGCCTTTATGCCTTTCCTGACATTTTCAGCTTCCTTCTGCAGATTCAGTTCCTCCTGCACCTTTTTCAACTGTCCCTCATAGGTGGCAAGCATGCCTGCACTGGTGGCTTTTGCACAGTTCTTCATGATCTTTTCTTCCCAGGCAATCCGTTCCCCTACCCTGGGCCTTAAGATCTTGATGACCACCTGCTTCCCGTTGGGATATTTCGTGCCCTTTACGCGGCAAAGGAAGGTCTGCCCCACAGATGCGGCACCAAGAGACTGCAGCTTTTTGATCTCGGTGATCTGCCCCTTGCTGTCGGCTTTCATTTTCTCAAACATCTCCTTCACATAGCTGTCCGGAATCGGTTCCAGGTTGGACTTCATGTCCTCTACCGCTTCGCTTAATTCATTCAACAGGTAGCGCTGCGGCACTCCCTGCATGAGCTTTTGCAGGAGGGGTCCGGCTCCGCGCAGCATCCCTGCCAGATGCATCCCTGTCTGTTTCAGGCGGTTTGTTTTGACATGCTTGTGATCCCGGATCATGGGCTTCAGGGAAAAGAACATGGTCTTGAGCATGGATCTCTTATCTTTCTCATCCGCCTGCTCGAAGTAGTTTCGCATCACATTGCGCACAAAGGTGCCCTCTCCGGGCTGTTCCCCCATTTCCTGATCATAAGCCCAGTTCCTGTTATGCAGCATCTCCAACGTGACAGGCTCCTTACCCGGAGCTTTAAACGGCGACATCGTGAAAAGATCCCTGGACTGCTGCATGAAAAGTGCTTCCGGACCGATCAGTGACAGCTGATCTTTCTTTTTCTTCTGAATCGCCCTGGTACGCGTCCTGAGCTCCTTAACTTCCTCCTCACCCAGCTTCTTCCCCTCGATCGGACGATTGAGCTCCTTCAGTTCCTCCCTTGCGTTCTTTTGGATTTGTATCTCCGCTTTCCAATCCGCCAGCGCATCCTTCTCGTCATACTGGTGCTGATAGTAAGCCTGTCTGCGTTTTATCTCCATACTTTCCGAGATAAAGGTTTCGTTCCAGAAGGGGTCCTGGGGGGCATTCAGGTTTTCGAACATAAAGGGCACAACATCCTTGATTTCCTTGCAGACTTTCTTGTATGTCTGCTCCATGGATGTCCTGATCTTTTGCTTTGTTTCCTTCATCAGCTTTATCAGCTTCGGATCCTTTTCCTTCAGAAGCCTGCGTACGCTACTGAGCTTTAAGACCTTTTCCCCTGATTTCTGCACAAGAAAATCTACGATACCGGAGAAATTGGCAGCCATCTCGCGGGCGACATCCCCGTCCAGTCCCTCCAGCCTGCGGCTCATGCTGCCGAATACATCCAGCGGCACATCGGGACCCTTTTTCAGCTTCTCCAGCTGGGCTTCCTTTTTCTGAATTTCCTTCCCCAGCGCTACGATTTCTTCCGAATCACCGGTTCCCTCCTTTTTGTCTTTCCTTGACTTCTCCAGCTTCTGAATTTCTGCCGCCACCTGTTCCAGTGCTGCATCACACTGATCCATCTGCTCCTGATCCTGTGCCTTGCGCCGCTTCTCGGTGATCTCATCCAGTTTCCTGAATTGTTCTTTCAGTTTCTGGTGGAGCTTCTCATCTTGGTCAAGGATATCGGTCTCGACCTTCTTCCGCAGGTTCTTCTTCTTCAACTGTTCGAATACTTCATAGTCCTTCTGCAGTGCCAGTTCCTTCTCTTCGATCTCCTTTTGGACAGCATCCAGATAGGCAAGCCCCCTCAGTTCTTTCCTGTAAGTGCTTTGATTTTCGTTCCAGTCTGCCAGCCGTGTCTGGAGGGATTCCACCTGTTTTTGATACATGACGACCTGACTGTTGAGGTATTCCACATACTTCTTGTCCGGTTTCTCCTCCTTGGAGGCTTTTTCGTATCTCTCCTGCATCTCATGGAGAGATTGCTTCTCCTCCTCCAGGATATTTTTCAGATTTTCTCCGATCTCGATCTTTTGCTTCAATTCGCGGTAACGCTTCATGTCTGCCTTTTTCTTTTTCTCATCCGACATGGCGACACGAGCCATATCTGCGATGATTTCCGCATGAGCATCCAGCAATGAAAGGAGATCCTCTCCGTCCTCCTCTTTCTTTTCCTCCATCCCGGCCAGGTTTCCCAACAGCAGGATCGCATTCTTTTCTTTTTCACCCCATTCCGGCTGCTCCTCTTCCTTTTCTCTCCGGATGCCAGCCTCCTGATACCGCTTGATCTCCTTCTGGATCGTTTCTCCGTCGATGTTGTCTCTCAGTTTCCTGACTGCCAGATTTTTCAGAACCGGCGTCGTCAGATCATAGTACAGATGCTCCGGGACATTCTTTTCATATTCGGAAAGGGCAGAGATACAGCGGTCACGAAGAGCCTGCAATTCCTCTCGGCTGCTGTAGACGGGATTCTCGCTGATTCTGTCGATTTCCACCAAGGTCTGCCTCTTTGCCTCTTCCAGTTCATTCACTTTTTCCTGTATCCCGTTGGCAAGACGATAGGTCTGATAAACAGCGTCCAGTCCCGCGTCCGCAGAAGCTACCCTCTGCTTCTCTCCCTGTACGAGATCTTCCAGCTCACCCGCATTCTTGAAGAGCTTGTCCGCCGTGGTGAACAATACCCTCGCCGCGGTTTTTGCCGCAGCATGCCCCTCCCCTGCCGGTGCCTCCAGATCTGATCTGATGGCATCCCGGTCCTCTTTGATGGACTTGAACTCCCGGATATCCACTGACCCGAGGAAGGCGGTATCCACCTGACCCGCCACATCGGTCATGACCTTCATCCGGGTGCCAATATGATCCCGGGCAAATTCGGAAAGTGCCATCAGCTCCTTCCGGAATTCATCCACATACCCTTCCGGCACGGGGACGTCCTGATGATCCACGTGGAGTACGGTGATCTGTACGACGGCCTCCTCTGCTGATGAAAGCAGATCGGATGTGTGAAGCTTGACTGCGATATTCTGAAGGAAGCCCGCTGTATTATCGGGATTGACACGAAATTCCTCCAAATGCTTCACCTCTGCCAGAGCATTGTCCGCCATCTCCTTTTCAAGCTGCATACGTTCTGCCGGTGTGCCGGCGCATTTCCGTAAGATTTCCTCTGTATCCGCTTTGCTTTTTCCTCTGAGATGGATCAGCAGGTGATTGCTGATTTCCGGCATCTGCTTGTTTTGATTCCTGTAGTAGCTGTTCAGGAACGCCTTCGTCTCGTCGTCCTGTGCGGACAGCTCCATCCGGGCAGCCTTTATGGACTCCCAGAAGAGAAGATTCCTCTGGAAGTCCTTCTTCACCTGAGCAATCCTCTCCAAGGGAATCACCTGCCCCGGCTTTAACTGCGCGTACATTTCCTGGATTCTGTTTTCCGCCTCATCATTCTGGGCGGTAAAATCCTGAAGATACTTCTTCTCCTCGGTGGCCGGATCCAGCCCCAGCACCAGATCGTGCTTCTTGATCCACTCCTCGAGAGACATGTTTTCCATGTCTTCCCCTTGTTTCGTGAGTTCAAGCAAGGCCTTGGTCTGGCGGCGCCGCAGCTCTCCAAAAAGGGCAAGTCTCGCCCGTACGGATATGAATTCCTGATCGGAGATCCTGCTTCCTCCTTCCTGAGATACCTCCGTAAGGATCCGCTGCATTTCTCTCCCCTGTTCAAACAGGACGTCATGTGCGCGGTGATGCTCCAGAATATCACTAATGCTGCTGAAATGGAGCTGTTTGAGGTCAATGGCAAGAAATGCCGTACTCTTTTCCCGGAATTGCTCTACGGTTGCCGGCTCTTGCAGCACCGTAGGTCTGGCCTCCTTTACCTCAAGCACTCTCTCCCTGGCAGTCCTCTGCCAGCCTTCCCTCGTATCCCTCTCTTCGCGGATCTTCATCCTGCGGACAATATCCCTGTTCCTTTCAACGCCCTTTGCATCCGTCTGTTCCCGGAATTCCTCGCGATAGGTGAGATCCTGCACATCCCGCAGCCTTCTGCGGTTAAAGGAGCATTTCTTTACGCGTTCATACCGGGTAAGAAAGGCTTTGACATTGTGGAGATTCTCTTCAAGGTCATCATTGCCTTTTTTCAGCGTCCACTTTTTTTCCTCCATGGTCTTCAGCCCTTCCAGCACCTCTGCCGAGTCTGTCAGTTCTCTGGAGGAGATCAGCACATAGTAAGGATCCTGAATCAGTTCCAGCCGCGCGTCCATCCACTCCTTCAATTCCTTCAGAAACGCAATCTGCTTGGAGATCTCCTCCACGCGTGCCGGCGCCAGCTCAGACTCCCCCCTGACCACACGTTCCAATAACTGCTCCATGGGCTCGATACGATCCGTCAGTGCAAAGTTTTCCGCAAGATGGGCGATGAATTCCTGATCATTGTTCACATGAAAGGCGTCCAGATTGATGGCAAGGAATGTGTTGATTTCCTCCTCGTTGGGCACGTGGGGAATGACCGGCTGTGCATCCGGTCCGTGCATCAGCTTCTGTGCTGCGGCAAATTGAATTGCGGTGTTCCGCAGCCGCTGTTTGGCGCTACCTTTCCTCTTGCGTTTGATTTTCTGGTTCATGGAAAGCTCGCTCCAGCGTGCGTTGGGATTGTAATTCGCATCCGTCTTGCCGCTCTTTTTTCTGGCCAGATAGGCAATCTTCCTGACGTTGAAGTACTCTCGCGCAGCCGTGTCCACCGCATCCCAGGTCAGCTCCGCAGGTACCTCGCGCGGAAGCAGCACGGGAACCTCCTTCACGGCCTCCTTGAGTTGTCTCCCCGGTCTGCTCTTCAGGCGATTCTCGACAGCGTTGAGATCATTTCGCCTGTAGTGGTCATCTTCCTGATCTTCCGGAATCTCCCTTCCCACGATCACGTTCTGTTTATGATTGACCTCTCGGTTCACGTCCGGGATGATCGCTTCATCGAGTTCGTCCACCTTTATCCTTTGAGCCGGCCTTTTCAAAAGCTTTTGGGGTTCCCTGATCTGATTCTGCTTAGCGTTCAGATTATATTTCTCATAGTGGCTGTAAGGATCCTCACTGAGCTTCTCATCCTCCGCCTCCTCCTGATCCTCTTCTTCCTTCCGCTTCTCTTTCATCCGCAGCGCTTCTTCCTGCTGCCTGTCATTGTTGATCATGGCATTTAAAAACGAGTCCTCATCCTCGTCATCATTTCCATCCTTGGCACCGCCTCCATCCTGGATAGATTCCTGGGACTGATCCAGATAGCCATAGTCAAAGCTTTTGTTCCGGTTATTCTGCGTCTGATTCAAAAGGTCATTCTCATAGGGACTATGCAAAAAGTCATGTGACCTGTTCAGATATTCCTCTGGGTTATTCTGTATTTCATATTCCGGATATTGTGCCATAGTCTGTCTCCCTCCTTATCTTCCTGCTTCCATTCCGACGCAAAACACTCCCGGGGTTTCATCACCCTCCCGTCGGTACCGCAGCTTTCCCTCATATCACCTTCAACGCGTAGCGGATCTGACTGATCTGCGTGCCCTGCACCCGGCTGCGAATCCTTTCGCTCAACCGGTCAATCCCTTCATTGGTGGAAATGTACTGAATCCGGTAATCCTGGTATTCCTTTTCCCTCTCCACACTTTCCAGCGCCTTTCCCAGAACAGCCCATGCGCCGGAACCTCCCTTTCCCACCAGGGCAGAGATAAAAAGCGTCTTTGTGTCCGGCTCCGGCAAGATGAGGATCGCGCCGGACACATGCCGCATGGCATCAAAGGCCGCAAAAGACAGCTCCGGCTTGCACCGGAAAAGGATCGCCTGTTCCCCGATCTGATCCTCCAGAAAAGTAAAAACCGCCAGCCTCTCTTCCGTGTTCAGAGAGACCAGCGTACTTACTTCCTGCGTTTGCGCCATCCTTTTCACTTGTTTTGCTTCCGGTTCCTTGCATAACGATGCCAGCGGCACCGTATACACGATGTCGCCTTCCGTCAGGAGATATCCGTTTTGCACCAGAAAATCGTCCATCCCCACTACCTCGGCGGGATAGGACGCAGAAAGCACATCCGTCACCCCTGTCAGGAGGTTTTCCATTTCTTTGAGAAATGCGCTCCCGAGTCCTTTTCTCCGATATTCGGGATGTACAAAGATCCAGTCCAGTCCTGCCTTCCCGCCAGCTCCGGAGATGAGTGCCAGAGCACAGGGATACCCATCCTCAGTCATGAAACCCAGTGCTTCCTGTTGCGTGGTGATGTGTCCGAGGGGCAGATAAGCACGGAAATACTCCAGATTCTTTTTCGTAACACGCGTTAGCTGCATAGAAAAAGCCCCCTGGTGATTGATCGCAGTCCTTTATGCCCTCTGTGACCGCTGCTCCTTGGTAAAATCACGGAACTCCAGTTTCCTGTCCACGAGAAATGTCCCGGTGGAAAGAGAACGGAACTGATCCGTGATCAGCTCTGCATGATTGGTCAGCGCTTCCCCCTCATACAGGTTCTTCGGAATCTGCACCGGGAGCGCCTGCAGCTTTGCAAGGATCTCTGCCGGCATCTGCTGGAGCATCATATCCGGCTGCGGCATGCCTGTCTGACGTGCCTTCTTCTCCTGCTGGATCGGCTGCTGCTGTATGGTAAGCTCAGCCTGTTGTTGTCTTTGTCTGGTAATCTCAGCCATGGTCTGTTCCTCCCTCGCAATCGCGAAATTTCTATTATCCTTTACTGTTTATACGAACAAATATCGTCTCTGGCAATGAAAAGGAAAAGGTTTTATGACATCTCCAGAATGCCCCTCCTGAGGAGCGTGGACGGCATCAGAGACCTGGCATCTCCCGTCAGGTACTGCAGAAAGGTTTCGATCTTTTCGTTTGCCGCCACAAAGTAGATCCGGTTCCCCATCCGGTCCGCTGCTTCCACGGCGGAAACAAACTGGTTTAGGAGTCCCGCCATATAAGACGGCGAGGAGGTGTTATAGATCAGGTCGATGGTAAGATCCTCCTCCCCGGAAACATTCGTGATAACCACCCCTACCGGCTTGTTCGCCTCAAAAGCCGCAATGGAGAGCTTGTCCTCGTTCTTTGACAGATAATCGCCGTTTCCCGTGGTATTGAAAAGAAACATCTTCAGGAGATTCTTTTCCTTTACGAGGAGCTTCCCGATATTCTCCACCCGCTCCGGATACTTCAGGGCACGGAGCCTTTGAACCCCCGGCAGTTTTTCCAGTTCACTCATCCGGATCGCGCAGACTCTGTCCCGGTCCTCCACGGAAAAGCCCTCCGCCTTTAAAAACTCTTCTATCCCCTCGTTGTTTTCAAAATAGCTGGCGTGAATCTCCTTCACCTCACTCTCGGCGACCAGGTCTTTCAGCTCCTCGAGCAGATCATGGGCAGCCCCCAGTTCCCGGTATTCCGGCGCCGTAAACAGCCATGTAATCTCCGCCACCTTCGTTCCGCTTTTCTCTTTGACACGGGCAACAGCAGCGGCACAGGGCGTCTCATCCTCAATCATCCCGAGGCGGATCATGGTGGGTTCCTCCGGCTCCTCGGGAAGGAATGCCTGAAAGTACTTGATATTATCCCTCGTGATTCTTGTTAACTCCATATCTGAAGTCTCCTCCTTTCAAAAATGATCCCTGATCTGCATGGTATCTCAATGTATGACCGGGAGCAGATAAGTGTTGACGCTTGTCCCGATGGTTTCATATCTGTTCTTGAATTCTTCCCATTCCCGCGTGGTTTTTAAAAAGATGCTCTTACTCCCTGTCCTGTAGGCATATTCGTCCTCATTCCTGAAAAGGATCTTCAGGGCAATCAGCCTCCGTTTCATGGCGCCACGTTCCTCCGTCGAAAGTATCCCTGCCAGCAGGAAATCGATATACGTCGGCTGCATGGCCATAATCCGGTCTTTCAGGTTCTTGTCGATTGCCTCCACGTTGATGAGTCCGGTATCGTCGCTGATGGCCGGCAGCTGCTGCCGGTAACCCCTGGCTTTTCTCCGCGTTGAGTAATGCTTCACCACATCCGCCTCATAGTCGATCATCCCGCAGCTCATGTCATTGTCAATGGCCTTGAATCCCAGTATGACATCCTTGCCGTCTTTCTGTACGATCCTTGTCAGGTAGTTATCCGTCTTCCGGTCTACCTGTCCGCAAAGGATGTCAAAGACCTGGAGCGAGGTGATCTGTTTCAGTGCCTGGACGGAGTACTCGATTTTTCTGCCCTTTTCCCGGTTTCTGTGGGCAAGGCGCCCTAAATCCACGCCCTGAGCTTCCTCCATGACCGTACCGCGGATCTTTTTCCCGTTTACCTCCACCTCAACCATCTGGGACTCCGCCACCAGATCCCGGAGTCCGAGTGCTCTCGCCAGAATGGATACGGCCACATTCCGGTTGGAGATATTCGACCCCTCCTTGACCATTGCCACACTCCGGGCAAAATCCCGCTGGTTGATATGCTTGCCGGTCAGCTTTACGGCCCGCAGCAGCCTGCTGATCCTCGAATCCTGCTGATCGAAGGCCCGTTCAACAGCAGCTTTGTCGATGACGGTACTCCGTTCTGTTGCATATCTCTGATAAACGGGATCAGCGGAGGCTTCGTTCAGAAAATGCTTCAGCTCCAGATCCTGCAGGAAAAACCGCTTCACCACCCCATCCTCATTTATTTTCGTCGGAAACTCGGAGGGCCGCCAGAAAGAGAGCTTGCGCATGGCATATTCCGCATTCTTTTCATTTCCTGCCTTAACCCTTGTCAGCACCCTTTCAAACAATTCCTGGATTTCCAGGTCACTTCGCAGATTGCTTAAGTGTTGTGTTTCCCTCTCTTTTTCTTCTTCGGTGAGGTTTTTCCCCTGCAGAGTCTTTTCGACCCCCTCGATCTCTTCTTTGGTCTGGGAGATCGTGTCCTTCATAAACACTCTGCAGGGCACATTGTCCCGCTTCAGGGACTCGGAAGGCCTGATATAAAGCTTGCTCCCGTCCTCCTTGACTGCCACAATGATATCCGAGGTCCCTTTGCCGCCGGCCTGAATCTCTTTGATCCCGTTCTCTCCCGCCTTGATCTTCTGGGTGCGGATCTCTCTGATGGCATCGGCAAAGGTAAAGGTCTGATCCGGGTGGTTCCTCACCTCATCCGCAAGCACTCTCGCGTTATTTCCAAGCTTCAGGCGTTCCTCATTGGCCTGGTCGCGGATCAGGAGCACCATATCACGGCGTGCTTTCCCCTCCGGAAACCAGGGATTCTGCTTCACACAGTACTTAAACGCCAGCTTGAAAATGCGGTCATAGATGCTCATCAGGAGTTCGATCTGCTTCTCAACATTCTCCGGGGTAATGCGCTTGTTCTGTTCCGCCTCCAGCCTGTCGATCGTTTCAACGATGGGCGTCATGAGCTCAGAGTGATGATTGTCCTTTTTCTTTTTGGTTTTTCTGGTACGGCTGCCGCGGAACGTCCGCCCGACCACCTTATAATCCCCCTGATCCAATGCCTGCTTCAGCTGCGTCGTCGTATAGGAGCGATAGTTTTTCTGCAGCGTATAACCTGTGCGGGTCACCGGGCCAAGAAACCGTTCATCCTGATTCGGTACGAAAGATTCCATCCGCTGTTCCCGCTCTGAAAGCTGAGACTCCTTTCCCGTTTGCTGCCGGGATGTTTTTTGGCGTTGGTGCAAAATCGTCTGATCATCCATAGTATTCGTCGTCCTCCTCAGATTCCGTCCCGGTCTCCCGTTCCGGTTCTTCCACCAGTAGTGTACCCTTTAGTGTTTTCTCCGTATACAGATAGTCTTCAAACTGATCATGAAACAGCGCCGACATCTTTTGATCGGACACCGCAAGATGCATCCCTTTCGGCGCATATTTCCGGAGTCCGGAGAGCACACAGCAGGCAAGCAGTGTACGGATGGCGTCCGCATTTTCCCCCGCGGCAGAGATGTCGAGAATAGTGGGATACCCTTCCCGTTTCGCCACAAAGATAATGCCTTCTCCCTGCTTCGGATCCCGGTAGACTGCGCTGAGCCCTTTGTCGAGATCGCTGTATTGGAAAGGCTGCTTCCCCGCCTGCAGGTGCTCCGCGATCTCATTCTGCTCCTGCCTGGTCAGATCCTTTAAGGGCACCACCTTTTCGACCGCCTTTTTGACAGCCGTGCTGTCTGCCGGGAAGTCGGGAAATGTCAGCCACTCCGTCCGGGATTCCCGAAAGGTAAACCCGTAGTCCTCCAGAAACTCTCCGATGCCGGAATTGTCCGCGGAGACAAGCACCTCCGCCTCTTCTATCCCGCTTTGAAAGAGGATCTCCTCCATTGCCATGAGAAGCTGCGCCGCGACGCCGGTTTCCCGGCAGGTCGGCAAAACATAGAGATACAGGAGTTCTCCCACCGGCTCCTCTTCCTCATGTACCGTAAACTGGATCACCCCTTCATAATGTCTGAAGGATCCGTATTCCGCCAGAGTAAACACATTCTCCCGTGCGAGCCATGCTGTCGCAACGGGACTCAAAAGTGCTTCCAGCTCTTCTTTCTGCTCCTCGGTTACATACAGTATTGCCATGATTTCAATCCTTAAACGCCGGCCGGCTCTCAGGGTCCCTCCAGAGGTCCGGCGGCTTCTCCATCCGTCATATTCTTTCCGGCATTATCGGCCGTAACGGTCTTCAGCTCCTCCGGATATTCCGATGCCGGGATATCCGAGATGGTGAGATACATATTGCTTGCGTAGCCCACCAGGCCTTTATAGATGATCAGGGTGCGCCGGTCGCCGGGGTCTGACGGTTGGATGACATAGCCGTGATATCCCTCCGGAATATCGGCGATGCTGTCATTCTTTTGGGTCTTTGTGCTGTGGAGGGTCAGAGAGCTGCCGATGCCCGTCACCTGATAGGTGTAATAGGTACCGGTATCCTCTTCCTTTGCTTTTTCTTCCTCACCTGTGACCTCGCCCTCGATGACATCCGTCTTTTCTTCTCCCCCGGTGGTCTCAGCAGCTTCCTCTTCGGCCTGTTCCCCCTCTCCGGCTGCTTCCGATGGCTGCTCTTTTTCTGTTGTCTTCTCTTCCGCTTCCTTCAGTGCCTGATCCGCCTGCTCAAGGATCGTCCGGTAGCTGCTCAGATCCTGCTCCCCGGATCCGGATGCCGGCTTCCTTTCGGTCTCCGTCTCGGTCTCCGTGGCGGCAGATCCGTACATTTTCATAAATTCCCGATATTCCTCATCGGTCATCACATGATCTTCTTCGGTGGGAGCCTCGGCCTGCAGACTCTCATCCGCAGCCTCCTCTTTTTCTCCGGGGCGTCCGTCCCGGGCGTAGATACCTATGACAACACCCCCGAACACCACATAGCCGCAAACCATGGCAGCAATCACGATCGCCCATTTGTTCCATTTAAATTTCTTCATGCTTTAATATGCTCCCTCCAGGGTAAAGGTAAAGGCATCGGGATCCTGATCTCCCTCCACCCGCAGCAGGAGGCTGTCTCCCTCCCCTTTTTTGATGGTGCCTTTGGCTCCCTCATACACGATGGTTTCCGTGGCATTCCCGTCCTCGTCATAATTCATGTCCGTCCGTTTGCAGCTGGTGATCTCCAGCCCTCCCGGTGCCGCAATTGCTTCAAAATCAAGAAATGCCGCATTATTAAAATCGATCTGCCAGCTGCTCATGCCGATCAGCGTATTTTCATCCGTCACCCAGATATCCAGGGATGCGTTGGCATGCTCCGTATCTATCCACTGTCCGGCGAAGTCCTCCGGCTTTGCCTTGGCGGCAGGCGCGACCAGCTTCAGAATGATCACGATCACAAAGACCGCTATAGCAATCAATGCGATGATGAGTATCAGCTTTGCTGAGTTCCTGTTCTTTTCTTTCATGAAGTACAACCTCCTGTTACTGATTGATGATTGCATGGTGATGCGGCAGCCCCTGCCGCGTACACGCAGGAAACGCATTCCTTTGCGTCTCCTTAATTAAAAATCCGATCCGGGATATTGTCAGCGTTGCGGCCGTTTCTCAGCCAGATGGTCAGCGCCGCAAACAGCCGGTGCACCTTTTTTCGGACATTGGGGTCGCGGGCTTTCATGTCCACACTCAGCCGTTCCTCCAGCTGCCGCAGAATATCCTTCAGGTTTTCACCTGCCCCCTGGTCGATCCTTAAATCGTCCACAAAGGACTCAAATTCCGGCTTGGACAAAAACCCGTGGTAGGCGCCCGTAGCGCTGGGCGGATCCTTTAACACCACCGATTCCACGGCAATCCGCCGGCCTCTTTTATGATACTTGAACATCAGGTTCTCGTTCTTTGCGATATTGTAAAAATCGTCCACACCGGCGATGAGTCCCATCATCTTGATGGTGTTGATCTGATTCAGGGCGCGCTCCGACATGCGCAGCTCAAACCCCTCCTTGTTCTCTCCCATCATCCGGTTGTACTCGGAGAACTCCTGAATCCCCTCCCGGGCTGCAAGCCCGTCGTTGGCCGTCGCTGTACGGGTATTGAAGGGAAGAATGGTCTCCCCGTCCTTGCCGAGACAGTGTACAAGGGTGGAAAAACGATGCTGATCCTTCTTCACGTTCTCGCTTCGGTTTTTGCGTTCCTGGGTATTCTCCTTGTTCTCTTCATCGGTAGAGAAAAGCTGCTCCTGCCTCAGCTGCCTCCCGGTCCGTCTCCGCCGCCCGTCATCGTCGGCACTCATATCCGTATTTTCCTCATCCACAAGGCGGACAGCCTCTTCCCGCACCACAGAACGGATATGCCCCTCCTGTACTGCCATCACCATTTCCTCATAGGAGACGGCGCCCCGTTGGATGGCTTCATCGCTCAATACATATTCGGAGAGATCGTCCGCCATCAGGCGGCTCTGGGTCTCTACACTCTTTTCCAGAAGCCTTACCGCTGTCATCTTGCGGTGTCCCCTGGGGGTCCAGGGCTTGACATTCGCCTCGTACTCGCGGCAGGCTGCAAGCACCGCCTCCCCCTGATTCTGCGCCAGAGAGCGGATCTCCGCACGATCCAACTTCAATCCCTGCTCCGGCAGCCAGGTTTCCTGTGTCATGGCGGCGCGGTATTCATCCACTGCTGCCGTCACATGATCCATATACCCTTCGGGATCCCGATCCTTGTCCCACTCGGACTCATTTTGATTGAAATCAATGATGGTCTGGTAGTCCCCGGCCTCCCGGCTCTCTTCAGAATCCCGGTCCCTGACCTTATTGTCGTCGCTTTGCTCCTCCCGGGGAGCGGCTGCATGACGCTCCATGGGATCCTGTTCGTTATCCGTATCCGCAAGAAAAGACAGGTCATCCCCTTCCGAGAGTTTGCCCGGCTTCAATACGGTTTTCTTTTGTGTTTCACTCAGCTTCAGTGCCATGTTCCTTCCCTGCCCTGCTGCCTCCATGATAGCGGATCGTCATCATGGTCATATCATCAAATTGCTCCGCCCCTCCGTTAAAGTCTCTGATCCGTTTACGGAGGTGTTCATCCAGCGCTTTCGGTTCAGCCTCTCCGATCTCATTTAAGGCCTCCAGCATCCGGTTCTCGGTAAACAGACTTCCCTTTTCATCCCTGGACTCCGGAAAACCGTCGGTATACAGAACCACAATGTCTCCGGCGTGCAACGGCAGCGTATATTCTCCGTAGGTTTGCTTTTCCGAAATTGCAAGCGCCACATCGTGTTCGTCCTCAAACAGCCGGAAGGGCTCTCCTTTCCGCTTCAGGATGGGATACTCATGCCCCGCGCTGGCACAGCTCATTTCCCCGCTGGAGATGGTCAGGATGCCGACCCAGGCGGTCACAAAAAGCATCTCTTCATTGCCCTCGCAAAGGAGCTTATTTGCGTCGGAAAGGATCTTGGCAGGGCTCCTTTTGGTGGAAATGGCGAGATTCTTGATCAATGTCTTTGCTATGACCATAAACATGGCGGCCGGAACTCCCTTGCCGGAGACGTCTGCGATCACGAGCCCCATGTGATCCCTGTCAATATGGAAGAAATCATAAAAATCACCGCCGACCTCCCTGGCCGGTGTCATGGAGGCAAACAGCTCCAGCTCCTGTATCCTTGGAAAATCAAAGGGCAGCATATCCACCTGAATTTTCCTGGCCACATCAAGCTCCGCCCCGATCCGCTCTTTTTCCGCCATGACGACAGTCAGATCCTCGATGTACTGTTTGATCCTCCTCGTCATTTCCGCAAAGGATTCCGCCAGGATCGCGGTCTCATCACTTTCCTGCCTGTTCCAGGAAAAATCCAGATGATCTCCGTTGATTTCCCGCACTTTTGCGGCCAGCTCCACGATCGGTTCGGAGAGCCGTCTGGAAAGCATCCGCGCGATAAAATACGATGCCAGGATGATCCCTGCCAGGAGGATGAGATCCACCAGAAGCGCTCTGCGCATGTGCTTGTCATTTTCATCATACTGATTAAGTGTCTGGTCGACAAACGAATTCATAATGCCGTCTGTCGTCGCATTCAGCACGGTATAGTCCGCTGCAAACAGAAGCGACCAGCCCACCAACGGAATCGGCGCATAGTAGATCTCATACCTGGTGGCATTGGCCTCCTCGTCATAATACGCCTCCCACTCTTCCGGCGACATCGATGCGTATGCCTCATCATCGGGTTCCGGCAGCTCCGTTCCATCGTCCTGTAGAGACAGGGAACCGGTCCCGCGGCCTCCTGCAGCCGCGTCGTCCAGCATCGCATCCAGAGTGGGAAGCCCCAGCTGGTAGAGATTCTTTTTCTCGTCCTTTTTCAGACCGAACATCCCGTCCTCGGTGGTGGATACTTCCACATTCCCCTCTCCGTCAATGATAGTGATACAGGAGTTTTCCACCGTGTTGGAAAGCAGGATCTCATTGATGGTATCCGTCCTGATATCAATGGCCACCACACCCAGCAGAGTCTGACCGGAAAACACCGGCATACTGCAGGTTACCATACCCTCCCCTGTGAAATAGTCGCTTTTCACAGAGCTGAATACGATATCCTTTGCATTGACCGCCTGCCTGTACCAGTCCCTCGTATAGGGATCAAAGGATTTGGGGGTTCCCTGTTCATCGAGAACCGCCATCGCCTGGTCATCCGCAAAAATGGTAAAGCCGGCCGGAGAGGCAAAATAGATGGATGCTATATTCTGATTACTCTCGAAGGCGGCATACATAATGCTTTTCAGCCGGGACATCACTTCCAGTGTGTGCTGCTTTTCGGGATCCGACCCGTCAAACTCGTGGCTGTCCAGCCGGTAAACACCCCCGGAAGCGTCGGAGGGCACGGGCGGTTTCACGATCTCATGGGCTGCCTCATCCGCTTCATAATAGCGCTTCGCCGCGATGGAGGTCATGTCTACCGTACTCTTGCAGGTGGCAAAAAACTGGTCGATCACCTTGGCATTGCCTTCCGTGGCACTCATGATACTCTGATCGGCAACCGTGTTGAGGGGATCCAGGATACCATGATAGACATTCATGGACAGTTCCAAAATCGCATCCTGCTGGACATAACGCATATAGACGTTGTAGATCGCGTCCGTACCGGAGAAGAAGGCTGCTATGACGACAGCCAGCCCGATCAGCACCCGGAAAATACGAATGGCGATGGTGTTCACCATATGCTTCTTTTTGGATCCGTCGTCTGTTCTATTCATGGATGCCCTGCATACCCGGTGGAAGCCATAATCACGTTTTGCACCTTTTCCTGTTCCAGCTCCGGTGTCGCCGGATAAGCCCGTACCGACGCAAAAAACCGCAGAAGGATATCCCGCTCCATGAGGAGCGGCCAGCTGTCCGATCCTGTGATCGCTGTGACAAGATTGATCAGATAGCATCCCCTGTCTGTCAGAAGCTCCCGCACCTGGTCTGAGGTCTTATCGGTCAGCAGCCCCGTCTCTGCGTGGATCCCGCAAAAGGCGTCTCCGATGACGAGGTCAAACCGGTTCTGCACGCCCTGCCTGGACAGCCTGTCCAGATACAGGGACGCATCCTCTATGATCAGGGAAAGCCGCCCGCTGTACTTAAGATCCCCGAGGCAGAAATACTTCTCAGCGATCTCTTCCATCAGAGGATCCAGCTCCACCACCGTAATGCGTGCATCCGGAACATCCCGCAGTAGAAAACGCGGCAGTTCCAATCCCGCACCGCCCATCACAAGGATCTCCCGGGGCGCATGCTCCCGGAACTCTCTGGAGACAACCTCCCGCATACGCTTCGCATATTTCAGCACCGGTTCCCCCTGCAGTGCCGGATCCAGCCACATGGCCGACTGGCAGATGCCCTTCACAAAAAGCATCCGCGCCGGTCCGCGCTCCTGCTCCTGCTCCACGATCTCGATTTCCGGGTTATACTGGCTGTTTTCATAGGTTTCTATGACTGACATACGCGATCCCCTTATTCTTCAAATTGCCTCGGCAGATAGATCCCGTCCTGGACAAGTTCCGCAATGTCAGCATCTTTCTCTGTGAGATTCTTCCATGCGCCAACACCTTTTTTCTGTGCGATGTTTTCCGAGTAGTTGCCGACACTCTGCCCAAACTCTTTCTTCACGGGATCGTAGGTGACGTTCTTGAATTTGTCTGTCACATCCTCCGGCCTTTTGATCTTCTGGAACCACATCAGCTCGATGCCTCTTTGCGATTCATTCTCCATCAGTATATCGCTGATCCTGCGGAATTCTGTCTTTGACGGATCTCCGAGGGAGTTGTGGACTTTGAGTACGTCCTTATCAATCCCTGTAATGGTAAGATAATGCTTTCCGTACAGAAGTGTCAATACACTGTCTCCGTTCAGTGCCTCTTTTACCGTATCGGCAAATTTCGCACGCAGATTATGGAGAGCATTGGTGTCCTGTCCCAGATCCTGCTTATCCTTGTTTTTCATTCCTCTTTTCTGTTTAGTGGCCAACCCTGCCTGAAACACCATCTTGCGGACTGCCACGTTTTTCTTGCCGGCCTGTTTCAGCTTATCCAGATAAAAATCCGCCAGCATATAGGGATTGCCCTCGGGAGACCCGGCACGATCTATTTCCTGGTTTTCGGTGGTAAAAGTCTCGATGTCCGTCTTCTGCTTTTCGTAGGTCACGTCATCCATTCCCATCTCTTCTTTGCTTTTCAAATCGGGGATATAAGCACGAAACTCTTCCTGGGTCACCTTTTTATAATTCTTATCATTTCTGAGATAGTGATTCAGGATGGCAGAGCCTGCACAAGACCAGCAATCATTGGATTTCGGCGCCTGCCGCTCATACTCCGTGCCCAGATTCGTCTGCAATGTGATCTGGTGAGCGGGCATCTGCCGTGCCTCATGCTGTACCACACGATCCAGCATGGTACCGTCGTTCTTTATCAGGTTCTGGACAACGCTGTCATAGTAATCGTAGGTTTCTTTGGCTTTTCCTTTCAGATCCGAATACAAAAGTCCGCCATCCGTGATCCGGTTTCTGAGCATGACCACGGTCTCCAGGTTATAATTTGAGACATCGATCTGTTTCAGGTATTCCTCCGGAAAAGTAATTTCCTCCGTCTTGGAATACTCCTCCACAAAGCCCTGACAGTAAAGGTACAGATTCATAACCCTCTGCGGTAAATCCGTTCTCTTCACGTCAAAATTCTTCGTAATCTGGGAGCGCAACTCCAGAGCATCCTGCAGATTCTGCGGCTTCCGTTTGATAAAAGTAAATGTCGTCACAGATTTTCCGTTTTCATATTGCGTATACTCAAACGTCTCAATTTCCGTGTTGTTGTTGATGATGTTGTGATTCTGATTGCGCTGGTTCCCCTCCCCCTGGGGAATCACCGGCTTCCCTGTTTTGACGTTCTTCTTCGTTTCCGGTTTGATGGTCTTTTCCTTTGTTTCGGGCGTCCTCCTTTCTGTCTCGCCGGCCTCCGCCTTAAGTGCCTCCTCCCGCTTATTCACCCTGATGAATCTTTTCAGTCTGTCTCTCGAATTCCGGATCATCTCATCCATTTTCCGGCAGGTCTCTTTATAGGTTTCCTCGTAGATGGTTTTCCATTTTGTCTCATTATTCTTCAAGGGTGCCATCACATTCTCGTAGATAGCACGGTACTTCATATTTTTATCAAGATCCACACAGGCTTTAATATAGTCCACCTCCAGCGGATCCTGATTGGCAGCAAGCATGCGCTTCAGCTTTAAATCTGTTTTCTTGATCAGATACTCCCATTCCAGCTTCATCCTCTCATTAATCGAGTCGGCTTTATTGATCTTCCTGTCCTTCTCAATATTGGATTGGTCGAGTTTGTGCTGAACAATAGCGTCTTTCTTCAGGTTCTCCTCCTTCTCCCTCCGGTAGGTCCTGGGTTTCTCCTGTTTTTCCTCCCTCTCCTTTATGTCGGGCTGGCCCTTCAGCGATTTCTGCTCCGGGATAAAGGCGCCCGGATTCAGCATCTTCTCATACAACTTCCTGCTTATGCGCGGTACCTTGGTTTCCTTCTTTCGCAACACCTGATTCAGCCGTTTCTCCTGAGAGCGCTTCTTATTCTCCTCTGGATTTGGAACGGTGTTCTTCCCGTTCTGCAACAACGCACCCTGCTTCTGGAGTTCCTCATTGGGATTGATCTCGTTATATTGATTGGTTTCCCGATTGATTTTTATCTCATCCATGCTGCTTTATCTCCTTTCACAATGCGCCGATGCATGCTCTGGATAACCCCAGCCAATAAACCGCCGCGTACTGTTTTCTGTCTTCCATGTGGAAATCCGGTCGTTTCTGAAACAGTCTCCGCAGTCCGTCAATATCATCCTGTTCGTCGAAGTAGCCCTCCACGAAGCTGTTGATATTGCCCTCCAGGCGTTCCGTGATTTCATCCAGCAGAGCCGTGGCAACTCCTTTGCTTCGATATGGCTGCGGAACAAACAGGTACTGCAGCAGCAGCGTATCCTGTTCATAGCCGAGAGCAGCCAGTCCGCACAGATCACCGGCATCATTGAATGCGCCGAAAAATGCCGAGGATTTTCGCCGAACGTCTGCGGGGAAAACCCGTTCAATTACGGAACCGTCAGTCTGGCGGTCCAAAAGAATAACCTCCATACACGCCTCCTTTACTCTTCTTCTGTCATCCGTTGGAACCGCAGGTCTACGCCTCTGCGATCCTGATCATCGATCCACAGCAGCGTATCACTGTCTTCCCCGCTTGGGATGATGACCCCCGATCCCTTTTGATAGGCTGTCTCTACACTGCCGACTTCGCCGGTGTCCATATTCGTACGGACACAATCCTCATAATGCAGTCCTCCCAGGGTCTCATCGTAGATCCCTGTGCAGCTCCAGGTGGAAAAAGCGTCCTCTCCCGCCGGAATATAGATCAGAATCGCATAGCCTTTGTTGCGCTTCGGATTGGGTTCAATGGTCAGGAGCGCCTGTCCTCCGGTGGAGTCCAGATAATCTCCTGTCCAGTCATACCCGCGATTATCCGGCGGAGACATGTCCACTTCGCCGAGCCCCTCCTCTGTTTCTGTCTCTGTTTCCGTCATCTTCTCCTCCGTCTGTTTCCCGCATGCCGTCAGGCTCAGGGTAAGCAGCACAAGGAGAATCGAGATTCCTTTTTTCATGAAAACTGTTTCCCTCCGTAGTTTATTCCGCCGGCTTCTCCAGGATGACTTCCACCCAGGCCAGTCTGGGCGTGATGGTGATCGCGCCCGGCACACTCATCAGGAGTCCCTTTACGATCTCGTCTCCCGGCTCCACGGTCACCGTAAACCGGTGCGTCCTTTCCTCGATGGCGGAGGCCGTTGTCCGCAGGAGCGACATCATCTGCGCATCCGTCAGTGTCCCGTCATGTTCCGCCACATCGATCCAGTAATGACCGGGGGAAATCTCCTCTGTCACCACCATGCCGAGGATCTCCTCTCCCTTGACGTAGGCAAAGGAAAGCTCCGGCTCCATGGGACGCCCGATATAATCTTCGATCTCGGCGCGCAGCTCCTCCCCGGCTTCCGAGAAGGGACGGGCGTTTTTGTTGGGCTTAAAGGAAGGTCTTAGGATGTCCAGCTCCATCAGTTCCCACTCGCTCAAGCGAAACAGCATCTCTTCCTCCGCGAAATCCGTAAATCCGAAATCCTGCAGAAAGGCGGTAAACTGCGCCGACTCGTATTGGTTCAAAAGATACTCTGTCTTAAGCAGGATCCCTGCTTCCTTCTCTTCCTCCGGAAAGAGATAGGTGCCGGAGGCAACGGTCAGGAGCCTGGAGATCAGGGTGTTACCGATCTTCTTTCTCCGGTTTGCATGCCTGACAAAGATCGAACGGATCATGATGGAGGCACTGCCGTCCTCCTCCGCCATGAGTGTCCCCGCAATCGCCCCGGCAGTCTGTCTTGACTTGTCGTCCCGTGCCCCAATGCACAGATACCCCAGCGCGATGGGCTCCTCGTCCGTTCCCCTCAGTTCATCATAGAGATCCGGCAGGATCACATCCCGGTAGTCCGGCAGATTCTTTTTTGTGATTGCCTCGTAGTAGATCAAGGTTCTGGTACTCCTCGGATGTTATTCTCCGGCAAACTGTTCCTTCAGCAATCCATAAATGCTGAAATACTGGTCCCCACCGTATTTCTTAAAGATCGCCTGCACCAGCAGCGGCACCAGATAGTTGGTAAACAGCCTTGCCCGGTATTCCTTTTGAATGGCCGCTTTTCCCTCCCGGTTCAACTCCGCAAGGTTCAGACCCAGCCGCTTTCCGATGGATTTTTCGATCTGTTCGACTTCCCTCGGATGGGAATTCGCGGAAATCTCCATATCCTGTTTCAGCCAGTCGGTGAACTGTTTGGAACGCATATTGTACGTATCAGCATCCACATTTTCCTGTTCCTCGGCGGGTTTTTTGAACCAGCTTCCGGCTTCGATCCGTCCCTTCAGACCGCCGTAGATCCGTTCAAAGATCATGGCCTGCATCACCTCCGCACCGGTAAAATCATAGTGATCCTGATAGTCCATCTTATTGTGTTCAATGCTTTCCTGTTGGTTCTGCATCGTACTGAAAGCCAAATCCACGTCCCGATCGCTGAAGCTCTCCTTCTGCCACAGCTTTGCGGTGTCTGCATCCACACTGGTATCCAGCGCATTCAGAAGATTTTGTTTGTTCTGATTCTTCTTCTGGACCTCGGCAGTCTGTCCGACGGAGGTACCCCTCTTCGCATAGCCGATCATGAGGGAGGGACTTGACGTCATTTCCTCCTGTCCTTCCCCGGTCTTGAGGCTGTATGTCTGAGTTTTTCCACTGGTCAGTGCCTTCAGCTGTTCGCTGATATCGCTCTCCTCAAACTCTCTATTGTTCTCACGCCGCAATGCCTCTCGAAAGGCGTCGTCATAGGTCATCTTTGCGCGGTTCAATACACCGATATACTCCAGAAACAATACCCGGAGCTCCGGGCTCCCGCCGCATCCGTTCGGACTATAGAAAAACTCAGTGGTTTTACTTATATTTTCGGAAAAATTCTTCTGGAGGCGGCTGATCAAACTCGGAGTGGCTGTCGGGAACCGTTTCACTCCATTCTCATAAGCCTTTGAGGCCTTTAAAATACCTGTCTCAAAGGCATTTGCATGCTCCTGGCCGATCACGTCTCTGATCTTCTCCTTCAGCTTTCTGCCTGCAGTGCGGATGTATATACCGGGATCGTCCTGTATCACTTCCTTGCTGAACTCACTGTGCAGCGCATTCACCTCATTGCTCCCGGAGTTCTGAATGTTCTGCAGTGTGTTGAGGGGTGTATAGCCCTCCGTATGCACCCCGTTGTCCTCCTGCATCAGAGTCATCTCGTCCTCGGTAATCTGCTTCTCCCCATATCGCTGGAAGGAAAGGTCATCCTGACCAGATTTTTTCAGTCCGTGGGCACCGGATATCATCTTCGTCACGGGACTGAACAGTGAGAGAAGCGGTACCGTCAGGTACTTTGCCCCGAGTTTGATGGGCGCTTTTTGCAGGATATCTCCAGTATTGACCCCGGCGTTCTGGGTCACATCCGCCAAAAAGCTGGTACAGTTTCTGGTAACCAGATTAAACCCGCCTGCGGGATAGCGCTCTGCCTCCAGCAGCATTTGGTTGACCTGTCGATTGGTCACAGGATAGGTCTTTGCGTTCGCAAAGCCGCTGCCTCTTTCATCCCACAACGCTCCCGGCATGAGAGTACCGGTTGCGGCTTGATCCGCAGCGTTCAGCAGACCGCCCTTAAAGCCATTCACCCCGAACCCGCCCCGGGGCCCATAGCCCACATCGATCCGGTAGCGGATATTCCTGCCGTGATGAGGATCCCGTTTGGAATAATTGATCCGCATCCAGGCATGGTAAGAATTTACGAAATTGGTTTTGTTCTCATCCGTGACGCCGGTCGCACCCACTGTAACGGTGGGCTGCAGTTCCGGATTCTCCGCGGTCTCCAGCGCCCAGTTCATGGGGACACGGCTGGTGTCCGCCATCACTTCCTGATCTGACGGTCGCTGCTTCACATTGGAGATTTCCCGCTTGATCCGATCCTGCCTTTCCTTTGTCGCAATTCTTGATGTTTTTTGCATGGAGTCGGGACCGCTGCTCTTCTTCTTGGTCCAGCGCAGGGCAAAATTGACACCACTGACAATCCCGTTTCCGATCCATTTCACAGGTTTCCCCACGTAATGCGGGATGGCGAACAATCCCCAGCCGGCCACCTTTGCCACCTTATCCCCCGTGGGAAGACTCGCCGCGGGACGCAAATTACGGTTTCTCACTGCCTTCTGCTCAACAGGCTCCTGAAGAGCCTCCTCCGGTTCTATCTCGCCCGTCAGATCGAAGTCATCCCGATATCTTCTCCGTTTTGCTCTGACAGCCTCATATTTGGGCAGCACCACCTGTGCGCGGGCATTCTCCCGCTGCTTGCGGAGAGCCTCTGCCTCTTCCCTGGCCAATCTTCTGGCCACCTTTTTGGCAGCATCCTTCTGCTCATCTGTCAGCTCCTGCTCCCCATTCTCGTCCTCGTACTCGCCGTCCTTCAGTTCCTCCTCCAGATGATTTAAATCCTCATCAATATTCTCATCCTGATTTTCCTCACGGAAGGATTTGTTCAGAAGATCTTCCATCAATATGTCACTGTTCTCGGAATCCGTGTCATTAATGGAAAACCGAACCGGATCCGGCTCGTCCTCCTCCTTCACCGGCGGAACATTCTCAATGATGGATAGATCATTCTCATTGACAGGCTGCTTCGGTGGATTCTTTTTCATTTCCTTCTGCAGGGATTTTCTGGTATGCCATTCCTTGGGCGCAGCATAGCCGGTTTCTCCCTTGTACATGATACCGCGCATGAGGAAGAAGACATAGCGGAGCTTTTTATCCTGATTCTGCTTCACAGCATAAGAGGAAATATCATTACGTAATTCTTCCCTGTGGGCCTGATCCGCGCCCGCATTGCTCCGCATCACATCAGCGGGTTTCGCCATCTGCATATTGCCAATGCTGTCATGAAAAATCTTGAAGCGATTGTAAATACTTCGGCAAAGTGCCTTCCAGGGATCCGCCTCTTCGTCAGCTCTGACGGAACCGGTGTCAGCAAAAGCGTATTTTTTGATTTCGTTTGCTTTCCTTTTCAGGAGATTGATCTGTTCTTGATACTCTTTGCTCAGTTTATCCTGATTGATGACCTGACCATCCTCCATCTCCATGGGCAAAACGGTTTTCGTACAAAGGCTGATGAATGTTTCTATTTTTTCCCGCAGCTCACGGATCTTGGTATTTTTTTCCTTGTCCTGAAAGAGCCCCAGCACTCCCGTCTTTTGCCTGTCAAGGCTTCTCCGAAAATCCTGAAGGGACTCGAGCAGGACATCTTCCTCTCCTTCCTTTGCCTCGATATTCGCCTTCTCCTGTTCCGCAAGAATCCGGCCAATCTCCTGCTCTGTCAGGGATTTCACCTCTTTCAGCTCTTCCTTTTCCTGCTCTTTTTGTTCCTGTTCCGGTTTGGGCGGCTTAACCTCAGGCTCCTTTTTCTGCTCCGGCACATCCAGACTGTCTATCAATTCCTTCTCATGCTTTCTCTTGTTTTTCAGAGCGTCCTTATCTTCCCGATCCCAGCGCTTGTAGGATTCCAATGTCCTCTTCATTTCTTCCTCATCCGCGGAGCCAAGAAGAGCCCGGAAACGGGAGAGGGATTTAGCCTCTTTGTCCTCATCCATCTTTCTTGTGGTTTTAGAGACGCCATCCTGCTTCAGCTCGTTCATCTCTGCATCGATCTCTTCTTTGCTGAGCTTTTTGGTGCCTGCTTTTTCCAGCGTGGGACGGACGGAATCCATGCCACCGGAGATCAGGGGAGCACCGATGACCATGACTCTCGCCCAGAGATGGTCTCCCTTTTGAAACAGATTGTTTTTGCTCAGGATCTCCACGGTCCGGTAAGCGGCCTGGCCGAACTTCAGGTACATATCACTTGCTTTGTCATAGATCTTCTGTATGATTTCAGAGAGTTTTTCATCAGCATCTTCCAGGCACCTTTGGGCAGACAACTCCAGCACACCAAAATTGCCGGCAATTTCGGCAGCTTCGGTACCGATATCCGTCCTGGCATTGAATGTGCCCGAGAGATCGTTTATGACAGTTTCCAGATGAATACTGAGATTCTCAAATTCCCTCTCCCCGGGATCTTCCCGTTTGATGGAAGTCTTCAGCTCCACATAAAGCGTTCGCAGGCTTTCCAGATATGTCGTGCCGCTTTCTGTACCCGGCACGATTTCCTCCTCCTGATCTTCCGAAGCCTTGCCGAGAACATCTCCGGCCTCTTTGGATTCCTGAAAGGCTTTGTATGCCTCTTTTTCCTCCTCGGATGCACCTTCTCCTTCCTTTTCGCGGATCTGCTGCATCTTCTGGTCAAATTCTCCCGAGGAAAGAGATCCGTATGTTTTTGTGCTAAGATGGATACACCGCTTTTCGAGAAATGCCCTGGTCGGATTCTGCAGGCTCAGCGCTCTGCGGATTCTCTGCAGGTTTTCCTCGGAAACGGCAGCATTGGCATCGGGGCGTTTCCCGAGGAGCTCCCTGATCTGGGATGCAGCCATCTGATAACGCATGAGTCTCGGGATCACATCCGGAAAGCCTGCATCGGAAATCTGAACAACCGTGGCGGGATCAAAATTCAGATACGTGTTGACCACACGCGTGATAGCCATACCGACCCTGGCGGCATCGACATTTTCCTTGTTCTCCAGTCCCTCCGGCAGCAGCTTCTCATCATCCTTCACGGAATTACGCATCGCCGTGCAGCGGTCTGCCAGACCTTTGCGCATCTCCTTCTCCGCCGCAATCCTGGCTTTCTCCTCCTCCGCTTTCCGCCTGTTCTCCTCCTTTGTGGCTTCAGACTGTCCAAGGGTACCGGCCTGCTCTTCCTTGATCTGAGACTGATAAATCTCTTCCCGGTCGGGCTGGTATTCCTTGAATTTATACTTGTCCTCAAAATCCGGCATCTCCTCAAACTTGTCCAGAAGAAAGCGGTTTGCAAGGCGTGTAATCACAAGGAGGCGGTTCCTTAGGGCCGGAACCTGTGCCTCCAGATCGGTCTCATAGGCAGTGGGGGTGGCGGTCAGCAACTGGAAAAGATCCTTCCTGATCTTGTTGACTGCAGTAATGGCCTGGGATTCCCGATTGTTTTTCCAGTCGACGCGTTCGTTGTAGTCCTTTACCTTCTCCGGTCTCTCAGACGATAGTTGATCTCTCTTCTCTTTCTTCTCCTGCAGGGCTCTGATCTCGGATTCCAGCTCTTTCGCCTTCGCATCCAGATCTCTCCTGACCTTCCGATCCTCTACATACGACCCGTTTTCAAGGTTCGATATGCTGGTCATCACGTCTTTCAGTTCTTTTTCCTTAGCCGGAAGCTTTTCATCCAGATCCTTATCCAGCTCCCCGATCTCATTCCCGTTGTCCTCGACCCATTTCTTCAGATCCTCGAATTTGATGGTCTGTTCTCTGGCAAGCTTCTCCATGAACTCGTTGACAAGCGCCTGCTCCTCCGCGCTCAGACGGTCAATATGCTTTTTGATATCATCATCTGTGATGGATGCATCCGTCAGGAGCCTAAGCCGTGCGAACAGAGCAAGACCGGACGCGGGATTCAAAAGCTCCCTCGCCACCTCGGCTATACTCATATCCTTTTGATTGGGAATGAGGTCTTTATGCTCCTGCTTGCTGATACCCCGGGCATCGTCCCGCAGATTACTGTACTCGTCCACCATGGTCATAAAGACCTTCTCATGGGGAAATTGCTTTTTCCCCGGAAGCTTCTCGCGAATCTCTTCCTTCGTATACGGAGAGATCGTCTCATACATCAGCGCGGGATCCGTGAGATCCTCTTTTCCTTTCACCCCCGCCGCGTGGGACTGGGACATCACCTCATAGATGGTATTGCGGCGCGTCGGTACCAGGTAGGCAAGCAAGGCCAACCGGAAGGTGAAGAGGCTCGCCTCACTCTTCGTCAGCATCTTGTACATGCCCAGCATATTCCGCGCGGTTTTCGAGCTGTTCATGAGCCGTCCCGTTTGCGCTGTCGGATCCTTGATGACCTCCTCTGCATCCTTCGTCGTGAGGAACTTCTGATCATTCAGCTCCCGGGCGATTTCCCTGTCCCGGTCGTTCATCAGTTTATCCATTTTGGCAGAGGTATCTTCCCGGTTGATATTACCTGATGCCTTCAGCATCGACCGCGTCATGCCCGCTGCTTTATCCTCTTTCGCCTTCTGCTGCTCGTAGCGAAGCATTCTCAGCATGCGTTTCTGGGGTTCTGTCATTCCCACGCGCCATTTTTTCTTCAGTACCTGCGGCGTCAGTCCCTGTGCTTCCAGCCTTGCCCACTGATCATTGGTCAGATCTTCGTAATTGATCTCCTCCGGCTGATTGCCAAAAAAGAAAGTCTTCACGGAGTTCCAGGCTCCCCTGCCCCCCGACTTTTTGGGCTCCTCCTTCTTTTCCTCCAGCTCCGGGGAAAGGGCACCTACGCGCTTTTGCCCACCTCCAAAGAAGCTCTTGACGGAATTCCACATACCCTTGATGCCCGTTTGCTTTACGCCTTTCCGGGCTTTCGCTTCCTCATTCAGCGTTCTGGTAAGGGCTGCATCCCTGATGCCCACATTGTTGATGCCCGCCCCCTCGGAGCCGATGACAGCATCCTGTTCCTCCTCGCTTTGATCCCTGAATTTACTGATCTCCTCCAGGTTCAGTTCCTCACCGCCGTTTTCTTTGATATACTGCGCGGTGAAATCTATCTCCTTCTTGTTCTGATATATTCTTCTGGTTGGGGAACGGAGAAAATCGTTCAGCGTCTTTTTATGCGGGGAATTCCCGAATGTATCGACGTTCTCGCCTTCGAGATTAATGCCGCCGGTGTTCATGGCATTATCCAGCAGGGCCATCTGGTTCAGCAGGGTGCCTTTCTCCGTCATCTGTTCCCGGATATACTGCGCGCCCTTTCTGGTATCCTGGACGGAATTTTCCGTAATCGTATAGCCTTGTCCCCCGATGCCGGTGCCGCCCAGCATCAGACTGGACAAAATCTTCCCCTCATCATCCCGGGTGTTTAATTCTTTTGGCGCCTGATTAAGGAAGTCCATCGCAGCATCGTTCCGGGCTTTCTCAAGTGCTTTGAAGCCTTTCTCGAGCCCGTACTCCGCCTCCTTACGCAGCAGTTTCTGTTCCTCATCCAGGCCCTTTTCTGCTTCGACCTTTTTCAGGTTCTCAAGAATCCCCTGGTAGGTTTCAACTGCCTTCTGCGCCTTCGTGTAATCGGTGCTTTTGAGATACTCAGCGCCCTTCTTGAGACTCTCAAGCTGGTTATAAGTGATCAGGATATTGCTGACATGCACGAGAGCCTTCTGACCCTCCTTCTTGACAGCCTCGTCGTCATAGAGCGCCCTGGTAAAGTCATTCTCAAAGGTCTCCGCCTCAAGCTTCCAGGTCGGATGCTTGTAAACTTCTTCAAATGCCTGGGTTTCATATGCTTCAGCCATGATGGATCCCCCTTTGTGCTTGGGTTGTAGGATTTGGTGCCCTTTCCGGGCGGTTTGACCATACAGCCTGTATTCCGGGTTCTACTCTTCCCGGTACCCCCGTATGATCGCCTGCTGCAGTTCTGTGCCGATGCCCATACGTCCGGTCTTCATGCATTCCGCATCGACGGCCTCCACGAGATCCTGATAGTTCACCTCTCGGTTTTCCGCAGCGGCGCGATACGCGACCTCCACGGAAATGGATTTGATGTTGCTGCCTGTCAGGGGCAGTGCCTGTGCCAGGAGCCTGAAATCGATTTCCGCCGAAAGGGGCGTCCCCTTCGGAAATGCGTTTCTCCAAAGAGAAAGGCGCGTCTCCTCCGAGGGCTCCTCCACGGGAATCATGTAGGTAATCCGGCGCTTAAAGGCTGCGTCAAAGCTCTGCATGTTGTTGGTTGCGAGGATCGAGATCCCCGGATACTCCTCGATCTTCTGCAGAAGGTAACTCGTCTCCGCGTTTGCATACTTATCGTGGGAGGAGGATACCTCTGTCCGTTTTGAAAACAGCGAATCCGCCTCATCAAAGAACAGAATCGCATTGGAGTTTTTTGCGGCGTCAAACACCGCACCCAGATTCTTTTCCGTCTCGCCGATGTATTTGCTGCTGATCTGCGAAAGGTCGATCCGGTAAATATCAAGTCCCAGTTCTTTTGCAAGAACCTGTGCCGCCATGGTCTTGCCGGTGCCGGGGGGACCGTATAAAACCACCGAAATGCCGCGCCCGTAAGGAAGCTTTCTGCCAAAGCCGAAGTCGTCGTTGACCGTTTTGCGGTACAACACCCGGTCGCAGACCTTGCGGAGAGACTTCTCCGCACGGGGATCCACCTTGAGATCCTCCCAGGTAAAGGGACTGAGCAGGCGCTTCGCCGTGTCCTTGAACTGCACGGCACAAATCCGGCGGATCTGCTCCTCCAGACCTTCCTTTGTCAGTTTATACGAATCATCCGCGGCGGCGGCAATATGAATTGCGTTGATCAGTGCTTCCCTGATCCGCCCGGGGTTCATGGAGTATTTGGAAACCAGCTCCGCAAGATCCAGATCCCCCGGATAAACGGCGTTTTCCTCTCTGGCAAATGTCGTCCAAAGGGAAAGCTGCGCCGAAAAATCCGCTTCCGGCATATTGATCCGGTAAATGGTACCCGTAAGACTCTCCTCCGCAAGTTCCGACAGAGGTTTCCTGGTTCCGATAAAAATCAGATCCAGGGAGCTTTGCAGCTCCGAAAGGAAATAGGTGGCGGGAAAAACCCCCTGCCCCTCTTCCACATTGGCAAGGTAAAGCAGGACGTCCGAAAAAACGGATTTCAGAACCAGCTCTTTTGCCATACTCTGCTGGCGGTTTCCGTCCAGGGTGAGCAGCTTTTTCATGTCCACCGCGATCACGGGGGTATTCGCATCCGCGGAAAGCAGGCGCATCAAAAATTCCCTGCCGCTGCCGTCTTCCCCGCACAGCTCCACGATCCCGGTGCGTTCCGATCCGAGGATCGATGCGTAGACGTGCTCCAGCTCCTCTACGGTCTTCGGGAAGCAGACATAATCGCTGTCCTCCGCCGGCCGCAAATAGGATGCGCACAGCCGCAGATCCCCCAGCGCTTTTGTTTCTCCGCAGGAGGACAGCAGCGCCGTCCTGCACAGCCGCACGGGGCGAAACAGCTCCTCCGTATCCCGTTTCGGATCCGCATTTTCGAGAAAATACCGGTTCAAGAAGGAATCGGGGTTCAGAAGATCCGCCGGATTCCGTTCCTCTCTGGTCAGATACAGCCTGGCAAAGTCCAGGGCCAGCGCAGGGGTCGGATGTGCGCTCTCCTCCTTTTCTCCCTGCAAAAGGCCGAAGATCCGGTGATATTTCCGGTTTCTCGCAAAGGCCAGAGACAGGAGATACAGCAGAAATTCGATCTGGCTGATCCACCCGCCGGTGAGGATGCTCATGATCGGCAGCAACCGCCTCTGCTCCACCGCCTCTCCCATCACAAGTTCATCATAAACGGCCCGCACCCGGTCAAAAGCGGGAAACGTGGTCTCCACATGGGGCTCCAGAGAGAGCATCAGGGAAACATCGCCGGGGATGGCGCCGATCCGGTCCACCAGTTCCTCCGGGTGCTCCTCCCGCTGATAGATCCCGATGAGGCAGAGCATATCCACAAAAGAAAGCCATGCCAAAAGCTCCTCCTCAGCCGTGGTGACCGGCATATGGGGAAGCGCCTGTTCATAAAACTCCAGAAACTCATAGGGATCCTGTTTGCTTTCAGTCTCCTGCTCGCTCAAAAGCCCTGAGCCTCCTCTCCGAAGATCATGTCCGCATAGGGCTCAAAGTCCGCCCTTGTGAAGACACGGCCGACCTTCACGAATTCGTACTGGATCGCCTTCAGATAATGGCGCATGCAGACCTTTCCTTCGGCAGTCTCGTCCTCCGCCGCCAGGAAGGCTGCATTCAGCACACAGTTCTTGATATTACCGCCGGCAAACTCAAACTTCTCAGCGATAAACCGGAAATCCACATCCTCGCCCAAAGGCGTTGTTTTCGGCACCGTGGTGGTCCAGAGCATCTCCCGCGTATCCTCGTTGGGGAACTGGAATTCCACGATGTATTTCATCCGGCGGAAGAAAGCCGGGTCAATGTTGTGCTTGTAGTTGGTAGCCAACACGCACACCCCGTCGTATGCTTCCATTTCCTGCAGGAGGAGTGCCGTCTTGTTGTTGGCCGACGCCTGATTGGAGCCGCCGTCATCAGAACGCTTTGCAAAGATGGTATCGCACTCATCAAAGAACAGAACCACGTTACACTTTTTGGCTTCGCGGAAAATCATGGACAGGGATTTCTCCGTTTCACCCACGTATTTATCCACGACCTTGGAAATATCCACGCGGTAAAGCTCCAGATTCAGCTCGTGGGCAAGCACCTGCGCCATCATGGACTTACCGGTACCGGGTGCCCCGTAAAGCAACACGGTCAAGCCGCGGCCGTAAGGGTATTTCTTCATGTAGTTCCAGTCTTCGTAGACCTGCTTCTTGTTGTTCATCTGCTCGATGGCGTGCCCGATCTGCTCGCGCTGATCCTTGTTCATGACGATATCTTCGAATCCAAACTTCGCCTCCACCCTGGTGGCCTTGGCGGACAGCTCGGAGGACATCTGCGCGTTGCAGCTCTTGAACAGCGTGGCGCGGTTGACCTTGTCGGCCTGATCCATCACTGCAAGGGACCGGCTGTAATGAATCGCGTCCCGGATCTTGCCGGGGGTAAACAAAAACTTGGTGGACATCTCAAAGAAGTCCACATCCGTATCAAAGTCAAACCCCTTGGCGTAATAGTTCCAGCAGGCCACACGACCGTCGATATCCGGCGGATTCAGATCCAGCAGCGTCACCTGCTCCTTGGTGATCTCCTTAAAGTTGATGGTCTCCTTGGAGTTCGCGAACACCGTGATGCCTTTTTCCGTCAGCTTCGTGAAAAACAGATCCATGTAGCCGAAAAACTTTTCTTTTTCCTCTTCCCGGTACTGCAGCTCATCCAGCACGCAGCAGCCGTCCATGAGGATACACTCTCTCGTCGCCGCCCAGATCGCCTTTTCCACGTACGCATAATCATAGACAAACAGCTTTTTGCAGTTGACCGTGATGGCCTGCAGTCCGTTTTTCTTGCAGAAGGTTCGTACGAAGAATTTGCGGCCGGATCCGTCGTCTCCGTGATAGGAAAACAGCCGGCTTCCCTCCTTGTAGGCGATCTCCATGGCCTCCAGCACGGTTTGATTGCAGAGGATCTCGTCCAGCTCCTCATTCTCCTTCGTCAGCTTGCGCATAAAGCGGATATAGTTTTCATCCAGCTTCATGCGGTCACGTCCGAAGAGGTAGTCGATGATCCGCTTGTCCGGTGATACCACGGTGGAAAAGGGCATGGAGGGGATCACATGCAGATCCAGCACCGGCAGCAGCTGCTCCAGACATACCGACATATCACCGTAGGCACCCGTGATGGAATACTTTTTCCCGAAATAGAGCTTGCCCGCGGACTCAATGGTGGGGGAGGACAGGTTTGCGTTTTCGTTGACGTTCTGGAAAATCCCGGCATAGTCCGTCTGGGTCGAAGACAGGACGCCGCAGGCAAAGCAGAACACCGTAAAGGGATCGAAGCCCATCTTTTTGCAAAGCTCATAGAAGGGCATCACTACGCCGGCCTCTGCGGAGGCTTCCGCACGCTCCTGAATCTCAATGATCCGGTTGGTCACATCGAGCCTCACGATCTCGATGTCCGGCGCACTCTTGCTCTCGCCATCGCCTCCCATGTCTCCGAAGAGACTGCCCAAATCCACGCTGCTGTCTTCTTCCTCCGCTTCGTCCTCCGCGCCGAAGAAATCCAGCATACTGAGCAGATCCTCTTCCAGGCTGTCGCCCTCCTCCGCCGGGGGCTCGGCATCACTCTCCGCCGCCTCTTCTGCCGCCTCTTCCGCCGTTTCGCTGTCTTCTTCCTTTTTTTCTTCCTCCTCCTGGATACTGAAGCGCTGTACCTGCTCCTTGGCAGCGTCGCTGGCGATTTCCAGATCCGGATACAGGACGCTCTTGTAGCCTCCCTGACCGTTGGCGTACAGGAGCTTCAGGTCTTCCAGATAAACGTGAAGACAACGGTTCACGCAGTCAAAGATGTTGCTCATGTATTCATCGTAGCTTTTAAAAGGTTCCAAATTCTTTTGCCTCCTTTGTGGATTTATGGCTTACCGGGCATCTCATTCTCTCGTGACGCGGAAGAGTGCCGTGCGTTCAAAAACACTGGGTGCTGTGTTGATGGATTTGTCATCCTTGTTTGCGAATACACCCTCGTCCTCATTCAGGGGCTTCCACTTCGGCGCATCCTCGTACATGTAGCCCATGTTATCCTCTTCATTTTCCCAGAAATCCTTTTTGTCCTTCTTTTCCCTGATCGCTCGTTTTCCTTCGTTCAGTACCCGTTCTGTCAGCTTCATGACAATTTCCTCCCGAAAAAAAGATTTCCTTAATCTATGCGTTTCAGTTCTTGCATTCGGAACGCGAGTGTGCTATAGTGGATGAGGCAAAACTATAATTATATCATAAAAAGCCAGTTCAATAAAGGAGTTTTTCAAAATGTCCCGATTACAAAAGATTCTGTTATTCGCCACTGCTGTTGCGTACGCTTTGACGCTCTATGCGTTCCTGCGGTTGGATATGTGGCTTCTGTTGATCTGCTTCATTATCCACAGCGTGACCCTGATCATTTTCTCCTTCCTCTGCTATCAGGCGAGCCAGACACCGGATGAGGATGTGATAGAGCTTGAGGATCGTCTCGTTACCGTCAAGGAGGAATGGAAAGCCGAGACCGATGATCTGCACATCCAGCTGGAGGAAAAAGAGCTTGCCCTCTCCCAGAAGGACGGTGAGCTGGCTGCGCTCCGGGCGGACTGCACACGGCTTCAGTCGGAGCTTGATCAGGCACATACCGATCTGGATGATGCCAAGGCCGCTCCCGAGGACGGGATCGACACCAGTATCCTGCCGGGCTTCCTGCCGGATCGCGCCGAGAGCGCTACGGTCAGCGTGATTGAGATTGCAAAGAGCGTTTCCCGCGAGCTGAAGGACGATGCCATCAAAGCCGGTGTCACCATCACGGTGACCGAGGTGGAGGAGCAGCTCCTGGTCAAGGCGGATCCGAATATGCTTCGGATTCTTTTCCGGAATATCGTAGACAACGCCATTAAGTATATGAACCGTCACGGCTCCCTGATCATTACCGTTTCCTCCATCGAGGATGATATCTTCATCGTCTGCAAGGACACCGGAGAAGGTCTCGCCGCCGAGGAGACGAATCATATTTTCGAGCTCAACTATCAGGGCAGCAACCGGATCAGCGGCAATGGTCTCGGTCTGTACCAGGCAAAGGCGATCGTTACTTATTACGGCGGTACGATCTACGCCAAGAGCACGCCCGGTAAGGGAATGGGCATCTATATTCAGCTTCCTACCACCTGATCGGGATCGGATGAAACATGAAAACGTTCAAAGCATTGTTAGCTTCTATCAAAAAAGCACCTGTCATATCCGGGATTCTCATCTTCTATCTTGGTGCGGGGATCTTTGCCGGCTTCTTTCACGGATTTACCGGAAGCTTTTCCTCCGTCAGAGGTGCGAATCCGTCGGACTCCTCTTATGCCTCCGTATCGAACATGGTGGTGGGGCAGATCTACCTGCCTTCCGAGCCCGCTGCCGGTGAGGGAAACGGAACGGATACAGAATCCGCTGCCGTGACCGCTTCCGCCGACGGCACCGGAGAGCAATCCACCGAATCCGGCGCGGAATCTCTGTCCGGAGAACTGGCTGCCGGGACAGAGGAGCGTCATTATTACCGGTATACGGTGGTGACGCGGATTCAAAGACTGCATCTTCGTACCGGTCCGGGTCTGACCTATGAAATCATCGACTGGCAGCCAAAGGGCACTACCGGTTATGTCATCACCCCCGGCACCGACTGGTCTTATATCCAGCCGGACGGCAAGGATGAAATGGGCTACAGCTTCAACGGCTATCTGGATCTCACCGAGGTGGCTCCGGAGGACTTCCCGGAGGAGCTGAAAAATGTGGTACCTCCCATCGAGCTCTAAGATCCGGGGAAGGAACGGGAAAAGACCTTTCCCTACGTGGTCTCAGGGTTCAGGTCCTTCTCGAGGATGAGGATGTTCTGATTATCCTCATACCTGTATTGCACCACATCCATACATTCCTTTACCATATACACGCCAAGACCCCCGATGGGACGCTCCACAGCACTGAGCGAAATATCGGGGTCTTCTTTTTCCAACGGATTGTATGGGATTCCATGATCGCGGAAAATGATACGCAGCTTATTCGGATTGGAATCAAGCTCCATCTGAACCACTGCTTCTCCGGATCTCCCCCCGTAGGCGTAGTGTGCGATATTCACAAACACCTCCTCCACGGCGATGAGAATTGTGGTCAGGAGATCCTCGCTGCATTTCTGCTCTTTCAGAAAGGTTCTCACTGCTTCCTGCACGGAATGCATCGTCTCTTCACTGGCTTCCAGCTTCAGCTCTTTCATTTTAGGCACTCCTAAGGCTTCCGCACGTTTTTTCTTTTCTTCCAAATAATCTTCCACACGCTCTTCCATACGTTCAAAAATATCCATGGGCTCTCCGGAAAACAGCTCCGTTGTATCCATTCTGGAGTGGCTCATTTCCAAATGGATCTGACGGGCTTCTTCGCAGGCCATCAGGATGGGATCCTGTGTGGCCACCACCACGGTGGTACCCTGGGCGTGAATGATCTGCAGTAACCGGAGCAGATCCTCCGTGTAATCCGGATCCAGATTGGCGGTGGGTTCGTCCGCCAGCAGAATCCGGGGATTGTTCACAATCGCCCTCGCGAGGCAGACCTTTTGCTGCTCTCCGCCAGAGAGCTCTTCCGGCTTCCGTTTCCGAAGATCCGAGATCCGGAGCATTTTCATGATGTTGCCGATCCTCGTCGGGGAATCCTTTTTTCTTCCTCCCACTGCAATCCGCGCCAGCTCGATGTTTTCGTAGACGTCCAGCTCCTTGATCAGCCGGAAATCCTGAAAAATGGAGCCGATCTGTCTCCGGTAAAAAGGGATCTTCTCGCCCTGCACACGGCTGATATCCCGATCCGCCACATAGATCTTGCCGCCATCCGGCTCCACCTCCTTCAGCAGCATCTTGATCAGGGTGCTTTTGCCGCTGCCGCTCTCCCCCGTGATGAGGACAAACTCCCCGGGGAGGATATGAGCGCTGAAATTTTTGAAAACCTCTGTCCGGGAGGCTTCATAATACTTGTCTACATGTTGAAAGGTGATCATATGATATCAAGAATCTTTGCAAAACCGGACATCTTAAACACCTGATACACGCTGCTCTGTACATTGGCGACCTTTAAGGATCCGCCCTTGCTGGAAGCAGTCTTCTGACCGAGCAGAAGCGCTCTTAATCCGGCACTGGACATGTAGCCCACTTTTTCGATGTTGAGCACCACGTGGTTGGTTTTCTGAAACGCAGTCAGGATCCTCTGCTGCAGCTCCGGTGCCGTCACGGTATCTACCTGACCCTCGACATCGAGCTGGATCCCATCCTCCGTTTTAATTTCTGTGATTGTCATTGCTGCAAACTCCTTTCTTGAGTAACTCTCCTCTATCCTACCACAAGACGGGATTTTATTCATCTAAAACTATTTGATCATCCATCTCCATGTTTTCATCGAAGACACCGACCACATCTCCCGACAGGACGGCGTTCATATCCAGATAAACGTCCGTGTCGAGGATCGCAGAATCCTTGAGCTGTACCAGATGCAGCCGGCTCCTGAGAGGTTTGAACTGGTTCAGAAGATACAGCAGCTGATGGCGGTCTGTTTCCGACAGGGGCTTTCTGATCAGAATATTGACATCATAGATACTGGCCTGCGCCAGTCCCGTATCGCTGACCATCTCCCCCTTTTCCAGATAAGCTTTGATGGTGTTCTGCTCCAGGATCACCACCTTTTCATCCAATACGATCTCCAGCACCCGCGTGAGACAGCGCTTGGTTCCTTTGATCCTGTTGAGCTGATAGGCCTCCTTCACAAAGGTGCGCATGGAAGCCTCGGACAGAAAGTCTCCGGAAAGATCGATGCCGAGCCAGGAGGCATACACCGGCAGGCATGCCACCGGACAGGTGTCCGGATCCAAAAGCTCCGGCAGCCGGTCAATCTCGTGCTCCATATCGTTATAGATGGAGGAGAAGATCGACAGGAATCTGTGGAAAAAGCTGTCCCGTTGCCGGTAAACGGCGGGGAAGGTCTCCATAAAGTTATCTCCGACGCGGTCAACTCTGAGCCTCCCGATATAGCCTTCTCCCGTACCCACCACCTCTATGCAGAGGAACAGGTAGCGCCCGCTCAGCTTGTAGAGCAGGATATCATTCTTGCCCACAAACCGTTCCGCGCCGTTCCTGTTGAGGAGATTTCGTTTCTCTTCGTCCGGATATTCGGGATCCAGCAGAAACGCCTCGATCTCATACGTCCCATCCGCATCATAGATGGTATCCAGATTGGTTGCCATGGCATGTACGTAGAGGATCTGTGTCTCCTGCAGGGAAGCCGCAAAGGAAAGCCGCCCCCAGGTCGCATCGTCTCCGGCGGCGTCCAGCTTGGTCACATAGAGTCTGTGAAAGGAGGACTCCGGATCAAAATGCAGGGTGTCCGTTCTGGGATCCAGCTCCATTCCCTTCAGGTAAGACCTCTCCAATCGATTTCGTTTGATGGAATAGGTAATAGATGCCATAGTCTACCTCAACTTTCAAAGGTTACGGTCTCGATCTGGATCTGCCCAGGATAAAGGAGGCAGTTCGCAGCCGGCAGGATGTCCGCATCGATCATCTTTGCATGCACCAGCGACTGGGGCCGGATCGACAGATCGTAAACATATTCTACACAATCCAAGAATTCAATGGCGTGGAAAACCTCATCGAATTTCAAACGGTCACCGAAGTTTTTCTCGGACTGCAGATAATCGATCTTTTCACAGATCACCCGTTCAATCTCTCCAAGACTGTTCTCGTAATGAATCTTGACATACACGGTGCCGGACACATTGATGGGCATGTAGACCGGGGGAACCAGCTCCACTCTGGTGGTCAGAAGCCGCCGGTCCTCCAGCCGCTTCAGGATGATCTTGCGGTAGATATCCGGCAGTCCCGGGAAATGCTCGTCGGTACCGGGTTTCACGGCGATACGGACCAGGTTTCTGGACTCGTCCATCTCCGCCTTTGCCTTGTGTACGCAAAGCCCCGGGGTATTCAGCACCACTTTTTCATAATCGTCTTCCGTCACGGCGGTATAGGGCATCAGCATATCCTTGAGGAAACGCTGTCTCACCTGCTCGATCCGCTCCCGGAAAGCGCCGCCGGTACCGAAGCCCGGATTGTAATAGACGATCCCCGAGTTGTCATGTTCCGACCGCAGGGTATTGCCCGGGCGGATATTGCCGGTCTCTCCGGCTGTGATGGCCACGGAGCCAAGGAAAAGATCCGCGCCGATAAAGGCGCCGGCATCCTCGATGATAATTCTCCCGTCGTTTTCCAGCAGATGGTAATGCAGCGACCCCTCCTCCGCCTTCTCCGGGCGGACGAAATCGTAGATATAGCCCTCTTCCGTCTCCCGCCGTGCAATGAGGCAGAAGGACTGGGTTGCGATATTGCGGAAAGGCAGCACCATCTCCTGATCATCGTACCCCAGGACGCGGCCGATGGCATATTGCCGCATGACCTGTTCCGTATAGATCACAATCTTGACGCAGTCCCGAAGCCGTTCCGGTCCGAAGCCCCTGGTCTTTTTATCAAACAGAAATTTGAAGATGCCGAAAGCCGTATGCTCCTGCTGGTAATAGCGTCCCTCCAGCGCGGGATCCGGCGTGTATTCGTATTTGCGGTACGGTTCTCCCTTTGCCTCCCGGCAGAACACATCGATATAGGCTTCCTCCGCCATCTCGCTGCGGAGCTCCACTTCCGTGTTTTTGCTGAGGGAATGACATTCGGAAATCGTATCCCGCTGCCATACTTCAAAAAGAAAGGCATCCACCACCGTCACCTTCGGCCGTACGTCATATTCCGCAGTCTCTAAAACCACGCGGATGCAGTAGCCCTCTGCGGGGGCTTCGGTGCAGATCGCCGCGGGGCTGTTTGGCATCCACAGCTTCACTTCCCCGCTCATGAGGAAGGCGTTGGTATTGTCCCGCACATCCATCTTGACCCAGCCGGCGTCCGTGAGGCACTCCCAGCGGATCTGGGCAAAGGTGTTTTCCATCCGGGGATCCATGGGATTGCGGTTGTAGCGTTCCTGCAGGGTAAAGTAAAAGGTGGTCTCACTTCCCGGTGCCGGAAGCGCGTTGGTAATGAGATAAAGCATATCCCCCGCAACCGGTTTTTCCCCGAAGACCAGCACAGGCACTCTCGTCTCCTGATCCAGCAGAATCCCGTAGTCCGTGAAGGACTCTTCCCCATCTTTTCTGCCGTAGACCCCCAGGATCCGGTAGTCCTTCAGCTCCGTCATGCGGTTGGTTTCATAAACGATATCCCCGATCCGGAATTTGTGGTTGGTAGGCAGGGTCATCGGCTCCTTCACATTGCTGGCGGAAAGCAGGAGTCTCGCGCTGCGTCCCTTTTTCACGTTAAATCCCACCATCTTGAGCAGGTTCTGGCGGACCCGGTAGGGAATGTTGTCCAGCTTGTCCTGCTGCAGTGTCTCAAAACCCGTCAGTGTCTCCAGAATCGTAATGCCGGGATCCGAGGGATTATAGTTGGTCCACTCGTCTGTATACAGCGGGATGCTGGTCAGTGCCTCCGCATACCGTTCTTCAAATGTTTTTGCGTTACTGCTGACATAGGTTAACATACGCTCACCTCTTAAATACTGATGTGGATCTCATGCTGGCCGCTGCGGCAGATCATGAAAGGTGTCACCTTCAGGTCATTCAGATCCACCTCGTGGAATCCGTTATGATCCGTATAGCTTGCAATCATGACCGCTTTTTTCACCACGGCACGGCTCTTCAGGATATTGAGTCTCATCATGAGCTGCGATTTCTTCGGCATGGTACCGATCTTCCAGCCCCGTCCCCTGTCATAACCGGAGGGATCGAGATATTCCGTCAGGCTTTCCTGCAGAAGATTCTGGATCTCGAAGCTGTCATCCATCTGTACGATATTGGCCCAGACACTCACCGAGATATCCACATAAATCGGCTCAATGATCTGCAGCTTCTCATCTGTCACGGTAAGCTCGCACCGCTTCATGAGGTATTCCTTCAAGCCGGAAACGATCCGGTGGAACGCATAGGAGCCTTCCAGAAAATCCTTCATCAAAAGGACGAAGGTGATGGCCGCGTCATCCATCTTGCCCTCCACGGTCTCTCCCACGACCCCCGCCACCTGATCGATGGTGTCGGAGTAAGCCAGGATCGCTCTCGTATAGTCATCCATGGAGACAATGCGGTTGCGGGAGCTTAAAATACTGGCACCGCGCTCCAGTGCGTTTTCAATATCCTCGATATTGCTGCCGCCGTATGCCTTGATGGGGTTATAAATCCGTCCCACATACATGAGATACCCCAAAGGATCCGTGATGGAAAGAGGCGGGATATTGGCCTCCGCGCCGTTGCAGCAGCGTACCGAAAACTTCAGCGCCACATCATCCAGCACACGGGGGATCCAGGTATGGATCCCGTCGCCGAAGATCAGCTCATTCCTGAGGCGATCCAAAAGATACACCCGGGGATTCTCTGCGGTCTCCAGTCGGTCCACCTCCTGCCAGCGTACGTAAAACGCTGAGATCTGTCCGGTGGCGTCCTGCTCGATCCGGATATTGTCCGGATTCTCATCCATCATACGCAGCATGGTCTCACGACCGAAGCGTCCGATCTCATTTACCCAGACATCCGCATCCAGTACGTTGGTCGCCCCCAAAGAAAACCGCATATTGGGAACCATCTCTTCGATATAGAGTTCCTCCTCCGGCCGGGTCTCGATATTGGATACCTGGACGGCGTTGAGACTGATATTTTCCACTCTGGGCAGGAGGGAGACGTTCTCATCCTCCTTCTGTTTCTTGTTGCGCACCACGCGGATCCAGAAGAGCTTATGCCCCTCCAGGGTGATCCGCTGCATATCGTGAGGCGGCATAAAAATCACCACACCGGATTTGGTGAAGTCCTGGGTATAATCCAGGAGCTTCATGGTGCGCCAGCCTTCGTAGCTGCGGTACTCAAACCGGCACTTGAGCCCGGAGAACCGCATCCCGTCCTCCATCTGGAACAGAATGCTGGCAGGGCCGTTATCAATCCGTGCGGAAAGGCCGATGTAGAGCGCATCGTCGTTGTAATCCGTCTTCCGGAACAGAAGAAAGCCCTTTTCGTTCTTGATCCTGCTGGTCAGATCATAGCGCTTGGTGCCGTAGATTGCCTCCATCCGCTGGGGATCCACCATGGTGTCCTCATAGGAGTAGGAAAGCATCAGATCCTTGATCTTCGGGCAGTGGTGAATCGCCGGCCGCATATAGCAGTTATCAGACCTGACAAGCTGGAGCCGGATGGACCGTCCTTCATAGGATCCGCTCTCCGTGGGCTCCCAGTCATCGGGGCAGGTAAAGGAAATATGGATCTTCCCGGCCTTATCCGAAGCAAACAGGGTTGTCTGATCCGAATCAAGCTGCAGCTTCTTCCAGCCCGTGCCGTTGAAGTATTCGATCATGACTTCATCCGCAAAGCAATGAGCTGAATACTCCTGTCTGGCAGCAAGGGGTTTTCTCTTGATGATCTTCAGATTTTCTTCCTGCTGCTCCAGTGTCAGTTCCACACGGTTCTCTTCAAAGAGGAGATTAAAATCAAGGGAGATTCTGGCCCCCGCCTTGCTGAAATACCGGTCATGGCAGAGATAGCATTCCTGATAAAGAGCCAGTATATCCGTAAAGGGCAGAAATGCGTTTGCCTCCAGATCGTTCGTACCGTTGGTAACGGTATCCGGTGGCACGGGTTTCCCTTTGGATGAGAAGGACACGCTCTTTACCTTCTTGTTCTCCAGAGCGGGAACATCCGAGATCAGTGCCAGTACCTGATAGTGCTTGCTCTGAATGGTGACGTTTTTGCCCTCCTCCTTCTTATGCAGCAGGAAAGTCTCTCCATCCTTCATCAGTTCGATGCCTTCGATGGGGATCAATCCGTCTTTGGTCAGATATTCAAAATGGTACTTGCCTGCCTGAATATCGGCCACCAGGGACGCATTGCCGGTAAACCTCGCAAAGATCACGTCATCGACGACGTCAAACACTGTCTCGTGGTAAAAGACCGCCACACACTGCTGAATTCCCTCTTTCTCGCCAAACAGCGTAAAGGGCGGGAAGGTGGGGATACTCTCCTCCTCATCCTCCTCATCGGAAAGCAGGGGAAACGGCTGGATCGGTGCAGTCAGCTCCGGCTCTTCCGGCTCCTCGCTTTCTCCCGCGCCTTCCTCCGGCTCCTCCGCCAGATACTCCGGCGGGATAATCTCCGGCCGGTCGAAATCGCCGAAAAGCGGAATAATGGTGGCGTCCTCGGCGTCCGCCATAAACGAAGCCGTCAGCCTGGAGCTTGTGACATACAGGCTGTGATCGGTCTCAAAAATCATCGGCGTGTCATCGCCGGTCATCAGCTTCGTCCCCTTCGGCACAGATGCCCCCGGCGCCGTATCGCTCATGAGATTCATGATCACGATGGTGCTGGCCGGCTTCGCAGGGAGCAGTGAAATATCCAGCATATTGACAAATTCCGTATGATAGCGGTCCAAAATGTCATTGACCCTGTCAATGTTTTCTTCCGTCTGGCTCGCAAAGATCTTGGTAATGGTGGTACCGATATCGGGCCTGTCATTATCCATATGCCAGCCGGTATCATAGAGTCTGGAAAGCTCTGCTACCTTCTGTTCAATGTCTGTTTTCGTCCGGTTATCAAGATTCAACTTCTTCGATTGTTTCCGGTTCATAGCCCTCTGGCTCCTCTTCTTCCTCTTCCTGTTCTGCGTTCAGATAGAACGGGAATACCATATTGTCTCTTGTATTGCTGCTGACGATGGTGTAGCCAATATTGAAGATGACGACACCGGTACGGCTCCTGGTATCAGCCGTGACGTTGACATCCGTCACCCTCGGCTCCTGATTCTCGATCTGATCCGTGATGGTACGGACGATCATGTTAATCATGGGCCCGTTTACGTCCAGAAAAGTGTAGGACATGATCTCGCTCCCGAACTCCGGGCGCAGGGGACGCTCCTCCTTTTGGGTCATCAGAATCAGATACAGAGATTCCCGCACGCTCTGTTCCTCGGATACGGTTTCAAAGCGTCCGGTCGCCTGGTTGATCTGCGGCGGAAATTTCATGCCTTTTCCTAAAAAATCTTTACTCTCGTCCATCTTTTACCCCAACTTGATTGGTCTTCCAGAAACACTAACCATCCCGTTTGCGGAGAGCTTCAGGAGTCCGTTGGAAGTCTCCTGGATACTGGAGCCCTCGATCTTCACCATGCCGCCCGCGGTGGCGGTGAGCTTGCCTGTGGAATCGATCACGATGTCCCTGGCGTTGATGGTGATCTTGCCGTTGCTGCCGTTCATGACAACGGTGATGTTGTCTCCGACCTTAAAGGTCATGGTCTTCACCGTGGTCATCAGGATCTTGCCATTGCCGGATTCCATCTCCAGTCTCGCGTTCTTGTCCTTATCCGTGATGGTGATCTTTTTCTTGTCATTGTCAAGGGTGATCTCATGCGCTTTGTCCGGCGTGAAGATACTGATCTTATCCTTCGTACCGTCTCCGCTGTCACCGGGGGCCTGGCCCGACACATCTTCAAACTCGATGGAGCTGCCGTGTCTGGTGACAATCCGCTTGTGCTGGTTTTTCTGGTGCTTGCTCTTGGTCAGAAACTTGTTGGCATTTTTCTGAAGGCAGCCGATCACATAAGGCTTGTCGATTAACCCCTGTTCAAACGCCACGAGCACCTGATCGCCCACCTCCGGGAGAAAATACATCCCGTATTCGGTGCCGCCGGATGGCATCGCGACTCTCGCCCACTTCAGAACATTCGCCTCTTTATCCCGTGTATGAATGGAGACACAGACACGACCGGGGAATTTCTGGTTCCAGTTGTCTGTGACCTCGCCTACCATCACCCCGAAGATCCGGTTGTCTCCGGTGTCGGTCTTTTGCGTTTTCTTTTCCGTGACTTCCTCAAAAATGTCAAATATTGCCAAATCGGTTCTCCTTTATCTCACGACTGCTTAAAAGGGCAGGCTCGGGACGCTGGGCAGGCTGGCACCGCCCGGCAGGTCTGCTGCCACCGAAGCCGCCTTGCCGATCAGCTTGCTTTGAAAGAATCCCTCGCTGTTCATGGTATGCCTGACGGACTGCACATAATAGGTATTGTCGACACCGGTGCCGAAGCCCGTCACCTTGATAAACCGCCCGGGTGCAAGCTCCGGGATGCCGATCATGGTCAGCTCCAGGGTGGCCAGCCGGTAGGTGCGATCCTCCTGAATGTATTTCGCGCGGTACTGGGCCTCCTCTGTGCTTGTGGCCGAAGGATCCAGATACACATAGGTGGAGTTGCTGATGAGAGATTTTGCTTTGTTGCCCTGGGAAATCTTATTGCTGTTCTTCGCCTTTCCTGTCAGCACCTTGGCCTTTCCCGCATCCAGACCCCGTACCTCCACGAGTCCGACCTGACTCGTGATGTCGTATTCCACATTGAGATACTGGATACTCACCTCGTTGGTGATCTCCATCAATGTGGAGCTGTCGCTTTTTGCGGAACGGAATACCACCTGCCCCGCATGCACAAAGAAATCATAATTATATTTCTTGGCAACCTTGACCACAAACTCGTAGTCACTTTCCGCAACCATCTCGATGGTCTTGTCCGTTGCGTTGGCGGCATCTCCGGCTGCGCCTGCCACCGCACCGCCTGCAGCGCCGCCTCCCAGTCCGCCGGTGAGGGCGCCCGCCGCACCGCCATCCGGGGTGGCGGAGATGGAGAGCTCCGAGATGGCTCCATCCCCCTTCAGGTTCTGGTAAATCGTCTGGTCAAAGATCTCCTTGACCGCATCGCCGTAGGTCTTGGCGGTGAGCTGTTTGGAATAGCTGTTGGCCATCATGACCGCCTTCACATCCATGGCGGTAACCTGAATCCCCGGGATCTCGCCCTGCTCGTACATGAAGTTCACCTTCGTGATCACCCCGGCAAAGACCGGAGGACCCCCGTGATCGTAGCCAAGATAGATTTTGATGGCGGAACCCAGGAGAATGAATTTCTTCGCTGCTTTAAAGTCGAAAGAGGTCTCCACCGGATCATACACGTTGTAGATGGTAAACACGGCCTGGGATGCTTCAAAGCCCGCGGAAAGATCAATGGTCACATCGCTGATGGCGAGTCTCCCCTTCTTGTCCTCTGTAAAGGAGCTTCCGTTGACCTCCACCTCCAGGGCGGGACGTCGGAAGTTATCATATTTAGTTTTCAGATCAGAATAGGAAATTGCCATAACAAACCCAATCAGATATTAAAAATACTCTTCGCCGCATTCCCGATGCCGCTGCCGCCCATATTCAGGAATTTATCCCCTCCGAAGACCTCATTGTATGCAGCCTCCCAAACACCGAGATCTTTTTCCGTGACGCTCTCGTCCTCCAGATAGATGGACATGACCACCTTCGCCCGCACGGGACGCCCCACGCTGTCAAACATGGTGTAGGTGGCGTTGACGCTCTTGAGCTCTCCTTTGTATAAAAGGTCCCCCCATTCAAAGCAAACCATCCGGATACCCGGATTACGTACGGCTGCAATAAAGGCTTCCACCGCCGCCTGTACGCCGATGCCGACATTTCCCCCCAGAAGCTTTTCGCTGACCACGCTGTCAACCAGATCCAGCCCTTCATTGATCAGGTTCGTGGAGGAAAAGTTGGCAAGGTCTGCCGCAAAGGCTTTGTAATTCTCTGTCAGGCTGTCAAAAAGGAGCTGCACGGACATCTCGATATGCGCCTTTGTCGTGCCCAATTCGACTTTGCCGCCCTTTCCGTCAGTGGAAGCATAATCGGTCTTTTGTACAATTTCACCGCCGCCCATGCTGCTGATCTGCAGCGTGGAGGGATTGAACTGTACCTTAAACACCTTGTCGTAGCCATCTCCCTTTGTAAAGGCGTTCATGTTCAACCCCAGCTTGTCTCCGATCATGTTGCCGAGGGTTCCGATCACACCGCTGCCTGTCACCTGGGTCACAGCTGACTTCGCCGCATTGTTGGCCTTGTTGGCCAGCTGACCCATCACACCGGCGCCGCCTGCAAGGGCTGAGCCGCCCATTTTTTCCCCCTTCTTCTTGGAGAATGCCCTCGCCTCGCGTTCGTCCTTGATTCTGATATAGGCCGTTGCGGTTGTGAAGGATTCTGCGCCAAGTTTTAAGAGTGATGTCGCGTCAAACATAAGCTCTCTCCTATGTCAGCTCTGGAAAGCGGCATCAAACGCGCCGTCCCATGCCTTGTCATCCGACTTGAATGTGGATCTGCTGTCCGCCTGCTGGATTCTCAGAGAAACTTCCGCCCGGATGGGATGTCCTTTTTTATTAAACATCGTATAATTCACGTCCACGCTTGTCAGCATCCCGTGGAAGAACATTTCCGACCAGTAAAAAATGACCTGCTGGGTCCGTACATGCAGGAGCAGCGCTACCAGAGCTTCCACCTGCGGTCTTACGGTATATCCGTTTTCCTTGAACAGATTGGTGCCGATGGATTTGGCCATCTCGAGACCGGTCCCCACGTTCAGGGCAACGTCCTGATAACCGAAAGCATCCTGATCATTGATGTCTTCAAAAACCAGTGTCACATTAAAGTAAACCGTGGTAGGCTTGTCAAAGCTTGACAGCTGTGCCACCGCCTTGTCTCCTGCTCCCTCATAGTTGTAAAAGGAACCGCCGCTGGCCATCAGCCTGATGGAGCTGGGGTTATACTGCACAGTCAGGGATGTGAAGTCCTTGGTCTGCAATTCCGCCTGCAGGGCTGCGCCCTTTGCCTTGTTCTTTGCGGTATCCGCGATCAGATCCGCACCGGTACCGGTTGCCTGACCGGCCTTGGATGCCACTTTCTTGAGCATTGAAGATCCGCCGCCCGTCACCAGGGATCGGAGCGCCGCCACATCGTCCACCGTCGTGAGGCCGACCTTGTTCAGGTCTACGGATTTCCCCTTTTGCGTTTTCTTCCGGACGAAAAGCATCGCCTTCGGAAGCCGCCCCGCATAGGCCGCCGCGATCGCAACCTGTCCGGCAAACATGGTACCCTGTAAGATGTCTGTTGTTGCCATAATTACAGTCCTCTTCTCCTGCGCTCATTTTGCAGCTGTTTTTCGATCCGCCCGTACACCTTTTCCGTAATCGTATCCATCTGCCGCCGTACGGTCCGGTTGATCAGCCGCTGGATCTCTTCTTCATTCTGCTCGATCACCTGATTTGTGACCGTATTCGTCGCCGAAACATTGGTGGTCTCGGTGGTTCTTTCCTCGGAAATATTCCGCTGCACCGTCTCACGGTTTCTGCGGATCTCCTGCCGGATCTCATCCAGATCCTCCTCCGAAATTTCGTTCTCCACACTCCGGTGGATAAAGGAAATGGTCTCCCGCTCCTCCATCGTCTCGGGGGCGTTTTCCCTCGCCCTGTCCACGCCCCGCCACCGTTCGATCACCCGTTCCGTGATCTCCTTCACAATGGCCTCATTTTCGGTTTCGATCCGGGCTCTGTGGATGAGCTCCGCCTCTGTCAAAGCGGCGGTCTCCCGCTCCCTGCGCTCAATCTGGCGCTCATTGATCTGCCGTATCATCTCACGGGCAGCTTCCTGTTCCCCGCCGGATCCCTCTTTGCCCTGTCCGGCATCCTCAGCAAGCTGCTGCATCGCCGCAGGCTCTTTCGGTGCCGTCTCGGCGGCTTGCAGGAGTCGCTCCCGCTCGCCCTCCGGTGTCGCCTGATAAATATCGTAAAACAGCAGGGACTGGTTGTTGACGGAGACAGCCATCCTCCTTCGTTCCTCTTCCGGCGCTTCGATATATTGCCGGATGAGACGGTTTACGATCTGCTGATCTCTCGGCAGCGCCGCTTCCACGGCTCTTGCCAGTGCTTCCTGCTCCTCCCGTTCTTTTGTGCCTTCCTCGCGGATGCTCTCCAGGAATTGCTCCGGGTGCTCCAGCGCTTCCAGCGCGTTTCTCTGCATTTCCTCTCTGGTAACGGTTTCCCGCTGCCCCGGCCGGTACTGCTCGATGATCTGCCGGAGGTTCTGCATGTATTTTTCGTTCCGGGCGATGTTCTGCTGGTAGGTCTGATACAGCTGCTGGCGGAGATTCTCTTCCCTCCCCTCCAGCGTGGTCTCCGAGGTAACCTGATCCCCTTCTCTGGTCACATGGGTAAGCCCGGTCTGTACCGTGGTATCGCCCTCCTCCGTCACGGTATCCCCCGATCTGAGGTGAACGTTTTCTGCGGTGGTCTCGTAGAGATTGCCGCCCACGGATGGCTGGATCCTCGTGTCGGACCATCGTCTCAGATCCAGTATCTGATTTAAAATCGAAAGCTCGTTTCTGCTTTCCTCCACCTCATTTTCGGTACGGTTTGTGACCTCTCTGAGGTATTGAATATAGGCCGTGTTGTTCTCGATCCTGGAGAGGGTGTTCTCCGCGGACTGGTAATAGGCCGCGTCCGCCCGGAACCAGTTATCCATTTTGTGGTCAATGTATTCGTAGGAGGCCTGATAAATGTTGTCAAGGAGGTTTAACAGGACTGCCGAGGTCACCCGCTCACTGACATTCTCCACTGTAATCTCATTTTCTGTCAGATCCGTCCCTTCGTAGACGTTTTCATGCCGGTAGATCAGGGGCTGCTTTTCGCCGCGGACGTTTTCTCTGAGGCGCTGCAGCAGGATCTCTCTGGAGAGTCTGGTGCTCTCCGACAGCTGGTATTGCTGCTCCGTGATATTGCGCGGATTGTAGTTCACCGATGCAAAGCTCTGCAGCATCTGGTAGATGGCGCCGGTCTGCAGCCTGGCATTAACCTCCTCGTGGAGGTGCAGCACCTCCTGATTGAGCTCTGACCTTTCCTCCCGGAGGGTGGTCTCATTCTCCTCCTGATAGGTGGAGACCATGTTTCTCAGCTCTATCATGTTGTTCCAATACAGATTGATGAGTTCGTTCTGCTCCCTGGTCTCCTGAAATGCCTTTCTGACCTCCCGCATAAATTTGCGGTCATCATGGATCCCGAGCTGATGCAGGATGTTGGAGATATAGACCCTGTCCTGGTAATGGAGGGATCCGTCCGCCGAGACCAGAATCCGGTTCACCAGATTGTTGATGATCTCCACCTTCTGAATCTGACGGTTTTCGATGTTGGTCTCATTCGCAAACATCGTGTCCCCGCCTTCCATGAGAAAGATTTCCGGGGGCTGCGTCACGAGATGCAAAAGATCCGTGCTCTCCATATAGTGGCCGATCTGCTGGTAGTTTCCGCGGATGCGCTCCGTGAAGTTCTCATAGGAACCGCAGAGGTCAGCCTTAACCTTTGTCTGTATCGGTGCTTTGATTTTCAGCATAGTTCACGTTTTTCACGTCACCCTTTCTTTCTCCGTCCCATCAGGACATCAGGAAGTCCGCAATATCCTGCGCGCTCCTGGTGGGGGGCCAGAGTCTGGCATTCGGCTGCTGCCCGGCATTCGGATTCTTCGCTGCGCTGCTGGTCTCAGGCCACTTTCTGAAGTCCGGTTCCTGTCCCTGTTTGGGCTGTACAGCACTCTGCTTCTCCGGCCATAGTCTGGTCTCGGGCTTTTGTCCCTGCTTCGGCTTTTCTGCGGAAGAAACCTGGGGCCAGAGTCTGGGTGCCGGGGTCTTTCCTTTCTTGCCCCGCTCTGCGGCACTCTTTTCCTGCGGCCATATTCTCGGTGCCGGGGTCTTGCCCTCCGGATTGCCGCCGCTGATGGCGCTGGTCTGATCCGGCCAGAGTCTTGCTTCTGCTTTCTGTCCGGCAGGCCGTTTTGCGTAATATCCCTTCTTGGCCTTGCCTGTCATCTCCGTCTTCGAGGGCTCCGTATACCCCGAACGGGACATGCGGGAAGCGGTTCCCGCACCGGCCTTGGAGGCCTTCGAGAATTTCCATTTTCTGGCCTTCGGCTGACTGGGGGCGGGGGAGGTAATGGGGCTCTTTAAGGAGGCACGGTCTTCCATATCGCCCTTTCTAAGCTCTTTTTCGGGGCGGGTCGCAATGGCACCCTCTGTGCGGAAGTCGCCGGAATAATTCCAGAGGGAAGCGCCCTTTTCCATCTGCTCTTTGCTCAGCTCGGTCCTGCCGATGCCGGAGGTCTCGGAGCTGCCGTCCTCCGCGGTGGTGGCAGCCGCGTTCTGACGGCTGCGCTGCCCCGTGCCGTCCTTGGTTTGATTATCAAACTTCCAGAGATTCGCGCGTTTCTCCAGATCTTTCTTTTTCTCTTCTACGGAACCGACGCCTGTGGAGATCTCCACGCCGCCATCACCGGTGGTCACTTTGGCGTTCATGGCACTCCTGACGCCATTGCCCTCCTTCGTATACTGGTCAGTCAGCTTCCAGAGCTTCACAGCTTGCTCCATCTCCGCTTTCCGCAGCTCTACCCGGCCGATGCCGTTAATGACATCCTTGCCGGCTTTGTCTTTTCCTTTGGAGGCATTCTGCACATGGCGCTTTCCGTTGCCGTCCATGGGCGGATTCACGGAATCCGTGGCCTGCTTGTCAAACTCCCACATCGTGACCTGGGAAAGGTCGTTCTTGGACTTCTCATCCTTCCTTGCGGAAACGACGCCGTTGCCCTTTACTTCGTTCTTGGATTCACCGAACTTGAAGAGATGGTCATTTGCCAGCTTCTCCATCTCCGCCTTGGTGGATTCCTTCTGGCCCACACCTGCTGTCGCATCCTGTGAATCCGTTCCCACAGCCTTCTGACGGTTCATCCGGGAGGAATCTCCCATGCCGTCCTTACTCAGCTTATCAAACGCCCATCTCTTGCGCCTTCCTTCCATATCCGGCTTCGAAAGCTCCGGTTTGCCGATCCCGGTAGAGGTGGGATTCCCGTTCTCGTCCTTGCTGGTCCTGAAATTCTGGGAAGCAAGCACACCGTTCCCCACCACCGCGCTCGCGTCAGATCCGAATCTAAAGAGCCGGTTCGCTGCCGTCGCTTCCATCTCCGCCTTGGAAAGCTGCGGACGTCCAAGACCCGTATTGACGGGGTTGCCGTTTCCATCCGTCACCGGATTACCGTCGGCATCTCTGGAAAGCTGTGCATTCTGTACGTGACGGACACCGTTGCCTTCCACGGTGGCAGCTGTCCCCTCTCCGTTCAGCGAGAACTGCCAGAGAGACTTCCTGGATTCCATGGTGCCCTTGTCCGGCTCGAGCCTGCCAAGACCGGCCGTGGCGGTGATTTCGTTCCCGTTCGCATCCTTGGTCTTGATGTTTGTGGCATTCTGACGGCTGTCAGTACTTGGTATTGTCTTCCCCTCCGGATCCTTATAGGTTCCTCCGGGAACCTTCCAAAGACGGATTCTATCCTCCATTTCGGGTCTGTGCAATTGCTGAATGCCCTTCATATCCGCATATTGATTTGTTTTCTTCACAAAATCATAGGGTATCTCGGAATCATTTAGATCCGAGCTGCTGGAAAGGCAGAACATCATATTATAGCCGATGGTGACGGTCTCGGTAAGGAGTGCCGCACGCTCGCTGTCCAGAGCACCCCACTCCACGTTCAATACCTGCGCACCGGTAAACACGTACCAGCGTGCTGCATCGGTCATGCTGAGATCATTTCCGTTTGCTCTTCCCACATACAAAATCAGGGGCAGGGTCATCTTGGAGCCCACAGCCAGCGGATCATCAATCGTGGTATGTACATAACGTTCCACCACCAGCTCATAGGGCTGGCTGATGGGTTTGCGCTTAATATGTACATAGTCATTCAAGCCCCCCTCCTGGATCGGCTCGTATTCATACTTACGCGCAATCGGGCGGACGGACTTCAGCGGCACATCAAAAACCCCGTTTACCTTTAACTGGAACCGGTATCCGGGGATGACATTATGGCTCCCCATTGATTCGGTGGCTACCGTGGTGCTTTTGCTCTGGTCTTTGTCTGCCATAGCTTTATCCTCTTACTCTCAAACACTACAGGTTCTGTTTGCTCCTGTCCGGAGACTTTCCTCACCTTTTCAGTAAAAACTTGAAGTCGGTTTCATTTCCAGAATGCTCTTTTCCCGTTTATTTTCCGAGGGGTTCAGGCTTGCATTGATGGAGCTGATCTCACTGCACCACCTTCGCCTCGTCGCATGATCCATGGAAAGGACTTCCTTCTCGCTCCAGTGGAAGTAGTAGGAGATAAAACTCATCTCCTTGAACAGCTCATCCTGCGGATAGAGCTTTATCCCTCGTTTGTAAAATTTAGCGGAATGTCATGCTCCTTTCCGCAGTCGGGACAAACAAAGTGAATCGTAGGTGGCTCAATATCATTGATCCGCTGATACATATCCTGCAAAAATGCCAGATCCGCCGTAAACAGCTTCTCAATCGTGGCCGGTGCGATAATATTCACACCCTCGATCTCCGTGATCACCTCTGCCAGCAGCACGATGGTCAGATAAGCCGGATTGCTCATGACCCGGGGATCCCGCTGGGCTCTCATCTCATCCCCCGCCGTGGCCAGCCGCATCCTGCCGTTCCTGTGCAGCTGTCCCGAGGTATCCAGATACCCCTTCGGCAAAGTAAATTCAAATTCGGTTTCCATATGTCTAAACTCCTTTCCTGGTCGTCTCTGCTTCTACCTACTCTCGCTACTCGCGGCGGATGGGTGGCAGCCCAACGGCAGACCGCTGCCTCCTTGCTTTTGTGCTCCGCCCTATCGTGCCGTCCTCCGCGAAACGCGCTGCGCTTGGACGTCGCTCCGGCCGGCACGGCATCCGCACAAAATCTGCGTCGGCCACGCGAATGTCTGCCCTTGCGCTGCCACCCATCCCCCGCTCGGGGTAATGATGGGGAGCATCGGTTAATTACTGGCACTGCTTCCGAGTCGTCGGGGCTTATATGTGTGCAATGATTGCTTTTTGCGATATGGAGACGAAATCCATCGTCTACGAAGACTTAGTCTCGACGGCTCTCCGGAGAGGCTTAGTCTTCGTTTACGATGAGTTCGTCGCAATTCTCATCGCAATGGAAGAAATAGCACAGGTACAAAACAACCCGACAACGAGTGTGATTGTAAAAACACGGAATCCCGAGGGGGCAAATCGCCCCTCGGGTATTCGGTGTCTGAAGACTAGTTCGGAATTACCAACTCTTCGTAGGCAATTTCAACTGCCTCAATGGCTACGTCAGATGTCTTCGCATCAAGCTCGGGTCCGGTGTATTTCGCAACCCATGCGTTGGTCAGAAGCCATACTCTCTCACCGGTGATAGCGGTGGAGAACTGCTGCGGAGCGCCGCCGTTGATGTCGATGAGCTCGATCTCCACGTTGTTGCGCGGGATCTGGCCTCTCATCTCGGATACACACTCCTGAATCCACGTCTTGAATGCGGAATCGAGGGTGTAGCCCACACGCAGTGTGACGTTTCCGTGCTTGACGAGTCCGGGGATTTTCACCGGTGCAAGGGAGTGAGCGTTGCCCTGACGGAACTCGATCACATCCACGGTTGCATCGATACCGGTTACCTGGCTGAACGCCGCGGTCGCATCTACGTTTGCAACCCTTACCCGGAAGTTCATCTTAGTTAACGGATATGCTAATCCTTTACTGTTGGCGTAAGGTCCATTGGTGCCAGCTGCTGCTGTTGCATCTGCCATGTTATGTTTCCTCCTTTTTTACTTGATAGGCACATCCGGGATCAGCTTATGTCTCCCTTCTGTGCGATGCACTTAGCAAGTGCGCTTTACGCCTCTGCTTCCTCCGTAGCTTCGCCGCCGCCTGCCTCAGACGTATGCTGGGTCAAACGGAAGATGACGAACTCTGCCGGACGGCTTGGAGAAATACCGATGTTGCAGATGAGGCGGCCATTGCGGATATCGTCCAACGTCATGGTGGTGGGTCCGATCTCTACGAAATAAGCCTCGCCTGCGCTGCCACCGGAGAGCATACCTGTTCTCCAAAGGCTGTCCAGGAAGGATGTGATGGTAAGGCTGACTCTCTGCCACAGCGTATTGTCGTTGGGCTCGAATACCACCCAGTTGGTGCTTGCCTTGATGCTTTCCATGACATAGATGAAAAGACGGCGAACATTGACATACTTGAATGCGCTGTTGCTGGAAGCGGTTCTTGCGCCCCAGACACGGATGCCCTCGCCCGGGATAGCCCGGATCAGGTTGATGCCTTCGGGGTTTAAGATATCCTGCTCAGCCTTGGTGTAATTGACCTTGAGATCCGTGCAGAATACCGGCTCATTTGCGGGAGCCTTGTGTACGCCGCGGGCGATGTCGGTTCGGCTGTATACGCCGAGGACTGCGCCTGAAGGAGGAACGAAGTCCGCCTTGTTGGAGCTGCGGTCAAATACCTGAATCCACGGATGATACATGGCAGCGTAGGTGCTGTCGATCATGCCGCGATACTTGATCAGGTCGTCGGTCTTGTAGCTGTCCTTGGGCATATCAATCACCGCGAAGCGGCTCTTGGTATTCTCGCAGTGTGCTACAAGGGCTACGATGACTTCGGGGATGGTAACGCCCGGGATGGCCATGATGTTGACACGGTCGTTCTCCAGGAAGCTCTGGATACCGGTACGTCCTTCGGGGCCGTCATCCTTGCCGATGAAGGTACCCGCGTTCACCTTGTTGATGGAGCCGTCGGAGCCGCCTTCCAGTGTGAAGGAGCCCTCAAAGACGCCCTTGCCCAGGATCTGCTCCACCGGATTGCCGATCTCTTTGGTCGGCTGGGTCTCTTTGTCACCCTTCTCCGGTTTGATGACGGTATCCTTGACAGTGCCCGCCTCCACCTTTACCAGCTGGCTCAGAGCGAGCCGTGCGCCGATGTATGCCGGAGACTGGTTGTTGAGGGTCAGATCGAAATAGTTCTCGATGTCATCGTTGAAACGGATCTGCGCATCAAAGGTTACCAGATGTACGGTGTTCTTCGGGATGATCGCTTCATCCACCGGGTTGCCTTTGAACTTGGTCTCAAAGGTTACCTGCTCATCATAGATCATTGCGATCCGGTTGTACTCACCGTTGAACTCCACGGTATCTCCCTCGCGGAAGCCGTCTACGCTCTTTGCGGTGTAGGTTACATCACCGGTCTTTGCAAGCAGCTGCATTTTGCGTTTGAAAACGGAATGCAGAGAGATCTGGATGCGGTTGCCCCATTTTCCTTCATTCGCCGCGCTGACGGAAAGGATTCCCATCTTGCGGGAAGCAATGGTAGCGTCCTCCGGTACGACACGGGCTACATAGCAGCGGGTTCCACCATTGGTGAAGAACTGCTCTACGGAGTTCGCAAGATAGCGATACTCGCCATGTGTGTACTCAGAAAGGAAACCGCCGAACTGCTTTGTAAAGCTCTTAAAATTGGTCACTAGAGAAGGCGCACCCTTGCTCGGGCCCTTTTCTGCAAAGCCGATAAAGCCTGCTGTGCTGGTACCAACGCCTTCAATGCTTCTCGGGGAATTGTCGTATTCCTCGACATATACTCCGGGACTGAAATATTCTGGCATATTGTTTCTACTCCTTTCGATAATTTAGGTTTGCAGACAAAGCATTTGTCCTGGATTGACGACTGTCACGGAACCACCGTACGCACACATGCATTTGCACTCCAGAGTCAGACACGGTTTCCCCTGTGCAATGACAGTGCTTTTGGAGGGGATCCATGCTCCCGGCGTCGCCGGTATACAGGGCTGGGGGGTCAGTACTCCCAGAGCCGCAGCCGTGGCCGCTGCTACTGCCGGATTTGCGAGGCTGTTGCACATTCCGAAGCTCGGGATGTTAATCATGCCCTTTCCATCCGTCAGGGTCCCGACAGGCTTCCCGCTCATCAATACCGTTGGCGCGGAGGTTGCGTTGAATGTGGATGGCGTTGTCCCAAAGGAACAAAGCAGGGACGCGCCGGTTGTTACAAATTGTGACATTGTCCTTTCCTTTCAAAAATCAAAGATTCTTCATGCTTGCTGCTACTCCAGCCGGACATCACTTAGATTGTGAAAGTCGACTGTTTTGAATTTTTCGGTGTCTCCGGCTTTGTACTTCATCAGATACACCGCGTCCTTCCCGCTGTCCCGCACACGGAACATGAAGTCTCCGTTCTTTTTGACCTGCCCGTGTAATATGCGGCAGATCGGTGCGTTTTGCGGAAATTCCTGCGTGATCGGTTCCTTTAGCTTGATCTTCCCGCTGGGAAGCTCTTTGTCGACCTCGATGGTCTCATAGGTTCCGTCACTCAGGTTGGCCAAGCCGTAAAAGGTATGGATCATATTCATGCGCCGGTTCGGCATAAACACGGTCATCACCTTGTGCTTCGGGTCAAACTCCCTGTAGCTGCAAACAGGCTTGTCCAGATTGATCGCTTCCAGTGACTCAAGACCCTTGAGGGTTCCGGAGAAAGTTAATAGTCCCTCTCCCCTTCTCACGTTCTCTGACGGTATCAGGAACACTTCGACGGCAGGCATCGCGGGATCCAGTTTCTCGTAGTCAACGTCCACATCGTATCGCTCATATCCGTACGCTTCGATTTGCATGAGACCGTTTTCTCTGCCGGTATTCAGAAGAATGAAATTACCGTTTCCCCGCTGTGCGGGTCGAATCGTTTTGCCGTTGAGCTTGAAGTTGACGCTCATGTCTTCCACGACCATTCCTGTCGTTGTATCCTGGAGGCTGATGAGTAAATCCAGCCGGTTCCGGATCAAACCTTCTTCCACGTTACTGCCCATCCCTCCTTTCCGGTCTTTCTTCACCAGTCACATGAAGACCAAACTGCGCATCCACGACGCGCGGAGCGTCGATGACGATCTCGCTGGAAACGAAGACGGGCGCCGCCCTGTAAAAGAGTGAGATCTGATATGGCTTGTTGATCGCACTCCACACCCGTACCTTCTCCTCCAAACTTATCTTCGCCTGAGACAGTACAATTGGAGGTTCCTGGTTCTCCAGCCAGTTCTGCAGCTGGTTGGGGAGCACCGAATTGTTGTCTGAAACAATCTGTGCGCATTTCCCCAAGATCTTCTGGAAGTCCTGGTCTTTTAATCCCGCCTGACCACCGGCGTTTATGAAAACCATATAGTACAAACTATATGGGACTGGCGGCCTCGCCAGCTGAAGCCGTCCCCTGGGCATCGTCGTGGGTCTCGCCACGTCGCTCTCCTCACGGATATCGTAGAGGTAAAGTCCCAGAATGTAGTCCACGTCCTGGGAGGAGGGGGAGCTGACTTCGATGTTGTTCGGAGACGGAATCGGCTCCGGACACATCTTCCTGCGTAACACTGTCAGTATGTAATTGCTTACATCGGATATGATGGTATAGTCTGCCAAAACAGTCTCCTTTGTTGTTCCTTGGTTGATCTTACTCTATTATACGAATTATCTGTCCAAAGGGCACGAATTTTTCATAAATTTTAGAAAATTTTAAGAAATAGGTTCAAAAACTTTCATTTTCGTGCCCATATGCCTCTTTTTCCCTTAGGAGATGGGATTCTGCTCCAGGTATTTCGCTGCCTGGGTCAGCTTTTCGGTAAGCTCCGCCATCTTCTCCTTCAGGGACGGGGGAACGAGAATCGCCCAATCCTTGCCCGGCATGTAGACGCAGCTGATATCCATGTGCTGCTCGCTGTCTTCCCGGGTGATGTACGGATAAAGGGTATCCGCGTTGCCATGCAGGTAAGTATCCTCCTGGGAAACCGCGGGCTTGAGCAGGGTGTACTCTGTCCCCTTGTTGTCCTTCATGGTGTCCGAGCCGATCTGGAAGGAATAGCTTGCGGATCCGCCCAGTATCTGCTGGAGTACCGCGTCCTGACCCTTATGCGTATACCGGTAGAAGCTGTACGCCCTGGTCATATCGATGGAGCCGAAGGAGACATATTCCGTCTCCGGATCTGCCTGATACTGCCGGTAGATAAACCCGTTGGCACCGCCCTTGCCCAGAAGCTCCTCCAGCAGGCTCATGGCGTAGGCCAGCACCGGATCGTCTCCGTAGTCCTTTCCGTACTTCGCCAGTGCCGCCAGGATCGCAGCCATGTCCGCATCTGACAGCTTGGAGGGATCATTTCCGAATACGTCCTTGATGGCATCACTGATGTCGTTGCCGCTCAGGCTTCCGCGATCCACGCCGACGCCGCTGCCTCTGCCGCTGCCGCTGCCGTTTGCGCCGCTGCCGCCGCCTGCGCCGCCTTCACCGCCGGTATTGGTGCCGCCGCTGGTGGAATCACCCAGATTGGTTCCTTCGCCTCTGCTGCCGCTGCCGGGATCCGGCGGACTGTTATTGTAACCGTAGAGCGGGCTGTTGCGGCTGTTCGCATCGGCCTGCGCCGCCTTGTTTTTGATGTCATCCGGCGCTCCTTTATTATTCAGCCCGTCGATGACGGGTGAGAGATCCGCGCCGATCCCTGCCAGCTTATCCAGCTCTGTATCAATGTCATAATCATCGTTCTCGATTTTGCCGAGGGTTCGATTGATAAGATCATCCTCCACCTTCGGCTTCCCGCCGATCCGGTTCAGATTTCCCAGCTGATCCGGGATCGGAAGGTTCGGGTCGATGGCGCCATCAATGATATCGTTCTTTTCCGCTTCCTTTTCCTGCCGGATCGTCCCGATCTTCTTTGCTTCCTTCAGATCGTCTTCTTCCCGCTTCTTTCGCTCCTCATCCTTGAGCTTCGCAATATACTTATCCAGCTCGGTAAAGGATTTGTCCGCATCGTCAATATCACTGTTCAGGGTGGCAAGGAGGCGGTTCAGCCATTCGATGTGCTCATCGATGCGCTTCTGACTCCAGTCCTGCCCCTTGGCTTTCAGGTTTTTGGCATAGGTAATCCTGTTTTTCAGGAATGCGATGGAATTGTTCACCGTATCCCGGTCTGTCCTCGCCTGCAGATAGGTCTGATATTCCTCGATATCACGGTTCAGATCGTAATCCGACAGGGAGTTCTTCGGCTCCTTCACCGCCTCCAGACGTCCGAGGCATCTGGGCAGCAGCGTTTCATCAATGGCCGTCAGCTCTCTGTCCTTATGCACCACGTCTTCGTTGTAATAAACATTGGCAAGATCCTGCAGCATCCTGAGGTTCGGCAGTGCCTCCGTCTCATCAATTCCCGCATCGACCACCTTCCGGCTGTACTGGTAACGGAGATTCTCATACACCTCTTCTCCGCGGTTGATGGTCTTGTCCCGGTAGCTTACATAAGCAGCATTGCTGTTGGCAGTGGCTTCTCCGATGGCTGCCGTGAGTGTGCTGTCCTCGATATATTCGTCTCCGCGGTACGCGCTCATGTTGGTATAGGTGCGTCCGAGATCCGACTGCCCGGTCTCCGACAGCTTCGACAGGAAGTCCAGGGTCGGTCCGATGGAAAACTCCGCTCTGGTGACATTGGCATTGACATCCGCATCGATAGCATCATACTCCTTCTGCTTCTCTACGATCTGTTCCTGAATGCCATCGATCCTCTGATCCATGTCACTGATTTCTTTTTGTTTTGCTTCGATCTCCTTCTGCTTCGCATCCGCTTTTTCCTGTACCGGAGCGACCTCGGCCTCTTTGGCCTCTACCTCGGCCTCTTTGGCCGCAATCTCTTCTTCCTTGGGGGGAACCGCAGCCTTGTTCTGGGACAGCTCCTCTGCGATTTTGGTCTTTTCCTCCCGGAGAGAAGCAATCTTCTGATCCTGCTGCTGACCCCATGCTTTGATCTCGTTTTCGATCCGCTCGGCCTCTTCCTGAATCCGCTGCTCCGTATCTGCAATGGCCTTGTCCAGATCCTCGATCTGCTTCTCGACAGCGAGTTCCTCCTCGCCCTTTTCGTTCATCACCGATGCACCACGCTGAACCTGCCTGGTGGCGCTAACCACCACGTTTTTTCTCTGCCGTTCCAGCTCTGTCAGAGCGGACTCCTGATTTCGGCGCAGACGAAGACGGTTCAGAGAAGCAGTAGGTTCGTTCTCAACGAGAGCGGTGTTGACCCCTGCTGAAAGCACCAGTGGCGGGAGCAACTCGAAGTTTTCCTTCGTCTTGTCCTTCAGGCTTTCATACATCTCATTCAGAGGCTTGAGATAGCTTTGCAGTTCTTCCAGCTCCTGAGGCTGCAGCTCACTTTCATTCTGGAGCTTCTTTAATGCATCCTCCCTGATCTGATTCTGCGCGGTGGTTTCTGCGGTCGCTTCCTTCGCGACCCAGCGGTTAAAATCCGCCAGTCTCGCTTCCCTGATCCCTGTGGCCTCCGCTTCCTTCTTCCGGACCTCCAGGTTCTCCTTTTCCTTCAAAAGCTGCTGATAGATCGGGTCATTATTGAACGCTTCCGTAGGATAAGTCTTTTTTTCCGCCTGGAGCTTCGGCACCTCTTCATTAATGGCGCGGTCTCTCGCTTCCAGCGCGTCCTTCCCCTCCGAGAGCGCCGCCAGCTCCGCCTTCAGGGCTGCCAGCTGATTATCCAGCTCGGCCTTTTCCGCAGCCACCTTGTCCAGATCCGCTTTGATCACGGTGTATTCACTCTCCAGCGCCGGCACCTGTTCCTCCAGGAGCTTCTTTTCCCGCTCCAGCTTGGACCGTTCTGCCTTGAGATCCGCAATCTCCGCACCCAGCGCGGCCTTTTCCGCTGCGGCCATGAGACCGCCTTCGTAGAAGGTCTTTTCATTTTTTCGCTGTTCTGCTGCTTCTTTTTTATACTTGATCTGATCCTCGATGGTGGCTAATCGTTCCTGTACAAAAGTCTGCTTCTTTTCATTGGCGGCAAGATCCGCAGCCAGTGCTTCCTTCCGGCTTTCAATCGCTTTATTCACCGCATCGATGGCAGAGCTGACCGACTTGATCTCCTCTTCCTTCGCGGTGCTTTCCGAACTCTTTTTCTCCTGCAGGGCGGAAGCGGCTGCCGTTGCCTTGGCGCAGTCCTCTCCCCAGGTTGTCCATGCTTCCTCCTCCGTTTCGGAGGTCATGGCAGACAGAGAGTCAGCCAGTGTCTTCAGCTGAGTGCGCACCTCTGCTTCCTCCGCATCAGCGGACACCGCATCCATCGCCTCCAGATTCTGTTTCAGCTCGTCACCGGTCTTCTGCAGCAGATCATTGGCTTCCCCAAGCTGTGTCTCTGCTTCCTTCACCGCGCTTTCATAGGCCTTCGTCATGGATTCATTGTCTGCAATCCTTGCCTTCAGTGTCTTTTCCAGGGTGAAGCGCTCCTTCTCCTGGGCATCCTTTAAGATTGCTTCCAGCTCTTTCTTTTCACTCTGAAGTCTCTCCACCTGCTGGTTGCCATAGGGAATCTTGCGCTCCAGATCCGGTATCGTATTCTGCTTCAGTGTCTGGATCACCTTCAGCTCTTCTGAAACGGTGACAGCCAGGGGTGACAGCTGATTCTGCGATTTCAGCTTTGCCAGTTGATCCTCCAGCTTCCCGTTGAAAATGGAATATCTGGACAGCCGCTCATACAGGGTCTCCAGTCTCGTGAGATCCTTTGCTTCCTCCTCCGCCGCTGCGGCTTCACTCTCCGCCGCGGTGGTCTGCTCCGGTTCCTCTGCCGTGGTATCCGCTGCGGCCGTTTGATCTGCTTCCGCTGCATCCGTCTGGTCTGCCTCTGTTGCAGCCGGGTTTGCTGCCTCCTGTTCCGCTTTTCTCTTCTCGGCTGCTTCCTGAATCTCCGCCTCGGCCTTATCCGCTGCTTCCAGAGACTTCGCAAGCTCCGCCTCCATATCTGCGTGCGCCTGCTGCAATGCCGGAATCTCCACAGTGCGGATCTCGTCCGCTTCCGCATTCAGTGCCGCGATCTCCGCATCCAGATCCGCTTCCAGATAATCAATCTCCTTCAGTCTGGAATTCAACAGAATATTGGAGTTTTTCGTCAGGTTATAGAATACCTCCGCTCTGCGCTCCGCATCCAGCGCTTCCGCGATCTTCAGCGCCTCATCCGCTTCCTCATCCATTCCCTGTTTCTTCAGACTCAGATAAAGCTTATAGGTTGTATCCAACCCGATATCGTCATAATTCGTGACGCTGTCTCTGGCATTGGGCCAGTTACGCACCGTCTCCTTAAAGCTCTGATTCTCATCCTTTGGAATCTCATTCCTGACTTCCGCTTCATCCCAGGTCTCTTCAAGCTTTTGTCCGGAGCTGTCCTCCGTAAGGGACAAATACGTCCGGTCAATCAGAAGCTGACTGGTGGCATACCGGTCAAAGGTGGGAATATTGTCATGATTGAAGAAATAGAACAGTCTCCAATACCTGTAATTGTCACTGCCGCCGCTCTTCTCCGATACCTTTCCGGAATTATAATAATCCTGAATCGGCTTCAGCTCGGGGATCTCGTCCATCTCGTAGGGATTGGGATAATCAAAGATATTCATCTCGTTGCCGTCCGGGTCTCTCGGGATCCCGTCCGCGCCCACCACGCAGGTGATCAGCAGGGGATCCAGCTCCTTCTTCGGAACAACACGGGCTGTCTTCATAATATCTTCCAGCTTCCCGGCTGCCGAAATATCTCTCCACTCGCCCCCCGCAAGCTCCGACCGGTAGTACCTCGTCTTCTGGTTATAGGTCGTCATGCTCTGCAGTGCCTTCTGATAAATCGCACCGCTGATGCCCTTCTTGACATTCTCCTTACCGGCCTTGGTATTCTCCGCCTCTGCCTGGATCGTTTCCACCTGCTCTTGAGGGGAGGCGTTCAGGGCTCTCGCATCAATGAGATACGTTCCCACAAACAGTGTCGTCGCCGGGATGATATTCCCCTCCGCCACATAATCATAGTAGAGCTTCCCATACTTGCTCCGCTTTAAGGTATTGCCGTAGGTCGTCTCCGCATCAGCCGCAGTCGCCTCCTGCTCTGTGGACTTTTCGCTTTCCGTTGTGCTCTCTGTGGTGCTCGCTGCGTAAAGCGGGGAAGCATTCAGGAACATCAGCAGCGCCAGAAACAGGGCTGCTAATCTCGGCATATGAAGTTTTTGGAAGAACTTCATTTTTTTCATCTGGTTATCCTTTTTTCTACACTCGCCTGATATGTCCGGCTCGCTGCACTCGCCTGATATGTCTCCTGTTGATTGCTCTTCAAAACACGCTCCCGCTTGATGAAAAACGCAGCGGTACTAAACTCGTGCACAGCACTCGTTAAGTGCCGGCGTTTTTCAACAGTTTTTCAGAGCAATCACACTCGACAATTCAGGCTCGGAAGTACTGTGGTCTTCCCTCTCTCTCAACCCTCGTCAGCGATTTCGTCAAGGACTTCCAGGAGCTCGATGACCTTCTTGCTCATGGAGGGTGCGATGAGGATCGCCCACTCGGTGTCGGGAATGTATTCGCAGGTATCCTTTAAGTACTGCGAGGAGGATTCCTCGGTGATGTAAGGATACTCTTCCTTCTGGCTGCCATGGATGGACGGGTCGGACTGGATCACCGTCGGGGTGTCCATCTCCAGGGTCTCGCCGTCGTTACTTTGCACGGAGGTCGCGCCAATGGTAAAGACATAGCTGGCGGATCCGCCGGCGATCTGCGACATGGTCGCTTTGTCACCGATATAGACACAGCGGTTTCTGGTCAACGGTCTGCACTTATCCACAGCCGCAAGGCTGACGTATTTCTTGGAGGGATCGCCCAAGTACTGGCGGTAAATAAAGCCGTTCCCCTCCGCCAGAAGCTGGCTCAACAGGTCTTTTGCCCTCTGCCGGAGCTCATCGTCGCCGCGGTCTTCCGCGAACTTATTCAGACCGGCCACCACCGATGCCTTATCGGAATCCGAAAGAGAACTGAAGGGTCCTCCAAAGGCATCCTGGATTGCATCGTTGAGATCTCTGCCGTCCAGGCCGCTGGCACCGCCGCCACCGCCACCGTTCAGGCCGCGTCCGCTTGCGCCGGAGCCTGTGCCGCTGCCGCCTGCACCGCCGCTGCCATTATCCCCGGAGGTGCTGTCACCGGCATTATCACCCGAGCCGGATCCATCGGTACCATCCGAGCCGTCCGGTCCTGTGCTGCCGCCGCCGCTGCTGCCACCTGCATTTCCTGCGTTGTCACCTGCGTTGTCGCCCGTCGGACCGCCGCTTCCGGAGCCGTCGCCATCTTGTCCGCTGTTGCCGCCATTATCGTCTCCGTTCCCTTCGTCTCCGTCTCCGGTGGTACCGTCATCATAGAAGGGGCTGCTCTTTGCCCTCTCTGCCGCATCATCCGCATAATTCTGAACAGACAAAGGCGCACCTGCCAGCTTCAGCTTATCCTGGATATCATCCATATTGAGACCGACATCCGCTGCAGCATCCAGAAGATCTCTGATCCTGTCATAGTCATCATTTTCAATATCACCGATCAGGTCTTTTTCAATATCCCGTTTTGCACCTTCCATATCATCCAGACCGATGAGTGCGTCCGCCTTGGATGCCGCATCACCTGTGCCATCCAGAATGGAAAGATTCCTATCGCGCTGGTCGGCAATCTCCTGATCCTTTTCCCCGATCTTCCTGTCCAGATTATCCATGCCGTCCAGATCGTTATCATCCAGCAAATCCAGACGTTCCAGATTCAGCACTGCCTTATCTTTGGCGGGATCCTCCTTGTCCAGACCGCCTCCGGCAGTCACGGTTTTTTTCAGTGCGATGAGCCAATTGATATGATCATCAATCGCCTCTGTTTCATACTGACCGTATGCATCAGTGGAAACTGCCGGTTTGAGACCATCTGCCCAGTTAATCCTCTCATCAATATAGGAAAGGGCGGGATCTCTGGCGAGCCTGATCACTCTGGCCTTGATAAACTGCTGTGCTTCTCCGATGGTACTGGAAAGCTCGGCCTTTTGCTGCTGCAGAACCTTCCGGATGGTCTCCTCGGAGCTGTCCGGATCATTGACGGCCTTGATATATTCTTCTCCCGCAGCCTCATGACTCTTTTCCTGAAATCTGGCATCAGCCGTCATCTGAAGGGAATCCAGTGTTGTCAGCTCCCGGTCTTTATGACGAATGGTACTGCCCAGAATATTGTCCAGGTCCGTCAGCATCTGAAGATTTCCGCGAACCGCCTCGGGTCCCGCGGCCGCATTATCTATGACCGCCTGGCTGGCATCGTATTCAAATTGCTGCGCCACGGTATCTCCGTTTTTCAATGCCATGTCGTTGTAACTGTTATAGGCACTGGTGGCCGCTGTCACCGCAGAACCTACCACCTCCATCATGGAGGAATCCGGCTGAAACATGGTTCCGTCCGTATTGTCCCCGTAATCCCCCGCCATCACGGCATAGGAACGCCCAAAATCAGAGGTGCCATAGGCCACCTGACTAAAGAGATTGTTTAAGGGTGCACCGATCCCGTAATTGTGCTCGTCATTCATGACAAGGTTGTAATACGCCTTGGAACGTCTCGCAGAATCAAGTTTGTCCTGCAGCAGCATCGCGCGATCCGCTTCCTCCTCATACCCGCCCTGCTTTAAGGGCAGGTAGAGATTGGAAATCGCCGCCAGCTGCTGGTCATAGCGATCCGTATCATCATCGCGGATGCTGGTGGAGCCTGCCCAGAACTGTTTGAACAGGTTGATCCGGTAGCGGATCACGTTGATATCGTTGGTTCCCAGGATGGAAATGGCTCTTTGATCCCAGGGGCCATAATACCCCACCAGAGGTATATCCGCTTTAACGGCCTGTCCTCTCAGGTATAACCGCGTCGTTCCGGAAATGGAGTTCTGCGGCTCCCACCAGTGTTTTGAATCCTGCTGCTGCGCGTATGCCTTGGAATGAAAGATCCTTCCATGTACCTCAGGCTTCGGGAATGGAGAGTACCAGGAACTTCTTCCGTCACCGCCGTTTCCCTCATTAAAGTAATAGGTGACCTCGTGCCCGTACTCCTCGTCGGTCTGAAGCATATCCACAAGCTGCATATCCCCGGTGTACCGTTTTTTCAGCTCCATATATCCCCGATCCGTACTCCACCAGCTCCACCACAGGAACCGTCTCCTCCAGCCATAATCCACCTCTTTATATTTATCACCGCCGTTCAAGTCCCAGGCGCACAGATAGTCGTGATTATTGATGGAAGCATTCTTCCAGTAGTTCACATTGTCCTGCATCTCCTGGGAACGGGGGAAGGGCTGGTCATGCTCAAAAAAGAGCACGACTCTGTCGTAGGTGTAGGCACCGGATCCGGTGCCGCCCCGGCTCATGGGCTTTAAGTTGCCGGCATCAATCTGGAGACGGATGCCCTTCAACTCCGGAAGCGTATCCAGTTCGTAGGGATTTGAAATGTTGAAAATATCCACATACTCACCGGTCTTCGGGTTCTTCGGAATCCCGTCGGGTCCTATGATCACGGAGATGTAGTAGTTCATCAGCTCCGTGTCCGCAACGTCATCTCCGGAGGGCAGAATCGCATTCAGGCTGCTGGCACTGGCAATATCCCGCCAACGACCTCCTGCCAGCTCTGATTTGTAATACATGATCTGCTGGTCATCCTCCGCCATGGAGCGAACCGCTCTGGTATATGTGGTGGTATTTGCGGTCTGCATGTCAATCAGCCAGGTGCCGATAAACAACGTCCCGGCGGGGACAATATTGCCTGCTGCCACATAATCCCGGTAGGTGATGTAGCTATCGGTCTTCAGGATATTCACCTTGTCATCCCCAACGTTGTTGTCCGTGGCATAATCCTTTGCCTTCTGCATGACAACATCGCCATAGCTCTTCACCACAATGTAGGGGCTGCCGGCAGCCGTCACCAGCTCGTCATAAAATGATACCAGCGTATCATCATCGACCATAGCGGCCTGCGCCACGTTGTTGCGGGCCCAGTCCACCATCATATCCCCCAGAGTATAATCCAGAGGCATGGTGGAGCTCGAAAGTGACTGCAGCTTGGAATCGTCCAGGGTGGCGATTCCCTGATCCACCAGTATCTGTACACACTGTGTGGTCACGGTATGAAGATTTGTGGTGCTCCAGGCAGAGGTAATATGGTGCACTCCCTCAAAGGCGGCGATAATCTGATCGTCAGTAACTCCGGCTCCTTCACCAGGCTCCGCATCTGCCTTGATGGAAAGCTCTATGTTTTTTTGCACCAATGAGATAATGAGATTACGCACAGTCGTAGTACCGTCGTTCTCCCATGTACTGACCTCATCCGCCACCACCGGTTCCGGAACAGCCACCGTAGTCACCGCCATGGCCACCAGAAGGAGCAGGCTGGCAAGGCGTTTCGCAATATGCAGTTTTCTCCTTCCTGTCTCTTTCTTCATAGGTACCTCTTAAACAGCATCCAGTTGCTTCTTCAGCGCTTCAATTCTGGCGTTCTGATCCTGATAGTCGTCATTGGCGGCATCGTATTCCACCTGGGCATCCTCCTGTTTCTTCTCGCAGATGGGGATCGCTTCTTTGGCATCCTGCTCATCCTTTTCGGCCTGCGGAATCAGATTATTCTCAATATTCTCGATCCGTGCCCGCGCTTCGGCCTCTTTTCTCTCCTTTTCCCGCATGGCGGCAAGGGCGGCCTCGATCCGATCCTCGTGGGAATCTCCCCAGAGTGAGCGGATCTTATTGCCGATACGCTCAAAGATGTTCATATCTTCAAGCTCATCTTGAAGTTTATTTGCCTTGTTCTTGTACTGCTCCTTCGCCTGACGGTAGATCTGCTCCATCTGTTCCTGCATTTGCTTTTCAATCTTGAGCTTCTCCTGGGTCTGCTGCGCAGTGATCAGCTTCTCCTGCTGCTCCTTCAGTTTTGTGATGGCTTCGTCCAGAACCTTCTCCTTTTCCTTGTAGACCGCCTCGATCTCCTTCATGGTGGCCTGCTCCGCACGGATGTCATCGGCAATCTGTCTGCGTTTCAGCTCCTTTGCCGGATTCAGCTTGTCTTCCTTCTCCTTGAGAATGGCGAGCTGTTTGTCATAGGCTTCATTTACTTTCTCCAGCTGAGCGAGGACGTTGCTCTGGGAAATCTTTCTCGGATCGTCATCCGGCAGCGCTTTGATATCCGCTATCTGCTTTTCCAGATTTTCTTTATCCTTTTGCATGATCTCCATCTGCTTCTGGATTGCCTTACACTGCTTCAATTCATCCGTGTAACTCATCAAGAACTGGACATTTTCCGTGGTTGTCTCTATATTGTAGATCTCTGCCTCTGCCTTGGCCTGTTCGTAGGCCGGACCTGCATACTTGTCCAGCTCTCCCAGCCTGTCCCCTGCCAGATTATATACCTCGTCCGGCTGAAGATTCAGCATCTCCTGAATCTCCTCCTCACTTACGGGATAAGCGTTTCTGTCAAAAGAGGAGTGGGATTTGATCTCATCCTCAAGAGCTCTCTTTTTCCGTTTGGCAGCCTGCAGCTGAGCCAGTACTTCCCTGGCCTCCGGGTCGGACGCCCCCTTCTCCGCCGAGAGCTGGTTGAAGCGCTCCTGCAGCTCGGTTTCCTTATAAGCCCAGGCATCCCGCTGTGACCGGAGTTCCTTCATGTCCTCCTCGTATTTCATTTTTCCCACCAGCTCCTCTGCGGCATCCCGCAGTATCTGCTGTCTTTTCAGCTCGTCTTCTGCGTCCTTCGCCTTTTCCTCATCGGACTTGGATGCTTCCTCCGCTTTCTGATCCGTCAGCTGTTTCAGCTCCTCCGCCTGCTCCGTACGTACCCGCTCCAGATCCTCTTCCGTCAGGTTATCCGCCGCATGGTCTATCTGATCCTGGAGAGTGCTGATCCGCTCCTTATAATACTCCGCACTGGTAGTATCCCCGTTTTCCTCAGCCTCTTTCATAGCCTGCTGAGCCATTTCCAGATCTGCCGTAAGCTGATCCTTCTTGTTCTTCGTAGCCAGTTCTGCCAATGCCACATCCTGCATATCCGCAGTCATCACATCCTGATCCTTTACCAGGCGCTGATTGGTGGTGTCAAACCGGGCGCCACCAAGGAAAGTACCATCCGAATCAAACAAACGCATGGTCAGCTGACCCAGGTCTCCCCGGATGAAAGACAGATAGCTGAAGGGCTGATCCACGGACACCAGATGATCCGAGAAAAGATACAGGCTCCGGTCTGCGGAAAGGTTATAAAAGGCCGCTTCCTTTCCCTGTCCGAATTCTTTTTTCACCGCATCCTGATCAAATTCAAACTCCATGCGGATCATATCCGTGGTCGTATCGTCCACCAGCTTGTAAGTGCCAATGACGCCGGTATCCCTCCCCTCCGGCACCACGTATTTCTCCGTGATATCCAGAGGACCCCAGGGAATGGTGGGGTCGATGACCACATCATCGATAAACTCATTCACATCCCAAAGTCTGATCACTACCTCATCGGCATTGTCCTTGTCCAGCTTCAGGTGGCGGATCGAGCCGTCCTTGGGTGTCTTGGATCCGATGGTACGGTTGTTGATCCGCAGTTCAAAATCCGTCACGTTCCAGGGGTAGTAATCCGGATTCTTTTCTCCGCTTTCCAGAAACTCCTGCCCGTTATAGTCCGGCACATCGATCGTAACCACAAATTCCGCATCGGAAATGATGGAACGAATGCTGTAATGGGCGCCGGTCTTGGTAATTCCTTCCAGAGAGTTCAGCTGATCCTGCAAAGAACCGTCGCCGGTTTCCTGAGACACTGTTTCCAGGAACTGGGAGACGCCGCCGCAGGTGGTTTTGTCGAAGCTGTAAAGGGTCTGGGAATAGGAAGCAAGAGATTCATTATTCGAAGTCTGTGCAGCCTCGTATTCCTGTTGCTCTGTCTCAAACTCCTCATTGGAAAGCTCTCCCATGAGGTTTCGGACTTCATCCGCCACCAGCTTGTCCTGGAGCTCCAGCATGGTACCGTTGGCCTCCAGATAGGCTTTTCTGGCGCCGGCATATGTATCATACCCGTCCTCTACCGCTGCACGGATCTCGTCCTTGGTGTTTTCCAATTCCTTTCTGGCACTCACATACTCCATGGTATCGGTGAACAGTACCTTGGGGTCATCCTCCACCCAGTTCATGCCGTCACTGTCGCCCTTCAGATAGGCCTTTGGAAACTTGATGAACAAAATCTTGTAGCTTCCTTCCCAAGGAGAGTCGATCTGCTTCAGGAATTTATCATAATCCTTGCTGTAGGCCTTCTGGTTCACGTCCGAACCGTCCAGAGCCTGCTGTACATAGGAACTGATCGTACCGATGTATGCGCCGTACTGCCCTTTGAAAAGGCTGTAGTTGGTCTGCAGGGAAAGAAGCGCCAGATCCGCAGCCTGCTGAGCCTCATAAACCGTATGGTCCCTTTCCAGGGCATAGGTCTGAAGATATTCGATATTCTTTCTGGACATCTCCGCTGTGGCAAAGGCATTTTCGAAAATGTAGTTTGTGGTAATGTCGATCTTCAGCTCTTTGCCGAGTTTCTCCTTATTGCGCTGGAATTTAGTCTCCTGCTCGGTCTTTTTGCTTTGCAGCGTTTTCTGCCGATCCGTAAGCTTGTCCACCACGTCCTGGGTGACCTCGCCGATCTTTTGTCTGGCCTGCGCCTTTTGAAGCGCAGTATTAAGGTTTTTCAGCCGTTTGTTGAGAAATTCCAGTTCCTGCTGCGCCTGAATAATCCCGATGTAAAGATTGGATACCTTTTCATATTCCTCCAATTTCACATCCGTGATTTTGTGCTGAAGATCCTTGATCTGATACTCCAGCTGGGTAGGCTTGTACTGAAATTCAAAGGCTTCCGCCTCACTGGGTTTGGTGGGGAATTTGAAGCTGAGAAGAGGACTCCAGCGGAAGGTGCTCATATTATGCTGCTTCTCTCTGAGAGAACGCACAGCGGAATCCCTGGCGGCGCGCTTGGTGGTGATCTGAAGCTCCAGCGCTTCGATCTTGTCACTTCTGGCCACGGCCACGTTTTTGGCAGTCGCCAGCTTCAGGATGCCGGCAGCCTGTACAGTTTCCGGTTTTGCACATAGAGAAACAGGGATCACGATCGATGCCGCAAGCACGAAAGAGACCACCCGTTTTCCGATACCTTTTATCCAGTTTTCTCTGAATAGTGTTTTCTTCATACTCCTTTATACGAACATGGGTCCGACATGGCAATACAGGAGCGTCTAATTTTTACAAAAAAGAAAAATTATTTTTGTGCAAAATCACAGGAACTGCTAGCGCAAATCAGACAGCGATTCTGTGTGGATGAAGTAGAAATCAAACATATCCGAACCGCGGTTGGAGACGAAGGTATAGATCAGTCCGTCTTTGTGATAGGTATGGAGGTAGACCTCGTATTCCCGGTCATAGTCTTCCACTTCCGTATATTCGGTAAAGACGTCATTTTCCTTCATCTCTACCCGTCCATCCATGGTCAGGCGCTGATGATCGTAGAGGTAGTTGATGGCCAGTGCCTCGGGAAGGGTCGCGTAGGAAGTACCGGCATAAACCGGTGCACCGAACACGTCATTCAGACTGCTGATGGTCTGACAGGTCTCACTGCCGTACCGGAAGGAATCCTTCAGCACATACACGGAATCCACCTTGGCATCGCTGTCGATGGAATCATCATCCACGATCTCCACCGTCATGGCATCGATATCCTGCAGAAAACGGACACGTTCCACACCGGAGACATACATCTTGCGCTCCCCGGTATAGGCTGCCGCCACCTCGGAGTTGGTCTTGCCGATCAGGTTGGAATACAGGATCTCGTCATGGGAGAAGCGGCCGCTGTAGACCGGATTATTGCTCATGTCATAGAGGATCCCGTCCCCTTCCTTCATATCCATGGCAAACTGTCCCGCATACTCCAGGGTTCCGTTGGGACGGTAAAGCTTGCCGTCACCACTGTGCAGATTTTCGTGGAAATTGCCGGTGTACCAGAGCATCCCGTCCTGATAATACTGGGTGCCCGTTGCTTCATACATGTTCTTCTGAAAATTTCCCTGGTAGACCACGATCCCCTGAGGATTTTTTAAGGTCCCGACTCCGTTGCAGGAGCCGTCACTGACCTGCCCCTCATAGGCGAGATACCCGGATTTTCCCTTGATTCGGACTGTTCCCTTGGCAAATTTCAGCAGAACGGAGTTGTAGGGATAGGTCTTGATGGAGCCGTCCGCACGCTGCGGAAACAGGGTGGACCGCACGGCATAGATATACATCACGGACAAAACACCGATGACCACCACGATAGCAAAGCACAGCCGCTTGCTGACCAGCCACCGCCCCACGGTATAGTAATCGTCCTTGTTGCGGGGTCTGACATTCAGAATCTTCGTAAAGAAGTTCCGGATCGCCTCGATCCCCAGTGTCAGCCAGTAGGCCGGGTTGAAGTAATACCGCAGCCGTGTGACAAAGGGGGTAAACTTCGCTTTTAAGCTCTGAAGAAGTATCTGAAATAAATTCATTTACCTTACTCCATATGCAATGCGCCGACAAAATTGCTGCCATCGGCTTCGTTCAAATACCGTTCACATTCAAACAGGTACCATTTCGTGATCTCATCCTCCGGCATTTCGCGAAGGATCTCGGTGAAGCAGTTTCTGGCAAAGTAAAAATCCTGCTTGTAGAAAAGATCAAGCGCTTCCGCGAAGCGGCTCAGCATCTGCAGCCGAACCTGACGCACCCTGGTGCTGCACGCATCCAGCACCTCGTAGAGCTCCACACGATGTTCCGGATTCTCGGGATCCGGCAGCACGAACCCAATGTATCTGAGATCGTAACGGTTCTCCTCATGATCACGCACCGCAGCCGTAATGAGAACCCCGAGCCGCATCCGCCTGAACCAGTCCACATAGCCCTCGAGATTCTCCGTCTCCGGGGAGGAAAGGAAAGCCGATGCCTGATCGTTGGTCCCGGCGATGCCGTAAACAAAGGGCGCATAGTGCATCAGAATACAGGTGCTGGGGTATTCCTGCTTCTGCCATTCCCGCAAGGCTTCCATAAAATTGATGCCGAAGTTGGCGGAACTCCTGCTTTCGTCCAGAAACAAAAACTTTATGAAGGAAAGATCGCTGCTGCTGGAAATATAGATCCCGTCCTGCTGCTTCTGATAATGCTCGATGATCTCCATGAAATGGTTCATCCGGTCGAGATCCATGGGGTTATTCGTGTGCTGTCCCGGTGCCGACAGGAGCGCCATGGTACCGGAAAGCTGGATCGCGTTGCCGCTGGTGACTTCGGTGATGGAATCCTTGCGCAGAATCCGCTCGATATTCTTCGGCGCAAAGCGGTAATACGCTTCATAGGTCAGGAACTTGATCCGGTTGGTGTTGCGGATCTTCTTCTGGATCTCAAAGACCGAGTTCCACATATAGTTCATGTCGGTTCCGACCACCACGGGCTTCGTCACGGTTTCCTGCCCGTTGGCCACCTTTTTCAGTGCCGCAGCCAAACGCCGGATGTCCTGTGCCTGCAGGATGAAAAAGATAAGACCCGCCACGCTTCCGGCTGCAAAAAGGATGAGGGAAAACCGGAAGATGTTGCCGTAATTCGCAAAGAACCCGTCTGTGATGTGACTGTACTGGGAAACGCCCACCGCTGCGTAGTCATAAACCTGCTGGTCATCCAGCGTCTGTGCCACGATGGAGACCTCCGTTCCCTGCAGGATGGTGTGCTCCGTCGCCATGGGCTTCTGCTCGTTCACCTTGGGGAGGATCTCGGCGGACTCTTCCCCGTAGAGCTCTCCGATATACTGCTTGTTGCGTCCGCTGCCGGACAGGGCGACGATGCCGGTGTCCCGGTTCACGATACAGATATCGTCCAGCTTGATGGCGCCCTCTGAAGCCGCAATCTGCGATGCGATGCGGTTCTGCAGGATCACGTAAGACTCGGTGTCATAAAAAAGATCGTCGGAAAAGTTGAGGTTGGCATCCGTCGGGAGATTTTCAAACAGGGTTCCGATAAAATACCGTTCAAACCGTTCGTAATTTTCCGCCTCGATGCTCCTCGTCTTCTGCATCAGGAAGAAAAACACAAAACCGATCATCACCGCCAGCACCACTTCATAGGTAAAGATCGCATACGCGACTCTCCGCCGGAGACGAAGCAGCCAGGATACGGCGATGATCACCACCACACCGGCGACGCCCACGATGATGAAGGCGACGAAATTGATCCCGGTTGCAGCGATTCTCTGGAAGAAGGACATCTGGCGGTCGGCAAAAAGCTTGCGCACGACGGGATCCACCGTAAAGGGCTCTTCCGGTGCCTCATTGTCTTTCCTCGTATGGAGCATGCCGTCGCTGTACTGCGCCTGCGCAAAGAACCGGCCCGCCTCGCTCCCCTGCGCGAGGTACTCCCCGATCTCCACGGTCTGCTTCTTAAATTCCTGCTGCTCCTTGTAGGAGGGATTCATGGTGGTGATCTCGACGAACTGACTCGCCGGCACCAGATAGACAAAGGCATTCTGCCCGTTGGCAGTCAGGTACGTGAGGTAAGCCCCGTCGGGACCCATGGAAAAGCCGCTGAGCTTTAAGGTGTTCATGATCCTGAAGACAGGGGTCCTGTGAGACGGTCCCAGCTCTTCATCAAAGGCCACCAGCTCATATTCATGAACCTCCTGATTGTTATCTGTGCGGATTCTGGTGAGGACGGCATAGACCATCCTGTCATAGGCATAGATCTGCGCCACATCCCATCCGGAAAACAGCGCTTTGGAACGGGTCTGAAACATCCCCCGGACCTTTCCCTTGTCGGAGATCTCATAGATGATCCCGCCCCTGTCGGTATTATCGCTGACAAAGATATCCCGCTCACCGATTGCCACATCGTTAAACTCCGTCAGCTCTTTCGTGTAGCCTCTGAAAATCAGCCAGGAAAAAAGGCATGCCACGATGAAAGCCGCCCAGATGAGGCAGATGATCAGCGTGACTCTTGTATTTTTGTTTTTGAAAAATTCCCTCATGAAAACCCCTTACTGTAAGAGTGATTCAAGTCCGATCTTGTCAAAGCTGCGGATAAAGACGCGCAGCCATGGTACGTCTCCGAAAATCAGATTGGTCAAAAAAGTGAGCACCACAAAAATGGCAAGGGCGACACTGATCACGAGGATCACGCGGAACAGGGTGTCCCGGTTATTCTCGAACCAGATGCGGGCGCGGACACGCCACCTCCTCTTCTTCTGCTGCACCGCGGCAAGCTCCAGATCCTTGTATAGGTCCCGAAAACGGTCATACGCACGTTTCCCGATCTTTTTGGTCAGCAGCACGTAGCTGTTGGCTTTGCGGCCGCGGCCGACCTTGGGGGAAAGGATCATGAGCAGGAGCTTCGCACACTCCACCACACAGTCCCGCTCGGTCATCTCCGGGTCGAGCTTGGCGAGATCCATGGCGTAGCTTAAGTAGACGGAATTGTCCCGGGAGATGTGGATCTGCTGCTGTGTCAGCACAAGGTAAAGCAGCGACCAGGGGAGGTTACTTGTCATGCAGGCGATAATGAGGTTGATACAGACCTCCTCCGACTGTGCAAGGGACATGGCTGTCCCTACATAGAAGCGTTCCAGCGGTCGCTCATTCTTGTAAGGATAGACAATCAGGTACTGACCTTCACAGGAAAAGCAGTCCACCAGAACCCTCTCCTGCACCTCCTGTGCCTGCTCATTCAGCTCGATGAAGCGTTTGAGAACGTCGTGATCCTTGACCAGGATCACGACGTAGCGCCCCCTTGCGGAATCGTTCAGATTCTCACAGACCTGTATTTCGTTGATTTCATTCCGCACAATCAGGCGGACTGTCTTCAGACGCATATTCTGCGATTGATAGATCACTGTGACTCCTTATTTCAGCAGACCCGAAAGCGGGTTCTTAACATCGATACTGCGCTGCTGTTCTTCTTCCAGTCCCTCTATGCCCTTCTTCTCAACGATGGCATAAGCATAGGTGCATACCACCGGCATATCCGTGCAGTAGATACGGATCTCGTATACGCCCGGTTTCGCAGGTGCGGTATAGACGCCATCGGACGTGATCTCGCCGCTGTTGGGCTCGGTAAGCTCGTAGGTGATGCTGACCGGCTCCATATTGTTGAAGCGGACGCCGAAGTAGTGATTCTCCTTGACTGCCATCTTGATGGTGGGCGTCTCCGGGGAAATGGTCTTGCCGGAGTAATCCTCTCTGAGGCCGAGATCGTTGCCCGCCGGGAACCTGATGGCCACCCACCGGTAGGTGAGCACGAGATAGTCCACATTTTTCAGAAGCCGGGCACCCACTACGAAGCTGCCCTTGTCATTCAAGACTCGGACCGCCGTCTCTGCATCCACCACGGTACGCTGTTCCTTTGCAAAAATGTCCGGATTGCCGTAGATGGTACTCTTGGCGCTGGCGCCGATCTTGTCGTCTTCTTTGATGAATTCGTAGCCCACCTCCACATAGACATTGCCTTTGCCCAGACCGTGCATGATCTCTCCGGAATAGAAGGTGTCGCCCTTCCGCGCGTTTTCTCCCAGAGGAATCTCCAGCACGCCGGTGGCGATCTCCGGCCCCTGCAGACTGCCGTCCGCATCGGAGTATGACTCCACAGGCTTTACGGGGACTGCGTTCTCATGCCCGATGCCGTTTTCGTGGATGAAGTATTCCATATAGTCGTGACGCTGCATCTCCTGTGCCGGCGCCGCGATATAACGTTTGACATTGGTCTCGATGACATCCTCGATGATGTAGGCGCTGTCGGTACGCACCAGACGAAGATCCGCCAGACGGATGAAATCTCCCTGCCCGCCCAGGTTCTTCATTTCCAGATTCATCTTGCCGATCTCGCGGTTCACAAGCTCTCTGGGCTTCGTATTGGAGAGGAGGATCTTCACCGTAAAATTGCCCGGGGCGGGCACTGCCTTGTCATTCTCATAAGCAGACGCGGAGCCTGTCCTGAGGATCACGTTGGTCTCGATGACAGGGGAGTTCTGTACCATCATCCAGTAATCGTAGGTAATGCTCTCTCCCTCTTCCAGGGTCATATCATTGATGTCCACCGGAATCTCGTTTTTGCCGTCCTCGGAAAGGAAAACCGGAATCTGCAGAATCCCGTGGTAGGTGAGCCGTATTTCATCCGGAGATAGCTTGGTCACCACCAGCTGGGCCTTCACGATATGCTCTCTCGTCACCGTGGAGGGCATGACAAATTCGATCCGGTAATGGTCATCGGCCAGGAGCACCCCTCTTGTGAGGAACTCCGTCTCCATCTCAAAGACCTCCGGCACGTCGTCCCGATCCACCAGAAAAAGCTCGTAGCTCTCCTGAATCCTGTTGAACTGGAACTCCGTATTCGGATCCGACTGGTCGATGGCGTAGACCTTGTGGACGTTTTCTTCCTTATAACGGACACAGAGGCTGACCAGGTTGGTCTTCAGCGAGTCAAAGCCCTGAATGGCGGAAAGCTTCTTCACGTCGGAAGAATCCACCACGATCTCGCGCCCCATGCCGTCAATGGCCACCCCATTTTCCACCAGGATCGACAGGTCATCCAGACTGATGACCGCGAGACCGCAGACCACACCGGAACCGTACATCAAGCAGTTGGAAAACCTGCGTTTGTTGTTGTGGTAGGTCTGCTCTGCCAGGAAGTCCCCGCTGGACATACGCTTCTTCGGATAATACCGGTTGCGTTCAAAGGGATACAACTGCGTATTGTTCATAGCTTCTTTCCTCTCCTTTTATAAAAAATGACGAAATACCTCATAATCTTTGTAATTATAACAAAAGAAATGCAAATACTCCATAGAAATTGTGTAAATTGTAAAACTTTTTCCCGGCGGCCCTTCTCAGTGCTTCCTGAAGAACTCCTCCAGATAGTTGAGCAGATCCGTAAAGCTGGTGGATTTCAGGATATACCCGTTGGGCTTCAGACCCAGCACCCGGCTTACTTCCTCCTTGGTGCTGATGCCCGTCAGGAAGATCACGGGAATGGAGGCGGTGGTTTTTTCCATCCGAAGCATCTCCAGCACCTTCGGCCCGTCTGTCACCGGCATATTGTAATCCAACAGGATGAGGTCCACATTTTTTTTGGCAAGGTAAGCAAACGCCGCCGAGCCGCTTGTCACCACGGCCACCTTATAGTAATCCTTCAGCCACCCCCGGATCATCCTGCAGAAGGTGGGGTCATCGTCCACGATCAGAAGCTGCTTCGCATCCGCGCTTACCTTCGGCCTGTCCAGAATGGCCCTGACCGTCTTTTCCAGCAGAGCCATGTCCACGGGACGGTACAGCCAGGCCTGCTCCTCCAGAACGGGAAACAGCTCCACGATGGCTTTCTGCTGATCCTTTTCCCCCACCACCACTGTTTTTTTTGCATTGGCCTCGATCTGTCCGCAGATCTCTCCGATCCGGGCTTTCTGCACCGTACTGCTGAGGCAGTCGGGAGAAAGATAGACCAGCACCAGCTCCGTGGAATAGATCTCGTCTTTGACATGCGGGGCGTCGTCAGCCACCACGGTCACGGCGCACTCCAGCTCCTCCAGCTTCCTCGCGATGCCCCTGGAGATGACACTCTCCTGTGCCCTGATGATCAAAATCTTTTTGCCCCACAGCTCCCCCATAGTATTCTCCTCATTCCGGTCCCGTGATGATCGAAGCTTTCTTTTCTTATCTTCCCCCTACACCAATAGCGGCAGCAGCACGGCAAGCTCCGTCGCCGTCATGGGTTCGCCGCATTCCGGGAGAAAAATATGCTCCCTGTGATAGATCAGGTGCAAAACGGCCAGAGACAACTCCGGAAAAATAAACGCATAGGTCAGGGGAATCTCTTCCTCTCCCGTAAGGATCGTAAGGGACGATGCCGTAGCGCCTTCCGAAGGATCCTCTCTCTCCGTCAGGGCCGAGGTCAGTCCGAGAGACGAAAGGGCTCCCTGCAGCGCCGTCAGCCGGGGATTGGAAAAGGCTTCCTCCGCTTCCCTTCCCGCACCCTCCGTCATCCCGAAGCACAGACACTCATAGAGCTTCGGGAGAAAGGGAAAGGCCGGCAGCATGGTGGGGGGATAGAGCGCCGGAAAGCTCCAGGAACGCTCCCCCTCGCAGGAGAGGGTATAATGGAATACCGCATACTCCGACTCCGTATCCACGAGGCCGCAGGACAGGGAAATCCTCCGCTTCGGACAGGTCAGAAGAATCGTCGGTACCTCCCCCCTGTCCAGGGACAGGTCTGTGGCGATGCCCTCCTTCCGAAAAACCGCTGCTGCCTCATCCAACGACGGCAGGAGCATTTCCTCCGTGAAATCGACTTCTCTCTCCTCCATCTACGACTCCTGAATAAACATGGCGTACTTCCCGAATTCCTCGGAATTGATGAGACGCCCCAGCTTTTCAAATTCATACCGCGTCGCCAGGATAATATCCCGCATGGAGACGGAGCGCTTCTCGGAGCCCGCAAAGTACGCGGCGGTCAACAGGATGGATTTGATGTTGCTGCCGGTGAGCTCGGTAAAGCGCTCCGCCAGGAACCCATAATCCACATCCCCATCCATGGGTACCTCCTCCGGCAGCATGGTGCGCCACATTTTTTCCCGGGTGGCCGTATCCGGCCGTTCAAAATGCACCACATAGGTGAGCCGCCGCATAAAGGCATTGTCAAAGCTCTGGTAGCTGTTGGTGGCGAGGATGGTGATCCCGCTGTATTCCTCCACCTTCTGCAGGAGGAAGCTGGTGTCCGAATTGGCGTATTTATCGTGGGAATCCTTGATCTCGGTACGCTTGGTAAAGAGGGCGTCCGCCTCATCAAAGAACAGCACCACGCTGCGCTTCTGGGCCTCGTCGAAGATCCGCGAAAGGTTCTTCTGGGTCTCCCCGATGTATTTGGAAAAGATCTGGGACACATCCACGCGGTACAAAGGCGTCATAACCTCGTTTGCAATGGCCTGTGCCGCCATGGTCTTGCCTGTGCCGGGCGGTCCGTACATGAGAATGATCACCGCGTTCCCGTAAGCGTTTTTGCGGTTGATCCCCCAGTCCGCCCCCACACGGTTGCGCAGGCGGAAGCGGTCGCAGGCCGCCTGCAGACGCTTTTTCTCCGCCGCCCCGAGGAAGATATCCTCCCAGGTGTAGTGCGCGTTCACCGCGGTGGCAAGATGTTCAAAATGGGAGGTATTGAGCCGGAACAAAAGATCCTGGAGGAGAGCTCTGGACAGGGTCTCCTCCCCGCGGGCATCCATGGTCTCCCGGGCCTGCCGCAGGATCCGCCGGATGGAAGAAAAGCCGATCTCATGGCAGTCCGCCACATCAAAAATATCAATGCTGTCCTCCAGAAGGATCCCCTCCGCCGCAAGGAAATACTGCCAGATCCTGATCCGTTCCCTGACATCGGGCAGCGGCAGGGACAGCACCGCCGGAGTACAGGAACAGGGTACAGAAAGGGGCGGAAGCTTCTGCTCTCCGCAAAGATAGATCAGCCGTCCCGGCATATTTTTTGCAAGTGCCGGCAGCAGCGTGGAAAGGTCGTTTGTCACCTCCTGCTGCACGGCGTTTTCGTTTTCCGTTTCCTCCGGTTTTTCCTCCCGGATCAAAATGACTGCGTCCTGCATCCTCAGGGTGAATAAAACGGCGCGAAGGACATTCGTATCTCCGGGAAGCTCGGCCGTCCGGATCTCAAAAAAGGGAACCCGGCGCCTTTTGGCATGCATTTGCAGAAGCTCCGAAACGTCCTCCGGGTCCTTACTTTCGATGTAACGAAACCGCGCCGTATCCGAGACCGGCGTGTCCTTTGCAAGGCAGCCAAGCGCCTCCGTAAAAAACCCTGCGATCTCCTCGGGCTCTGTCTGCACATGGATCGGAAGATCCGCTGTCTGCTCTGCTCCGCAAAGATACGCATATACGGTTTCGGACAGGAGCAGGGGCTCAAGGAGCGGCGGGAAACGTTTGACGGCCCCATCCCCTCTCCGGTCAAAAAGGAAGGTGCCTAAAGCCCCCTCCGGGGAAAACAGGGTCTGGATCTTTTCCTCGGAATAGCCCAGAAACGCCGCAAGGGCGGCCACCGTCCCCCGGGTCGGGAAGCGCAGGGTATAGTCGTCCTGCAGGAAGCAATAGATCCGGATGTATTTGAGATCCCAACGGACGGATGCCCCCACCAGCACGGCCAGCTTCTCCGGGAGGTTCAGGGAAAGGGCTTCGGAAAGCTCCCGGAAGGGGAGTCTTATATCCTTAGTCGCTTCTTCCCGCTCACGGATAAAGGCAAGGGCTGCCTCCGCATCCTGCATAGCATCCCCACACTGCCTGTCCTCCGGTCTCATCTCCGGCGGGAGGTCAAAGTAATCCTGCAGCTCCTCCTCGCTGACAGCGGACGCACGCACATGCCAGCTGTCTTCACGGCAGCGCGCGCCCTTGTCCCGGAGGAAATACTCCAGCGTCATGTCCAGGAGCAGAAAATGATCCCGCAAATGTTCTCCCGGGGATTCATAGGACTGTCCCTTCTTTTTTTCGTCGAAATACTCTGTAAATCCGTACAACCGCGTCCCTTATCCTTCCGAAGACGGACCGAAATACAAAATGCCCAATGCCGTCATATCATCAAACTGGCTCACATCTTTGGTAAACTCTTTGACACGCGCGCGGATCCTCTCATCCAGCGCCTGCGGTTCCTCGCACCCGGGCTCGTTCATCGCCTCCAGCATCCGCTCGTCAGCAAACTGCTCGTTCGCTTCGTTGACCGCCTCCGGGAATCCGTCCGTATAGACAAACAGCTGATCGCCGGGATTCAGCTTCAGGGTATACTCACTGAACCTGGCGTCCTCCACCGCTGCCAGAGGCACCCCGTGTTTGTCCTGGATGATCTCAAACCGTCCTCCCGCTCTCCGCAGGGCGGGATACTCGTGTCCCGCATTCACACAGACCATCTCTCCGGTAGAGAGGGTCAGGATCCCGATCCAGGCCGTCACGAAAAGCATCTCTTCATTTCCTTCGCAAAGAAGGGTGTTTGCCGTGTTAAAGATCTCTGCCGGACTTGCGATGCCGTTCATGGCGCTGTTTTTGATCATGGTTTTCGCAATCACCATAAACAGCGCGGCGGGAACCCCCTTTCCGGAAACATCCGCGATCACGAGACCCATTCTGTCCTCATCGATTTCAAAGAAATCATAGAAATCGCCGCCGACTTCCTTGGCCGGTGTCATGGAAGCATAGAGCTTCAGCTCCTTCCGGTTCGGGAAATTCACAGGCAGCATATCGCGCTGAATCCGCGTGGCCACATCCAGCTCGGCACCGATGCGCTCCCGCTCCGCCGTGATGGTGGTCAGATCCCGGATGTAATCGCGGATCTTGTCGGTCATGGTGCCAAAGGACTCCGCCAGGGTCGTTGTTTCCTCGTCCGCCTCCATATCCCAGGAAAACTCCAGATTATCACCGTTGATCTTGCGGACTTTTTTCGTCAGCTCCTCGATGGGCTCCGTCACATTGTGGGAAAGCCGCCCGGTCACGATATACATGACCACAAGGATGATGGCCAGCACCACGATCAGGATCACCACGGACGCCATCATGGCACCCCGGTTCGCCATCTGCTGGGCGTCTGTCTTCAGGAAGAAGTTGTTCATGATCTGCGTGATCCGCTCCGTCAGAGAATTGACCTCCGCGATATACAGGTAGGTCCAGTTCAGTACAGGAATCGGAGCATAATAAACCTTGTAGCCGTTGGGCTGGAGAGGCTCCACATCTTCTCCGTTCACGATGGCCATGCGGTTCTGGTAGAGCATCTCCTCCGTCACCTCTTCGTCGTTTTCATCCAGACGGATGATGCTGTAACCGGCATTGCCTGCAGTGGAGCTGTCAATCGCCCTCTCGATGGTCGGCATGGAGTCGGAATAGATATTGTTGGATCCGTTGGGTGCCAGACCAAAGCGCCCGTCCTGATTGGTGGCGATCTGGATATCGCCTTTGGCATTGGTCACACATACCTGGGCGTACTCGGTTTTGGAGGCACCGAGAATGTCCTCCACCGTCTTCATGGTCACATCCACCGCGACGACGCCCAGCAGCGTATGATCCTTTTCGGAATAAACCGGCGTACTGATGGTGATCATGGGCTCCCCGGAAAAGAAATCCGTGTTCAGGGAGCTGCAGATGGGTCCCCCTGCGTTAACCGCGTTTTTGTACCATTCCCGGGTCTCCGGATCAAAGATCTTTGGCTCCCCTTTGTCATCGATGGCCATACTCTGTTTATTATCCGCAAACAGGGTAAACCCTTCCTTGCTGGCATAATAGACGGAAGAAATGTTGGAGTCCATCCGATACACGGAGGTAAGGACGTGACGCAGTCTGGACATCACTTCCAGCACATGGTACGCATCCGGATTCTCTCTGTCAAAATAGGAGGCCTCCAGGCGGTAGGGAATGTCCTGTTCATTGTCAAGGGCCGTGGGCAGCGGAATGACATAGCCGCTTGACGAGACACGGTCGTCTTCCGCGGTACGGGCAGCTATGTCCGCCACCATCTGCGTCGTATTCACACAGCCGTCAAAAAAACGGTTGATGGACTTCGCATTTCCCTCTGTCAGGTTCATGACACTCTGGTCTTTTTCGTCGATCAGAGGCAGCATAATCTCTCTCGTCACATGATCCGTCAGCTCTGTCAGCCGTTCGGTGGAGGATCTCGATGCCTGCATCACGAAGAAAACACTGACGGTGGTAAAAAAGATCGACAGCACGATCACCGTCCCCAGAAGAATCCGAAAGATCCTGCGTCCGATGGCGTTTTTTGCCTGCTTTGGTTTCTTTGTGCCCCTGCATTTCAAGTTGTTCATAGATTGTCCCCTTTGTACCACAGACTCAACATCGTGATATCGTCAAACTGCTCGCATTCCCCTGCAAAGTCGTTGATCAGCTTCAGAATCCGTTTTACCGACGCTTTCGGCGTGTCCTCCACGCCCCTGTTCAGTTCCTCTACCAGCTTCTCCGCACCGAACAGTTCATCCTGTCCGTTATGTGCCTCCACGACACCGTCTGTATAGACAAACAGCTTCCCGCCGGGTGGAAGCCGGAAGGTGTAGTTCTCATAAAGCTCCCCGCTCAAGGCGCCGCAGGCCAGTCCGTGGGGCTCCTCAAACAGCTCGTATTTCCCGTTATCCCTCAGGAGAATGGGGTATTCATGGCCTGCGCTGCAGGCGGTCACCTCCCCGGTGCTGATGGTCAGAATCCCGAGCCAGATCGTCACAAACATCTCGTTGGGGTTGTTCTCGCAGAGCTGGTTATTGACAAACGTCAGGATCTCTGCGGGTGTCCCCCCCTGCAGCGCGCTGTTCCTGAGAGCCTGCTTGCCGATCATCATAAAGAGCGCCGCCGGAATCCCTTTGCCGGAAACATCCGCGATGGCAAGCACCAGATGGTCATCATCCAGTAGGAAGAAATCGTAAAAATCCCCTCCCACCACCTTTGCCGGTGTCATACGGGCAAAAAGATCAAACTCCGTCCGGTTGGGAAAAGCCGGGAATGTAGAGGGGAGTGATGCTCTCTGGATGTCTCTTGCGATATCGAGCTCCGTCTGCAACCGTGCCCGCTCCTGTGTCAGACGCTCCCGCTCCGCCGTCATCTTCCGGATCCGGGAGAGTGTTCCGGTCATGTCCTGCTCCATATCCGTCATACTGTCCCAAAGCTGCTGAATCTCATCGCGGGTATCAATTTGAAGATACTGAAAGTAAGACTCCTCCGGGCTCTCCAGCGTCTTGTCCCTGCGGGTGTATGCCCTGGCGGCTTCGGCCAGCTTGTTGACCGGATTGATGATCCGTTTTTTTAAGCCTCCGGTAATCCTGATAGCTGCCAGCAACAGGATCACGATCATGATGGGAATATAAAGCGCCAGAAACATCCCCATCCGGTTGGAAAACTCATTGATGTCGATATTCATGACCAGATACCCGATCAGGTTGCCCCGGGTATCAAAGATCTCCATATAGTCCGTGGCTGTCCAGCCGGAAACCTCGCCGTATCCCACCGGCATATACCAGTCCGATGAGAGGATATACTCGATCTGCTCCGGCGACTCAATCTCCCCCAGTTCATCGGAGAGCCATTGTCCGGGAAGGTAAGCGAAATCCGGTGTATCTCCGTCCAGCACCACCACCATGCGTTGATTCTCGGGATCATAAAATTCCATTTGAATATTGCGCATGCCCGTCTGCTCCCGGCACTTGACCAGAATCTCCCGTGCGGTAAAGTACTCATCGTCCAGCACCACCGCGCAGCGCTCCCGATAGGGATCCGTGAATTGCTGTCTGCGAAGCTCCTCCGGAATCGAAGCATAATTATCTTTTGTCTCGGCAAAAATGCGCTCGATATAAGCCGGATCCATCAGAGACATCACAAAGGCGCCTTCGTGCTCGGCTTCGTCCTTGTAATTGCCCATGATCGCATAGACATGCAGAACGAGTTCCACGGCGGTCAGCACAAGCATAAAAATACACGCACCTAAGAGGATGGCACGTACCGCCACCCTCTGCAGAGAATTATTCTTCTTCCGGTTGCTGTTTTTCATCAGAGCGCTTCGCTCTCCTCTATAGGATCAACTCTTCGGCCCTTTCGTCCCTTTCGGTTCCCGGGGCGGCAGAATGAATCCGCCGTTCCCGCCTTTCACCGGCGTGGTCTGGTAGGCGGGCTTCAATCCCCTTTTCTTCCATCTTTCCTCATAATTTTCGATTCCGCCCGTCACTGTCTGAAGTTGCTTTGATGTCAGCTCTTTATCTTTCTTTTTTTGATCCATTGCGATTCCTTTCCGCGTCTTGATCCGCAGATGCGTACCCCGTGCCCTCTCCGCCGGGATCCGTGGAAAATGATTTATTGGGGTTTCCCCAGATATTCGGTGTTTCCGCCGCCCTGACCGGTACTCTGGAAAGAGAAAATCTTCATCTCTCCTTCCAGTACCACATACTCTGCCCCGACCTTTTTTCTGATAGACCTCGGTCTGCGTGCGCCACCCGTTACCTCAGCAAGCTGTTCGTCTGTCAGTATATTGTCTTTCTGCTGCTTATTCTGCCCAGTCATCCTCCACACCTCCCGTCGTTTTCATTTCCTGTTATCTTATTATACGAAATTTTTTCCTGTGTGGCAGTATTTTTTCAAAAAAAACGGATGCGTTTTCAAAAAACGCATCCGCCAGTCCGGTCACCGGCATTCAGGAGTTATCCTGCTGCGGGCAATGACCGCAGGCGCTGCACTGCCCGCAGCTGCCGCCGCAGCAGGACTTCCCCCGCCTTTTATCCCTGATGATGGCACGGATACTCAGTGCCACGGCACAAGCCAGCCCGATGGCAATCAGGATCGTTCCGAGATTTTGTACTATCCACTCTGTCATATCATTATCCTCCCCCGGAGCGGTGATTTTCCTTACATCTTTTGCACTTCCACCTGCAATTTGTCCGCTTCCCGGTATTTTTTGAAAAACAACTGGTAGATGATCAGCGCCAGTGCCGCCATGGCAAACAGTAACCCCATCACATTTACCTGCCCCGTAAATGCCCAGCCGAACTGGGTGATCATAAAAGCAATCACATAGGCAAAGGCACATTGATAGCCGATGGCAAACCAGGTCCATTTCGCGCTGTTCATTTCCCGTTTGATGGCTCCGATGGCCGCAAAGCACGGTGCGCACAGGAGATTGAATACCAGGAAGGAAAACCCGGTGATCTCCGTAAATGCCAGGGACAGAGACTGCCATGCCGTCAGCTCGCCGCCGCCATAGAGAATGCCCATGGTGCCGACAATGTTTTCCTTCGCCACCAGCCCCGTGATGGAAGCGACGGCAGCCTGCCAGTTCCCCCAGCCCAGGGGGACAAAGATCCAGGCAATGGCGCTGCCGATCCTGGCAAGGATGGAAAACTCCAGCTCCTCCTCTCCCAGCATCCGGAAGCCTTCTGCCGTAAACCCGAAGTAGGTCGTAAACCAGATCACGATGGTGGAAAGCAGAATGATGGTACCGGCTTTCCTGATGAAGGACCACCCTCTTTCCCACATGGACCGCAGGACATTGCCGGGCGTCGGCCAGTGGTAAGCCGGCAGTTCCATGACAAAGGGCGCCGGATCACCTGCAAACATCCGTGTTTTCTTCAGCATGACCCCGGAAACTACAATGGCCGCCATGCCGATAAAATAAGCGGAGGTTGCCACCCAGGGCGAGCCGCCGAAGATCGCCCCTGCGATCATGGCGATAAAAGGTACCTTTGCGCCGCAGGGAATGAAGGTCGTCGTCATGATGGTCATCCGTCTGTCGCGTTCACTCTCAATGGTGCGGCTGGCCATAATTCCCGGCACGCCGCAGCCCACCCCCACCAGCATGGGGATAAAGGATTTCCCGGAAAGTCCGAATTTACGGAATACGCGGTCCAGGACAAAAGCGATTCTCGCCATATAGCCGCAGGCCTCCAGAAAAGCCAGCATCAGAAACAGCACCAGCATCTGCGGTACAAATCCCAGCACCGCGCCCACGCCGGCGATGATGCCGTCCAAAATGAGTCCCTTCAGCCAGTCTGCCGTATTGACCGCATCCAGCCCTGCCTCCACAAGGGATGGAATACCCGGTACAAAGATGCCGTAATCCGCGGGATCCGGCTCCTCCCCGATGGTCTGCAGCGTCGCCACAGCAGCCTCATAATCCTCCAGGGTCGCGGTGGCCTCCGTGACCTCCAGCGTCTCCTCGTCCTCTATGGTGTAGGGGAAAGCCTCCACCGGTGCCGCCCCGTGTTCCTCCACGTATGCGTCGTATCCCTCTACAATGAGCGACGACTCCTGATAGCTCTCTGCCACCTCGGCGTAGCCGCCGTCGATCCCGAAGAGATGAAAGCCGTCCCCGAAGAGCCCGTCATTCGCCCAGTCCGTCGCAGGTGCGCCCACCGCCACCATGGCGACCCAGTAAACCAGAAACATGATGCCGGCAAAGATGGGAAGGCCGAGCCACCGGTTTGTGACTATCCTATCAATCTTGTCGGAGGTGGTCAATGCCCCCTTGTTTTTCTTTTGATAGCAGGATCTGATCACTTCCGCGATGAAGAGATACCGCTCATTTGTGATAATGCTCTCCGCATCATCGTCCAGTTCTTTTTCCGCCGCGCAGATATCCTTCTCGATGTGTGACAGCTTCTCTGCCGGGATCTGCATCTGTTCCAGTACCTTTTCATCCCGTTCAAAGATCTTGATGGCGTACCATCTCTGCCTTTCCTCCGGCAGATCATGAAGGGCGGCCTCCTCGATATGGGCAATGGCATGCTCCACCGGTCCGGAGAAGGTGTGCTGGGGCAGGGTCTTTCCATGCTCCGCCGCATACACTGCTTCCTCTGCCGCTTCCATGACGTGATCGCCCTTCAGCGCCGAGATATCCAGCACCCTGCAGCCCAGCTGGCGTGACAGCTCCTCCATATGGATCCGGTCTCCGTTTTTCTTTACCACATCCATCATGTTGACCGCCACCACCACCGGAATGCCAAGCTCCGTCAGCTGCGTCGTCAGATAAAGATTCCGCTCCAGGTTGGTGCCGTCAATGACGTTTAAGATCGCATCCGGGCGTTCTTTGATCAGATAGTTTCTTGCCACCACCTCCTCCAGGGTATAGGGGGACAGGGAGTAGATCCCCGGGAGGTCTGTGATGGTGACGTCCTCATGTTTTTTCAGTTTTCCTTCTTTTTTCTCCACCGTGACACCGGGCCAGTTTCCGACGAACTGATTGGAGCCGGTGAGGGCGTTAAATAACGTGGTCTTTCCGCTGTTGGGGTTTCCCGCCAGTGCAATACGTATACGCATGGGTATCCTCCTTCCATCACATTACTTCGATCATCTCTGCGTCCGCCTTGCGAAGCGAGAGCTCATAGTCGCGGACAGTCACCTCCACAGGGTCTCCCAGGGGCGCGACCTTCCGCACGTAGACGCTGGTATTTCTGGTAATGCCCATGTCCATGATCCGGCGCTTCAGTGCGCCTTCTCCGTGCAGCCTGACCACGGTTGCCGTTTCTCCGATTTTTACATCTCTCAGTGTTTTCAAAACTATCTCCTCCTTCTTGAAAAGCCATTCCTTTCCATTTCACCGGCGGTGATCCGATCCGCCTTTCATACAAAAATCTTTCTGGCCAGTTCATCGCTGACCGCCACCCTGCTTTCCTTGACCTTTACGATCAGATTCTCTCCCAGGGCATTGATGACACTGGCCTCTCCGCCTACGTGAAAACCAAGGTTCTCCAGATGTTTCCTTACTTCCGGACTGCCGCCGATCCTCCTGATGATCTGAGGTTCTCCTTTTTCCGCATAAATCAATGGCATCATGCGTTTCCTCCTTCTTTTTTCGTTGATTAGCGGCGGCTAACTACTGTTCGTAAAAAAGAGTTAGCCTTCACTAACCAACTATCAGTATAGTTAGTCTGCGCTAACCTGTCAAGAGCTTTTTCTTCGATTTTTCACGGGACGAAAACTATGCTATACTGAATTTCAATCAACTGCTTCGCATCGTCAGCTGCACAGGGAGGTTTTTATGGCATTACAGGAATCCGGAGAAATGTATCTTGAGGCAATCTATGTGCTCTCTCAGAAGTCAGGAGAGGTACGCGCCATTGATATCGGCGACTATCTGGGCTACTCCAAGCCGTCCGTCAGCCGCGCACTGGGCGTCTTAAGAGAGGAGGGTCTTGTCAGAAAAGATGAAGACGGGTTCATCAGGCTGACAAAAGACGGTGCGGCTCATGCGAAAGCAATCTATGAGCGTCACACCGTCCTCACGCAGCTCCTCCTGAAGCTCGGCGTCGATGAAGAAACCGCCTCCGAAGACGCCTGCCGTGTGGAGCATTATATCAGTGAAAAAACATTCCGTGCCATCAAAGCCTACATGAAAAAGTGCGAATCCTGAAGGCGCACCGCAAATACCTCTGTGGGGCATTCCCGACCATGCACCCCGTTCCGGTCCATTCTCCCTTTATGCCGAAAACGCTGCCTCCAGGATAGCTTCATATTCCTCCGGTTCGGGGAGCGTGCCGAATTCCGGCAGGTAGGCCCGTTCCTGCCCGTGGACAATCCGCAGCACCGCCGCATGAAACGCCGGCAGCACAGCCTCATACGTGAACCGCAGCTCCTCTTCTCCCTCCCTCAGCAGGACAAAGGGGAAGACCTGTCCGGTTTCCGGATCCTTCTCTTCCCGGAATTCTACGTCCGGCGCAAAGATTTCGACCCTGTCATAAAGCCCCTGCAAGCGCGTCCGTTGAAACATCCGCACCAGATCAGGCTCCACCGTCACCTCCTCGGGCATTCCGAACCGAAGGCACCTGTAAAGCCTCGGCAGCACCGGAAAAGCCGGCATCAGATCCGGCATATAAATCGACGGAAACGTCCAGGTGCGACAGCCAAAAGAGGTTACCCGGTATCGATACAGTTCTTCGTCTGTATCCAGGGGGCGCATGGTGATCGTCACGGATTCCTCCGGGGTGACCAGCATGATCCCCGGCAAACCGGCGGCATCCAGAGCCGGTTCCACCCGGATCCCTTCGCTTTGAAACACCTCTCCCGCCTTCAGAAACGAAGGCATGATCTCCTCATTGACCAGCTGTTTTTCTGTCATATACTCCTCCCATCACGACTGCGTGACCTCTCCGTTTTACGCTGCCACCAGTGTCTGTGTGTGTTCGGTAAAGGTATCCAGATCTACCAGGAAGCTGCCGATGCGTTCCGCGGGATCTGCCTCCCGGATCAGATTTTTCCCTGTCTGGTTGCTCTTCACCGTTTCCACCACGCCTGACCCCCAGGGGTTCCGTATCTGGACATAATATCTCTGTCCGATCTTTTCTACCCCCAGAACAGTATAGCTGTGATTCGGCGCCATTCCGTGCCGTGTTCCTTCTCCATAATGCTCGGAACCATTCGCATCCAAAAATTCTGTCCAGGTATAGGCCAGCATGATTTTTTGCTGCCTCTGCGCGGCCTTGAGCCGGCGCAAAAGCTCCGCTCTATCCCGCTGAAAGACCGGCGAATACTCCCGCACTTCGTGCTGATTCAGTCGAAACCAGTCCTCCCCTGCTACTCGTATCACATACGATCTGCCGGGGTCTCCCCTCCGCTCATATACTTTTTCGCTCCTTCTTCCCGTCAGCCACTTCAATGCGTTTGTGCCTTTGCCGCCGTTGATATCCTGATACGTGTACTTCGTGACCCAGCGTTTCTTCTGCAGACCGGATACCAGAAAGGCCTTTTCGTACATCTGCACCCAAAGGGGCGCCAGCGAAGCCACGCTTTTCCCGTTTTTGACCGGTGCGGTTTTATCCACTTTTACATAGATGTCCTCAAACCCATCCCCCCGGGGCTTGTAAAGAAGAACCGTCACGGTACCGTCCCCGTTATCCTTCATGTGTTTTTCCACAAAATACGGATCGCTTTCCGTGGCAGCGGCCAGTGCAGCCAGAAAAAAGCAGTCTCCCAGGTCTCCCTGACTGATATCGGAAATGCACGGGGGATGTGTAAACAGAGGCGTATCCTGACGATTGAGCCATGTCACGCCATCGATCCATCTGTCAGTTCCGTAAATAACCTCGTGTCCCTCCGCGGGTATCCGAAGCCTCCCGCCTGTTTGTCCAAACAGATCTTCCTTAAACTCCCGCAAAGCGCGCAGTTCCAGGTCATCGGGGAGGGGTTGCTGTCCGGCCTGATTCTGGGCGTTTTGCTGGGCTCCTCCTCCCTGCCCATTTTGCTGACCCGCTCCGCCCTGCGCATTTTGCTGGACTCCTCCGCCCTGGTGAATCCCAAGCGCTCTCTCAAGCTCACCGATCCTGCTGTCCAGATCCTCCTTTATGCGAGCCAGTGCCTCTGTTTCAAGCACCGCTAAAAATTCGTATCTGGAACCGTACCTCCTGAGGAGCTCCTGATCGATTGCATTTTTGAGCAGTTCCTCGTATTTCGGGTTCGACTTCTGAATACGCTCATTGTTCAGGACCTCAGCCTTCACATGATTGTATGCATCCGCTCCACGGCGTTTCTTGTAGAGATCTGCCAGCTTGGTCTCCCTGCTCCGATGCGCCTTTTCCTGCCCGCGTTCCGTATCCTCGGCATAGCGTCGGATATTCTGCAGGATTCTCTTCGTTTTCTGCGGCAGATCCACCCGACCGAATTTCGATAATTGATAGACGCGCACATGAGCCTGGAGTTTGTCCTTAAACAACCTGACTTTCCGCTCGGTATCCAGCTCTTCATCCAGTTGACGGTTTGCCCTCCGAAGCTCCTCATTCTCTTTCGTTCCGGCAACCTCAAAATAATCCGCGCTCACATAGGTGTATGCAGCTTCTTTCCTTGCCTCCTCGATGGCATATCTCTCTATGCGTTCTGCCTTTTCATGATCTGACAGTTCCTCGTTCTGCCACGTTTTCCGTTGATAGTCCTCCCACCTCTTTCGTCTGCCGGATGCATCCTCCTTGTCCTTTCGAAGCGTAGTCTTCAGTTCCCGCAACCGGTCAGCAAAACCATTGACAACATTTTCGGGCGCCCCTTTCGCCGCCAGATAATTACGAAGCACAGCCTCGTCCAATCCAATGATCCGGTCTGCCACCTTCGGATTGTAGGTGCCGACACGAAGCTCCCCGTTCTGATTCCGGATCTCTTTTTTGTGCTGCTCAGCATTCTGCACATTCAGGGATTGAAACGTCTGATCGCCGAATGCACCCTGCCTGTCCAGGATATGAACATCCTCCACCACCAGATACTCCCTGTTATGAAGGAATTCCCTGCTTGTTCTTACACATATCTCATCATGGCTCCTGTGCGTAATTCCGCAGAGCAGGTCAACGATCTGGATCGTTTCCATTTTCTGAATTGCTTCCCGGGAAAAGATCAGGTCAACCTGCCGTTCCTGCGCACTGTTCAGAGCCTGTGTGAGGGTCTCGGAGCTTTTTGCCTCGTATCCGTCCTGCCCGCCCTTTTGTACCTTTTTCAATTTGGCATAGCAGGAGCCGGCTCCGACGATCTCCCGGATCATCTCCGACAGCTCGTGCCCATTCCTCTGTTCAATAAAGACCTTCTGTGCCTGCTGCAGTTCCTGATCCGTCACTACGCGCTGCGTTTCTGTCACAAATCCCGTATTCCATCTGCGGAATTGATCTCGCGCGCGGTTCTCAAAGGTGTAGCCTGCTACGATCTCACGTTCCTTTTGAAGGCGGAGAAGAATCCTCTGTGCCTTCATCCGTTTCGTCTTGGAACTCTCCAGCATGCAGAAGGTGTCAGCAATACCTTGATAATCCTGGATCAACGCATCGTAGGCTGCCAAAACCGAAGCTTGCTTCTCCTGAAACCTGTTTGCATTCTGCGGAAGAAAGGCCGCGGTTTTTGCGGTCAGATCGGCCTTATGCTCCCTGATGTTTTCACTATGTCTTTCGAAGTCCTCCTCGTCCGCCTCATTCCCGGTGCGTTCCGCTCTGATCAGGTCCTGCGCCGTGATCCCGGCGTTCTGCTGTGCCAACGTAGCGCGCATTTCCTCGGCCCTTGCGACCATATTACGTACCTTTTGATGTCGCTGGGCATATCTGCTGTTCGGCGATTTCCCGTTCAGATATTGTTCACGACAATACCAGATCAGCCAGTCATACTGGTACAGGATTATTTCCGTCGGTGCCTGATTCTGCCGCAGCTGCCGCAGGGTTCTGATCCCGGCTTTCAGTGTACGCATGACGAAGCTGTCCGCTTTGGTCTGATCCTCCAGAACCAGGCTTTCTTCCTGCACAGCCGCCACCGGCTGCTGTCCCGGTTGCGGTCCGGGAGCTTGTTGGTGATTCTGCTGATTCAGCACGATCTGCTGCTGATTCGGTTGATTCAGTTGGTTGGGTTGATTGAGTTGATTCGGCTGATTCAGTTGGTTCGGCTGATTCTGCTGAAGGTCATGCTGCTCCGGAAGAACTTGATTTTCCCCGGAGTGCTGCAGATGATTCTGTACTACGCGTTCTTCCATCGGTTTCCCTCCCGTAGCATTATTTTTCCCCTGTGATTTCCCCGTAATCCATATCCATGGCGACCATGAAGATTGTATCCGGATAACTCCTTTTCAGATCCTGCTGGATCTCCTCCAGCACCGCAGCACGGCTCTTTGCCTCAAAGCTGATCACCACATCAAACCAGACCGCGTCATCTTTTTTGTTGTAATAAAAGCCGTGAATCTGTTTCGCATAGGGGTGTGCAAGCACTTTTTTACCGATCTCCCGCTTCAGGCGGATCACATCGGCATCCCTCGTGTTCACGGAATAGATCCCCACAGCGGTCATGATCACGTTGTGCTTCCGGTAGACCTGCGTGGTGATCTCCCGTGTCAGCTCATCGAGTCTGGTCAGGGAACAGGTGTCCTCCAGCTCGATATGTACCGATCCGTTGTAGGTATCGGGGCCGTAATTGTGCAGGATCAGATCGTAGGCACCCTTCACCTCCGGAAACTCGCATACCGTTTTCTTGATGGCAAGCAGAAGCTCCACGTCCCCCGTCTCGCCAAGAAGCTTTGACACTGTTTCCGAAAACATTTCGTAGCCGGTCTTTATGATGAAAGCGGAGATCACCGCACCGAGGTAAGCCTCCAGTGACAGCCCCGTAAAAATGAAAATGAATGCCGCTGCGAGGGTCGCTGCCGAGATCACGGAATCCAGCAGCGCATCCTTCCCGGAATTGACAAGGGAGTCGGAATTTACACGTACACCGGTTCTTTTCACATACAGGCCAAGTACAATCTTGACCACCACAGCAACCGCCACCACAAGCAGCGTCGAGGGGGCGTAATCCGGTGTCTCCGGCGTCAGGATCTTTTTGACGGATTCGATCAGGGACGTCACGCCGGCATAAAGTACGATGATGGCAATGATCAGCGAGCTGAGATACTCCACCCGTCCGTGGCCGAAGGGATGCTTCTTATCCGGCTCCCGTCCCGCCAGCCGTGCGCCGATGATGGTGATCACCGAGCTCAGTGCATCGGACAGGTTGTTCACTGCATCCAGAATAATAGCGATGGAATGGCTCAAAAAACCCACCAAAGCCTTAAACACCACCAGAGCCAGGTTTGATACGATCCCGATGGTACTGGTGCGGACAATGATTTTCTGGCGCTGCGCGGCCTCTTCATAGCGCATACTCATTTTTCGTTTTCTCTCCTTATTCCTTTATGCTTCCAGCTTTTCTGCCGCCTCTTTGAGCAGCGAAATGATTGGCAGATGCTGCGGGCAGACGCTTTCGCATTGACCGCATCCGATGCAGTCGGACGCCTTGCCGCTTGTTTCCACCAGTCCGTTGTAGAAGGCCTTCGGGCGGAATTCCTCCTCGTACAGCTTCATGGTGTTCACCGCGCGAAAGATATCCGGAATGCTGATCTTCTGCGGACAGCCGTCACAGCAATACCTGCAGGACGTACAGCCGATCACGGGCGATCCCATCATGATCTTCTGCACTGCCTTCACAGCTGCCTGCTCTTCATCCGACAGAGGTGTAAAGTCCCGGAAGGTCTTCAGGTTGTCCTCCATCTGCTCCAGGGAGGACATCCCCGAAAGGATCGTCATCACACCGGGCAGGGAACCCACAAAACGCAGGGCCCAGGACGCCATGGAGGCATCCGGCTGCAGAGCCTTGAATTGGGCTTCCATCTCGGGCTTTAAGCTTGCGAGCATACCGCCCTTCACCGGCTCCATGATAATCATGGGGATGTTGCGGCTACGCAGGATCTCATAGAGCTCTCCCGACCGCACCACCGGATTCTCCCAGTCCGCGTAATTCATCTGGATCTGGACAAATTCCATCTCCGGATGGCGATCCAGCACACTGGAAAGAAGCGCCGGGCTGCCATGGAAGGAAAATCCGAAATGCCTGATCTTTCCCTCTTTTTTCTTTTCCAGGCCCCAGCGGTAGCAGTCATACTTCTCATAGGTGTCGTGGTTTGATCCGTCTTCGATGGAATGCAGCAGGTAAAAATCGAAATAGTCCGTGCCGGCGCGCTCCAGCTGTTCATGAAAGATCCGCTCCACATCCTCCTGCTTTTTGATCTCCCAGGCGGGAAGCTTGGTAGCCAGCGTAAAGGCGTCCCGGGGGTAACGTTTTACAATCGCTTCTCTGGCCGCAACCTCTGATTTTCCGCTGTGGTAAACATAAGCCGTGTCAAAATAATTCAACCCGGCTTCCATGTACGCGTCCACCATCCGGCAGACCTGCTCCAGATCAATCTCCCCGTCCTTTTCCGGGAGCCGCATCAGTCCGAATCCAAGCTTCGGCATTTTTTCCGGTACAATTTTCATCCTTTGGTCCCTCCTTTTCGATGTCTCATGATTCTGCTTTTCGCTGCGCTATTTCCTTTACCATACGGTTATACTCTTTTTCGTCGATTCTGTAGCCTGCTTTGAGGATGATTCTGGAGACGATCATCACCGCCAGCGGAATGGCCACCATGCCGATCCGAAGCAGCAGGGTCTGCCTCGGCTCCACGGAGGCGATGATATCATCGGCTCTCATCAGTGCTTCTTCCTTCATCATGGTGCCGCTCCCGACCTTTACCTCCATCTCGCTGATATTCTGGCTCACCGCATAGATCCCGCTGATGATCAGCACCAGGGATGCCGCGCCCTGATTCAGCGCACCCGCGCACTTCACCGCAAAGGACCGGATCGCGGAGATCACGCTCTCATGCCTTTCGTGGAAACGATATTCATCATATTCGATGGTATTGTTGATCATGACGACCATGGCCAGGTTGATCAGCCCCTGGGCAAAAAAGATCAAAAAGCCTGTTGCCATGAGAAGAATGACGTTTTTGGGAATCACATATCCAAACAGCAGCAGCACCAGATACCCGGCAATCAGCACAACCAGGCAGATCCCGCAGAGGCGGTTTCTGCTCAGCTTAGCGGAGAGAAGGGGATAGAAAAACTGTGCCAGCAGGGTGCCGAGTCCGTACATGACGGTGAAATACGTGACGAGATCTCCACTCTGGGAATAGCCGAATTCGAAATAAAAGAAGTTGACGGCGAGAAGCAGCAGCAGCTGCTGCCCGACACTGAACAGCACATACGCGATGCCGGAGGATACCAGCTGGTCGTTTCTCTTCAGGATCCTGAACATCTCCTTCAGATTCAGCGTCTCCTCCCTGTCCGTCCGTTCACGCTCGGTCACGCCGAAAAAGACCAGGGTCTGGAACAAAAGAAAGGCAAGTGCCACCACAAGACCGGTGATCCGAAACGCCACAACGGCATTGCCTGCGATGACCATGGGGACGATGCTGGCCACGGAAAACTGGCCGATGCATACAAAGATCCCCATCAGCGTCACCAGGGAATCCCGCTCCCTCGGATCGCTGGAGAGGCTGGGAAGCATCCCCCAGTAAGCGATATCGTTGATGGTGTAGGTCATGCCCCACAAAAGATACATGATGGAGAAAAACACGACGAAAGCCCATCCCGTAGGCCGCACCGTGAACAGGATCGAGATCACGACGGCATTCAGAACCGCCCCGAGGATGATAAAGGGTCGGTATTTGCCGGCCTTGAGATGGCTGTTTTCGATGATCGTACTCATCAGAAGGTCATTCACGGCATCCCAGACCATACAGGCCACCATCACCACGGAGATCACCGTGAACTGGGGGACGGTCAGCTTCATCGTATACTGGATATAGGTCAGCAAAAACATACTGATCAGCACGTATGCGGCGTCGCGTCCCGTAGCTCCGATACAATAGCACCACTTGGTTTTCTTATCGATCATACCGACAGGGTCACCTCCCGTCTCTTTGCGGTGTCAGAAAGGTTTTCGCTGCTTTGTCCTCATTTTAAGAGGAATCCATATTCATGTCAATTTCTAGTTCCATTTATGGCGTTTCCCATGTATAATTTAGGGAAAGGTATGAGGGAAAGGAGAAAGGATTCCGGAAATGAAGTCAAAGAGTTTCAATTATTACGGCTTTGATAAAGAAACATTTGACAGCGTCTCGGAGCTTAGGCGGCAGACAAACCGCAACAACACCGAGAGTATCTCCATTCTTTTTTTGCTGGTGATGGCGGTGTCCACGATTCTGTCCTTTATGAACGTGATCCCCTATTCCCATCGCGATACCTTCATCACCTTCCTGGTTCTCTCGGGTGCGTTTTTTGCCTTCCTCATGATCTTCCGGAGTTATACCCTGCGGCTCTCCGGCATTCTGATCTATGCCGTCATTGCGCTGATGATTTCCTTCGCCATCAAATCCTCTGCGGACGAGGCCTTTTTGGTATCCGCGGTTTTCCCGGCCTTTGTGATCATCCTGTCCATGGCCTTTATCGACCGGATGATCCCTTTCTCCCTGGTGATCGCTGCGTCCTACGTCGTGTTTGTCGGCTCGTCCTATATCAGTAAGCCCCCCTCCATTGCCCGTTACGATATGATCTACGGGATGATCTTTACCATCGTGGCGTTGTTCTTCCACTACCGCCTTCAGAAAAACAGGATCGATCAGTTCCTCTCCTACCACAAGAACCTGAAAATCCAGCGGGATCTGGAGATCCGCTCCAGCTTTGACTCCCTGTCGAAGCTTCTGATGCGCGGCCGTTTCTTCACCATGGCGGATTCCGTGCTGCGGGACCGTACCGATACACAGTACATTGCCGTCTGCGTGCTGGATCTGGATTCCTTCAAGCAGATCAATGACAGGCTGGGACATCAGATGGGTGACAAAGCGATCCAGACTGCCGCAGAGACCATCTGGAGCACCCTCGGCATTGATATCGAGCATGAGCAGTGGGCTTTCTGTGAACGTGCCATTGCGGAACATATGAGTTTTGCCGGCAGGCTCGGCGGAGATGAGTTTATTATCCTGCTGAGAGAAGACGGCGGCTGGGAAGCCGCCGAAAAGCGTCTGCGCTTCATTTTAGATCGTCTGAACGCCGTAAAGCTCGGGGAGCTGCACGGCATTCACGCTTCCTTCGGTGTCACGGAAGTGAAGGAAGGGGATCGTGATATCGACGTCATCTACGCCCGTGCGGACGAAGCGCTCTATGAAGCCAAGGGCTCCGGTAAGAACCAGATCCGGAAGCGTTGACACCGAAGGAACATGCCGGCATGTTCCCACGGGTCTTTATTTCATTGCATCATAATACGACGTGTCTACAGATTCTGCGATATCATAAACGGTTCGCATGATCTTGTTTTCATTCAGGAAGCGGATGGTATCATTCAACGCATCCAGATCCTCCCCTGTAATCTCCACCGTATACCGGAATTTCGGAATGATCTCCCGGAGCTGCTCCGGCTCCACGGAAAGATCTTCGGCTACCGCGTTCAGGGTTTTTTCGTCTAAGGTATCCAGCTCTTTTGCAGCCCTTTGGTATTGCTCCAGAATGGCCGTCACCACCTCCGGATTCGACTCCGCATATTGATCCCGTACGACGATGCCGTTGATCCCGGCCAACCCGCAGTCGGATCCTTCCCCGATGATTTTCGCACCGATTTCATCACAGAGCCTCGTCACATTCGGTTCCCAGATGGAAACCGCATCCGCCTGTCCGGAGGAAAGAACCTGCTTCGCGTCCCCTGCGGCGATATTGACCAGCTGGATGTCGTTGATGGTGAGTCCTGCCGTTCCCAGGAATTTCTGTATCATATTATGGGCGGTGGAGCCGAAAACCGTGGCCACCCGTTTCCCGGCAAGGCCTGCCGCGTCTTTGACGCCGGAGCCGGCGGGTACCAGCACTGCATAGGAATCCGCGGCCCGTGCCGCGATGGCAACCACCTTTACCTCATTTTCGGGGGCGCATACCGTCACCACCGGCACGTCTCCGATCACACCGATATCCACATCTCCGGCAAGAAGCGCATCGTTCATCGGCGGACCGGAGGCAAACTCCTTCCACTCCACCAGAATCCCTTTCTTTAACAGCGCCTCCTCGATCCATCCATTTTCCTTCGCAATATACAGCGGGATGAATGCCGCTGATGGCTGAATCGCCATCCGCACCTTTCCGTTCGCACCGCTCCCCGGACCGGCGCATCCGGTGAACAGTCCCAGCAGAAGTATCATCACGCCGAGTGAACACGCCAGTCTTTTTTTCATGCCCTACCCTCTCTGTTCCTCGGAAAGAATACGCAGGAAGTTCTCTGTGTTTTCCCGAATATCCCCGGCAAATACCGAACTGCCGGACACCACGATGTTCGCGCCTGCCGCGAGCACCTCTCCCACATTCTCCAAAGTGATCCCGCCGTCCACCTCGATATCTGTCTTTAATCCCCTTTTTTTGATGGTCTCCCGCAGCATACGCACCTTTTCCAGCGTATAGGGAATCAGCTTCTGTCCCCCGTACCCGGGATTTACCGTCATCACGAGCACCATGTCTATCTTTTCCAGCACCCATCCGATCTGCTCGATGGGGGTGGCGGGGGAGAGTGCCACTCCCGCGATAATCCCTTTTTCATGGATCTTTTCGATGGTCGCATCCAGATGGGTAACCGCCTCCGCATGTACCGTGATGAGATCCGCTCCGCATTCATAAAACGCATCAATGTAGTGATCCGGATTCGTCACCATGAGATGCACATCGAAGATCCGTTCTGTGCATTTGCGGATGGATCTTACCAGTGGCATCCCGAAGGATATATCCGGCACGAAGACCCCGTCCATGACGTCAATATGAAGGTATTGGGCTCCCGCACGGTCAAGTGTTTCGATCTGCTCTCCCAGCTTTGCAAAGTCAGCCGCCAGGATCGAGGGTGACAGACAATTCATGCAAATCCCTTTCTTTCTTTTAATTCTTCATAAAACAGCCTGTAGTTTTCATATCTTGTGGGCGGAATGTGTCCCGCCTCCAGCGCGTCCTTGACAGCGCACCCCGGCTCCGCGAGATGACTGCATTGGGAAAATCTGCAGCGGGGAAGGAAGGGCTGAAACTCCGGATAATAGGAGGACAGCTCCTCTTTCCCGATCTCCGGCAGCAGGAGGGAACTGAATCCGGGGGTGTCCAGAATGTACCCGCCGTCTCCGAGAGAGATCAGTTCGCTGTGCCGGGTGGTATGCTTTCCGCGTTCAATCTTTTTGCTGACGTCGCCGGTCTCCATGGAAACCCTGCTCTGCAGGCAGTTGACGATGGTGGATTTCCCGACACCGGAAGGCCCTGCAACGGTGGTCATTTTCCGGTGCAAAAGCGCCTTCAGCTCCTTGATCCCCTCCCCTGTCTTTCCGCAGGTGAGAATGACCTGACAGCCCGCGCCGCCATAGGTGCTTTCCATGGAGATCAGTTCCGCCTCCGTCGCAAGATCCCTTTTGTTCAGTGCCAAAATGACCGGCAATCCCTGCACAGCCATGCGCAGCAAAAACCGGTCCAGAAGGTTGCTATTCGGCTCAGGCTGATGAAGGGAAAAGATCACCAGCGCCTGATCCACATTGGAGACCGCGGGACGAAGCAGCGTACACTTCCGGGGAAGGATCTCTGTCACATTCCCTTCCCGGCCGGCCGGATCCGTGACCTCCATCCGGACCAGATCCCCCACAAGAGGTTTCACCCCTTCCTTCCGGAAAAGCCCCTTCGCCTTACATGCGTAAACACCGTCTCCCTCGACATCCACATAGTAGAACCCCGCGATGCCCTTTACAATCCTGCCCTGCTTCATCAATTGGTCTGGGCGAAGGTGACCGAAATGGGATAGGTGGCGTTGTTCTGCGTGCTGCCATCTGCCAGGGTCCATGTGATGTACAGCTGACCGGTGGGGGTGGGAAGGTTATTGGCACTCACCGCGAAGCTCCTGGTTCCGTCCGCGTTGGTCGCGAAGGAGGAAACCGCCGTGTCTCCGATGATGACATTGCCGTTGGCATCCGTCAGACGGTAGGTAGCTGCGACAACCGAATCCCCGGGCACGCTGACATTCGCGCTGTAGGCATAGGCCTGTCCGCCCTTGCTGACGGCGATCAGCACCTCGCTGCCCTTTTGCACCGCAGTACCCGCCGTGGGGCTCGTGGCGATGACTTTCCCCGCCGCATAAGTGGTATTGTATTCCTGATTGACCGTTACCTTGCAGCCGTAGGCATTCTGCAGTTCACTGACGGCTGTGTTCTGATCCTGCCCGGCATAATTGGGCATCACAAAGTTCTGCTCCTCTTCCTCGCCGGTGCTGACCTTGACGGTAATGGTGTCGCCCGCCTTTGCGGCTGCGCCGGAAGCCGGTGTGGTGGAAATGACCTTGCCCTCTTCCACGCTGCTGCTGGCTTCCTCCACCTTGTTGACCTCAAAACCGGCACCCTCCAGCGTCGACTTCGCTGTCTCAAAATCCTGTCCGCTGACATCCGGCACCGACAGCTCACCCTTGCCGCTGCTCACGTAAACCTTGACCGTGGTGTTGGCAGGAACGGTGGTTCCCGGTTCCACATCCTGGCTCACGATCTGATCCTTGTCATAATCATCGGAGGACTGATAGCCCACCAGGAAAATGCCGAGCCCCATTTCATTCAGGGTACTCTTGGCCTGGTCAAAGCTCATTCCTCTCAGCTCGATCATGGTCACGCCGTCAGCGGCTTCCGCAGGCTCCTCCTCCGCTTCACTCTCTGTCACAAGCTCCGTCTCGGTCTGGGTCTCGGTCTCCGTTTGCTTGTCGGCTCCCTTACCGGGCATCTTCCCGAAGAGGTTGATCAGCAGATAGATGATAATAATCCCGATGACAACCGCCGCCACGATACCGAGGATCGTCACGACCTTTTCCATGCCGGGATTCAGGACGCCGCCTTCCTCCTCATCCTCATACTCTCCGTCATCGTAGAATTCGCCTTCTTCGTATTCCCCCGCCTCGTATTCATCGTAGGGCTCGTCCTCCTCATAGGGCTCCTCGATCTCATCGGACTCCCAGTCATGGGATCTCCTGCTCTTCTGCTTCTGCGTGTTCCTGGCAGACTGCTTCGCTGTCTGTTTTTCGGAAGGCTTCTGCCTCGCAGACTCTCTCGAAACATCCGGCGTCAGGATCTGATTGGCCTGCCGTTTGATCTCGTTGATCTCGTCCTCCCGGATCACCTTGGTGGCACCACCGGCAGCTGCTGTCTCCAGCGTGACAAAATCCTCCTCCGGATTGATCAAGGCACGCTTCAGATCCACCAGCAGATCCGCCATGGCCTGATAGCGGCGATCCGGGCTCTTCTGCGTACACTTCATGATGATCTTTTCGAGGTTGTGGGGCAGATCCGGCGCATACCTGCTGGGGGGAATCATGTCCTCCTGCAGATGCTGGATCGCCACAGCCACAGCGGTGTCTCCGTCAAAGGGAACACGCCCCGTTACCATCTCATACATCACAATCCCGAGGGAATAAATATCGCTTTTGTGATCGACAAAGCCGTTCCTCGCCTGCTCGGGGGAGCTGTAATGGACGGAGCCCATGACGTCGGAGTGGATCGTATTGCTGGAAGCCGCACGGGCAATGCCGAAATCCGTCACTTTCACCTTGCCGTCGGTGCTGATCATGATATTCTGGGGCTTGATGTCCCGGTGAATGATCTGCTTCATGTGGGCCGCCTCAATACCGCGCCCGACCTGGATCGCGATGCTGATGGCCTCTTTATAGTTCAGCTGTCCTTTTTTCTCAATGTAGGTCTTCAGGGTCACGCCTTCGATGCATTCCATCACGATGTAATACATCCCGTCCTCGCTGCCTACATCATACACATTGACGATATTCGGATGCTCCAGACCCGCCGCCGAGGACGCCTCCGCATGGAACTTGGATACAAAGGTGGTATCCTCACTGAACTCCTGCTTCAACACCTTGATCGCCACAAACCGTCCCAGCACCTGGTCTTTGGCTTTATAGACATCGGACATCCCGCCGGCGCCGATCTTTCCCAGCACCTCGTAACGATCCGCAATAAACATTCCTTCCTTGATCATGATTGCTTTTCCTCTCTCCAGTTCTTTCGTGATGATCTGCTTCTTCAGTCCGCAAACGGCTCCACCAGCACGACAGAGATATTGTCCCGCCCGCCGTTTTCGTTTGCGCTTTGTACCAGCTTCATGGACTGCTCCACGATATCCCGCTGACCGATAATAATACGTCGGATATCCTCATCATCTACCATGTTGGTCAGCCCGTCCGTGCACATCAGAATCTCATCGCCCTTTTGGAGCTCCCGCTCGAAAAAGTCGATCTGTACGTTCGGCTCCGCGCCGATGGCCCGGGTGATGATATTCTTTTCGGGAGAAATCCGCGCTTCCTGCGCATCCATTTCCCCGATCTTTACCATCTCCTGTACGTAGGAATGATCCTCCGTGATCTGTCTGATCTCGCTCCCGTTGACCACATAAAGCCGGCTGTCCCCGACGTTTGCAATCAGGGCCTTGTTCTCCTCGATCACAAGGGCCACCAGTGTTGTGCCCATGCCAAAAAGCGCAGGGTCATTGACTGCCTGCGATATCAATCTGCGGTTGGTCTCCTCAATGGCATCCGAAAGGAGGACCTTCGGATCCTCTCCCGGAAGCTCCTGCAGCAGGGAAACCACCGTCTCCACGGTATATTTGGATGCATAGTCACCGGCATTATGGCCGCCCATCCCATCCGCAACAAGGAACAGATTCGGCAGCACGCCAACCGGTGTATCGGAAGTATAGACGTAATCTTGATTCGTCTCACGGAGACGTCCAATATCCGTAATGGAAAAAGTCTTCATTCCTCAAATCTCCTGCGTAGCTGTCCGCATGCGCCGTCAATATCACGACCCATACCTCTTCTAATTGTACTATTTATTCCTTTTTTTTCAAGTTTATTTTGAAAGCGGAGAACCGCGGCGCTGTCCGGTTCTGCGCAGTCACGCTCCTCCACCGGATTGACCGGGATCAGATTGACATGGCAGTTCATCCCCGCCAGCAATGCCGCCAGCTCCCCGGCATCCTCCACCCCGTCATTCTTCCCCGCAATGAGACTGTATTCAAAGGTCACGCGGCGCCCTGTCCTGTCAAAGTAATACCGGCACGCCTCCATCACATCCTCCAGGGGAAACCGCTTTGCCACCGGCATCAGCGCCTCCCGCTTCTCCTGGGTCGCCGCATGCAATGACACCGCCAGCGTCAGCTGCAGCCCTTCCTCCGCAAGCTTTCTGATTTCCGGCACCAGCCCGCAGGTGGACACCGTGATACTGCGCATACTGAGATTCTGCCCCCGGGGATCCGTCACCAGCGCAAGAAACCGGCGCACATTCTCATAATTATCCAGCGGTTCTCCCATCCCCATCACCACCACATGGTCGATCCGTTCCCCCACATCCTTCCCGATGCGGTAAACCTGGGCAAGCATCTCGGAAGCCGTGAGGTTTCTCGACAGCCCGCCCAGTGTGGACGCGCAGAACCTGCAGCCCTGCCGGCAGCCCACCTGCGAAGAGATACAGACCGACCGCCCGTAATCATGGGGCAGATACACGCTCTCCACCTTTTCCCCGTCCCCCAGGGCAAACAGATACTTCCTGGTGCCATCCGCCGACTCCTGCACCGTCACCTGCGCCGCATCCAAAATCTCTGCCTCCTCCCGGAGCCGCTGCCGCAGCTCCTTCGACAGATTCGACATCCCCTCAAAATCATCACACCTCTTGTTATGCAGCCAGTCAAACACCTGCTTCGCCCGGTACTTCGGCTGCTGCAACTCCTCGAGGAACCCCTCCAGCTCTTCCATTGTCAGGGATTTGATATCCTTCATACGCTTTCCTTTCTCTACTCTCTACTCTACCCCCTGCCCCTCGGACGGGCTCCACCTCCCGGGCATGTCAGCCTGCATCCAAAACCGTTTACTGGTTTCGGAGCCAAGAGCTTTTATGCATTTGAGCAAGGTCCCTGTCTCCGGACGCAGCCGGTACCAACGCGCCCTCCATGGCGCATGGTACCTGGATTCGTCCTCCCTGGCGAATCCCTGCTGGCATCACCATCAAATGCCAAAAAGCTCTATGCTCCTCAACACGTTGCACCGTTTTGGATACAGCCCGGCATGCCCTGGCGCAGGGCGACGGTTGGCTTTTCACAGGCACAGCGGAATGCTTTGTGAGCGAGATTGTGATTCTTATCAGATTTCTCAATGTCTCGCAACGAGCGCACAGGGATGTGCGCGAGAGCGAGCATCTGCCATGGATGGCAGGTTGCGAGCGGTTGCGGAAGGGGCAATGCATGGGCAAATCTGATTAGAAGCACATCGAGCGAGCATGCGCAGTTCCGCTGGGGCTGTGAGAAGCCAGCAGGAGCCCGGCCGGCCGGGGGGCATGCCCGGGAGGGGGCGGGGGAGGTACCGGGGGCGGGGTCAGCAGCGCTGGGCCAGCATGTAGTAGAAGCCGTCCTGGAGGGCCGGCTCCGGGAGGAGCTGGCCCTCCTTCCGCTTCCGGAAGGAGGGGAAGGAGTCGCAGAACCAGGCGGCATTGTCTTCGTTTTCTTCGTGTGTGATGGTGCAGGTGCTGTAGAACAGAAGCCCTCCGGGCTTGACGTAGCGCTGCGCGGTGGAGAGGATCTCCCGCTGGAGGGCGGCAAGGTCAGTGATCTCCCGGGGTGTGATGCGGTAGCGGATCTCGGGCTTGCGGCCGAGGACTCCGAGGCCGGAACAGGGGAGATCCGCGATGACAAGGTCTGCCCGGGACTCCCAGGCGGGGTCAAAAAGACGTGCGTCGGCTGCCTCGGCGTGGATGCTCCCCAGGTGGCAGCGCTGCACGTTTTCGCGGATCAGGGATACTTTGCTCTCCGTAAGGTCACGGCAGGTAAGGCTGCACCCGTCGCCGAGGAGAGAGGCCAGAAAAAGGGACTTGCCTCCCGGGGCTCCGCAAAGGTCCAGCACTTCCATGGACGGGTGCAGGGGGATCTCGGAGAGGGCACGCATGGAACTGATATCCTGGACAAAGAACAGCCCCTCCCGGAAGGTCTGCATGGCCGAAAGGCGCTGGATCCCGGACAGGAAATAGGCGCCGGGAAGGTCTGGCGCCGGAGTGACTTTGACCCCCTCTGCGTCCCACCGGGAAAGCAGATCGGCTTCTGTTAGCGTCGGCTTTGTCAGGTGGACAGCCAGGGGGGCGCTGCCGAAAAAGCTTTTCAGGATGGACTCGGTGGTTTCCTTTCCGTAGGAGTTTGTCCAGCGGTCCACGATCCACCGGGGCATGGAATAGCGGATGGAAAGGGAGTCCGGGAGCAGGAGCTTGTCCTTTTCCCGGACAATGGTGCGAAGCACCCCGTTGACAAAGCCCTTGAGGTTACGAAAGCCTCTTCGCTCCGCCAGAGAGACCGCTTCGTTGACCGAGGCGCGGGGAGGGATCGCGTCCATGTAAAAGATCTCATAAACCGCCATCCTGAGGATGTTGCGGATCACCTTCTTCTGCTTTTTTACCGGTACACTGGAAAACTGCCCGATGATCTCATCGAGCAGCAGCAGGTTTTCCAGCACGCCCTCCACCAGACGCTGGATCAGGGCGCGTTTCGTTTTTTCAAAATAGGCGTACTTGTCCAGAACATCGCGCAGCGCGATATGACTGTAGGTCTGACCAGAGGTCACGGAAAGGAGAATATCGAGAGACAGATCCCGTGCAGCCGGTTCTTTCATAGGACGGTCCCCTGGGGGAGCGGGAACCCGCGCAGAAATGCGGCAGCGTCCATCCGTTTTTTCCCTTCCAGCTGCACCTCGGTGAGACAGAGAGCGCCGTCACCGGTCTGTACCACCAGGGCTTCCTTTGTCTCCAGAAGGGTGCCGGGAGGGTCCGTATGACCGGAAAAGTCCCCGTTTGCAACCCTTGCCTTCCAGATTTTCAGGGTTTTTTTGTTGCAGAAGGTATAGGCTCCCGGCCAGGGAGAAAGGCCCCGTACTCTCCGCTCCAGCACAGCCGCGGGAAGTGTCCAGTCCATCTTTCCCATGGATTTGTCGATCTTGCCGGTTGAGGTGGCCAGGGTGTGATCCTGAGGAGTGGGGACCGCCGTGCCCTTTTCGATGGCCTCGATGGTATCACAAAGGAGCTCGGCTCCGAGGGAGGCCAGCTTCTCAAAAAGGCTCCCCGCCGTTTCCTCCGGGTCCAGAGGAATCGCCTTTTGGGCATACATGTCCCCTGTATCCACCCCGGTGTCCATCCGCATGATGGTGACGCCGGATTCTTTTTCCCCCTCCAGAACGGCCCACTGGATGGGGGATGCCCCGCGGTATTTGGGGAGGAGGGATGCATGCACGTTGATGCAGCCGAAGGGTGCCATGGTCAGGATCTCCTCCGGCAGGATCTGTCCGAAGGCCGCTACAACGATCATGTCCGGCTTCTGCTCCCGCAAAACGGCGATATTTTCCGGATCCCGGATCTTTTTGGGTTGAAAGACCGGAATGGAAAGGCGCATGGCCGCTTCCTTCACGGGGGAAAAGGAGACCTGACCGCCCCGTCCCTTTGGCTTGTCCGGCTGTGTCACGGCCAGCACGATGTCGTGACCACGGGAAGCCATTGCTTCCAGGATGCCCACGGAAAAATCCGGGGTGCCCATAAAGATAATCCGCATACTACACCTCAGTTTCTTCGTCTTCACCGGCTGCTTCGTCTGTCCCTTCCTCCGGCTCCTGATACTCGATGTCATGGATGGGACCCTCTGCGATCTCCGTATACATATGTCCGTCCAGATGATCGATCTCATGGCAGAAGGCCCGGGCAAGAAGGCCCTCCGCCTCTGCCGTATACTCCTCCAGGTTCTCGTCAAAGGCGCGGATCCTGACATGATTCGGCCGTGTCACCAGAGCGGCTTTCCCGGGGAGGGACAGGCAGCCCTCATCTCCTGTCTGCTCTCCGTCCGATTCGAGGATCTCCGGATTGATCAGCACATAAGGATGCTCGTCTCCGATATCCACCACGCAGATCCGTTTCAGCACACCGACCTGGGGGCCCGCCAGACCGACGCCGTTTGCCTCATACATGGTCTCAAACATATCGTCGATCAGCTCCCGGATCCGGGGCGTGATTTCCTTGACCGGTCTGCACTTCTTTTCCAATACCGGATCCCCCTGAATCCGGATTTCCCGTAATGCCATGTTTTTTCCTCTCTTTCAAAACCCGTCAGCAGGGTCAAAATCAAATCTTACCGGAAGCCGGGAAAAGGCCGGATCCTGCTGGGCGTACTCTTCCACCCTGTCCTTGATGCCGATCAGCACCTCACTGTCCCTTTCCTTGCAGTACAGTACTTTTTTGTAATAATCGTTTACCTTCGCCACAGCCGCATCCGCGGGCCCCACCAGAAAAACCTCCGGGAATTCCCGCCGGATGAGATACGCAATCAGCTCTGCCCCGTCGGAGACGGCTTTCTCGTCTTTTTCCGTCACCAGGATGCTCAGCATATGCCACACCGGAGGGTAATGCATCATCTTCCGGTAGGAGATCTCCTGTTCATAGAAACCATCATAATCCTGCCGCGCCGCGTTGACAATCCCGTAATGCTCCGGATGATAGGTCTGGATCACCACATTTCCCGGCGTCCCGCCCCGTCCCGCTCTCCCCGCCGCCTGGGTCAGGAGGTCGAAGGTGCGTTCCGCCGCGTGAAAATCCGGAATGTTCAGCGATAGATCCGCAGCCAGAATGCCCACCAAAGTCACATGGGGAAAATCATGTCCCTTGACGATCATCTGTGTCCCGATGAGGATGTCCGCTTCCCGGTTCAGGAAGGCGGTAAGGATCCTTTCATATCCGTCCTTCTCCCGGGTGGTATCCAGATCCATCCGCAGTGTCCTTGCCGTCGGAAACTGCTTTTGGATCAGTTCCTCCACCTTTTCCGTCCCCGCCTTCATCCCGCCGATAAAGGGAGATCCGCAGGAGGGGCATTTGGTAACGGCGGGAGTCCGATAGCCGCAGTAATGGCACCGCAGGGTTTTGTCCCGGTGCAGGGACAGAGACACATCGCAGTGGGGGCATTTCACCGCCTCGCCGCAGGACCGGCAGACGACAAAGGCACTCATCCCCCTGCGGTTCAGAAACAGCATGATCTGTTCCCCTTTCAAAAGCCGTTCCTCCATCAGTGCCGTCAGGCGGCGGCTGAAAATCGACCGGTTCCCCTCCATCAGCTCCCTGCGCAGATCCACGATCTCACAGGCCGGGAGTGGCCGTTCCTCCACCCGTTTTGTCAGGGTAAGCAGCTCGTACTCTCCCCGGTTCGCACGGTAAAAGCTCTCCATGGAAGGGGTGGCGGAGCCGAGCACCACCGATGCCCCCGTCATCTCCGCCCTTGCGATGGCCGTCTCTCTGGCATGATAACGGGGCACCGTTTCGCTCTTGTACGAGGTCTCGTGTTCCTCATCGAGGATGATCAGTCCAAGCTCCGGAAAGGGGGTGAACAAAGCGCTCCGGGGACCGATGATGATATCAATCCGGCGTTCCCTGGCGCGGAGATACTGATCATACCGTTCTCCCGGCGCCATCCTGGAGTGCAGGATGGACACCCTGTCATGAAACCGCTCGTAGAAACGCATGACGGTCTGATAGGTCAGCGCGATCTCCGGGATCAGCATGATGACCTGCTTCCCGGCAGCCACGACCTCCTCGATCAGCGCCAGATAAACCTCCGTCTTGCCGCTGCCGGTCACACCGTGTAGCAGATAGGTCCGGCGGATTCCCTTTCGGAAATCCCGGATCATCCTGTCGGCCGCCTCCCTCTGTTCCGCGTTCAGTTCCTTTTTCGTACTTTCTGCCGGGTGCTCCCCTGCCTTTACGGGGTTCCGGTAGTCCGCCCGCTCTTTTTCCACCTTCAGCAGCGCTGCCGCCTCCAGGGAGCGGATGGTTGGCGCCGCCACATGGAGCTTTCCGGTGACGAATTCCCTGGGAATCCGTTTCTTATCCATCAGCTCCTTCAAAAGCCGTGCCTTGGCGACATGGTGTTTTTTTTCGTATTCCGACAGGGCGATCTGTGCCTCCTCCTGCGCTGCCGTCAGCATCAGGATCTCCTTCTCCCTTAGCCGGGTGCGCCTGCTCACCGGCAGTACGGTTTTCAGCGCTGCGTTCATGGTGCCGCCGTAGTTTCGCCTGATCCAGGAGGCCAGGGCAATCAGCTGTCCCTCAATGGGAACCGCACTCTCCTCGATCCCCGCGATCTCCCTGATCTTTTCCTCCTCCCAGGAGGGCTTCTCCGTCAGCTCCACCACCACGCCCGTGCGGAGCGCAGCCCCCTTCCCGAAAGGCAGCGTCACCTGCACGCCGGGCACGATACGCTCCCGCAGCTCCTCCGGAATGCGGTACTGAAAGACCCTATCCACTTTTTCATGGGAAATGTCAATGATGACATTGGCATAAGTCGGCATGATTTTTACTCCGGCACTCATTATAACGGTTTTCCATAGCCCTTTCAATCAAATTTCCACTTGAACACCAGACCTGTTTTCGATATGATAAGGTGAATGATCTGATCACAACAGAACCACTCTCGGAGGTATCCCATGCGACACTTGATGAGTCCGCTGGATCTTTCCGTCGAGGAGCTGCAGGAGCTGCTGCTTCTTGCGCAATCCATCGAGAAAGATCCCGCACACTATGCCCACATCTGTGCCGGGAAAAAGCTTGCCACGCTCTTCTATGAGCCAAGCACCCGCACCCGGCTCTCCTTTGAAGCCGCCATGCTGAATCTCGGCGGCAGCATCCTCGGCTTTTCCAGTGCCGACAGCAGCTCCGCCGCCAAAGGCGAAAGCGTTTCCGATACCATCCGCGTCATCAGCTGTTATGCCGATATCTGTGCCATCCGGCATCCCAAAGAGGGCGCTGCCCTCGTTGCTTCCCAGAAGTCCCTGATCCCGGTCATCAACGCCGGTGATGGCGGACACCAGCATCCCACCCAGACCTTAACCGATCTGCTCACGATCTACTCCCTGACGGGACGTCTCGGCCACTTAAAGATCGGACTCTGCGGCGACCTGAAATTCGGCCGTACCGTACACTCCCTGATCCACGCCCTGATCCGCTACCCCGGTATTTCCTTTGTCATGATCTCCCCGGAGGAGCTGAAGATCCCCAGCAATCTGAAGGAGGATGTGTTGAATGACCGCGCCATCCCCTATGTGGAAACCGACCGGCTGGAGGAGGTCATGCCGGAACTTGACATCCTGTACATGACAAGGGTCCAGAAGGAACGTTTCTTCAACGAGGAGGATTACCTGCGGATGAAGGATTTCTATATCCTGGATAAAAAGAAAATGGAACTTGCCCGTCCGGACATGCTGGTCATGCATCCCCTTCCCAGAGTCAATGAGATCTCCGTGGAGCTGGACGATGATCCCCGGGCGGTCTATTTCAAACAGGCGCAATACGGTGTATTCGTTCGGGAGGCTTTGATCCTGACGCTTCTGGCCGATGCCGGCAAGATCACGCTTCCGGAGAAAGGAGGCCTCTCATGCTGAATATCAGCGGTATTCAGGAGGGCTTTGTGCTGGATCATATCAAGGCCGGCATGAGTCTGGATATTTATCACGATCTGCATCTGGACAAGCTGGACTGCACGGTGGCCATCATCAAAAATGCCCGCAGCCAGAAGATGGGAAAGAAGGATATCATCAAGGTGGAATGCCCGGTGGATGCGCTGGATCTGGACATCCTCGGATTCATTGATCACAACATCACCGTGAATGTCATCAAAAACGACCGTATCGTGGAGAAGAAAAAGCTGGAGCTGCCGAAGACGATCCGCAATGTCATCCGCTGCACGAACCCGCGCTGCATCACTTCCATAGAACAGGAGCTGGAGCAGGTATTCGTGCTCACGAATCCGGCAAAGGAGATTTACCGGTGCAAATATTGCGAAACGAAATACAAGGGAAAGAAATTCAACTGACGTGCTCAGAGCCTGCAGCAGCAGTTACAGAAGAGATTGATCAGCAGCATGCTGATACACCAGCTCCCTGTGGAGGAATACGGTCTGCCATAGTTTTCTGACATGTTGCGGTACCAGTCCTCCTGATTCTGATAGCCGCCGGAGCCAAAGCCCCCGTATCCGTAAGGATTGCCGTTGGTGTTCTGCCCGTTTGCATTGCGGTAGCCGCCGAAGGGATTGCCGTTTCCCGTCTGATACCCCTGTCCGTTGAAGCCCTGCTGACGCATCTTCATAATCTGATCGTAGGCAGCCTGCACCTGCTTAAAGCGCTCCTCTGCCTGTTCTTTGTTCGGGTTGTTGAGATTGGCATCGGGATGGTATTTGCGGCTGAGATTGCGGTATGCGCGCTTTACTTCGTCATCCGATGCGTTTGCGGGTACCCCCAGTACCTGATAGGGATCAAAAAAAGCCATGTCGGTTATTTCTTTTCTTTCTTTTTCTTCTTTTTCTGCAGAATCTCGTATTTGCTCCACACCCCGGAATAGAGGATATTTCGAATAATCTCCGCGTGCTGCAGCACGGGAAGGCGCTCAAAGGAGCGGGCACATTCACTGATCTGCGTGGTCATATAGCACTTGCAGAGGGTCTCATATTCCTCCGGACTTTTCTCCAACGCAAGGGAACGAAAGGGATTATAGGCATGGGTCTTCTGGTCATGGGGCAAATCCTCATAAGCGTCCATCAGATAGATGAACTTCCCAAGGTAAAACCCGAAGCAGTGGAGCTCCTCCTGCCACTCATCGTCCCTCCACGCAAAGACCTCCGCCAGCAGCTCTCCAAAGATCCCGGATACCACATCCAGATCCGTCACCTGTTCCTCTTCTGCACCGGCCAGCTCCTTCAGGTGCTTTTTGATGGCCGCATCCTGCCGCGGGAAACGGGCGGCAGCCTTTTCGTAGTCCCCCGCGAGACGATCCGCCATCCGTTTTTTTGCAGCATTCTTCTCATCCTTCCAGTCATCCAGGAGGTGATAGTAGCCCAGGATCAGGTTCATATCGGCGGCATAATCCGTGGCTTCGTTCAAAAATGCCGTCCGCTTCTTCGCCGGGTGGAGGGCACAGGTAAAGACCTCCTTCTCTCCGGGCAGCTCATACAGCCCGGACAAAAGCACGATCAAAAAGGTCATATCATAGGCCAGCAGCATCTGCCCTTTTGTCCCGCTGTTCTCCTTCAGCTTCCGGCAGAGACCGCAGTAATAGGCACGATATGCTTTCTTCCCTTCTTCCGGCAACGTTTCTTCGTTGATGTTGATATACCCGAACATAAATCCATCGTAAGTCCCACGGCATGGACTGTCAACGAATCCGGGGCAGATTTTAGAAAAATTTTAGAATTGCCATGCCCCTGTTCCCGGGAAAAAAACACCTGTCAAAAAAACGCCGGAGGAAAGATCCGATCTTTCCTGCCGGCGGGAATAGGGGTTATTCTGTCAGAAAACGCTGTCTGATGCGATTCCTCAGCAGTGTGCCAGCGCTTTGCGTGACATATGCATCATAAGAAAGATCGTGAGTGAAATCATGCGGATCACCTCCTTAAAAAGATATTCTTTTGGTTGTTAAGAGGATTATATCCGCTTTTTGACTGTCTTTCATTCGTAAAAGCAGCAAATTAGAAGGGGTTATTTTGCTTTTTTTCAAAAATGAGCAGGACGGTAAGCCGGGTTATGTCGTGTGTGATCATCTATCTAGGACTGCCGTTGCCGGCAGCCTCCAGCGACCAACCTGAGACTGGCGGGCCGCGTCAACGTCTCGATTCGGTCTTGCTTCGGATGGGGTTTACAATGCCGTCCCTGTTACCAGAAACGCGGTAGTCTCTTACACTGCCCTTTCACCCTTACCTCGCCCCCGCAAGCGCACTTGCGGGGGACGGAGGCGGTTTGCTTTCTGTTGCACTTTCCCGGGAGTCACCTCCGCCGGCCGTTAACCGGCATCCCTGCCCTGTGAAGCCCGGACTTTCCTCTCCTGCGGGATTTCTCCACTTGCAGCAGCGATCACATGTCCTGCTCATTGATGAAACGCTTTATTGGTCTTCTGCTCTGCCTCCAAGGAACTCCACGACGCCGTCCACGCCGATATCCCCGTTCACCACATCGGTGAGGATCCCCAGGTAGGAATCGCAGACAGCCAAAGCATTTCCCACCGCCAGATCCATTTCCTGAAACAGGAGGGCATCCTCCAGCTCCATCGGCAGCAATGTACTTAATACATAGCAGAAAAATCTGTGATCCTTATCTATGGAAAAACATCCCGCGGGGACATTAAAGTTTACATAACTGATGGCTTCATAAAGAGCCGGCAGGCGTTCCGGAGGCAGCTCATCCGTGATGGTGATGACACACATAAAAGCCTGTGCGGCGTCCTCCTCGGTCTGCAGCGGCCGGAAGTAAAAATCTCCCAGAATCTCCAGATCTCCATCCCCCAGCTCATCCAGCAGGGCGGATACCATATCCGGGGCTCCTTCCTCCTTTCTCAGTACCGCTGCGATTTGCGCATCGTTCAATTCCCTGTTCAGCTCTTCCAGAAGGTCATGTCTTCTGTTTTCCGTTTCTTTGATATCCATACTGTTTCTCCTCCCTCTCCTTCAGAAGGTTTTCTCCACCTGTTTCCTGTGACGTTTCTGACCACAGCCTGTCATCCCCGGACGCTGACTGTACTGCCAAAGGTTCTTTATCCCTGGGCGTTCAGTCTGCGTGCCAGAATACGTTCCTCCGGTATCTTCTTTTTTTTGTCATACTTCAGATTAAGCGCCTTTACCAGTTCAATATAGCCATTCTGCTCCTCCTGCTGCTCCTGACCCTCCGGTTCCTTGGCGGGGAAGAGCTTTTGTCGGATGAGACGGGCAAACCTTAAACAGATGTATTCCGTCGCCTTATGGACGCTGTTGAAGCCTGCACGGGCAGCAACCCGCAGCCTTAATGCCTCCTTCATCTGCTTTTTCCTCTCCTCCCGATCCTCCGGGCTGTGATAAGGATGCTGCCCTCTCTCTCCCCGTTCCCGCTGTGTCAGGGCATCCTCCGCCAGTTGATCCATGTTGAAGAAATCGTCAAACAAAGCGCTCCTGAGGTCGGAACCCCTTTTATAGCTTTGAACCCCTCCCACAATAAAGACGGCGAGCGTTGGTATCAGCAAAATAGGGAGCACCGCACTCATCGCACAAAGGCCTGCTGCCACGCCGTTGAGATCTGCTCTTTCCTTCTGCCGTTCCTTCAGCTTATCCTGCAGAATCCACATATTCGCTTCATATTTCAGCTCCCTTTGTTCTTCCTTGTTCAGCTCTGCATATTTTTTTTTGCCATTTTTGCCATTTGACAACTTCTTTGCTCGTTTCGACATGATAAACTGATAAGCATTCTTGCCGTGAGATTTCATTTTTGCGGCTGACACCCCCTGGCAGATGGCGACGCCGGCGGTGACCAGCGCCCCTACCACGGGAACTCCCATCTCCATAACCGATGCTGTCTGTGCCAGAGGCGCCGCCTGTGCAAACTTGCTTGCGATCATCACGCCGGTGCTTGCTGCGTACATGGCAGAAAACCCGACCTCCAGGGAGCGCTGCGCAAGGTCTTCTCTGGAGTAGTTTTTCCCATTTTTCACAAGAATAATGGTACCTGTAACCGCGTAGATCAGGCTGACGATTCCCTCTGTTCCCAGTTCGAAGGAGCCCCCCAGGAGTTTCTCACTCAGAAGGTTCGGCAGGTATCCGAAGATGCTGTAGTTTTCTGCAAAGCCGTTGGCTTCCATACCCCGGTCCTCGCCCTGAGGGATATTGATTTTTTCTTTTGGCACATGATCCTGCAGGTGGCGGAGGGATACGGCGATGCTCTTACATTTTTCACAGGCTTCGTCACGGCTTGAATAGTACTTCTCCTTGCCTTTTTCAGTTTTTTCATTATCTATCTTCTCCCAGATTTCACGTAATACTTCAAGATTTCCTCTCAGCTCCAGAAGTTTTTGCATCGCCTCTGCCGGCTCATCAATGAGGATGTCCTCCTCCTCCTCTTTCTTTTTCAGCAGCTTCTGCTCACGGTCTATCTCTGCTACGGCTTCGATCTCTTTCCGATATTCCCTGGTTACCAGCAGCGCATCGGAAAGCTTATGGGAATAGATATACTCCCCTCCCAGTCTTTTCCAGAACTTGAATTTGGTGGCAACTATCTTGTCCGTAAATCCATCCAGCGTGGGCTTATAGGTCTGAGACGCCGCTACATCCAACATGTTGGCGTCTCTCCGCCTTTTATTCTCGATCAGATAATAGATGTGCAGTCTCTCCCGCTTTGACAGGGAAAAGAGCCTGTCAAGCATCTCCATATCTTCATTGCTTCCGGCCTTATAGTTCTTGATCAGCCAGTTGTCGATCTGCTCGATCCCCCTTATCTGCTCCGTGCGAAGCCCTTCCCTGGAATCCGCGGGAACAACCCTTTCTTCACGCTTGTACTCTGTCTCCTTTTCCAAATGCTGATCAATGAGTCCGTCAAAGCTCTCCTCCTTCTGTTTGGTAAGGGTACGAAGCTTTTCCCAGCCCAGGCACTCCTCATAGTCCTTGATCATCTCATTGATCAGCTTATCCCGTTTTGTCTCATCGGAATGCGTCCTACGATACAGCTTGATCAGACGTTCACTCACGCGAAGAACCCGCAGCTTCCTGTGCAGCGTCTCTCCTCCGGGCATATATCCCATGCAGTTTTCCGCAAGACTCACACGATATTCGTGGTATGCCTTGGCCGCCTGTTTCAGACTTTTTTCGATGCTCTTCTCACTTTCCCCCAGCACGGTTTCCGCATCCTCATTGTTATAGATCTCCCGCTTATCGTCCTCGGACAAAAGAGTCTGCAGATACCACGAAGCCGTATCCCGTGCCATTTTCGCGGTGAGGTAACGAGTTGCCCCTGCATCCGTCATGAAAAACTTCTTCTTATGGGTCACGCAATAGTTGTCGGCCGCCTGAGAGAGTGCAAACATCTTCTCCAGGGCTTCCGCCGGCTCCGGGTCGTTTTTCTTTGTCACCTCGTTCATTTCCAGGAAGCTGTCCATCAGGTCTATGGCTGTGGCACTGCGCTTCTCTTTTTTCTCGCCGTTTTCTTTCCCCTCGGCAAAGGTCTTGAACCCCTTCTCCCATCCCTCCCGGAATCCCCGGACCGCATACTTCATTCCTTCGCGCAGCTGCCCCATCCGCTTTCCCGCGTCCTTCGATGTTGTCTGCATCAAAGGCTTCTTCTCAAGGTTCACGGAGTCCGTCGATAGTTCCTGTTTATTCTCTCTTTCGATCAGCGGTTCGTATTTTTTTTCCAGATTCAGTCTTTCATCCATCCTGCATCCCTTCCCTTTCAAAAGGATTGGGAAATACTCATGGAAAGTGCCCGGTCCATGAATACTTCCGAGGTCTCTGTCTTTTTCTTCAAGGTACAGTCTGAGCGAGCTTCAGACGCCTGCCTCACATCCTCCATCACCATCCGGAGAGGTCCCCTGTCAATCACATTCGTCAGCACCACCACCTCCCGGTCATTCCGGAGAATCGGCTCGCAGTCCCTGGGCAGCTGTTTTTTCAGCGTATCCGAAAACGCCCTCCTGTCCTCTGTCGGATCCATGACAAAGACCATGGCGCCGGAGGGCGCGTACCTTTTTTTGCCTGCCAGTCCCTTCAGGTAGCCCACAAAATCCATATTGTAAAGTCCCGTTTCCGGATCCAGATAGCGTTCTTCATCGCAAATGGAGGAATAAAGCAGCAGGAGGCCGAGGGTGGAGCCCAGGGCCGAAAAGCCCAGGTTAAAGATATCATCCAGAAGCCACCCTGCTGCCACCGGGATAAAAAATACCCAGGGATTGAAAAACCGAAGGTAGCCGTTTTGTTTTTTGTATTCCCTGAGAAGCCACAGGGCAATCAGAAAATAGAAGATCCGGATGACAAAAAATGCAAGGATGGCCCCCAGGGCAAACCGGAAACCATGCACGGAAGTCAGGGCCATGGGAATCGCGATCCCCGTCACCACCGCACCGATAATCAAAGGCACAAACCCCACCCAGAACTTCCGCCGGATAAAGGCCTTGTCCTCAAAAAGGAACCAGCTCAGAAACGTGATCCACATACAAAGGAAGACGGTACTCAGGAAAATGTCGAGCAGAGTCCCACTGACTGCTATCAGATACCAGCCTGTCTGGTCCGTGGAAGCCCAATTCCCGTAATTCTCCGCGGTTAGCCCTCCTATCTGAAGAATTGCAAAGGATCGCAGCAGATGAAGGATCGACAGCAAAAGCGCCATCCAGGAAAGAATCCTGAAATAATGCTTGACGGAACCCTTCTGCGCTGACATTTTTCTGATCCGGATCATCTGACAGATCATCAGGATCACCGCCGCCAGATCTGCCACGTTGGAAATAATCACCTCACCGATTGTCATATGAACACTCCCATTTCTTCTTTCTAAACATTTTCCTCTCTGGTCCCAAAAAAAAGCTCTTCTCCCGACTTGTTCGGCAAAAGCTTTCCCGCAAGGGCTCTGGTGCCGTCGTCTTTCCTGATGACCAGAACATTGGTCTCAGGGGGGTACAGCTCCACGGCTTTTTGAATGGCATAATGAAGCAGTAAAAGAAGATTCTTTTTGAACTCCGGACCGTAGGCAAACAGCAATGCGGGAATCAGCGTCCCCGACGGCGTCCGTCGCACCAGAAACAGCCCCGGTATCTTTTCCCCCGATCGGATACAGGAGGAAATCTCCGCATCGAACCAACTCTTGGGGAGATAGGCAATATCGTCCATCACGCCCTTATGACCCTTGAACAGAATCGCCTTCACGGCGTCTCTGAACTGCTGAAGGGTCAGATTCCCAATACTGCTTACATAGCCCGGCAGCTTTTTCTTTGCGGCAAGCCCGAGAGCCGTAATCTCTCCCAGCGTCACGCACAGGGCTTCCCCCTGCTTTTTCTCCATGGAAAACCCGGATTCGGCAAACATTTTTGCGCTTGCTTCCTCTTTCAGAAGGTAGCTGCTCCTTGTGATCTCTTCCTCCTCCAGGGTATTTTCTGTGTAATACTCTCTGAGAAGGTTAAACATCTCCTGCTTTTCATTTTTTGAAAAGCAGATCCTGCCTTCGATGTCAGTGTCGTTGTCCGCGTTCAGGAGTTCATAGACCCATACGCCCAGGGGGAGACTGGCATCATCCACCACACCGATCCCGCCATAGTAAACCCGCTTCAAATCCTCTGCGAGATCCTCCCCCAGAAGGGGGAGAAAGCTCTCCATGTTTTCCTCTGTAAGCTGAACTACTTTCATCATACCACGCGCTTTCAATCAGGAGTACGAAAGCTCCGCCTCATAGACCGGCACCTTCTCGGCCCGGGGAAACAGGAAGGCTCCCAGCTGCGCCACACTTTCATTCATCGCCTCAAAGATCAGGGATGCCTCCGGGAAACGTTCCTGCACCACCTTCGCGCAGCTTTTGAAGAGGGTGTAAAGCCCCTCCTGATCCGTGCTGTAGAGCCACGCAATCTCCAGATCCCCTTCCTCCTTCCGGATCAGGATCAGATTTGTCAGCACTTTCTCCTGATAAATACATTTACAAAGCTCCGGCACACAGGATTCCAAAAAAAGGTCCCAATCCTCCACACGGAGCTCCAGCTCCTCCCTTCCGGCTTCCAGTGCGGTTTTCCTTGCCTCCTCACTCTGGTCAAAGAAGTCCCTCACCTCTACCGTCTCCGAGCCGGGAGGAACCCGTCTTGCCACCGCCCGGAGTCTGGGGGGAGAAATGATAATCCGGTCATGAGAGAAGGAAACCTCCGAATCGGGAAGGGAAAGAAAGAACCTGTGAAGGGACAGGTCTCCCTCCCTCAGAGGAAACCTTGCCACAATCGGACAAACCTCCAGCGTCTCCGCGATAAAACGGCGGAAAAAGTCCATCAGCGCGGTAGCCACCCCCTGCCTCCTGACCGTCGGATCAACATACAGCCAGTCAATGCAGATCTCATCCCCGTCCAGAAACGCGGAAAAAGCACCGAGAACCGCACCATCCTCCCGGTATGCGCCGATGGAGATCCGGTTTTCCCCTTCCCTGATCTCCTTTGGAAACACGCTCTCAAATTCTTCTCTGTTCTGTCCCTTCAGAAGAAGAAAACCTGGTTCCATACCCTGATGCTCCCTACTGATTCACCACCTGCTTTTCCTGTTGCAGGCTGTCATACAGGATTTTATAATTCTCCACCATATCCTTCTCATTTTCATCAAAGTCCCGGCGGCTAGTGGCATTATCATACCTGGTATCCACAGTTGCCTCACTCTCTGGCCCGTTCCCATAAGTGATTCGATAGTATTTCCTGTAAAACATCGGGAGATAAGCCGCAATCCGGGTACTTAATTCCGCAATCCGCTTATACTGCGGATGCTCTTTCCAGTAGTCGTCCATATGCTTTGCTAATTGAGGGGTTGCCTCCCCGATATTGTCGATCCCCAGATTCCTTCGCATGAGTTCATTGAAGGTGATCGTATGATTCTCTATCTGATCCCGCAGCCACTCAACGAGATGCGCCGGTTCCGGCATGGTAATCCCCCCGAAGCACTCCTCCAGCTCCTGATCCAGAATCTTACAGATCTTCTTTTCATCCTTATCAACCCAGGCCGTGATCCACGCCTGATTCATCTCCTCGATTTCCCGGTCGTTTTCCGTGGCGGGATTTCCCTTTTGATCGGTCATGTACATATGCAGACCGATGCTTAAGTTTCTGGCCGGATCAAGGCGCCAGCCAGGCTCTTTCTCCCTCTCCTCATTGATACTCTGCAGCTGCTTCTGGTGGTGTAGAATCGTTGCTCCGTCTATTTTGATCACCTTCAGAATCCGATAGTCCATTTCGTTAAATTTCGGATTCTTTTCTTTCATGGCCGGCAGCTCCGAAAAAGCATTCTGATAATTCACCTTGTAAGCATCCGCCCTCTCCTTAAGAAGTTCCTGAAACTTCACTCTGTATGTTGCCTGCTTGTCCTCGGTGATAGGTTCCGTTTTGTTCAGATAACTCTGAGAAATGGCAAACTTCGCCCCGATGCCAAAATGCACAAGCTCCCGCAGCGACGGATAGATCATATTGTAGCACGCCTTAAACTCCGGGTGGTTTTCCACATATTCCTGTGCTGTTTCATTGCTGACCAACAGCTCGGAAACGCCCTTCAGCCTCATCCACAACTCCTGGAGCCCGTCGGGATCCTCCTCCAGCTTCCTTTCCATCCATTCCGCAAACTGATCCCCCGGGGGAAGCTCCAGATCCCGGAATATGCTGTCAAATTCCTGCCGGATCATGGCATCCTGCGCCTCACCATCCCCCTCTGTAAAGGCTTTGATCCAAGCTTTATTATGAGCAAGGTTTTTTTGATCTGTTCCGGTAAGCGGTTTTCCTTCTTTGTCACGATGAACCCTGTGCAAGCCAGCCCAAAGGCTCACTCCGCCATCAATCTCGTCCCCGTTCTGTCTCATTAATCGCCTGGACAGTACAGGATACATGATCATGAATTCTGCCTTCCCGGCGTTCAGTTCTCTCAGGATCTGCCGCTGCTGCTCCGTAAAGGAAGGATTGATCCCCCGAAGATGTTCAAGCGCTTCCTGCCGTTCATACAGGGTCTCTGTTTTCTTCTCCTCTCCGCGATGATTCTCCTTTTTTTTCTCTTCCTCCTCCAGCATGGAATTGTATGCTTTCGTCAGCGCAGACATAAAAGCTCTATCTTCCTTTTTTTCTGCCTGCTGCTCCGGTTTTAGAAACCGTGCTTCCTCCGGATCAATATGACGTTCCCGCATTCTATGCAGTAAACGCCCGGAAAAAGCATCAATCACTTCGCGTCTGGCCTTGAAATAGGGATGCCCCTCCTCGTAGCTTTTCAGGATGGGATCGTCTTTTCCCTCTGTGCGAAAATATTTCGGAGCCAGTATAAACATTTCATAGTACTGTACCGGATGCTTCCGAAATAGCGCCAGAGGGTCTTCGCTCTCCAGTTCCTCGGGGGAGGGAAAAGGGTATTGCTCCACTCTGAGAATGAGATCCCGGGTCGCCTTCTCCAGCAGCTTCTGATCCTTTTTTTCCTTTGCCGCCCGATAGGTCTCATTCCAGTCCTGCTTCCTCTTTTCCGCAACATTGATCGGCTGCCCGTTACGATCCAGCCGTACCATGTGGCAGGGATAGTCCATATTCTTTTGTTTTTTCAGCGCTTCCAGCTGCATCAGAAGCTTCACATCCTCTTTTTCGATCCGGATGTCGGGATTTTTGGGAGACTCCTGTCGCTGTCTCTGTTTCACCGCTGTGTCCGTAATCCCCTGCTCTTTCTGCCAGGTTTCCTCCGCAGAAGGAAACACTCTTTTCATTCCATTTCTTGCCTGTTTCAGTTCCTCTTCCAGCGCATGGACTTTTTTTTGCAAAAGCCTGCCGGAGTCCTCATCACACTCCCTTTTTGCCTGATCCCACAGACGCTCCGCCTGCTCACTTAAGATGGTGAGGCAGGATATCCTTGCCTTGCATTTCAGATAGGATTCATGCCGGCCGTTATGGGATTTTGCCTCCGCAGCTTTCATCATGCCCTTCATGCGAAGCCGCATGATTTTCTCCCGCTCCTGAAAGAGAGTCCCGGGAGGCATCCCCCTTTGTTTTTTGTTCAGCCCTTTGGTCAGATCCGCTGCTTTTTGGAAGCTGTCAGAGGCTTCTCCTGCACATTTCCGGCGTTTATATGCGCTGTGATTGTTGTATTCTGCTGCCAGCTCCCCTGCAGAAAGACCATATTGCCCGTCTTTATCCTCACTGAGTCTTTTGTAACGGACACTCTTGGCCATCAGAGCCTGCGTATCCGTGAAATAGTAGGCGGTGCGTTCCTCCCAGGTGGTCTCTGCCATCCGCCGGTTCATCTTTTCCGTCAGCTGGTCAACATCGTAGGGTATTTGCTTTTGCGGGCTGTCATAGTCCGGAAGCTGCGTTAACTCCTGTTTCGCATAATAGAAATCCTTCTCCTCAGCTCTGGTTTTTTCTACATAATCCTCGAACTGTGCCATCGTCTGCTCCTTTCCCTGTCCTGGTGTACTTTCAGCCTGTTCCCCCTCTTATCTATAAACGGCTGTTTATACCTGACTGAATCCGTTCTGACCCGAACGGTATCCGTCTATTCTTTTATACGAAGAAAGCTGCTTCCTGGCAAAGGATTCTGCCGGGATCCGGTGTGTCCCGATCTATAATCCGAAGCAGCCGCCTCCGATGAATTCCCGGACAATGGAGTTGCTGCCGATATCATCGGGGGGAACCGCCAGGAAGTAATCCAGAAACTTCAAGAGCCGTTTCGCTTCCTGATATTCCGGCGAACTCTTTTCCACCGCAAAGAGCAGAGGTTCCGCATAGGTTTTCATCACTGCCAGCTCATAGATGTGTCCGGAGTTGAAGATCACGTCAGCCTTCTCCTGGAAGGGGAAGATGTAATCCTCCTCTCCCCTCCGCACCGACGGCCACATGGCAATGGTTTCCTGTGCGGAGCTGCCGCGGGTTCTGGCATCACGCACGATCCGGCGCAAAAGTCTGGCATCCGATGTGGGCAGGTAATTGTGTTCGTCGATATTCAAAGCAGCCAGTGCACTGATGTAGATCTTGAATTTATGCTCCGGCGCGATGGAATGGGAAAGCTGATCGTTTAATCCATGGATTCCCTCAATCACGAGGACATCGTCCTGCTCCAGTTTCATGTGCTTGCCGACAGGCTCGCGCTTGCCGGTCTTGAAGTTGAATACCGGCACTTCCACTTCTTCTCCCGCCAGAAGCGCTGTCAGATCCCTGTTCAGCTGTTCCACGTCCAGTGATTCCAGGCATTCAAAGTCATAATTGCCGTCTGCGTCCCTCGGACAGTTCTCCCGGTCCACATAGTAATCATCCAGCGGGAAGGGATGGGGATGCAGCCCCTGAGCTCTGAGCTGGACTGACAACCGGTAGGAAAAGGTGGTCTTGCCGGAGGACGAGGGGCCCGCGATCATGACAAATTTCTTATTGCGGTTTTTTGCGATCATCTCGGCCAGGGTACCGAGCTTCTTTTCCATCAGCGCCTCCTGGGTCAGGATCACATTCTGAATCCGCCCTTCCACGATGGCATCATTCAGATCGCCGATGGTGGTGATCCCGCAGATCTCGCCCCATTTCCCAAACTCCTGCATCGTCGTATACAGCTTCTCGCTGGGCACAAAGGGACGTACCTCCTTTTCCCCCTTTGAGGGGTGCATCAGCACAAACCCGTTGTGATAGGGTTCGATGGAGAAAAGATCCAGATATCCTGTGGAGGGGACCATGTAGCCGTAATAATAATCCCGGTAGCCGTCCAGGGTGTAGACATTGACGCGGGATCCCCGGCGGTACCGGAACAGCGCCTCCTTGTCCTTCATGCCGCACTGTGCGAAATAGGCCGTCGCTTCGTCCGTATTCCAGCTGTCCTTTGTGATGGGAAGATCCTGCGCAACGAGGGAGCGCATCTCCTCCTCCACGGCTTTCACAAACTCCTCCGTGACGGGATACCCTCCCGTCATCTCGCAATAATAGCCGTTGCCAACGGAAAACCGTACCACCGCCGTGCTTTCATAGGAACCGACCACCGTATGCACAGCCTTTTCCAGCAAAAGCGTCAGGCTCCGCCGGTAAGCCTTGCGTCCCGCAGGGTCATCCAGGGTCACAAACTGCAGCTCTCCCTCATCCGTAATGCCCTTTGAGAGCTCCCGCAGACGGTGGTTGATGGAAGCCAGGACGATCTTTTGCGGGAACCTTGCCTGATATTCCTCCGCCAGTGTTTTGAAAAGAGTTTTCCGTTTGACCTGCCGCTCTTCGCCGCCGATCACAGTACGCAATAATTCCTTAGACATATGCACTCTCCTTTATGAGTTCCAGTTCCGCCTGTACCTCGGCCAGGCGCTCCGCAGCGTCCTTTGTATGGGATGCCGCAAGGTTTTTTTGAATTTCTTCCAGGATCTTTTTTCTCTGCATGAAATACGACGACAATACCGGATCCTTTTGCGAAAGCAGCGTCCTTCCGTACAAAAGCTCCGGGGCACTGTAAGGGAGCTCGCTGCCGCCCTCCGTATTGACCAGCAGCAGAAAATAGAACTTTCCATCCTCTTCCACGAGACGCTCCGTCTCGATCCGGTACCCCTCCCGCAGGAGAAACTCCCGCAAAACGGGTACCTCGGACTGCGGACCGAGAAGCAGGGTCCTGACCTGGAGCCTGCGGGGATCATGTGCCGACAGGATCCGCATGATCAAAGCCCCGCCCATCCCAAGCAGGGATACCGTATCCGCTTCCAGGGGTCTGAGAGCCGCCAGCCCGTCTGAATGGCGCACCTCGATTTTTGATTCCAGACCGGCCTCTTTGATATGCTCCCTTGCACGGGATAGAGGTCCCTCTGCCACATCCAGAGCCAGAGCTCTCTGAATCCGTCCCGTCTCGCAGAGGAAGATGGGTAAAAAAGCATGATCCGTCCCCACATCGGCCAGAACCGCGCCTTCCGGCACAAGGGATGCCGAAACAGACAGCCGTTTTGAAAGACGCTGCATTACTCCAGATAATCCTTCAGCTTCCGGCTGCGGCTGGGGTGTCTCAGCTTTCTGAGCGCCTTCGCCTCGATCTGGCGGATCCGCTCTCTGGTGACATTAAACTCTCTCCCCACCTCTTCCAGCGTGCGTGCGCGTCCGTCCTCAAGGCCGAAGCGGAGGGTCAGTACCTTCTGCTCCCGCTCCGTCAAAGTCCCCAACACTTCCTCCAGCTGTTCCTTCAGCAGCGTAAATGCGGCGGCATCCGCCGGTACCGGCACGTTATCATCCTGAATGAAATCTCCCAGATGGGAATCCTCCTCCTCTCCGATGGGGGTCTCCAGAGACACCGGCTCCTGAGAAATCTTCAGGATCTCCCGCACCCGTTCCTCCGGCATATCCATCTGAACGGCAATCTCCTCCGGGGTGGGCTCACGCCCCAGCTCCTGCAAAAGCTGCCTGGAGATTCTGATCAGCTTGTTGATGGTCTCCACCATATGCACCGGGATCCGGATGGTCCTGGCCTGATCCGCGATGGCACGGGTGATGGCCTGTCTGATCCACCAGGTGGCATAGGTGCTGAATTTGTAGCCCTTACTGTAATCGAATTTTTCCACGGCCTTGATGAGACCCAGATTCCCTTCCTGAATCAGATCCAGAAACAGCATCCCGCGTCCCACATAGCGCTTTGCGATGGAAACCACGAGGCGCAGATTCGCTTCTGCCAGCTTCTTCTTGGCAGCCTCACCCTCCCGGTTGATGGCGCGCTGTTCCTCCAGCTCCTTCTCCAGGGCGGTCGTCTTGCGCTTCGCCTTCGTATGCTCCAGCTCCTCCCGGATCTGGCGTACCCGCTCCTGTGCAGCCAGACCGGCTTCCATCTGCTGTGCCAGGGTGATCTCCTCCTCCGCGGAGAGCAGCGGCACTTTCCCGATCTCCTTCAGATACATCCGTACGGGGTCCTCGATGGAGACTCCGTCCGGAACCGAGAGGTCGATGTTTTCCACCTCCACTTCCTCGTCGTCAGTCAGGAACTGCTCCTCGTCCAGCTCTTCCTCCTGCTCCTCCACGAGGTTCATGACGTCAACCTCTTTTTCCTCCAGGTAATTCAAAATGATGTCAAATTTCTCGTCATCTAGGTCAAACCCTTTGAAAAAGTCGTTGATCTCCTGATATTCCAGCGTATTCTTTTTTTTGCGCGCGATGGCTTCCAGCTCCGGCAGCTTTTCCAGAAAGCTTCCCATGGTAGCCGCAGCTTCCGGATCCTCCTCCTGATTCTGCTCCGTGCTGCCTGCTTCCTCTTCCGCAGTCTCCTTCGCTCCACGGGGTTTCTTTTCCGCCGCTTCCTCCGGAGCACTCTTCTTCGCCCGACTCTTCTTCGCCGGGGTCTCTTCTTTTGCGGCAGATTTCTTCGCCGGGGCTGTCTCTTTTGCGGCAGCCTTCTTCGCCGGTGCCGCCTCTTTTGCGGCAGCTTTCTTCGCCGGTGCCGCCTCTTTTGCGGCAGCTTTCTTCGCCGGTGCCGTCTCTTTTGCGGCAGCTTTCTTCGCCGGTGCCGCCTCTTTTGCGGCAGTTTTCTTCACCGGTGTTTCTTCTTTTGCGGCGGTCTTTTTGGCCTTTGGCTTCTTCGCCGGCGCTTCCTCCTCCGGCGCTTTCTTTGCCCCGGACTTCTTTGCCTCCTGTGTTTCTTCTGCCTTCTTTCTTGCAGCCATACTGGTTACTCTCCTTCTTTTTATATAGATTGCATTGTTAAACGGTAAACCGGATGGTTTTCAGTTTTTCCAGATCCTTCCTGTCCCGGATCGCCTGATCCACCGCCTTCAGATCCCCCGGCTCCGTGGCAGCCGTCCTGCTTGCGATGGCATTCTGCTTCACCTTGATCAGGGCATCCCTGAGGGCCTTTTCCCGCTCCTCCGGCGTCTCGATGTGCTCCAGGGTGGCATGAAACAGCGCCACCACCTCATCCTGCTCCTCCTCCGGGAACGCAAGCAGGATCCTGGCAGGCTCCACACCGCCCTCGGCATGCTGGGAAAACACATATTCGGCGGCTCTGTGATACAAATCATCGACAAAATCCTCCGGTGTAATATAAGCCCCGATCTGATCAAAGAGCGTTTCCCTTTCGATAAGCCATGTCAAAAGCAGCTTCTCCGCGGTTCTGATCCCGTCCTCGGTTTTCCTCTCCCTGATGCCGCTCTTTCTGACGGGACGCTGGGCCGCAAGCCCCTCCTCCGTTCCGTACTTGTGTACCAGCTTCCTCAGGTTTTCAAACCCGATCCCGTACTGTTGGGCGACGGCCTCCATATAGTTTTCACGTTCCGTCTCCTCCGTGAACTCCAGCAGCATTCTGGCCGCAGCATGGTGAAAAGCCGTCTTTCCTTCGGGATCCGTCAGATCAAAGTCCCTTTGCAGGATACGGATGCGGAACAAAAAGCTGTTCTCCGCAGCGGCGATCCGTTCCTCAAAGGCCTCCACACCCAGATTTTTGATAAATTCATCCGGATCCTTATAGGGCTCCAGGTGGATCACACGGCTTTTGATCCCTGCCGCGCGGAGAATGGGAATCGCCCGCAGCGCTGCCTTGATGCCCGCGCCGTCACTGTCAAAGGTCAGATACACCTCTTTGTCCTTTGCATAGCGCTTTAAGAGCCCCGCGTGCCCCGGCGTGAAGGCTGTCCCCAACGCCGCCACCGCATTGGTGAACCCCGCCTGATGCAGCGCGATCACATCCATATACCCTTCACAGAGCAGGAGGTAGGGTTTTTTCGTCGACCTCGCCTTGTGCAGCGCGTAGACATTGCGGCTCTTGTCAAACAGCAGGGTGTCCTGGGTATTCAGGTATTTCGGTTCTCCGTCCCCCATGACTCTGCCGCCGAAGCCGATCACCTTTCCCCGGATATCCTGAATGGGAAACATGACCCGGTTCCAGAACATATCATGCCAGCCGTTTTTTTCATCGTATTTCGCCAGCCCGGCTTCCTTGATGATCACATCCTCATACCCGCATTTCTTCAGGTGCCGGTACAGATCATCCCGGTATTTGTCGGCATAGCCGAGACCGAACTGCCGCATGGTTTCTGCGGTCAAGGCGCGGCTTTGGAAATAGGAAAGGGCGTGCGCACCGTGCCCGCTTCTCAGCAGGGCATAAAAGTAGGTTGCCGCCTCCTTGTTGACGGCCAGCAGCTTTTCTTTTTTGCCGGCCATCCTCTTTTCCTCCGGTGTCTCTTCCCTCTTCGGCAGCTGCACGCCCGCACGCTCCGCAAGATATTGCACCGCTTCCGGAAAGGTCATGTTTTCATAGTTCTGCACAAATCTGAAAACATTCCCGCCCGCACCACAGCCGAAGCAGTAATACATCTGCTTTTGGGGGGAAACGGAAAAGGAGGCGGTCTTCTCACTGTGAAAGGGACAGAGTCCGAAATAGGTGCTCCCCTTTTTTTTCAGTTGAACGGACTGCCCGATGACATCCACGATATCGTTTCGCGAACGCACCTCCTCGAGCACTTCATCGCTGTAGAAGGGCACTTCAATACACCTGCCAATCCCTGGGTATCTGATATTTCTTGAACTTCATGATCGCGTATTCATCCGTCATGCCGGAGACATAATCCGCCACGATCCGGTCTTTCCTGCCGTCCCTTTCCAGCATCTTCTGAAACAGAGGGGGCATCTCCTCCGGATGATCCATGTAGAATTCAAACAGCCAGGCCACCAGATCCTTGGCCTTTGTCTCCTCCCCCTTCGCCTTGGGATTGCGGTAGACGTTTTCAAACAAAAATGCCCTGAGATCCCAGAGTGCTTTTTCCACATCCCCGGACATACAGATGTCCGGCTTCTCCATGCTGGAGCTTACGATGTCGTGCACCAGGGTGTTCAGCCGCTTCCGGGGAGAGTTGCCGAGGATCTTTGTGATCTCTCCCGGCAGATCCTCCGGGGTCAGAATGTGTGCGCGGATGGCATCATCAATATCCGAATTGACATAGCTGATCTTGTCGGAAAGCCGGACGATCCGTCCCTCCAGCGTCGCGGGTCTCGTATGCATCTCGTGGTTTAGAATCCCGTCCCGGACCTCTTTGGTGAGGTTGAGGCCGCGGCCCTCCTTTTCGATGGTCTCCACCACCCGGACGCTCTGCTCGTTGTGCCGAAAGCCTCCCTTAAGATATCTGTCCAGCACCGCCTCCCCGGCATGGCCAAAGGGGGTGTGGCCCAGGTCGTGACCGAGAGCGATGGCCTCACACAGATCCTCGTTCAGCCGCAGGGCCTTTGCGATGGTCCGCGCATTCTGGGAAACCTCCAGGGTATGGGAGAGTCTCGTGCGGTAGTGATCCCCTCTGGGGTTCAAAAATACCTGTGTTTTGTTTTTCAGCCTGCGGAAGGATTTGCAGTGCAGGATCCGGTCACGGTCTCTTTGATACACGGGGCGGATATCGCACTGCTCCTCTGCCGTATCGCGACCCCGGCTCTTCTCACTCAGCGCTGCATAGGGGCTCAGGGTGTTACGCTCGATTTCTTCCAGGTTTTCACGGATTGTTTTTCCCATCTTTTTTTCCTCTCGTCCAAAAAAGGAATCTCTATAACTAATATTCTGCACATCGTGGCATTTCCCTTTTTTTCTCCGGAAAAACTTTCCATGATGTCACGGTCAGGCGGCATGGGATCTTTGACATTTTCATCTTTTCATCAAAAAAAGCAGAGTCATGCAAAAATCGACTCTGCTTTTTTGCTTCGGTTACCCGTCAAGGTCTCGAAGCGTCTCTCCGAAAAATCTCTCGTGTTATCATGATCTGCGGTCAGATATGGACAACCACGGGGGTACCGATGGTCAGCATGCTGTATAATGTCGCCGCGTCCTGTGACGGCAGGTTCACACATCCGTGAGAACCGTTCGTCTGATAGATCGTGCCGCCAAAGGAGCTTCTCCAGCTCGCATCATGAAGCCCGATGGCACCATCCGTAAAGCGCATCCAGTAATTGACCCATACATCCCAGTCGGGTCCCTTCAGACGCTTCCCGGGTACCATGGATTTGATGGAGAAGGTCCCCACCGGTGTCCCGCGTCCCTTATTCGGGTTCCCGGTGACACAGGGGCTGACAAGCACTGCCACACCGTTCAGATAATAGATCACCGTCTGGGTCGTCAGGTTAATATCCACATAGGTCTCCGGCATGCCCGCGGGGCTTGTCATGACCGCGCCCGTCGCGTCCTTGGGCAATGCGGCCTGCGCCGCTGCCTGCTGCGCCAGAAGCGCCTGCTGTGCAAGCAGTGCCTGCTGATCCGCTGCTGCCTGTGCCGCTGCTGCCTGATCAACGCCTGCTGCCGCTGCCATCTGCTGATAATTCAGATACAGCTGCGTCAGCTCCTCTTCACTGATCGTCGCTGCGCCTATGGTGTCAGTGCCGGCTGTGCCTGCCACGACCAGAAATGCAGCCAGTAAAGCGGTGAGAATCTTCTTCCCTTTCCACATTTTCATCACTCTTCCTCCCACAATCTCTATGCTGTCACAATCATCGCGAAAAAACCTTTTACATTCTATCACTTTTTCCCGAAAAATCAAGTAAAACCGGATGAATCTCATGCGCGGCCCGTGCAATCAAAAAGCGGTGCGTATGCACCGCTTTTTCATGTTTCCCTGTCAATCCGGTTCCGTCTCAGCGTAGAGTCAATGTCTCGAGGGTCGAAGCAAAAATCTGATCCAGCTCCTCCAGTGTGATCTCGTTCGAGCCTTTTTCAAAGGTGGTCTCCAGCATCAGAACGATGGTGTCCTCTCCGGCAGGTACGCCGTAGCCGATGTACAGGAAGCTCCGTCCATCATCGAGTTTTTCTTCCCACTCTGCTCTGCTGCATGTGATCCCGTCCCCGATGGATGTCTCTGTGACAGACACATCCGATGCGCCGCTTTGGCTGATCACCTTGTTTAATGCCTGGGCAGGATCCATGGATGCCGCTTTCCGGATATCCATAAATGTTCCCGTATAGCTGTCTTCCACTTTTCCGTACATATCGGACTCAGCGGAGGGGCGCAGGGTGAATGCCCTGAGGTCATAGGTAAGAGCGTATCCCAGTGGGCTCTCGTAATGATAGAACTCCTGCTCTTCCGGCGTCTCCGGCGCATTGAGAACGGCTACCGGGGCCTCGCAATAATCCTGCCACTGCAGGATGTTCAGTCCGTTGGTATTCACGTACTCCGCGATGGCCGTAGCACGACCGGCCGTGAGATCATCCTCCGTAAGGGCCACCAATTCATCGTAAGCACTTTTCACGGGTTCGAAAAGCTTCATGGATTCGTCTTCCGTTTCCGGAAGGTCTGCCTCTGTTACGGTAACGGTTCCGTTGTCATCTTTTTTCAGATGAAACACACCACGGTTGCGGGCACCACAGCTGCTAACCAGTGTCGAATTTCTCAGATCATAGCCATCAATGTCGTATTCTCCGTATACCAGGATGTCGGCGGGATCCGTCTCATCCTTTTCCACGATAAAGCTATAGGGAATGAAGACCCCAGCCCCATCGCCGAAATTCTTTGCGTACTCCGTGACCATATACTCGCTGATCACGTCCAGATATTCTTCCGTTCCCTGATAAGTGTAACGGGGAAGGTTTGCAGGATCCTCGTATTCCGTCGCCACCGCCTGGGCGGTTACCTCCTCCGAAGCCGTTTCCGGCTCCGTGTCGGCCGCTGTTTCCTGTTGCCCCGTTACCTCACTGACAGCCTCAGAGGAAACAGTCTCTGTCGGCTGCGAAACCTCCTGATTGTTTGCGCCGCATCCGGTAAGCAGCATTGCCGCTGTTGCGATGGCCGCAGCAGATAGGATTCTTTTTTTCATGGTTCCTCTTTCAGATGATGGGATTAATAAGCGGATCATTTGTGTGGGGCCTTTTGTAAACTGACCCCCCGCCACTGACCTGCTCCAGTTCCTCATCGGTGAGGTGCATGCCTGCCTGCTCAATGAACTCCTTTGCTTCCTGCCTGTTCCTGGCAGCATCCACTTTTTTCTTTAATTCGCCTATCAGTTCCATCTGGGTTCCTCCTTTTTCAGTATTGCAGAACACTTCCCGGACTATCAGTCGGGATTATGGTATGGCTCTTATATCAACGGTGTAATGATGGGCGTGTCATACTTCACACCTGTCCCACAGTTTGCCAGACCACCACTGACCTGTTCCAGTTCTTCATCGGAAAGCCGCATCCCGGCGTCCTCAATGAGGTTCTTCGCCTCACCGATATCCTTTGCCTGCTCCACCTGTTCCTTCAGTTTTCCTATCAGTTCCATGTGTGACCTCCTTTTTTCATTCCATGCCATTGTATGAAAGCATTTTTTGAATCGCAGTCTGTCTTTCTCAAAGGAACGGGTTAATATAGTGCTCAGCGACTGAGCTATTGTTGTACTTCTTGCCGCCGCTGACCTGTTTGCCGCCGCTGACCTGTTCCAGCGCATCATCGGGAAGCATATCCTGTGCCTGCTCCGTCATAGTCTTCGCGTCCATGATGTCCTTCGCTTTCTCCGCCTGATCCTTTTGTTTCTCCGTATGCTCCATCATCGCACCTCCTTTGGCTTTTTATTATTCTACCATTTTATACGAACCAAAGCACAGGCTGGCAATATTTTTACAAATACTTTTATTGGTTTATTTAAGGAATCGCTCCTCATGACGGGGTTGATTCTGTTTCTTTTACTTTTCCATAGATATTGAACAGATTCAGCCTTAATGCATTGGATACCACCAGAAAGCTGGACAGACTCATGGCTGCCGCTGCGAAAACCGGGCTTAGCTGCCAGCCGAACAGCGGAATGAACACCCCTGCTGCCAACGGAATTCCAATCACATTATAGGAGAATGCCCAGAACAGATTCTGATGAATGTTACGCAGGGTCTTCCGGCTTAAGCGAATGGCTGCCGGCACATCTGCCAGGGTATTCTTCATCAACACGACATCAGCTGCATCTACAGCAACATCCGCACCTGCACCAATGGCGATGCCGATATCCGCTCTGGTCAGTGCCGGTGCATCATTGATGCCATCCCCAACCATCATGGTCTTGCCGCGTTCCTGAAGTCTGCGGACTTCCCGCTCCTTATCCCCGGGAAGCACGCCGGCTATGATTTCATCCACGCCAGCCCTGGTTCCGATGGCCCTGGCCGTTCGCTCATTATCCCCGGTCAGCATCACTACATGAAGTCCCAGATCCTTCAGGGTACGAATGGCCTGCGGACTGTCTTCCTTCATCACATCGGCCACAGCGATGATACCGGCTAATTTCCCGCCATCCGAGAAAAACAGAGGCGTCTTGCCTTCTTCTGCCAGGGCATCGGCACAGGATGCGATTTCCTCCGTTACCGTTGCCACTGTACGGATATAGGACAGGTTACCGCCTGCAATGGTTTTTCCATTCCATACAGCGCTCAGTCCGTTTCCCGGAAGAGCCTTAAAATCCGCCACTTCATCCGCCTTGTATCCAAGCTCTTCGGCTCTTTGCAAAATCGCTTTTGCCAATGGATGCTCACTCTTACTCTCCAGCGCCAGGGCCAGCTTCAGTAAGTCCTGCTCCTTTACGTCATTTGCCGGAATCAGGTCTGTTACCTGCGGTTCGCCGGCTGTAACGGTTCCGGTCTTATCCAGTACCACAACTTTAGTCTTGCCGGTCTCCTCCAGAGATACCGCCGTCTTGAACAGAATTCCGTTCCTGGCACCCAAGCCGTTCCCTACCATAATCGCCACCGGTGTAGCCAGTCCCAGTGCACAGGGACAACTGATGACCAGTACCGCAACGGCTCTTGTCATTGCCGTTCCCATCTCTGCGCCTGCAATCATCCAGCCCGCGAAGGTAATGGCTGCTATGATAATCACTGTCGGGACAAAAATGCCGGATACCTTATCTGCAGTTTTGGCAATTGGGGCCTTCGTAGCAGCCGCATCACTTACCATCTGAATAATCCGGGCAAGGGTGGTGTCTTCACCAACCGCGGTCGCCTGACATTTGATAAATCCGGATTCATTGGTGGTTGCCGCGGATACACGGTCTCCTGCGCTCTTATCTACCGGAATACTCTCACCGGTAAGAGCGGATTCATTCACTGCACTGTTGCCATCTATCACTACACCATCCACCGGCACTTTTTCCCCGGGGCGTACCACATAGAGATCTCCGATTTTCACCTGCGCAACGGGAACCTCTGCCTCGCGCCCGCCATCCAGTATCGTAGCCGTCTCAGGCGCCAGCTTCATCAGTCCCTTCAAGGCATCTGTGGTACGTCCCCTGGATCGGGCCTCCAGCATCTTGCCGACAGTAATGAGTGTCAGGATCATGGCCGCCGACTCAAAATACAAGCTCATCATGTAATCCGCCACCGCATCTTTGTTCCCATCCGCTGCTGCTCTTGTCATGGCAAACAGCACATAGGTGCTCCAGCCAAATGCTGCAAAAGAACCCAGGGCAACCAGTGCGTCCATATTGGGCGCCCGGTGAATCAGGCTCCGGAAACCGCTGATGAAGAACTTCTGATTTATCACCATAATCATGCCGGTTAACAGCATCTGTACCAGGCCCATGGCAATATGGTTCTCATTGAAAAACGGCGGCAATGGCCAATCCCACAGCATATGTCCCATGGAAAAATACAAAAGAGGAATGAGAAACACCAGGGATGAAATCAGTCTCCTGCGAAGGATCGGTGTCTCCTGATCCTGCAATCCATCATCCACAACACCTGCCGCTTCTGCTGCCCTGGTACGGCTCTCTTTTGCGGAGGCACCATAGCCGGCATTCTCCACGGCCTGAATGATGGCGCTCTCAGATGCGCTTCCTTCCACACCCATGGAGTTGGTCAGAAGGCTGACGGTGCAGCTCTCTACACCCGGAACCGCCGATACTGCTTTTTCCACTCTGTTTACACAGGCTGCACAACTCATGCCTGTCACTGCATACTGCTTCATATGGATGTCTTCCTAACTGTTTACAATATTAAGGCTTTCCCCGACCCGGTCAAAGAAAAGAGCCGGGGCAATTGCCTCAGCTCTTCTTTCATCCATGCGGAAGATGGGACTTGAACCCACACGATCGCATTGATCACAAGATCCTTAGTCTTGCTCGTCTGCCAATTCCGACACTTCCGCGAACAAAAAGAAGTATAGCAGAGCTTGTGGGGTTTGTCAACAGGAAAATAATTGTTTTTTTAAAATACATATTGACTTTTGGGGTAGTGTATATTATGATATATGAGTGAGTTGCAAGACTTACATACGCGGAGATGGCGGAATA
>JAZRFM010000006.1:0-50785 GCA_045661345.1 Lachnospiraceae bacterium
GGTCGCCAGATCGATCTTTGTCATATCGACGGCTGAAATTTGAAGCTTTTCCGTATACACGTTTTCCGGATATTTGCTGCTCTTCATGAGGTACGTTGCATAAAACTCCGGGCGCTGTGGAAACAGCGTAAAGTTCAGAAAACTGATCTGTACGGATCTTCCTGCTTCAATGTAATCGTCACCGTGGCTTAAAGAGTCAAAGCCTCTGCAGGTATACAGCATGGATCGTTCGATCCAGCCCTCCACACGATTGAGCTGCATTTCCAGATTCAGCTCGGTATCCCCGTTCAGGATCGCTCGGATATCCAGATGGATCTCTTTATCATCCACGTTTTCCCCGAGAACGATGGGATTTGTGATCTCGATTTCCGTGATCTCTTCCGGCCTCAGATGCAAAAGATCCGAGGTCATCATCCTCAGGGTCTTCTCATCCGCCTGCAGCAGCGCGCGAAAAAGGTAATCATTGGCAAACGGGATCTCCGGTTTCCCGGTCATCTCCTTCCAGCCGTCATGATAGGGCAGCTCATGGTCATAGTTCTTCATTTGCATTCCTCCTTTGATTGTTTTTCGCAGGAATGCAAGTGTTTTTCCATCCCCGCTTTTTCAGTATTGGAAAAGCATGAGATGAAAAGATTTCAGAATTGCGCGAGCGCGCTTCATGCTTTCAGATATAGGAAACGAATGAATTCGTTTCCTTTTGTGCCGATCGCGAACGGCTGAAAGCCGCATTCTTATCGCAATCGAGTGCACCAATTGGTTGTCGTAAACGCTTTGATACCATACGTTTACGATAAGCCTATCTTATCAGCTTGACCGGGGAATTTCAAGGAGAAACAGAGAAATACAGGAATTTTGACCTTGGTTTTCAGGGATGTTATAATGGCTCTCATCAGGATTTCAACAACTCAAAACAGATTTTTTTAAGAGGTGCAGATGTCAGCAGAAACTGTGTACAACGACAAAAATACCACACTCCTTCGGGAGGTACAATCCGTTGCCCTTGCCTGCGGCGAGATGATCCTGGATCGGCGCAATCTCACCAGCGTAAACGACAAAGGGACGGATTCCAATCTTGTGACGGATATGGATGTGAGGGTGCAGAAGTATATCGCCGAGCGCTTGACTGCTCTTCTTCCGGGAAGCATCGTGGTCGGGGAGGAGGATGTTTCCGCAGATCCTGACGGAGATTTCTCAGAAAAAAACACGGCAGCTCCCGATGCGGTAAAAACAGCATCCCATACACAAATCCATACGCAGGGCGAAGCTCCGCAGGATACCTATGCCTGGGTCATTGATCCCATCGACGGCACTTCCAATTATGTGAGAGATATCGGCTGCAGCGTCATCTCCATCGGTCTGTTCAGAAACGGCGTACCATATGCCGGTGTGGTCTATAACCCTTACCGGGATGAGCTCTTTTCTGCGGAGATGGGAAAAGGTGCCTTTCTGAACGGCAAAAAAATAGAAGTCTCCTCCCGGGACTTCGCTCATGGGCATCTCTGCTCCGCTATGAGTCTGTATAAAAAGGAATACGCACCACCGTGTTTTCGCATCATCGAAAAGGTCTACGCCGAATCGGACGACCTTCGCCGCCTGGGTTCTGCGGCTTATGAGCTCTGCATGCTGGCCGCCGGCCGGGTAGAACTCTATTTCGAAATCCGGCTTTCCCCCTGGGATGCTGCCGCAGCTTACCCCATCATCACGGAAGCCGGCGGTTTCATAGAATGTCTGCATCAGGAAGGCTTCCCTGTGGATCGGCCGTTCCCCCTCATTGCAGCAAATTCCAAAGAAAGCTTCTCCCGTCTGAAAGAAATTGTTCTCTCGGAAATCCCCGTCATGCCTTATGATGAGAGGATATGAGGGTGAAAAGTCAGCTTTCCTTTATCTGTGAGCTTTTCCGCCTCAGCTGGACTAAGCGAATAATACTTACTGTCGATACCATACAATTCATACTCTTATTCCGTCAAGCTATATATCTTAAACGGCAGACTCAAGAACTTATCAATATGCACGCTCATACGGCCATATGTTGATCAAGCTACTGTCAGCGTCCAGTCCCGTGCATGCAAATGTCATCAGGCCAAAATATACATTGGCAAAATCACTTTATCGCACGCATAAACGCATCATTATCACTTGAATATCTCTCCCCGGTATAGTATCATTCAGGTAGGGAATCCCTACTTTCCTACTTTTCGACAGGAGGTAAATACTATGGCTACTACAACATTTGTATATGACGCAAGAGTAATGTCCAAGGGGCAGGTTACAATCCCTAAAAACGTCCGTGCCGCACTCGGTATTGATACTGGTGATCGGGTAACTTTTATAGTAGATGGCACCAATGTCCGAGTAGTTAATTCTGCAGTATATGCCCTTATGAGATTTCAGGAGCAAATGAATGGTGAAGCCGAAAAAGCCGGACTTATAAGTGAAGAAAATATTGCCGAATGGATAACCACTTCTCGTCGTGAGGAAAACTCATAATGCGAGTGATGATTGACACAAATATTTTCATATCTGCTGTATTATTTCCAAACGGCAAAGCATCTGCCGCCCTCACCAAGGCACTGATTTCACCATATCAGCCAGTGGCTTGCGATTATGTCTTAGATGAGTTGCATCGTAAATTTCGTGAGAAATAGCCAGATAGGACAGCTGAACTGGATGCTTTTTTAAATGCTTCGCTATCTGTTATAGATGTCGTCAAAACTCCCGAAACGGTGGTAGAGGATGAAAACCTTATTCGTGATAAGAAAGATCGCCCTATATTACGCGCTGCCCTTGATGTCGGTGCTGATCTTTTCCTTACAGGAGATAAGGATTTTCTGGAATCATCAGTTACTGATCCCAGAATAATCAGCGTTTCTGATTTTCTTATGCTACAGTAGACGTTGGATTTATGTTACAGGACATATCAAGCCCCCCACTTTAGCCAAAATCCTCATCCGGTAGCTTTTCAATCCATGCTCTGGCAAGTGTGGCTTGTCCATTTTTCGTTGGATGCGATCCATCAATTGTTTCGCACAGGTAGTCAGTCAGCGTAATATCCGCCAAGTACACTCTATTACGTTTACAGGCTTTTCTTATTGCCCTGTTATACTCATCAAATGAAAGCCCACCAACTTCTTGAGGGAATATAAAATCATCTCGATTTCGAATCGATGTTCGAAGTAAAGTCCCGCATATAACGGCAGTCTTTGGATACTCTTTTTTGATCTTTACAAGCATATCATTATACGCATCCAAAAAGAATCGAGTATCTTTAATAAACGGATTCGACAAACGGTTACGACATAGTTTTACGCCATAGCCAAAGTCATTGTATCCAAGGTAAACAAGAACCATGTCGGGGATACATTTATCATCCTTTCTCAGATGAAAAACACTCTCATCTGAGCATGCCGCTGGAAATGAATCGCCAGAGACACGTCTCCCGGAGTATGAAGCGTTCACGCATAGAGTTCCTCCGATTGATTTCAATACAATAGACCACCATGTATCATCAGCAGATTGAAGCCCATTCCTCTTCTGCATTTCCTTATCATAAAATACTGCATATCCCGGTGGATTATATCCTTCATATGTGCTTATTGAATCTCCAAATATCGATACGTTCTTCGCTTTCATTAGCTGCTCTCCCTCAGAAATCCTGTCAACGCATAAAAGTAGTATTACTCTTGACTGAAGAAAGTCAAAAAACTATCGATATCCTTTCTTGTTTTCATATTGTACAATTAAGTCCCTGTTCTTTATCTCATAGTCATAAAACACATTCTCACTAAAATCTTCCGGGGCAATTACACCATGGTACCAACTTTTGGAATTGAAATAGTTCTGTAAATCAGCATCATCAAATCTTCTCCCATGCCTCGCATATAATTCATTTCTTGCCAGTTTACACTCCTCAGCCGACATACCCGTCAAGTCTCCCCATGTAATATATCTTCTATCGCTGTCTGGAAAGATAAGTCTAACTCCGAAGACAATTCCTCCAACGCAGTGTCAAAATCTTGGACATTTCCTTCCGCTGCCTGTTTTTGAGACACCTCTAAACCTCTCAAAATATCCTGCTCCGACAACGGCTTGAATGGACTTTTTGATGTTTCAATCAAATCCGTTGCAAAAATGACTACTTTTTCAAGGTCAGATACATCCAACATACTGATTAATTGGTTTGCGTTTTCTCTTAGCGCAGCTTCTCTCATGTATAAACATCCCCTTTTGACAAGTATATGGCTTCCTTATAAGCCTTACTATAAGAAGTGTTCCTCAGAATTACAACCGCTTTATGCTCTATGAGCGGTATGAGCAAAAACACTTTTAAGTCAACTCACCCCGGCGCGCTGGTCAGCACCTCTGACCTTTCCTCAATCAGCTCCGCTAATTTCTCCTTCATCTCATCCGATAGATAAGAGATTTTTACCTCGTCTATCAGCACATGCCGATAAGAGAGCATCTTGCGGATCATCCCCGCAGCTGCTTTTTCATGAATCCCCATATTTTCCGCGAGTAGCAAAAAATCCTTTCGTTTGATATTTCTCTTTTTTCCATGAAGCGACAGTGCCATCTGTTCCCGATCCGCTGGTAAGATCAGATTGACCGGCAGCATATCGTAAACGGGAGACAATGAAAACCGTCGACTACCCGGCTGATCTTCAATCAACGAAAAGTTCTTAAGGTGCATATCCGAATTTCCCGTAATAAAGCAGAAAAGCAATCGATAGAATAACTCGGTCAGTTCAAGTCCTGTCTTGTCCGCGTATTTTTTTACAACTTTGGCGCAATTCTCATAGGAACTGCGGTATTTGTCCGCTGTCATTCTGCCCGACAGCTGACAAAAATCCTCCATTGCATACAGTTGCCCGTCCGCCCGGTCAATCCTTTTTGTAATGTATGCATATTTTCCGTCCAATCGAATCAGCGCATTTGGAACCGATTTGATCCGAACCGCTTCCGCCATCTTCATTGTCAGGAATTCCGATTCCGGAAGAAATGCATATTCCTCTGACTGAGGTTTCAAAATAAAGCCCGTCGGGTAATCCACAATCGTCAATCTGGAGGCTTTCTCCCCATTCTCCAGATGAAGGGAAAGCTTTTTTTGCACGCCGGGTACGGTAAACCCTTTGTTCACGGAAAGATTCGCCAGCCGTTCCAGTTCTTCTCCTGTACAATCCAATTCCGGAAGCTGTTTGGTTCCGAAAAAGCTTTTGATGCATTTTTCATGCCAAAGAACTTTTCTCTCATATTCAGTTGGATTTGCAATCACCTGATTGCAGCACAGGCATCTGATCATCACACCGCCTCTATGCGAACATCTCCAATACAGTCTTTACATGTCACAAGCATGAGTCCGAATCTGTCTTTCCCATCAATTTTCCAATTTTTTTCCACCAGGTCAAGCAGCCATCCTTCAGGAATCAATCCGTCAAAAAACGAAAACAATGTCGCGGACGAATAGGGTTCTTTGCACAACGGCAATGTCAAACTGACAGGCAGCGCATCCTCTCTCTCAAGGTAATCTCTGTCATATGCAAATTCATAGCCTGCATCTGTTTCCTGTATCATGCCGGCATATTCATTTTGAACAAATACTTTCCCTTTTCGGTTCATCATTCACCATTCACAGCCGCCAGTTTACACCTACTCCCGCCTGTCTACCTCACCCGGCACCGCTTCCATTCCGAACATCCCCAATGCCTGGTTGACCTTGTCCAGACGTACGGTTTCCTTTCCCTGCTCCAACTCTCTGACAAAACGCAGTCCGAGTCCTGATCGCAGTGCAAACTCTTCCTGTGTGAGGCCTGCTTTCTTTCTTTCTTTTTTGATAAATTGTGCTATTGTATTCATAACAATAACATACACCCTATCGGGTATAATTTCAAGACACTTTCATAATTTTATACCTGATAGGGTGTATTTGCGATTTTCTATGTAAAATTTATACCCGATCGGGTGTTTTCAGGCGCCCGCCATCAGCAGCAACTCTCTTACCATCTTACAGGCGACCGCGGTGGATGCGCCTGTGGGATCAAGGGTCGGGGCGAGCTCTACGAGGTCACAGCCTACCACTGCAGCCGGGAGCTGCCCGACATGGGACAGCCTTATGCCGCCGCTTCCGGCAGGGTGCTCATGCCGCAGAACGTCTCCCTCTTCTTAAAGAACCGGATCAGCACGATGAGCTCATAGACCAACAGTCCCAAATAGCCCGCAAATGCGATCAGAATGCCGCTCATATCTCCCGACGTCAGCTTGCCGTTGAAGACCGTACAGGCATCATACAGCGCGTGGACGCCCACCGGGATCAGAACCGCCAGCACGCAGCCCGGAACCGGAGAGCCCTTCCCCGTCACTCTGCTGAATTTGGCCCTGCCCAGAAACTCGGCCATGACCATGTTGAATGTCATGTGCGCCGGAACTGTGATCATTCTTCCAATAAGGCCGACGTAATCAGCGGCGGTTGCCTGGGCGCCGAAGTCGCCGTAAAAGAATTCTTCCGCTATCGCAAAGCCAATGCCGACGGCCGCGCCGATCAGGACATATTCATAGACGTTTTTGACTCTGGACCTCAGGATCACAAGCGCAAGGAGAATCATAAGAAGCTTTGCAATTTCTTCCGTACAACCGGCCATGAGAAGGGAGCGCAGAAACGAGCTGCCGAAGCCTGTGTCCCCCTCCATCAGCGTCGCCATGCCCCCGAGAGATTTGGCGAGCAGGACGGTGGCAAGCGCCCCGATAAACATAGATCCAACGCCCAGCGCCAGCGGGAGCAGAGCCTGAACTGCTCCGATCCGCTTTGTGGTTTCTTTTTTGATCATGCCCCAATACAAGAGACCCAGAATAGCGATTGTGAGCCCCGCAGCTACGAATTCCATCTCCTCATCTCCTCCCATGGAATAAATGTTGCCTGTGCACAGTATAAACGGAACTGCGCTGGGAATCAACAGGATATGTTTTCCAGGAAGATCCCAAAGAAAGTACGGAATTCTATACCCGATCGGGTATCCTCAGGCACTGACCATCAGCAGCAATTCTCTCACCATCTTGCAGGCAACGGCAGTGGAAGCCCCGGTGGGATCGAGCACGGGAGCCAGTTCCACCAGGTCACACCCGACCACATTGCAGCAGGTGTGCTGCCCGGAAGATGAACCCGGTTCAAATACAGTCTGCAGGGCTTTATGCAGCTCCATGAAGCTGACGCCTCCTGCCTCCGGCGTCCCTGTCCCCGGAAACGCAGACGGATCCAGGACATCCAGATCCACCGTCAGGTAAACCGGTACGTTTCTTTCCACCAGATCGGAAACCACCTCTGAAAGACCGTCAAATCCGAATTTCTGCAGCTTCGTATGTCCCTCTGCAGCCCAGACAAATTCGCTCCGGTCACCGCTTCGGATTCCGAACTGAAAGATCCTGCCGTCCCCCAACAGATCGTGGCATCGCCGGATCACCGAGGCATGGCTGAGCTTCACGCCGAGGTATTCCTCTCTCAGATCCGCATGCGCGTCAAAATGAAGGAGGTGAAGCCCGGGAAACCGGTGAAATGCTGCCCTCACTGCTCCCAGCGTCACCAGATGTTCCCCGCCCAGAAGTACCGGCAGCTTTCCATCGTCAAAAGCCATCCCGGCAGCCCGTTCAATCGCGGAAAGGGTCTCTTCCGCGCTTCCGAAGGGGAGCTCTAAATCGCCCCCGTCAAATACCGCAATATCCAAAAGATCCCGGTCCAGCATCGGGCTGTAGGTCTCCAATCCATAGCTTTCATGACGGATCGCAGACGACCCGAACCGCGCACCGGGACGATAGCTTGTCGTGGAATCAAAGGGCGCTCCGAAGATCACGATATTTGCATCTTTGTATTCACTTTCACAGCCGAGAAAGGTCTCGATATTCTTTTCCCAGGTCATAGAAATCTACTCCACATCCTTCATCATCTCTTCCAGATACGCCGGCAGATAGAACGCACCCCTGTGCAGCTTTGTCGTATAATACTTGGTTTTCAACCCCAGCACGCTCCAGCTGGCAGCGTCAAAATCGTCCACCGGATGGTATTTTTTGCTGGCAAATCCAAAGAGCCAGTAACCCGCCGCATAGGTCGGAATGTGTGCCTGATACACGCGGCTCACGGGAAAGGTGGAGACGATCCGCTTGTGACTCCGCTGGCAGGCTCTTGCATCTTCTTCGTAAAAAGGGCTTCCCTGCTGGTTTACCATGATACCGTCTTCCCGCAGCGCCTTGTAGCAATATCCGTAAAACTCCTTCGTAAAAAAACTCTCCATCGGTCCAAAGGGATCGTTGCTGTCCACAATGATCAGGTCGAATTTGTTCTCACATCTGCGAAGAAATTTCAGACCGTTTTCAAAGTGGATCTCTACACGGGGATCATCCAGCCGGCTTGCATTCTGCGGCAGATACTGACGGCAGACCTCCACCACCAGCGGATCCATCTCTACCAGATCAATATGCTCCACCCTTTCATAGCGGGTCAGCTCCCGCACCACGCCTCCGTCCCCGGCGCCCAGCACAAGGATGTGTCTTGCCTCCTTATGCACCGCCATGGGAACATGCGTGATCATTTCGTCGTAGATAAACTCATCCCGTTCTGTCAGCATGATGTGTCCGTCCAGTGACAAAATCCGGCCAAACTCCTTGCTCTCAAACACATCAATGCGCTGCACCTCGGATTGCTGCGAAAAAATCTGCCGTTCCACACGTAACGACAGCTTCACATTTGCTGTTTGTAATTCTGAAAACCATAAATCCATGGATGTTTCAGGCGTTTCTGTCATCCTGCCGGGCAAAGACCGGCCGGATAAAAAGATGCCATTCCTCCTCGTGAAAATCAAAGATTTTTTCGTTTTTATTTCAGTACATTCAGGTTCTCGATCTCCGCATCCTCCGGCCCGGTCAAAGAACAGCCTTTTTCCCTGGCGTAGGAAATATAATCGAGGATCTCCCTCGTGATGCGCTCCCCCGGTGCGAGAATCGGAATCCCGGGCGGATAACACATAACGAACTCACTGCTGATGCGCCCCAGCGTCTCCCGCCGCGGCAGAGCCTCTTTTTCGGCATAAAAGGCTTCCTGTGGAGAGACCACCACATCCGGCGCGATATATTCCTGGGAAAGCATGCCGGCTTTGGACTTGCTGAAATTCCGGCGGATCTCGGTCAGTGCGGACACCAGCCTCTCCACCTCCTGAATCCGGTCACCGATGGAGATATAAGCAAGAATATTGCCCAAATCCCCGAATTCGATCTGAATGTCATATTCATCCCGCAGGAGGTCATACACCTCAATGCCCGCAAGCCCGATGTCCAGCGTATGAACCGAGAGCTTGGTGGTGTCAAAGTCAAACACCGCCTCGTGGTTGATCAGATCCTTCCCGAAGGCGTAATAACCGCCGGCCTCGTTGATTTCGTTCCTGGCATAATCCGCCAGAAACTTCACCTGCTCAAAAATTTCCTTGCCGTGAAGAGCCAGATTCCGCCTGGAAATATCCAGACTGCTCATCAGCAGATAGCTGGCGGAGGTGGTCTGCGTCAGATTAATGATCTGTCTCACATAACCCGCATGAACCTTCTCTCCCACCAGAAGAAAGCTGCTTTGCGTCAGGCTGCCGCCGCTTTTATGCATGCTGACAGAAGACATATCCGCTCCCGCCTGCATGGCAGATACCGGCAATCCTTTTCCGAAATAGAAATGGGTGCCGTGAGCCTCGTCCGCCAGCACCATCATTCCGTGATTGTGGGCTGCCTTTACAATTCCCCTGAGATCGCTGCAGACACCGTAATACGTCGGGTTATTCACCAGAACCGCCACAGCATCCGGGTTTTCCCTGATCGCCTTTTCAACCTGGGAAAGCTGCATGCCAAGAGAGATCCCGAGTCGTTCCTCCACCTCCGGATTCACATAAACCGGAATCGCGCCGTTCAAAACCAGCGCATTGATCACACTCCGATGGACATTTCTCGGCAGAATGATCTTGTCTCCTCTCTTGCAGGCCGTCAAAACCATACTCTGCACGGCAGAGGTCGTTCCTCCCACCATAAAAAAAGCCTGTGCGGCTCCGAAGGCTTCCGCCGCAATCTCCTCCGCCTCCCTGATCACGGAGATCGGGTGGCACAGATTGTCCAGCGGTTTCATACTGTTTACATCAATTCCGACGCAGCGGTCTCCCAGAAAATCCGCAAGCTCTCTGTTGCCTCTGCCTCTTTTATGTCCGGGTACATCAAAGGGCACGACCCTTGCCTCCCGGAATTCCTCCAGTGCCTCGTAGATCGGTGCCCGATGTTGTCTGGTATTCTCTTCCATCATATGTCCTTCAGAAATGACTGTTTTATGCCAGCAGGAGACTGATCTGCTCTCCGGCCAGCTTGTCCTCGAATCCGCGGAGATAGGTGTGCAGCCGTTCCGCATCGCAAATGATCCGGTGCTCCCTGCAAAAATCCCGCAGGATCCGCATCAGCCATTCATTCCCCTGAGAAATCAGATCCTGATCATCTCCATAGACTCTCCGGTATTCCTCCAAAAGATCCGGAAAGGTTTTCTCCAGGTTCTCGTAAAACCATTCGCGGCTGCCGTTTTTGACGATAATCCCGATTTTTTCACAGAGTATGCCGTAAGCCTTTGTCTCCGCAGCAATTTCCAGAATGCTCCTGAGATTGTCCTCGTTATCATTGATAAAAGGAAGGAGCGGCGAGATTTCCACGACAGTCTGAATCCCCGCTTCGGAAAGCTTTTTCAGCGCCGCCACACGCCTGCTCGTCACGGGTGCCTTTGGCTCCAGTATGGCGCTGAGCTCATCCTCCGCCGCGCAGATCGCCATGACGACGACACATTTTGCCTTTTCATTGATATTGGAAAGATAGTCGATATCACGGCAAACGAGATCCGATCTGGTTTCGATACAGACACCGTAGCCGTAATAATTGATCAGCTCCAGGGATTTCCGCATCATCTGCAGATCCTCTTCCACCGGCTGATAGGGATCACTCATGGAACCGACACCGATCATGCAATGACGGCGTTTGCTCCGCAGACTCTTTTCCAGCAGTGCGATCGCATTGATCTTCACCTCGACATCCTCGAATTCGCCGGTGTTGCGATAGCATTTCGCCCTGGGGTCGCAATGCAGACACCCGAAGGTGCATCCCCGGTAGATATTCATGCCGTTTTGCGGCGACAAAACCGTTTTCGCTTCCTTTTCCCTCATGTTCCAAACCCTTATCGTTGCGCTGCATGCACAAAAAACCCGGGCTGCGCGTCAGCCCGGGTCTCATTATAACATGATTTAATTTTTTATGCTACAGATTCTACTTCTTTTTTTTCTTTTTTCTCTTCTGCTTCCGCGGCTTCCAGCTCCTCCAGACGCTTCGGATCGTAGTTCTCGTAGCCCTTCAGCTTATGCTCCTTCTCAGCCCAGATCCTGTCTGCTTCCGGCCCCCAGGTCTTGGCATATTCATCGCACTTCGCGCAAAGATGCTCTACGCTCTCATCCGATTCTTCGTTGGTGCCGTGGGCACCGGTGCGCTCCACCATCTCACGCAGCAGCTTCGGGTTCTCCAGCATCGGGCAGGGACGAAGGTGATTGCGGTTAAAGGGCTGTCCCTCGTGATATGCCATAAAGAGCGGGCTCTGCAGCATCTCCAGAATCGAATTCTCGTGGATATTCGTATTGGAGAAATGAATAAATACACAAGGCTCCGCATCTCCTCTGGAATTGATGTGGAAGTAATTACGGCCACCCGCAATGCATCCGCCGACAGCCTCGCCGTCGTTCTGGAAATCCATGGGGAAGAAGCCGATATCGCTCTGCTTGGAGCGGATCTCGCGGATCCTCTTGATCATCATCTTACGCTGCTCTACCGTCGGCATCAGCTCCGGAACCGCATTGTTGCCAACCGGCATATAATGGAAGAAGAAACCGAACCGTGCGCCCTTATCCGCGATCATGCGGATGAACTTCTCATCTGTCACGGCTTCGCAGTTCTCTCTGGTATAGCAGATGGATGTTCCAAAGATAATCCCGTATTTCTGGAACAGATTCATGGCATTCATCACGGCGTCATAATGACCGATTCCGCGGCGGGAATCATTGGTGTCCGGCGTACCCTCGATGGAAAGCATGAAGGTAAGGTTCCCAAGACGTACCACCTCCTGACAGAACGCGTCGTCAATCAGCGTGGAGTTGTCAAAAATACCGAACTGTACATCATTATGCTTCTCCGCCAGACGCAGGATATCTTTCTTACGTACCAGAGGCTCTCCGCCGGTCATCATGTAAAGATAAACTCCAAGCTCCTTCCCCTGGGTCACGATCTTGTCCATATCTTCAAAGGAAAGATTGCTCTTGTGACCGTAGGTCCCGGACCAGCAGCCCTTGCAGTGCATATTGCAGGCGCTTGTGGGATCAAACAGGATCAGCCACGGGATGTTGCAGTTATACTTCACACGATTCTCACGGATCATCTTGGTTCCGTGGAAAAACGCTTCATACCCGAGGTTCAACAGTGTCATCTTCGCCACGTGCGGATTTGTCTCATCAATGACGCGGTTGATGAATTTCTTCCAACGGTTATCCGGATCATTGATCGCCGCACGAACCGCATCCAGCGTCTCTTTCTTTGCGCCGTCTTTGCCCCAGAACTTCGTCGCCGCATCCACCAGCTTCAGATATGCCTCGGTCCGGTCCTCCGCCTTGTTCAGCTTTTTCAAGAAGCTCTCAATCGCTACGGAAAAAACCTGCCGCTCTGCAGCATGGGACAGATTCGCAAGCTTCTGCGCTACTGTTGCCATAATCTTCCTCCTTATGAACTCACAAACACAACTCTTCTACTCATTATCCAACGAAGATTATATCGGAAGATTTTCTTTTCTTCAATGGACAATCAGTCCAAAATGTCTGTCAAAAAAGGCACAACAGGGGAAGTTCTGCACAATGCTGTTCCTGTGCCCTCATGCACCCGTCCTGATTTTCCTTCGGGTCCGCCCCGGTTTTCTTCACGCCAGCGCCGGTTTTCCCTCAGGTTCGCACTGGGTTTCCCTCAGGTTCGCCCCGGTTTTCCTCCACGCCAGCGCCGGAAGGACGGGGTGTTCGCCCTCCTGTGATATTCCACGATTTTTGCTTGACGCATTCCTGCAGGAATGGTATATTATTATAGCTGTCTTTTGTGTTCGTAGCTCAGCTGGATAGAGCAACGGCCTTCTAAGCCGTGGGTCGGGGGTTCGAATCCCTTCGAGCACATGTATACGGTGGGTATAGCGCAGTTGGTTAGCGCGCCAGATTGTGGCTCTGGAGGCCCAGGGTTCGAATCCCTGTATCCACCCTGATATCGCAACCATTCGGTTACGATCGTCGCCGTTTGATACGCGGCAGCCAGAGGATAACGCGCGGCGGCAATGGGCTATCGCCAAGCGGTAAGGCACAGGACTTTGACTCCTGCATTCACCAGTTCGAATCTGGTTAGCCCAGCGAACCGGCGATGCCGGACAAGCAGAATACGGGCCACTAGCTCAGTCGGTAGAGCACTTGACTTTTAATCAAGTTGTCTGGGGTTCGATTCCCCAGTGGCTCACGGTTAAGAACCTTGAAATCATGCGATTTGCGAGATTTCAAGGTTTTTTGTTTAGTTCTTTTTTCCTGCGGCGCTTCAGGCAGCGCTTTTTCAGTGTAAAAAACCCTCCTTTGTCATCACCAGGACAATGCCGGTTCCGGTGTGCCGCTTCCCAATGATACACTTCGGTTTAAACGCATTGAGAAATGGTGTGTTTTTCTATCGATATTGTATGATTTATATATTATACTAACATTATAAAAGAGGTTCGATGATGTTAAAGGTTTACCCCGCTATGATTCATAAGGAGGATGGTTTTGGGGGAATCTTTCAGAGGTTTCTTCTGATTCCGGGTACGTCTCCTATGTCTACACGGATATGAACCAGTACCGCCGCGATACCAGAGCTGTCAAACCGAACACAACCGGGCGGGCTGACACAGCCCTTCCACACACAAAAAGGAGAAAAGTGATGAATGACCAGGATACCATGAAGGAAGTAAAGGAATTGATCAGATCGCAATACGGCGAAAACAAACGGATCACAGATGATCATTATGACAGGTCTCTGGCGGTCAAATGCAAAAACGGTACCTTTGTCGGCAGGAAAAATGAGGGACTCGTGGAATACAAGGGGATTCCCTTTGTCGGAAAGCAGCCTGTCGGGGATCTGCGCTGGAAGGCACCGGTGGATGTCACGAATGATGACGGGGTATATGAGGCATACTACAACGCGAAAAGCCCCTTCGGGAATGAAGAGCTGGAGCTCGGCTCCCTTTATTATCAGGGAGAGGACTGCCTGTATCTGGACATATGGAAATCGGATCAGGAGAGCAATGAAAAGAGGCCGGTCATGGTATGGGTTCACGGAGGCGCTTATGAATCGGGAGGAACGGCCGATCCTCTGTATGCGGGCGACAACTTCGTGAGAGAACATCCGGATATCATCGTCGTCGCCATTGAATACCGGCTCGGTGTTTTCGGTTTTCTGCATCTGGCTCATCTGCCGGACGGAAAGGATTATCCGGACGCACAGAACCTGGGGCTCATGGATCAGATGATGGCTCTGAAGTGGGTGCATGAGAATATAGCAGCCTTCGGCGGTGATCCCGATAACGTCACGATCTGGGGAGAATCCGCCGGAGCCGGAAGCGTGACGCTGCTGCCGCTGATCAGAGGCTCCCAGACATGTTTCAAACGGGTCATAGCCCAGAGCGGCTCCCCCACCCTTTCCAGGTCGCCGGAGCAGGCCATCGCATGCACAGCCACAATCATGGAGCTCCTGGGCTGCAAAAGCGTCTCTGATCTGAAAAGCATCGATGCTGCGAAGCTTTTTGAAGCTTCCTCCGCGATCAGTTTATGTGTGGCTCCGGAAAGAGACGGCAGCTTCCTGCCAACAGATCCCTACGCAGCTTATGCAAAGGGCGCGGCGAAGGACATAGCGTTTCTTCAGGGCTGCAATAAGGATGAGATGAACGTCTTTGTGGTCGGCTTCGGGGACGCCTGGAGTGAATGGGCGCATGACCGCAAGAATACAAGGCTTGCCGCTTTGCCGGATGACAAAAAAGCGCTTGTGGACAGCTTCTGCGATGACGTCAGGGGAGAGTGCCTAGGGGACTACAGCCGTCTGATCGACCAGATCTGGTTTAATGCGCCTGCCATCCGCATGTCGGAGGAGCAGACCAGGGGCGGCGGAAAATCCTATACCTACTACTACACGGTGGAATCGGCGGAGCCAGTGAAATGCGGGCATGGAGATGAGCTAACGATTGTCTTCAATCACCCGGAAATTGCCGGTGAAAGAGTCTATGACGAAACCTTCCAGAAAACCCTGCGGATGATGTGGGCTCAGTTTGCCAGAACCGGCGATCCTTCGCTTTCCGCAGAGATCTCTCCCGACGGCAGGGCGCATGAATGGCCGCTCTATGACAGTGCAGACAGGAAAGTGATGGTTTTCGAAGAGTTTGATATTCACCCGGAGAAGGAATCCGAAAGAAAAATGGTAGACTGGGACAGGACCTATTTCCTGACTGAATACTATTGCTTCTAAAATAAAAAAGGTTGACACAGCATGCATCTGTGCAACCAGGTATCAAAGGAGGGCTCTCCCGCCCTCAGACATGCCGGAGGAGGGAGAGCCGGAACGTGAAACCGCCGGGGTTTATGGTATCAGTTCGCCTCGTCTGCCACGTACTCCAGAAGGATCCTTGCGTCTTCCTGCTTCTCAATGGATAATTCCAGATTTGTGAGTTTGGATACACCGTTTAGAATCGTATTCACCGTAAGCAGCTGTGCTAATTTACTTTTCAGGTTGATTCTGTCGCCCTCGTCCGAAATCAATTCCACATTTCCACTGCACCGGTCAAGTGCCTTACAAAAAGCGTCTACATTGTTTACCTTTGTGATTTTAAAAATCATCTTTTCTTCCTCTCTTTCTCTGTCAGGATCCGGAACTGATATACGAGAGATACTCTATCCCCCACAGAGTTCTGTATGAATACCCGTTGGCTGAGTTTTGTCTCTTTTTCAATCATATCCCCGTTGTCAACGCTTCAAAGAAGCTCCCATAACGGTCTCCGTTGATGTCATTTTAAAAGACTCCCGTCACCAGTCATCCTCTCAGGCTTCTATATTACCTCTTTTCATCCGGTCCGTAAAGGGGATCCATCTCGGAAGCAGGCTCTTCCCTGATGAGCTTCGAAAAAACCTTGTAGTAGAAGAAGGAGCACACATAGGAGACTCCTGCAAAACCCACCACCAGCATGATCATCATGAAGCCGATATTCCGAATCGCAAGAAATGCCGCGATGCCCTGGATCAGCATCGTGACCAGCGTATAGGGAACAAAGAATCCAAAGGCCATCTTGGCCGCATTCTTGACATGGGTCAGGAGAACATCGTCCATCTTTGCCATCACAGGGAACAACCAGGACACGATGATCCACAGGAGGATCCCTATCCCGTAGGACAGGATCGTAAAAATCCGGGAGTATTCCGGCATCACCTCACTCATGCCCCCCCAGAACCGGAGGTCAAAAAAGAGAAGGAGTAGTACGGCAAGAATGACGAGCCATGCCGCAGTGCTCTGCTTAAAGTTTCGCTTGAAGGCCTTGAAAAAGGTCTGAACCACATATCCGTCCCCGTAGCGCACAGACCGGAGGCTCACCGTATACATGGCCGTCAGGGATGCTCCCAGAGTGAAGATCGGCAGAGAGCATACGAGGAACAGGATATTCAACACCAGAAGATCCGTCAGCTTATTCAGTATCCGAATGATAACATTATCCGAACCCATTATTTAATACCCGAAATTGCAATCGACTCTATAATCATGCGCTGGAAGATAAAGAACAGCAACAGCGTGGGCAGCATGGCGATCACCGACGCGGCCATGATCAGGGCATAATCGGACTGGATCGCATAGTAGGAGTTGAAAGAACGGATGACCACCTGCAGGGTCCAGTTTTTCTCACTCCGAAGGAAGATGGTGGGAGCAAGATAGTCGTTCCAGATCCCCATGAACCACAGCATCAGCTGGGTTCCCAAAGCTCCCTTCATCAGGGGAAGGAAGATCTTGTAGTAAATCCGGAAGTAGTTACAGCCGTCCAGCTTCGCCGCATCCATCAGATCCGAGGGAATGCTGTAGAGGTTCTGCCGCAGAAAGAAGATCATGCTGATATTTCCAAAACATCCGGGAATGATGAGGGGCAACAGGGAGTCCGTCCAATGGAGCTTCGTAAACAGTACATACTGCGGAATCATAACCACCGCAAAGGGGATCATGATGGTGGCAAGAAGCACCATGAAAATCTGCGCCTTACCCCGGAATTTCATCTTGGCAAAGGCAAAGGCCGCCAGAGAAGAGGTGAAGCCTCCGATGAGAAGCACCGGGATCTCAACCTTGATGGTATTTAATATACCGCTGATAAACTGTCCCTTGGAAAGCACCTCTGCGTATTTTCCGATGAGGATCGGATCCGGTATAATGGAAAACTGTCCGGAAAGGATCTGATTCTTGGTCATGAAGGAGGTAGCTACCATGTAAAGCAGCGGGAACACCATGATCACCGCCACCAGGAGCAGAATCACCAGAATGATGCCGGTGACAAATTTTTCCCTGGGGGAGGTTACCTTGGAGGTCTGATAATCAGCGTCCTTGTTTTTTCTTTTTTTTGCATTTGCTTCGCTCATCACCCTACCCCCTTAATCTATGGTCTGAACCCATCGATCCTGACCCCAGAAGTTGATCGCAGTTATGATAAAGATGATAATCGCCAGCAGAACCGCCACCGCGCACCCGTATCCCAGCTGTCCGTTGGTAAATGCTTTTTCAAACAGGTAGAACACCACCGTGGCAGAGCTGTAATTCGGACCGCCGTTGGGAGTCATGACCTGCACCTCCACAAATACCTGGAAGCCGCCGATAAGGGAGGTAATCAGCACGTAGAAAGTTACCGGTGAAAGCAGAGGCAGGGTGATGCTCCTGAATCTCTGCCAGGCGTTGGCCCCGTCGATTTCCGCCGCTTCATAATAGTCCCTCGGAATGTTCTGCAAACCCGCCAGGTACAGGATGATCGTACCTCCCAGGCCCTTCCAGACCATAAAGATGATCATGGAGATCTTTACCATGGTCTCGTCTCCCAGCCAATTGGGACCGTGGAGTCCGGTGAGGGCTTTGATAATGCTGTTCAGAAGGCCATAGTCATAGTTGAATACCCAGGCCCAGAGAATGGAAACAGCCACCAGGGAGGAAACTACAGGTACATAGTACATAGTGGTCAGCGCCCGTTTCATGGGCATCTTCCGGTTCAGAGCCATGGCGATCAGGATGCCGAGGATCATGCCGATAGGAATACCGATCATGTAAATGACAGTGGTTCCCATGGATTTCCAGAACTTCGCATCGGAAAGGATTCTGGCGTAGTTCTGCAGACCGACCATGTTTCCCCAGAGGGAATTCATACCGGTCCATTTACTCATGCTGGCGATAACAGCGAAAACGATGGGATAGGCCATAAAAAGCGCAAATCCAACCAGGGGAGCTGCCACAAAGAGCCATGCCCATCTCTCTTCACGTTTTGCCATCGCGGACATTTTAATCTTTTTCCCCATTTCATTTACCTCAGTTTCAGACAACACAAGCCCCTCGAACAGGGAGGGGCTTGTATGCGGTTTGTATATCTCCTGTTATCAATTGGTTGCGGAATTCTGGAGCTCGATGGCATCATCCAGGGCGGCCTGCATCTCAGGCTCAACCTGTGCCAGATAATCCTCTACCGAAATGTCGCCGTTCTTGATGTTGAAGACACCGGACCAGAAGGGGGTGAACCACTCTCCGTTGTAGGTGTAGTCGGTTTCCTGAAGAGCTGCCTGATAGTGATCGTTTCCGTCGAAGTATCCGAAGATAACGTCTACATTGGAAGCGTAGGGAACGGTGCCGTCATTGACCGCGTCACGGAACTCGCCGTAAGCCATTTCGGTGATATTGGGAAGCTGGATGGAGTTTCCTCCGATGATACCGGAAACCTCACGCTGACCCTCCGGATCGGTGGAAAGCTTAGCGATCAATTCAGCACAAAGCTCGGGAGATTCGGTCTGGGAAGATACACAGTAGCCGACGGATCCCATCCAGGTGTGGCTCTTGCCGTCGCCGCTGGGGCCTACCGGCCATCCGCAGAGATTCCACTCGTAGGGGAAAGTGCTGTCATCCATGAAAGCCGCCACATCCCAGGTGCCGCAGGCATAGAAGGCAACCTGACCGTCCAGCCATCTCTGATATCCGCCGAGAGCCGTATCCTGATCCACAGAGGGGGTCAATCCGTTCTTGGTCAGATCGGTGTAGAAGGTAAGCGCCTCGGTGAGCTGCGGGTTGTTCGTCACATTTACCTTGGTCATGTCGTCATTCAGGAACTTCACACCGTTGCTGTACAGGAAGGGAGTCATACCAAACTGATCCGCGTTGGCAACGCCCCATTGATCGATCTCGCCGTCTCCGTCCTTATCAATGGTCAGCTTCTTGCAGACCTCTACGAACTCATCGTAGGTATAGGGATTCTCCGGATCGGGATATTCGAGACCCGCCTCATCAAAGAGATCCTGGTTATAAGCGAAGGCGAAGCAGGAAAGATCCTTTGGAAGAGCGTAGACATCTCCTTTTCCGATGTCCTTGCCATCGTAGCGGTAAATGCTCTGTGCCGTGCCCCATACGCTGTCCAGAGTCCCCGCATCAATATAGCTGTCAAGAGGAAGCACATAGCCGTTGTCCACATAGGAGCGAACCGCGGAAGGTCCTACATAGAAGATATCCGGAAGGTCGCCGGCCGTCATGTTCGCGATCATCTTCTGATTGTATTCGTCCTGGGTGGTGATCTCGAATACTACCTCTTTGATCTCATCGCTGTGATCCGTTACAAAATCCTGAACCAGCTTCTTGTAAACTTCCTTCTCATGCTCCTGCATGTAAAGGAATACGCGGATGGTCTTGTCTCCGTTTCCGGTAAGAGAATCGCTGGAACTTCCGTCATCAGCAGCCGCCTCCTGTGCCGGAGCCTCCTCTGCCGCCGCATCGCCTGCACCGGCATCCGCAGCCGGAGCAACCTCTCCGCCCTGATCCGTAGTGGTCACACCACAGCCTGCCAGCATGGATGCACCCAGCACTCCCGCCAAAGTCATTGCAAGCAATTTCTTTTTCATGTACTTTCCCTCCTGCATTGAAATTAGTTTACATTTTTCTCGATCATCCCGTCATTCTGACGAAGAATGATCTCGTTTTCAACCTCGATAAGTGCATTTTAATATAGCATATAGGAATTGTCAAGGAAATATTTTATTTTCTTCTAAAATAATTTATTTATTTCAAAAACATCTAAACAATCTATAGTATTTCTCTTGACCCTGAAGGATTTTTCGCATATAGTACTGAAATAGACGAAGGAAACGAATGAATTCGTTTCCCATAAAAGACATCATAGAAAGAAGGGATCCTCATGGTTCATATCTCCAATCCCGATGATGGTCTGGAACTGTTCAAGACTCTGGGCTCCGAGGTTCGGATTGACATCATCAAGCTTCTGCTCTCTCATAAACAGATGAATATGAATGAGATTGCAAAGGAACTTCAGATCACCAACGGCGCCCTCACCAGCCATATCAAGAGGCTGGAGAATGCCGGGTTGATCCTGATCAGCAATGAACCCTCCGGACATGGAAATCAGAAGCTCTGCTCCCTACGGCGTGAAAAAATCCTCATAGATTTCGAATCTCCAGGGACTCTCCAGAATGTCTCCAATGCCAACATCAAGATCGGACACTACTCCGATTACAAAGTCTTCCCTACCTGCGGTCTGGCCACGGCACAGGCTCTCATCGGGGAGGTGGATGACACCCGGTATTTTTCCCATCCGGACCGGTATGGCGCCGACATTCTCTGGTTTACCAGGGGCTATGTGGAATACGAGATCCCGAATTTCATTCCCACGGCCCAAAGGATCACCCAGATCCAGCTTTCCGCGGAGCTCTCCTCCGAGGCTCCGGGGGTCAACTCCGTCTGGCCCAGCGACATCACATTCTCCATCAACGACAAGGAGATCGGTATGTGGACCTCCCCCGGGGACTTCGGAGATGTGCGTGGGATCTTTACCCCGGAATGGTGGTTCCCCAACTGGAATCAATACGGTCTCCTAAAGCTCCTGGTGATCAACGAAACCGGCACCTTCGTTGACGGACTCCAGATCTCTGATGTTTCCATCGACGATTTCCATCTGGATTACCGCAGCAAGCTCCGCTTCCGTTTCGCCGTCAAGGATGACGCGGAGCATATCGGCGGACTAACCATTTTCGGCAGCACCTTCGGAAATTATGCCCAGGATATCCGGGTCAGCCTCAGCTATACCCCCATAGGAGATGAGGAATAACGTCAGATCTGATTCACATGAAACCGGCGGCCCGAAAGGCCGCCGTTTCCTTATGCTTCAATTCTTTTCTTTGCCCAGAAGGCAATTCCTCTTTCGTTCACGCCGCAGAGACCGATGGTCTCGGTTTCCCGCTCCCTGTCATAGATCAGTGCCGCGTGAACCTCCTCCCGGTGGGGACCGTAGGCGATACGAAGGGTGGTTCCCCTTTGGCCCGTCTCCACGATTTCCCAGCTCCCCTGTACCGAACAGTGTTCATAATAGCCCGCCTCTCCAAGACGCATGGGAGAGGCAGTGCTGATGCCCTGAGGCACAGAGGGCACGAAATCAATCCGTTCGTAGAACCCCCTCAGTTCCTCCGGGGAAAAGCTCATCTCCCCTTCCCCCGCGTATATCCCGGGGGATACATAGGGCCAGCCCTCCCTGGAAAAATAAAGGCTCCTGACCTGCATGGTAGATGGCTCCGGTGCCTCGGTAAAGTTCTTTTCCCGGATATGAAGCACCACATACCACCTTTCATCCTCGTCCCGCAGAATGGAATTGTGTCCCGGCCCCATATAGGCTGTCCCCTCATTCCAGGCATAGCCCGCCATCAGAAGATTCCCAATCTCGTTCCAGTCATCCTCCGGGGCAATCAGATCCCGCCCCCTTGCATCCAGAAAGGGGCCCTCGATGCTTCTGCTGCGGCCAACCCGGATCTGATAGTCCGTCTTCAGGGAGCCGTAGGAAACAAAGAGGTAATAATAGCCGGTCTCCGCGTTCCAAATCATGTAAGGTCCCTCGATGGCGCCACTCATCCATAGGGGGCGCCTGGCCACGCATTTCCCGATGATCCTCTCCATCCTGCAGTCCGGCTTTCCTTCGGCACCCTTTTTCCAGGAAACGCTCTCCGGATGCCGGGAGAGTCCCGTTTCCTTATCCAGAGGCAGCACATAGCATCCCCCCCAGAAGGAGCCGTAAAGCATGGATAGCTCTCCCGTTGCATGATCCTCGATGATATTGGCATCGATCCCGTTTACCGGCAGGGCATCCCCCGTCTTCAGCACGATCCCCCGGGGGAGGAAAGGACCTTCCGGGCGGTCGCTGACCGCCAGGAAGATACAGGACTGCTGCACTCCCCAGCTGGAATTGGAGCAGTACAGCCGATACTCCTTCCCCACCTTCACAATATCCGGAGCCCAGATATCCCGGCTTCCCGTCCAGAGATAAGCCTCCTCCGGAACCCTCGGAACCACCTTCCCCAGGTTTTCCCAATGAATCAGATCCCTGGACCTTTTTCCCAGGGCTCCTGTACTGTAGACAAAATAATCCCCCGAGACCGGATCCCGATAGATCGCCGGGTCATGGGTCATCCATAGCCCCGGCTGTTCCCGTTCCTCAAAGCGTTCCGGCTTTTCGGGTTCCTTTACATAGATCAGGCTCATAGCTCGGTAAAGAATTTCTGCAGGTTGACTTCTGCCGTATCGTCCCCGATGACGGTTCTCTCCGGCATGGAACCCGGCACCCTGACAAGCTCAATGTCTGCGCAGACGATCCGGAAATGCTCCTGAGATCCGGGAACAAAATAGTTTTTTTTCATTGTTCAAATCCTTTCTCTGATGGAAATATTGTTTTTCTTCGGTGTAAAAATATCAGAAACCGTATGCTACCATTTTTTATCCGGGCATTGCTGATCCTTTTTCATGACCCGGTAAAGGGTATAGCAGCCGCAGGAAAGGCAGGTTCCGTTGACCTCCTTTTCACAGCTCCCGCAGACTGTCAGGCGCTTTTTCATCAACTCCTCCCCTGCCCGATCCTTCTTTTTGAGAAGACGGTACAGTTTGTCGCCGTACCCGCCGATGTCCTCAGGGATCCCATCCAGGATCTCACACAGGCGGCAGAACCTTCCCTCCATTACTTTCTTTCCAGCCGGAGCATAGTGACGCTGGCAGGCTTCAGAGTCAGAGCGATAACGCCGTTCTCCTGCCGGTGATCCGTAAAAGCCTCCTCCTTCACCGTATCCGGAGCGTCAAAGGTATTGTGATCCTGCAGGGCACCCGTGACCACGGTGGCCTCGGAAACCTCATAGACCCCCTCCGCCAGGGTGATCTGAAGCTCCTTTGCATCATGAGCAGAAAGGTTATTGACCGTGACCGTGATCACGCCATCCCTGTCCTCGGAAACGGACTCCGTCAGCTCCGGAAGTGTCCACTCCTCCGAGGTGATCTCTCCCGCCCCGGTAACAGCGGACTCCAGAAGCTCCCCGTCCTGATGATAGCGGAACTGATGCATCACATGGTAGGTGGGAGTCTTGATCATCTTCTCTCCCTCCGTCAGGAGCACCGCCTGAAGCACATTCACCATCTGTGCCAGGCAGGCCATCTTCACCCGGTCGCTGTGCTTGTTGAAAATATTCAAAGTGATACCGGCAACCAGAGCATCTCTCACAGTGTTTTGCTGGTACAGGAAGCCGGGATTGGTTCCCGGCTCGCAGGTATACCAGGCGCCCCACTCGTCCACAATCATGCCGATCTTTTTTTGGGGATCGTATTCGTCCATGATGTTTCCGTGGCGCCGAACCAGCTCATCCATATAGAGAGCCTTGCCCAGTGTTTTATAGTAGACCGCGTCGTCAAATTCCGTAGCGCTTCCCTTGATCTCCCAGCCCTCCGGATGCACATAGTAGTGCAGGGAAAGACCATCCATGAAGCCGTGGAACTGGGGAGGGGTGTGATCGTGGGTCACATCCAGCACGGTCTTCGTCCACTGGTAATCATCCACATTGGCACCGCCGCAGATCTTACGGATCGGTCTCTTCGGGTCATAATTTCTCACATAGGTCTGGTATCTCCGGTAAAGATCGGCGTAATAAGAGGGACGCATATTGCCACCGCAGCCCCAGTTTTCGTTTCCGACACCGAAATAGTCGATGGTCCATGCCTCCTCGTGACCGTTCTTTTTCCGGAGATCCGCCATGGGTGAAACTCCCTGGAACGTGATGTACTCCACCCATTCCGACATCTCCTGCACCGTACCGCTTCCCACATTTCCGTTTACATAGGTTTTGCAGCCCAGCTGTCTGCAGAGCTCGAAAAATTCATGGGTTCCGAAGCTGTTGTCCTCCACCACACCGCCCCAGTGGGTGTTGATCATCTTCTTCCGTCCCTCCTTCGGACCGATGCCGTCTTTCCAGTGATACTCATCCGCGAAGCATCCGCCGGGCCAGCGGAGTACCGGGATCTTCATCTCCTTCAGAGCCTCCACCACATCGGTACGCATTCCGTTCACATTGGGAATGTCGCTGTTTTCCCCCACATAGATTCCTTCGTAGATACACCGCCCCAGATGCTCGGAAAAATGTCCGTAGATTTCCGGTCTGATGTGGCTCACCTTTTTCTGATTGTTGATATGCAGCTTAGCCATACTCTCTTCTCCTTTATCACATTTATGGTTTCAGGTATTGTACCGCCCAGACGCTCTGATTATTGTCCCCGCAGGCGCTGATGACCCGAACCGGATTCCCGGCCTCATCCGTCATGTCAAAGACTACGCCGCAGTAAAGCTGTCCCTCCAAAGTCAGGTCGATGTCCGTTCCCCTCACCTCGTAACTGCCCGAATGAGCGCCCGTTACGGCGCCCCCTGTAAGGGTACAGGCCTCCGTTTTATGAACGAGATCCGATACATCCTGTTCGTGGTTCACAAGGTACCAGGTGCCCTCGATCTCCTCCGGCTCATAGCCCTCCGAAAGGGTCTCGAAGCTGGTCTCAAAGGGGCTCATGACATACCACCCCTCCTCGTTCAGGAACAATCTGTGAACCCTGGGCTCATGATACTCGTCTCCCCGATCGAAGCGTTGGTGGTAGGTGATGTAGAGCTCACCGTCTGCGCCGGTGAAGGTGGACTGTCCGCCGGGAGCCATGTAGGTGTCCGCAAGGGAGGGAAACGTATAATTCCCGACCATCTTGAGACCGTATGAGAGATAATTCTCCTCATCTCCCATGAGTTGTCCCGCCGCGTCCAGATAAGGTCCCGTCACCTTCTCGCTCCGGAACTGCCGGATCTGATAGCCTCCGGTGCGGTTCAGACTCCCGAAAGAAGCGAAGAGGTAATAATATCCGTTCTCCGGGTTATAGTGAATATAGGAACCTTCACAGGCATGATGCCCGCCGGCGATGAGGTGATAGCCAAAATAAGGATCCACCCCCTTTTCCTCATCCTCCTCCGGATGGATCGGAAGTCCCGTAGCGGGATCGATCTCCAGAAGGAAAAGGCCGCCGGACCAGGAGCCGTAAACCATCCACTGCCTGCCCTCTTCATCCGTAAACACCGCCGGATCAATGCAGTTTGGCCATCGGTTATTATCATAGCCCCCCAGATGCAGGTATTTGTCCACATCTGCATCCTCCCCCAGTATCTCATAAAGATTGGTCTTTTCCGTCTCGGTCTTGGAGAAGCCGGAATACAGGAGGGTCGCAGTAAAGGTATAGGGTCCCTCCGGACTGTCTGCCTCCGCCAGAGCCAGTGTGGATTTGATATAGGAGCTGCTGGTGCAAAAATAGAGGAGATATTTCCCCATGGTCTCGTTATAGAAGATATTCCCCGCCCAGACAGAGTAGCCTCCCTGATCGTTCTTTCCCACATAGGCGAAAGCCGGAAGATCTCCGGAATAGAGGTTGGAGATATAGTTCTTTGCACTTCCGTTGGAAATGTACTCCCATTTCTGAAGATCCCCGGATTTTGCCAGGATCATGTGGGAGCCGGTCATGTAATATACCCCGTCATCCCCCAAGATGATCTGGGGATCATGGCAGGAGATTTCCGCGGAATAAGTCCCCCTGGAGATCTCCTCCAGAGAAGCGCTTCCATTGCCCTCAGTCCCGGCCGCCGGAGCAGCCGCTCCGCCGCAGCCTGCTGCAAAAAGAAGAGCCGCGATGGATATGGCAATCATTCGTCTTTTCATCTTCTCCTCCGTGGTTCAGAACCGGTTGTCGTAAGAGAACACCGGGCGATCCTTTTCATCCCATTTCACCGGCATCAGGAAGCTATGACGATTGGGATTGTAGAGGGGATCTCCCACGATCTTTTCCTCTGTGCGTGCGTGATAGACCATGATATCCCTTCCCTCCTCATCGGTGGTAAAGGAATTATGTCCCGGACCATAACGACTCTTTGCCGCGTCGGTTTCCAGCACGGGATAACGCTCTTTCTTCCAGCTCAGGGGATCCAGCAGATCGCTGCCGCTCTCCGCGGAAAGCATACCCATGCAGTAGGCTGCCCCGGTCTCGCTGGCAGAATAGGTCAGGTAGATATGACCGCTCCGTTTGATCACGGAGGGACCCTCATTAACCCAGAAGCCCACCCGCTCCCAATCGTAGTCGGGACCTGTGAGTAGCACCTGTACCGTGGAAAGCTTCCGTTCGGAGGCCATCTTAGCGATGTAAAGATTACTGATCTGTTTTCCGACCCCTACCTTTTCTGCCCAGACAAGGTAACGGTCTCCACCGTCCTCGAAGGTGGTGGCATCCAGGGAAAAGGCCCGGAAGGAAAACTCATCCTCCTCCGCGCATTGTACCGGACCTCCCTCCTCCCATTCATCCTCGTACGGATCCTGCCCCTTGCAGATGAGGACGTAGGGTCGGATGTTCCAGACATTATCCCGTTCTCCGGCGGCAAAATAGATCACCCATTTCCCAAACACATGATGCAACTCCGGAGCCCAGATATGCTTACTCATGGGACCGCTCTCATGCATGGTCCAGAGCACCTTTTCCTCCGCGTCCCGAAGCCCGGTCAAGGTCTCGCTCCGGCGCAGTACAATGGTATCATAGGACGGCACTGAGGCGGTGAAATAATAATGATTTTCATGCTTCAATACATAGGGATCTGCCCGCTGCAATATCCACGGTTCCTGAAATGCAAAAGAATTGTCCATAAAAACCCCCTGCCATATTTATTTTAGTTTATTCAAAACTAATTTAGTTCTGGCTATAAATTATCATGACAAGAGGCTTTTTGCAAGTATATTTTATTATTTTTTTCCGGAGGGTTAACCGGGAATGTTGTAACCCGCAAATCTTTTTCTCACATAAAGGGGGCTGTTGCAATAAGTGCAACAGCCCCTTCATATCAGCTCGAACCCGTTTTCTCCATTCCCCGGCCTTCTGCAAACCCTCCTGCTGCGGCTTCAGAAGGTGATGACTTCGGGTTCTGCCGTAAAGGAACTGAAGGTGGCGGTTGCATTTCTGATGCAAAGGATCTGTGTATTATCATCCTCTGCGCTGTACATTGCTTTCAGGTTGGGGTATTTCTCCAGCATCTTCACCTTCAGATCATAAGTGCTTTCGTCCGTCATCTCCGCCGCGATACGCAGCCATCTTCCGTTCATGAACGCGCAAAGCTCCACCTTGGGGTTGGCAGCGATCTGTTTGGAAACGTCTTTTGCTTTTCCGGTCTGGATATACAGCTTCCCTTCCTCCAGCATAATCGTGCCAAAGGGTCTCACACGCGGCTGATCGCCGTCTGCGGTTGCCAGATAGTAAGTCCCGGCGTCATTCAGGAAATAGTAGACCTTGTCGATTCCGGTTGCATTTTCTCTCTTTTCAAGCTCTGTCAGCATGAACGCCGCATGACGCTTTAAGTACTCTGCCAGATCCGTCAGGGAAACCCCCAGCTCTTTGTTGAGGAATTCCTCCGCAACAAGGAGATCCGCAATCTTGACGCCGAGATTGATGAAGGCAAGCTCCACCTCTCCGCCGAAGGCCACGACCGCCGGTTCGTCCGGATCTGCGCCTGTCCATAGTACCGTATCCGGGATCCCGTTCCCGTCCATGTCGTGGAGATAGAGATCATACTCTCCTTTTCCACTCAGATCAAAGGAGATCGTATCGATTTTGTTCCCCAGCTTCTCTGCGGAAAAACTCACATCCGCAACACCGTCACCGTCCAGATCCAGCACGATTTCCTTCCAGCTGCTGCGGAGCAGCATTTTGCTGAGCTCAGGATCGTTTTTGATCCGCTTCTTTGCCTCTCTGATACTGACTCTTCTGACTTCCATTTTTGCATCCTCCTTTTATGTTTTTTTAATGATACTCAAATCCCAGCATGGTAATGTCGTCAAACTGCACGGCATCTCCCGCAAAAGCGTCGATCTCCTCCCTGACCCGGGTCAGGAGCTCCTTCACCGGTGCAGCCGAATCCCTGTTTAGAGCATTCGTCAGCCGTTCCACCCCGAACATCTCATCCTGCAGGTCGGTAGCCTCCGGTACGCCGTCGGTATAGACAAAAATGCAGTCCCCCGGCGCAAGAGAGAATGCAACCTCACAAAAGGTCATATCCTCCATCACCGCCACAGCCGGAGAATGGCGGTATTTCGAGAGCTCGAAGATCCCGTCTCTGCCGCGGCGGATCACGGGATGTTCATGACCGGCATTGACGGAGACCGCCTTCCCGGTAGAAAGCTCGATCATCGACATCCATACCGTGACAAACAGCTCTCCGCCGTTATTTTCACAAAGTCTGGCGTTCACATCCGCGAGAACCTCCCCCGGGCTCCCGCCCATCTTGGTGCGGAGCTTGATGAGCGTCTTGGTAACCACCATAAAAAGCGAAGCAGGGACACCCTTCCCCGATACATCCGCGATGACAAGACAAAGATGATCCTCGTCCACCAGAAAATAATCGTAGAAATCTCCGCCCACCTCCTTGGCGGGGGTCATCATCGCATACAGGGTGAAATCCCTGCCCTCCGAGAACCGGTCAAAGTCCTGGGGCAGCATGCTGGCCTGGATCGTCCTCGCGGCATCAAGCTCACCGGCTATCCTCTCTTCCTTTGCCGTGATCTCCCTCATATCCTCGATATACTTCTGGAGGGAATCCGCCATGGAATTGAAGGAATCCGCCAGGGATCCGATCTCATCATTGGTGTGTACCTCTGTCCGGCTGCTTAAGTCTCCCTCGCTGATCCTGTGGACATCCTCCTCCAGCTGCCGGATCGGATCCGAAAGCTTTTTAGAAAGCCTTCCGGTAAGCAGTGTCACCATCACCAGCACCAGACCGACGAGGAGCATCCCCACCTGGAACACCACCGCGAATAAGCTGTTGATGGCATCCTCCAGAGCGCCCTGCGCCGCTTCCATCTCACCAAGCTCCACGGTAACCTCGGAGTGCACATATTTCAGCGCAAAGAAATAAAAGAGAATCGACACTATGGACGCAATGAGCGCAAAAGTCAGAGTCGTCAGCACGATCTTTTTGGATACCGAGGAGCGTATCTGTGCCCGGGGCGATTCCAAGGTCTGTATATCCTCGTAGCCGATCCTCGCCATGTAGCGTTCGTCCACCATGAAGGCCGCGCTGATCAGGAGCAGCGCACCTGCCCATTGAAAGAACGTGGCCGGTACATATTCCACCCCAAGATAGGAACAGACGATGGGATTCATGATCAGCGCCACCACCACCTGCCCGGACAAAAGAAGGGATGCCTTCAGCGGAGCGACAATCTGCTGTGCCCATATGTGGCCGTAGGAGAGAAACGCTCTCATCAGGACGCCCGATAAAACTGCAGGGATCCAGAAAATCCCCGTCTTCGGCAACGCAAACGACGCCCCCTTCACATGGCACTCTATCAGCCATCCTGCAACACAAAACAGAGTGGAGAATCCTGTCAGGGAGACCGTCAGGGCAAAGGGCTCTTCCTTTTCCCCGAGCACCGATACGCCGACCATATACCCTGCATAAAAGAAATCCGCCAGAAAGATATATCCCACATAGACGGATCCGAGAAGATCTTCTGTCCTGTCCCCCATCATCAAAGTCAACGCTACAATCGCGACAAGCGTAGCGATGAAGGAAAAATAGCTGACCCGCTTTCTGAGAATCAAAAGAATGGGGGTAACAAAGATAAAAAAAAGGCTCATGACACTGGACGCCGTCACGAGGCTGCCGCCCCGAAGTCCGATCATCAGAAACAGGTTAAAGAAAAAAAGCAGCGTTGCCAGAAAGAATCCCTTTTTGATGGCGGATCCGCTGAGAGTCTTTCTTTTTACTGTCTTGACAAGAAACAGCACCAGAAAGCCGATCAGGTTGGTGATGCATAAAAAGGCAAAGGAAGGATCCGCATTTGGCGCGTTATACATGAGCACACGCTGTGCCGCGGCAAAAACAGTAAACAATATGAGAAGTAATGTGGCCATTCTATCCTTGGCGATCCTCATCCCCATCCCTCTTGACAGATTATTTGGTGCTATCATAGCACATTTGAAGGGCAATTTCACCTTTTCCCGGAGGAAATCATCCCCGCGAAAAAACCCGGACGCCGTACCGGCACCCGGGTTTTTCTTCGTTCTCTTTTGATCTAGCGAATCTGAATACCGTCATCAGCCCAATAATAATGCTTGGTACTCGGTCCGTAGAAGCTTTTTCTTCTTGAATTGCACCACCAGACCTGCATATTGGTAAGCTTTGCTTTGCCGCCCAGCTTTCCGGTAAACCTTCCGCAAGGAGAGCAGTTATGATAAACACCGCACCACGGGCAATAAGCCTTCCTGTCCTGACCGGACTTGACCAGCCTTCTGCCGCCGGCGATCTGGTCCAGTTCCTCTTCCGAAAGCTCAATCTCTTCCGGTTCGAAATCTGCCTGTTCTGCAAGCCTCTCTTCCTCGGTAATCTCTTCCCCTTCAAATACTTCCATTTCTTCAGACATTACATTTTCCTCCTTAGTGGTTGATTTATTCAAATTCCTCTTCAGGAACTCATATCTGTATATACGAATGAATCAGATGACTGGCACACATAATAACATTTTTATTCATTTTTGATGGCTGCCAGGGCGGAAAGCCGCATCGCGCGCTGGGATGGTACGAATCCGGAGATCATACCGATGATGATGGCAAACACGACACCGACCAGCGCAAGCCACGGGGGAATCTGGGAAATATTGCCGGTACCGCCGCCGAGACCGAGGATCGAGCTGCCGCCCCTGGAAAAATGATTGATGATCCCGGAGACAGCATAGCTGAATGCCAGGCCCACCACGCCGCCGAAAAATCCAATATAGGCAGCCTCCATTAAAAACATGCCGCCGATGTCACGAATGTTGCAGCCGATCACCTTCATGATACCGATTTCACGGATCCGCTCATAAATAGACATCATCATGGTGTTTGCAATACCGATGGCCGCCACGAGAAGGGATACCGCACCGATGCCGCCCAATACCGCCTGAATCATATTGGTCTGTTGCTGGGACTGTTTGATCCACTCCACGTCACTTTGCGCATCGTACCCCATATCCTTGATGATCTGCTGGAGATCTGTTACATTCTGGAAATCATCCGCTTCCACCAGGATGGAATTGTAATAAATATCCTTATAGGGTTTGCCGGACTTTTTGGTGGGCTGACCGGGGATGGCCTTGTTGCGGTAGACCTTTTTCAGCGTGGTTTTCAAGGCATCTATGTCACAGTAAATCCCTGTACTGACCGATGTATACTCTCCGGTCTTTTGCTCCACGCCCACTGTCGGGATGGCATATTTTCTCGTAAGGTTGGCTTTGGTTCCGCCGGAATTCCCTGAACTGCCGGAGCTGCTCGAGCTGTCCTGCTGAAAGTAGGTCGCCGTAGGCTGTGCCATGAGATCCCACTCCAGCTCCTTCCCGCCTTCATAATACGGATACTGATAATTTCTCGGATTGTAATAGCTGCTCAGTGCGAACTGCCCGAAGAAAAACTGAAGTTCTTCATTGGGCTGGGGCAGGGTGCCCTCCCCCACGCTGATATTCATACGCTTCAGTCTTTCGATGGGCAGCCCCGTGAGAAAGGCATCCAGCTGGTACTTGCCGAATTTCATGGTTGTGTTTACATTCAGCTGCGGAGATACCGCCACCACATGAGGCAGCTCCTGAAATTTTTCCACGGTCCTGTCGGAGAGCAGCTTTTTCTCCGCATCATTGCCGGCTTTCCCGCTGTCATAGGGCGTACTGACGGTGATGGTCGTCAGGCTGGAATATCTTTGCATATCCTCCATCATGGACTGCTTCAGACCGATACCGAGGGAGATCATCACCACAATGGAGGCCACGCCGATCACAACGCCGAGCACCGTCAAAATGGTTCTCGCTTTCCGCTGCCACAGATTTTTCAAGCTCATGGTGAGCATGTCGGTTATTTTCATGCGTGATCTTCTCCGTCCTGATCTTTCCCGGTCTCTGCTTCCTCCTGCGGCGCATCCGGTGTCCTTCCTTCATCCGCCGGCTTTCCCTCTTCCGAAAGTGCCTCGTCTTCTGACTCTGTCAGGTCATCCTCCTCCGTGATCTCATCCGCCAGTTCCTGTTCTTTCTTCTTCTCTTTCCTCTTCCGGATCAGAACGATCACAAGAACAACCCCGACGGCCGCTGCGATCCCGACGATGATCAGCACCTTGCCCCAGGTCGGGAAGGCGGGAGCCTCCGGCATTGCCATATTTTCGACAAATATATCCTCCTGGACATAGCCCTCTTCGATGGAAATCTCAAACTCCTTTTCAACGGAGGTCACGTTCCCGCGGTCGTCCTCATATTCAACCACTGTCTGTATCTTGCCGTCATTCGGCTGTTCGGAAGTAAAGGAGGCATCCACATATCCCGTGGAGCCGCTGGTGATGGTGCCCACAAAAACATCATCGCCCTTGACGTTGTCGTCTTTAAAGCGGAACCAGACATTGCTCAGCGTCGTACGGCCGGTATTGTAAATAGCGAAGGAAATATTCGCGTTGTCTCCCACGCCGATGGTGGTCGGGCTCACGGACTCCTCACCGGTGTCAAACTTGGCCTTCTGCCATACCGGGATGGAAACGCTGGCCTTATCCGTAATATCCGTTTTGCCTGCCGCATCGTAGGTCATGTTGACGTTCAGAACATAAGGCTTTTGGGTCAGATCTGCCCGGGCAGACATCTCCAATACCAGATCCACCGTCTGTCCCGCGCCGATGCTTGCCTCATAGATGGAGCTGGAGCCGGAGGTTGGCAGGAAGGCTGCGTAGGTGGTGCTGGAACTGTTGGTGCTGCTGGAGCTGGAGCTTCCCGAGCTGCTGGTGGTGGTGGTCTCCGAATCCGACTGCAGGTTAAAAAGCACATTGCTGACCGCCGTACTTTCCGAGGTATTCTTCACATGTACCGTGATGGAAAAGGTACTGCCCGCATTGACATCTCCGGGGTTCGTCTCAAAGCCCGTCACAATGAGTCTCGGTTTGCTGACCGCAAGATTGTCCTCCAGACGGCCGCTGCCGGCCTTTCCGGTTGCCTGCACATAAGCCGTGATGGTGGTCTTGGACTGTGCGGTGGGTTCTCCGTTGGGGAGGTAGGTCACATCAAAATTCAGGGGGTAAAAGCCTGTCAGCACATCATCCCTGACCTCGAAGGTGAAGGGAACGATGGCCGCCGTCGCATTGACGTCCGCATAATAGCTGTATGCACCCATGTAGGGAATGGTCTGCGTATAGTTCTGTCCGCCGGACTTAAAGGGCCACTCCGTCACCTTGTTGGAAATCACGGGGGTAACCACCACGTTGGTCAGGGGACAGAAGTTGTAGTTTACGATAGGAATATAGATCGTCACGGTCTGTCCTGCAGAAACGGATGGCGTCACATAGGTGCTGCCCAGGGCAATATAGCCCGTGCTGCTGGAGGAACTCGTCGTCGGGCTGGTGGTGGTTTTGGTGCTCGTGGTACTGTTGGTCGTACTGTTGCTTTGAGAATTGTCACTCGTGGTGGTCTGTTGGGTGTTGTCATTCTGTGCATCCGTCGTCGTCGCAAAGACTGCCGTGGGCGTTCCCGCAAGCAGCATCCCCGCCGCCAGCGCCGCAAGCAATGCTCTTCTCATTCCCGTTCTTTTTTTCATCATCCTCTGCTCCTCATCTGCTCAGGAAACCTGAGCCTGCTCACATGCGGTGAACCGCACGGTTTATCACCGGCGCACTGCCGGTGCTGATCACACCTTTCAAAATTCCCTTTATCTTAACACACTCACTCCGTTATGGGAACATTTTCTTCAATCCATTTGATCTTACCGTCCATGATGTGGATCAATCTGTTGGCAAAGTGTGCCAAATGATCATCATGGGTGACCATCACAAGGGTCTGGTTCTGTTTTAAAACAATCTCCTGCAAAAGATGCAGGACATCCATGGTAGTACTGGAGTCCAGATTTCCGGTGGGCTCATCTGCAAAAATAATCTCCGGCCGTACCACAAGGGCCCGTGCGATACCTACCCGCTGCTGCTGTCCGCCGGACATCTGTGTGGGTTTATGATCCATATATTTTCCGAGACCGACGTGCTTTAGCATCTGTACGGCACGCTCCGTCCGCTCTGCCTTCGAAATACCCGCAAACATCAGCGGCAGGGCCACGTTATCGATGGCGTTCATGGTGGGCATCAGGTTATAGGCCTGAAAAATGAAGCCGATATGCTGCTGCCGGAATTTCACGAGCTTTGTCTCATTCATCTTCTCAATATGCTCTCCGGCGATCACCACCTGTCCCTTGGTGGGCTTTTCCAGACCGGCCAGCATATTGAGCAGTGTGGATTTGCCGGAACCGGAGGTGCCGACGATGGCACAGAATTCCCCCTTGTGGACGTCGAAGGAGACGCCGTTCAGAGCACGCACTTTTTCTTCTCCCAGCTCATAGATCCGGTAGAGATCTCTCACCCGGATCACTGTCTTCTTGTTCAATTTCTCATTCCTTTCCGTTCAGATTTACCTGTTGTCTGGCAACCAGCTCTGAGAAAAACCCTTTTTTACTGATTAATTGCTCATAAGTGCCATCCTCTACGATCCTGCCGCCATCCAGCACAATGATCCGGTCACAGTTTTTGATGGTGCTGAGACGATGTGCGATAACGATACGGGTGCATTTCAGCCTGTCCAGTGCATCAGACACTTTTTTCTGTGTCAGATTGTCCAATGCCGACGTCGCTTCATCAAACATCAGAATCTTCGGCTTCGGCGCAACCGCGCGCGCAATCATGAGCCGCTGCCTCTGCCCGCCGGAGACACCACCCTCTCCTTCGGAGAGCATGGTAAACATCCCCATAGGCATAGCGCGGATATCATCCGCAAGCCCTGCGATCTCCGCAGCCTCCCACGCTTCATCCATGGTCAGATTCGGTGCCGAGATGGAAATATTGGCAAAGATATCCCCCGAAAACAGCCTGCCGCTTTGCATCACCGTCCCGATTTTTTTACGCAGGGATCGAAGATCCATGGTGGACAGATCCTTGCCGTCATAATAGACGGCTCCGCGCTGAGGCTTTTCAAAACCCAGGAGAATACGCAGCAGCGTGGACTTCCCGCATCCGGTTTTGCCCACAATGGCAACATATTGTCCGGAACGGATCTTGAGGGAAACATTATTCAGAATCTTCGGCATGCCCTCCTGATAACGGAAGGAGACGTTGCTGAGCTCAATGGAACCGGAAAGGCTGGTAACCAGCGGCTTCCCCTCCGCCACCTCCGTCTCCGCCTCAAGGATTGGACGCACCATATCAAGGGTCGGCTTGATGCCGGCGATGGCGAGCACACTCCCGGAGAGTGTGGTAAATGCGCCGCTTACCATACCAAACGCCGTATCAAAGGAATAATAATTCGCCTCGGAAACCCCTGTCCTGACTGCCAGATAGTAAATAACGATGGTACCGATCAAAGAAACCGCCGTGACCAGAGCGGGACTGATCTTCAGGAACAGAGGCGGATTGTATTCGTAGCCGGCTTCCTGGGCATACAGCTTCCCCCAGCGGGAAAAGGCCCTCTGCTCTGCCCCTGCCAGCCTGATCTTCTGGACACCGGAAATCAATGCGAAGCTCATACCGTTTTCCTTGCTGGCAAGCTCCATCTTATTCCTCGTGATGCCGATCTGCATAAAGGTGGATACCGTGGTAATGATCACGGTCAGTAATGTCATGGTAAGGGCCGGTGCCACCAGTTTCGGAGCAAATTCAACAACCTGTGTAACATAAATCAGAGAAAACAGCGAAGTGAGCCCCGTGGACAGCACCACCGTAACCAGCTGATCCACCAGCTGTCCGATATATGCCATACGGTTCGCCAGTTCACCGGATGCGTACTTTTTGAAAAACGAGGGCCGGAGGGACAGAATCCTCATCATGGTCGCGGACTCCACGGCAATATCCAGCCAGGTTCCGATACGGTTTTGCAGCAGCGTCTGTACTGCCTGGAACAGAAGGGTACTCACGGAGAGGGAGAGCATAAAGGTGGCGATGGCAAGAAGCATACCAAGGCTCCCGGAATCCTTCACATCGGAAAAGAGAATATTCACCAGCTGCGGAGACAGCATACCGACCAGCACCGTAATCAGAGCGAGAACCACATACCGGATCAAATCGATTTTTCTGATATTTGCAAGAATGAACTTGAAAAGATCGATGATCTTCATGGGGCGCATCGGAAATGATTTGTAGAAAACGATGGCCGTATCGTTGATCTCCCGTTCCGTTTGGGCTGTAACCGCGGTGTTCATGCCGTTCTTCGGATTTATAAAATGATAGGAGAGAAAAACGTTCGGAATCAGCGCGACCGGTGCTTGCCCATCCTTCATCGTACCCAGCATGGCGCCGCTGGCATCCTTGGACCACCCCTTTTTTAATTCCACCGTCCGCCACATGATCCCGTGGGGGCGCAGATAGTAGCTGAGGGTCTCCTCCAGATCCCTTTCCTCCTCCGGTATCTCTGTCTCTTTGACATGATAATACTGCAGGATCTCCCCAATGGCATCCCGGGTCCTTGACCATTGATCCGCATAAATCGCATACAGATCCTGCCCCATGACTGCGCCGGCGATTCGTTCAAAGGATTCCTCAAAGTCCCGCCGGTCTGATAATTCTCTTTGTTGAATTTGTTCGGTAAACCAGTTCTTCACGTCTGCTGTTCCTACTCGGATGTAATCAGATCTTTATATAATCCGCCTTTGGCCATCAGTTCCTCGTGTCTCCCGCGCTCCACAACATTCCCGTGATCCATGACGATGATCTCGTCGCAATCACGGATCGTAGACAGCCGGTGTGCTACCACAATGCAGGTAATCCCGCGATCCTCGATGGCCTTCACCACATCATACTCTGTCTGCGCATCCAGCGCCGAAGTCGCTTCATCCAGGATCACGAGCGTGGGGTCCTGGGCCAGGACACGGGCGATCTCCATACGCTGCCTTTGTCCGCCGGAGAAATCCTTGCCGTTTTCCATGATCTGATAATTGTAGCCGCCGTCACGCTGCATGATGTCCTCATGAATCTGGGCATCACGGGCAGCCAGGATCATCTCGTAATCCTCAACGGAATGATCCCACATCCTGATATTGCTGGCGATGGAGTCTTCAAACAGGGTAATATCCTGATCCACCACGGCCACCGAGCCGGTAAAAACACTCCGGCGGATATCCTTGATCTCTTTTCCGTCGAAGAGGATCTTTCCTTCCCAGGGCGTATAAAGACCGGAGATCAGCTTTCCGAGGGTGGATTTTCCACAGCCGGAAGCGCCCACAAAAGCTACACGTCCGCCCCGTTTGATCTCCAGATTAAAGTCCTTGATCAGCGGCTCTGCCAGCCTGGAATAGCCGAAGGTCACATGCTGCATGGAAAGCGCGCCGGAAAGCTTCTGATAACCGTCCTCGTTTTCGGCATAGAGTTCGTCTCCCTTGAGGGCTGTAGGATATTCCATCACATCCTCGAGACGCTCCATCTGGGTCCGCATCTCCGTAATGGTCTGGCTCGCAGCGATCAGTGACCCCGCAGGCGCCAGGAACTGCTGCATGAATCCCTGAAATCCGAAAACCATACCTACGGAAAAACTGCCGTGCATCACCAGATACACGCCGATGATCTGTACACTGAGATTCGCCGCCGCCTGCACGATCGACGGGATCAATCCGAGATAAGCATCCTGCTTTGCGTACCGTACGACCTGCGTATTGACGCTGGCCTGAAATCCTGCCCAGCGTTTGAAATAGCCTTCCTCCGCTCCGCTGGCCTTGATGGTCTCGATCATCTCCACACCGGTCACCGTGGAGCTCGCCAGTTTCCCTTCGTCACGCATCTGCACACGGGTGATATTCACACGCTTCTTACTGATCACCCGGGAAATCACGATGTTGACAGCCACGCTGAGAAGACCCACGCATGTCAGGAAGAAGGAATAACGGATCATGACCACCAGATAAAAGATCATCACAATGGAATCCAGAAACAGCGGTGCGATGGTATTCACAAGGGCATTCGCGATGCCGGCGTTCATTTCCTTCCGCTGCTGGATGTCACCGGCCATGCGCTGGGAGAAAAACTTCATAGGCATTCTCAGTACCCGCCACATATAGGTGGTGTTGCCGATTACCGCCATCTTGCCGTTGATCCTCAGAGAATAGATGGCCTGTATCCATTCCACCACAATCTGTACCAGAGAAAAGATGCTGAGGGCAATGATAAACGGAATCAGATAAGGGACATCCCTTCCCGTCAGAAGCTGATCCATGAAGATCCTGGAGAGACCGATCTCCACGATCCCGAGGAGGGAGAGAATCATCGTTGTCAACACAACAAAGAAAACCGCCGGGCCTGTGCCTTTCAGCGATTTTTTTGCAAACTCCAGTACGCTTTTTCTCTTGCCGGAGGGAACAAAATCAGGCCCCGGCTTGATGATCAGTACAACGCCGGTAAAGCCTTCATCGAATTCCTTCCTGGTCATGGTCACATTGCCGCGGGCAGGATCATTCACATAGACCTTGTCACCCACCACGCCGTCCAATACGATAAAGTGGTTAAACTCCCAGTGGACGATACATGGAAATACGCCGCTTTTCAGCAGATGCTCCGGCTCATACCGGTATCCGTGGACCTCCATCCCGTAATTTCTCGCAGCGTTTAGGATATTCCGCGCGTTGGAGCCGTCTCTGGAAACACCGCAGTCCTCACGCATCTGAGAAAGGGGGATCCACTTCCCGTAATAAGCCAGAACCATGGCAAGAGAGGCCGCACCGCACTCCAGTGCTTCCAGCTGCATGACCACGGGCACCTTCGCCACATGCGTGAAAGGTATTGTTTTTGTCGCTACTGCTTTCCGATCCATCGATGTATCATCCCTCAGTTCGTCACCATCGTGATCGGTGCGACTTCTTTGATGGCGCCTTTCGCATCATGGAAATAGAGCGTCCCGAAAATGCCCCAGACAAATACCCCTGCCAGCAGAATCACAACCGCGATCAAAACAAGCCAGATCCCCGGTGTGGTGACCCGGATGTAATCATGGAGCTGCTCCGGCTCGGAAATCCGTTCCAGACTCTTCTCCCGAAAAATGCTTTCTTTTTTTTCTTTTTTAGGGGTTTCCTGTTTTTCTTCTTCCATTTCTTCGTCCTCTCGAACCCTTCTATGGTTCTCTTTCCTTTATCTGCCGCCCTGCAGCAGCGTAAAGGAATTGTCGTCCATCTGCTCCCGCAGCTTTCTGAGCGCCTGATTATGCAGAATCTTCGTCCTCCCGTAGCTCATGTCGAGTTGATCACAGATCTCTGTCAACGGCATGTTTTCGTAGTAATGGAGTACGATCAGATCCCGCTCCTGCTCATCCAATGATTTCAGCGCCCTTGCCAGCTCCTGCAGGGTCTCCTCCCGGTAAATCTCTTCGTAGGGATCCGCTTCCCATTCCAGATCCTCCGGAAGCTCGATGTCCGATTTATGAATACGGAAATAGTCCGTCAGGGTATTGCGCGTGATGGTATAAATCCATGTGGAAATCGACGCTTTTTCCATATCAAAACGGTCTGCATTTTTGCAGACCTTGAGAAAGACCTCCGACTGCAGGTCTTCGGCTTCTTCCCTGTTGGAAATGCGGCTGCTGATATAGGCCATCACGCGGCCCTGGTATTCCAGATAAACTTTCTCGATATCCGGTACTCCGGGGATATCTTGTTCATTCATCTTGTGGTATTTCTCCCTGTTTTCGTTATTGATGGAGAGACTGATTACATCAGCCTCTCCTTATAATCAGCTTTTGCTGGGCATATACGGGATCAGTGCTTCTGCCACACGCATGATCGGCATGGTCTGGATCAGGATCTTGCCCGGTCCCTTGACGACGGTGTTGAATAAGCTTTCTCCGCCGAACAGCACGTTTTTCACGCCCTTGATCACCATGACATCCATGGTACAGCTCTCGCTCATAGCAGCCAGATACCCCGTGGCAACCACCATCTCCTGTCCGGCTTCCAGATCATACTCCACAACGGATCCGTTGATCTCCAGGAATGCGGTGCCCTGTCCGGAAAGCTTGCTCATGATAAAGCCTTCTCCGCCGAAGAGCCCTGCCCCCAGCTTCTTCTGAAAGACTGTGGAAAGCTCCACCCCGGTTTCCGAAGCCAGATATGCACTTTTCTGTACGATCACGGCGTTGCCGGGTGTAATATCAATCGCCCGGATCTCCCCCGGAAAGCTGGATGTAAAAGCGATGGTGCCGGGACCGCCTTCTGCGGTATATTTCGTCTGGAACATATGCTCATTGGAAAAGGTTCTGGCAAGGGCTTTTCCAAATCCGCCACCGGTGGTGGTCTCCATCTTCATATTCGGCGTCATCCATGCAAGTCCGCCGCTCTCTGTCACCATCGTCTCGCCGCTCTCCACCTGACATACGACTGCGGGCAGATTCCCGCCCTTGATCTCATACTTCATAAGTTTCCTCCTATCTGTCTTTCTTTATGTTGTGTAACCAAAGTACCTATAGTATACCATAAAATGGGTTATGTGAAACGCTTTTTTGTGAAACAGCGCCGGATTTGATTGCGGGAAGGAAGCGGCATTTCCGGAAGAGAAAAAGAAGTGTGCCAATGAAAAATCCTGTATCCCATGCGCCAAAAATGCCGGCTGCGCCCAGTTGGAGCTGAACGTCGTCGCCGGCAATGAAAAGGCCATCTCCCTGTACCGGAGTCCGGGATTTCTGGAATCCGGATGCAACCCAAAGGGATTCCTCTCCCGGACAAGCGGTTATCAGGAGCTGGTATCTATGCTGTTGGATTTTTGTGCGCCCTATTCAGCGTCTCCCTGATTCGCCCCGGGCTCCGCGCTTCCGCTCCCGTAGATCTGATTCACATACTTCATGAAATGATTCAGTTCGATCCAGAAGACGCCATTGGTGTCGGTTTTGTCGGCAACGGCTTCCAGCGTGCCCTGCTTGTTCAGCTTGTAATCCACCGTGAAGGAGGCGAAAGGATTCCGGAGCTTCAGCATCCTGACCCCGTCTTTTGTCACAGTGGTATTCAGAATGGTATAGGCATGTCTGCCGACCATGCCTTTGCTGATGGATTCCCCGGACAGCGCCGCAGCCTGCTTTTCGGTGTCCATCTTTGTGCCGCAGCAGACAGACTGTCCCTTGGAGAGCATATCCGTGATCCGGTCAAAGTATCTGACCGCGATTTCATCTTCCTCACCAATCTCATTGTTCTCGGAAAAATCCTCCATATAAACGAGGTTTTTCGACATCCTGTTCAGAATCGGTATGGAAAATTTGGAGAGGATCTCTACCGCCAGTGCCCGGTCGCCGTTCAGATAATCCGCGAGAGAACCGTTGGCTGTCGCAATACTCACAAAGAATGCGTCCTTGATTTTCGCACAGTTAACGAGGGTCTTCAGCAAAAACTGGTAATCGGCAACCGAATTGGTCGTGAGTTCCTGATCCCGCTGCAGTGCTGTATCGATCAGGGTCTTCGGGAACTTCACCAGCGCCGCCAAAGCAGACTGGATGGCGCTTTGGATGGCGATTTCATCGGTCGTCCCTATCGCAAGCAGCTTCTTCCTGATCTCTATCTTCGCTGCTTCACATTCCTCTTCCATGCCGATCAGCTCTTCCTCCGCGACCTTGTACGGCAGTACCTGCTTTTCATCATCCACCACCCTGACGTCGTTTCTGACTTCGATCCTTTCGGGAGCCGTAAGCTGATGCTTTTCCCTCAGTTCCTTGATTTCCGTCTCTATCCTTGCCTTTGTGGCTCTGTAATCATCGATGTACCCTTTAAGAACCTCATTGTTTTCCGAAAGCATGATCAGCATGCCCACGGAAAGACCCATGCTTCTGGCTGTTTCCGTCAAATGATTCTCTTTTTCCGTCAGCTCCTCTTTCAGACGATCAATCCTGGAATCCGCTTTTCCCTTCTCATTCATACACCTGAGGGCATCCATCAGGATGGCGGAGGGCTTTCTCTTCGTTTTGATCGTCTTCAATTCAATCTTTTCGTCATAAGTGCCCAGGAGATCCCCCAGTACTTCATTGGAATAACCCCCGTTTGCCACAAAACCAAGGTCAATGGTGTCTCTCTCGATCATTTTCGGAGTCGGAATCACCATTTCTCCGGTGTCAGGGTTCTTTACTTTTCTCTCGCGGAAAACAAACCGGTGTTTTGCCCGTGTCTGTTTGAACAGCGCATAAGCTTTTTCCATCACCTGCACCCACAGGCAGTCCAGAGAACCGTTGACCTTTACGACCTTATCCACCGTCACATACACGGGGCGGCGTCTCTCCGTCATCTCATCTTTTTCAAAAAACCGCACCGTAACAGTTCCATCCTCGTGATCCAGCATCATATTCCGGATCTTATCCCCGGGGATGGCCGCAAGAGCCGCGAGAAAATAGCAGTTGCCGGCAGCACCCTGGCAGATATCCTCCACGCAGGGTCTGTGTGCAAAAAGCGGCTGCTTCTTTTTGTCCACAATGACATCCTTTTCCTGCACATATCTCAGCTGGGGATCATCATCGTCGGAAGTGGTCTGGATCTTTTTCCCGACCCCGTTCAGCTCTTTGCTGGTATGGGGATCATAGTCCGCCCACTTGCTTTTGGTACGCTCCTCGTTTGAGGCAAAGGTGCCCTTAATCGTTCCGGAGGTAAGGATCATCTTGTGATAGACATGCTCCAGCTCTTTTGTCACAGCGTCATAGGCTGGCAGCTTCTTATAGCGCGGGATCACGTCTGCCAGCTGTTTTTTCAGTTTGGCAACGAGCTCATGCTCTTTCTTGATCTTACTGCGGCTGCCGCCGGTGTTGGTCCAGACCTTAATCGCCCACCATATAATCGAAAGCTTATTCCAGCCGCGCTGGGTGGCATTCTGCCTGGCTGTGGCAGTGATGGAAACATAATCATCCAGGGTGGACAGTACTTTTTTGATATCGGCAGGGAGTGATTGCTCCTTCCCGTCCTCATCCTTGACCTTCATAGCCTTGATCCTGTACAGATCCAGGACAAAATAGCCCTTTTCCGCGTTCTTGGCAGGCGCAAGACCCTGGGCCGACTTGTTCAGCTTACGGACATCCTCGATAAAACGGGCTTTTTGAAAAGGTCTCCTTTTTTTGACCTGGCTTTTTTTTGCCAGGGGCAGGATATTCTGGTCCGCTTCCAGAACAGGAAGATGCTGCCGGTCCTGATTCAAAGGATCCAGCCCCCTATGGAGAGCGGGGTTTTGATAGGCGTCCGCATTTCGTTGCGCGAAGCCGGATCCCAGCAGCGCCTCCCGATTCCGGTTTTCATTTCTTTGCCTGATATTTAAATAGTCATAGGAATCCATCCATTTACCTCCACGCTATGAAGCAATACGATCCAAAGCCGACAGATGATCCAGTTCTCCCGTAAAACCGTCCAGCAGGGTTTTCAAAAGGGGAGGATCGATCAGCCCGCCCATTTCCGGGTAGACAGTGCGTATGAAGAGATGTTCGTCCTCATCCCTGGAGAAAGAGACGAGGGTACTCTCCTCCATCCATTTGCCGACTTTTTTCTGATCTTCTTCGGACAGATCCCTGAGAGAAAGATCCGAGATGATGTGCAGATCGTACCCCTCGGCACGCTCCGGATCAGCTACCTCATAAAAAACGGAAACCGGTCGCTTACCCGCCGGCCGGATCAGATCCAGCTCCGCAGTACCGCCAGCCTCAGTGATTTCGGCTTCATACCCTTCTCCGAATTCTGCAAGCATCGCCATGAGCCCGTTCAGGCGGGGGATGAGAAGGGCGGACGGGGATATGGAGAAAGCCTCCGGGATATTCACGTCGATGGTCTTTGACATGACAAGTCCGACGGAGATCTCTTTCTCCTCGTTCTCTCCCGTGATGATCTCCAGAAACTGTCTGATCCCGCCTTCTGCCACGGTGAAATGAATGATCTCCTCGATGTCAAAGGTGGTGTAGAGCTGTGAAACAGCCGCATAAAGGAGGCTGTGGTTTGCTGCGGAGTCATAGGTAAAAGAAAGCTCTCTGATCATGACCCCTTCCCCGTCGACGGCAGAGACCAGTGCATAGCCCACCACCCTGTCATCCGTCAGGACAAAGGAAAGCTCTTTATCAAAAGGTACTTTGGGAAGCGCCGCCAGCTGCTCCCTGGGGAGCTTTGCTGCCTGCATCACCCGGAGATTTCTTCCTTTTTCCCCTTTCTTCATCCTGCCCTTCATGTGTTCCAGCCGCCGGACCAGTTCCTTCAGCGGGATGTCATAGTAGAGCTCCCCTTCTGCCAGCCAGTCATAGCCCTGGGCCTCCAAAAAGCTTTCTGCGCCGTTTTCTTCCGGAATAACGACTCTGGAGCGGATCTCCCGAAGACCCTGAGAGATCATTTTTTCTTCCAGTGCCTGGCAGAGCATCTGTCCGAGCCCTTGTCCCCGCTGGCTTTCATCTACACAGATACTGTCCAGAAAGCAGATTCCCTCCTCCTGATAAACACTGTACATCAGCGCTCCGCAGGAAGATGTCCCGTCTTTCACAAGTCCCAGTGCACCAGCATTTTCGAGACTGATCCTATGCAGATCGTCCTCCGGTAAATAGGGCGAAAATGAGAGGATGTTTTTTTCATGAAGCTCCATAATGGAATAATCCGATGTTTGCATCTCATTCCTCCAAAAAATGATTACTGCCTGCCTTACAAGTGCCATTCTTACTATTATACGATACAAAAGAGGATCTGGCAGAACGGACCTCAATCCTTTCCGTCAATGAACCGCATCACCGGCAGGCGTCTTTTCAAAAAGCCTGATGCATAACGGGACGACAAACATCACAAAGAACATCTGGATCAGGCAGGATACCATGGTGCCTCCGGGTCCGGGAATCCCGTTCTTTAAGAGCGGCATCACGACATGGCTGAGGGCATAGTACCCAAGCAGTCCCGTAACCAGCCTTGTGGCTCTTGTCACCATGGGAACGTCCGTGGAAAAACGAACCAGCCGCCTTTCCAGAACCCAGCCCACAAAAAATCCAATGCACCAGCCTACTCCCTTATAGGTGTCATTTGCCATTTTGGCTCCGTCCACCAAGAGTTTTCCTGCCGCATCATAATCCTCCGGATAGGGTTTGACCGCTGCAAAAACCGCAACCGCAACGGCGATCCCGATGCCGATCAGCATCACCGGGATATCCCTTTTCGGATTCTTTTCAACCCACTCCAGAAGCTTCATGGTGAGCCACATCACAAGGGTTCCCACCAGGGCTCCCGTGATAACATCCTGGGGGGTATGCACACCCAGGAAGTTCCGGCTGAGGGGAATGAGAAAAAGGATGATCACCGACACGATCCGTATCGTCCGTCCCAGCTCCTTCCGGATTGCCATTCCGCCGAAGAGAGACCCTGCATTGGCACTGTGTCCGCTGGGAAAAGAATAGCCTGTGGCAGTCTCTTTGGCATTGATTTCCGGTATGATCCTTGGATCTCTGATCCAGGGACGGTAGACACAGGCCATCACCTTCAACAGACCGTTCACCACCCTGTTGCCTGTCCAGCCCATCAAAAAATAGGTGCCGAATTCCTTGCTCACGCACCAGTAAACGATGGCCATGATGATCAGCACCGTATTCATTTCCCCGATAAAGCTCATTTTCGTAAAGAAATCCGTGAAAATGCCGCCGATACTGTTTCTGAAATTCTGCCAGACCAGTAGTATCTCAATATCCATATGATGTTATTCCTCCTGTTTTTTATTGTATTCTTCCATGAGTCTTTCTATCTGACACAGATGCACTGTGCATTTTTCAGGTTGTGGTTGGTGGCTTAATTCCGCCCGGAGGAGAATTCCTCCGTCCACCGAAACGTTCCCGTTTTCTTCACATCTTCCCCGTAGATCGTCTTAAAATCATCCCTCATGGAGACCACGTTGAAGCCCAGACTCTCCCATTTCGTTCTGAGTTCCTCTGCCTTTTCGGGATTTCCGTAATCGCGCACGTCATCATCTGCGATCAGCATGAAAGCCGCACTCTTATACGGGTTGTCCGTGATGGTGTACAGATGCATACTCTGGTCACCGCTGGAATTTCCGAAGGACAGCACCGGCTTCTGACCGATCTCTTCCGCGATGGCGGAGACCTTGTTCATTTTCTCATTTTTCTCGGAAACACGGTCGGTTCGGATCACCTGATCCTCCGGAGTCAGCTGATAACGAAGACCTGCCTCCCCCTTCTGAGCGTCTGCCTCCAGCGCCACGTCCGTACCGATAATCTGGCTCTCCGGGATATCCAGATAATCCCTCACAATCGCCCGGCAGGTATCGCGGTCACTCCCACTGCAGACATAGACCGTAAAATCATTTGCCTGCAAATATTCAACCGCCTCCACCATGGGCAGGAAGAAGGAATTGCCATAGAGCATACCGGTGAATCCATCGGCCTCCTGCATCAGCACATCCGTCACGTAGTCAGAAAATTCCTGCTGTGTCATGCCCTCGAATACCCTTGCATATTCCTTTGTATGTTCGTCGATCATCTCCGCCGTATAGGCATTGGTAAGGCCGGCATCCCGGATCTCTTCCGCCAGTCTGACCTGCTCCGCAGTCGGCTCAAAGTCCGGATCCTTCAGCACTCGCCATTCATAAAGATAGCAGACAAAATAGGTGGGATAAAGCTCCGCGACAAGCGTCCCGTCCATATCAAATACGGCGATCCGGTTTTCCGTCGGAATAAAATTCGGGCTGTTCTCGTCCGTAACATCCTTCACAAAAGCCATTAACTTCTCTTTTGCCTCACATCCGTCTGTCCACTGAGACAGGGGATCCCCGGAAATATCCGCTGTTTCCCCCGGTGTCCCCGGCTCCGGCGCTTTCGTTACCGTAACACAGAGCAATACTGTCATAACAAGTGCAGCGATGACCGCAAAGATCGCAACCGTTTTCCAGATTGTCAGGGTGTTCTTTTTTTCTTCCATATGCTTTTCCTTCTTATGGAAATGATATCGTGAGCGAATTTCATTCATTCACTTTGCGCGAATTGCGAGCTGCTGAACGCCGCATTCCTATTACGATTGTGCGCACGAACTGCTTATATGCCTCCGTTTCTGGTAACAATTATGCCACGTATCACTGTAAATGTCACTCGAAATGTCACCCTAGGAGGCGGTCTTTCCTGTTAAACATATGCGATTGGCCTTTTCTCAGCCTCCTTTTCATGAATGCTTGTTCTTCTGCTTGAATTTTCACCCTCCCCGGCTTATACTGTAGTTACAGTAACTACAGTGGTCACATTGACCACATCGCGAAGGGGTGATATAGATGATGATGGTAAATGTAAGAGAGGCGAAAATGGATCTCTCAAAGCTTATGCGGCTTATTGAAAGCAAACGGGAGGATGAAATCCAGATTGCAAGAAATGGAAAGCCGGTAGTCAAAATGACTCTCGTAAACCCCGTGTCTGCGTCCAAACGGATCGGTGTTGCCGAAGGCAGGTTCGAGGTTCCCGATGATCTTGACGTCGGAAGTGAAGATATCGCCGCTATGCTCACGGGAGGTGATCTGTTTTGAATATCCTTCTGGACACCCATATCATAATCTGGGCTATCAGTAACCACCGCAACCTTCCCGATCGGGCGCGGGAACTGATCTCCGACCCGGATAACAACATCTTTTTCAGTTCGGTTTCCACATGGGAGGTTCTTCTGAAAAAGGACAGCCCCAAAAATAACCTGACCCTTACTCCCGAGGAATTCGTCGAGTACTGCGAGGAATCCGGCTATTACCAGCTTAACATGAAATCAAAGCATATTCTTGAAGCCGCAGCCCTTGATATCTCCAAGGTAGATAAGGAACACAGGGATCCTTTCGACCGCATCCTTCTTGCGCAGGCAAAAGCTGAAAACTACTCATTCCTGACCCACGACAGCAGGCTTCCGCTATACAATGAAAGCTGCGTGATCAAGGTCTGACAATTCAGACTTTATACTGCACTGTTCATCCTGTCTTTGACGGGATGGGACGAGATGACCGTGGACGCCGTTATATCACCGCTTACTTTACAACAGGACCAGAAACGGAAAAACCCCTCCCCGAATGGGAAGGGGTACTCGTCCCAGTATGATTCTTCCAAATACGCATCTACTGTCTCCGTCCGTACTCCAATAAGGAGTCACCCGGCAGATCTACACGGTCACTCCAATAGTCTTCTGCCTACGAATCACTGGTATCCATTCCGAACATATCCAGCAGCCTTACAAATGTATCCTGTCCATCCAGACAAGTATCTGTAAGCCAGCCTTTTTCATTCCTCCACTCAGAAAGACCTCTGTAGTAGAAATTCTTTTTCGCATCCTCGATGATAAAAGGTATCACATTATGCCGCAGACACTCCTTCAAAGCCACAAGTCTCCCTACCCTGCCATTGCCATCCTGAAACGGATGGATATACTCAAACTCAGCGTGCAGCTCTATGATATCTTCTACCGTAGCATTCTCCTTTGCGTTGTATTTTTCCAAAAGAGACTTCATGTGTTTATGCACTTCCGATGGCTTTGATGTCTCCCGCCCACCAACAGCATTCGCACGTTTTTTATAGTCACCTACTGCAAACCAGTCAAGGGTTGAGTCCTTTGTATCATGCTTCAGTAAATAATGCAGATGCTTGATGATATCCTCTGTTAGTTCTTCTTCTGCGGTATCGATCACATAATCAATCGCCCGGAAATGATGCACCGTTTCCAGAACATCATCGACCGGTATCCCGTCACCCACATCAAGTGTATTGGTCTCAAAGATCATCCTTGTCTGATCCTCCGAAAGCCTGCTTCCCTCGATGTGATTGGAATTATAGGTCATTCTTACCTGCAGCTCGTGATACAGCCCTCCGGAAATCTTCATCTCTTTTTCTTCCCGAAGCACCTGAAGAATCATATTGTCGGATACTTCCTTCATAAGAAGCTCCGGAGCTACACCAAGAAAATCCGCTATCTTCTGTATGCTGCGCCTGGAAAGCTTTTCGCCTTTCCCTATCTTTGCTATGGTTCTGGTAGACAGACCAAGTTGTGTTGACAACTCAGTCTTCCCGATACCCTTGTCCTTCAGCGACCTTTCCAGACCCTCATATGAGATCATCAGCTTACCTCCTCAAATCTTTACTTATCTTACTACAATCGTCGTCAAAAGTAAAGATTTTAGGACTTTGAACTCTAAAAAGTAAAGATGCCCCACTATCAGTACTTTTTGTATTATTCACTTTGATATCGCAATTTGCGACATCAAAAATCCATAGGAAAGTGTTGCATAATATGGATTTATTATGTATAGTTTATGTATGGATGATCTTCGGTTTGAATGGGACGAAAACAAAAATGAACTGACATATAGAAAAACACGGCGTCTCCTTTGATGAAGCAAAATCCGTGTTTTATGATGAGAATGCTCTACTGGTATATGATGAGCAGCACTCGGACGACGAAAGACGATTCCGTATCCTTGGGTACAGCAATAGAGGAAATATTCTGCTTGTTGTCCATTGTATCCGGGAAGAGTCTGTCATACGGATCATCTCATCCCGGAAGGCAACGCAGCATGAACGAAATGGATACGAAAGGAGTCTGAGCTTATGAATAAGATGACAAAAGAAGATGAATATCTGGAAAAAGAATTTGATTTCAACAAGGCAGTAAAAAACCCGTACGCAAAACGCCTCCGCAAATCCATCACCATGAATGTTGATGTAGAAGCGCTGGACTACTTTAAAAGCCAGTCATCAGAGTCCGGAATTCCGTATCAAACCTTGATCAATCTATATTTGGTAGATTGCGCCAAGCATCACAAAAAACTGGAAATGAGCTGGAAATGAGAATCGGGAACGCTATTCAGCCCAGTGGAATCCGGATACTGTAGTTGGGAACATTCGTCTTCTTTTGTCCCCCGACATAACTGGTATTCGATCCTTCAACATTATTCTTCCAATACACATCTACATAGGCAGGAGATGCATTCGGGTAGATGGAGACCATGACGACAGCTTTTGTGTAATCCTCCTTGGACGCATAAGCGCCCTTATCATTTCCCATGATAAAGGTCGTCCCGCCGTCCAGAGCGGTTCCTTTGCCGTAAGCCTTGGCCGATGCAGGC
>JAZRFM010000007.1:0-14527 GCA_045661345.1 Lachnospiraceae bacterium
ATACATGAGCCTGCCTTTGGCATTCTGTACCTGCTTTGACTCATACAATCTCTCCGCCGGGATATCTTTTCCAAACGGGGTATTCTTCATCCCATAAAACGCTTCATACATCGCTGCTCACCTCCTCCCCGTATCCTGCAACTTCTTCGATATATGTTCTCACATCAGGGTCATAGAATGGTTTAACAGCGTCTTTTATAAGCTCAGACTTTGCCTGTTCCATTTTCTTTGTTTCTTCTTCTGTGAGTTCATGGTCATCGTTAATATTGACACCAGCTTTATTAGCTATAACATCTTCATCAAAAGCATTGAGAAGTTTCTCTGCCAGATTTCCAGCAGAAATCTCAACCTTTTCTTCAAATTCTTTTCTTTCCTTTGGCGTCAACTGGCTATTTAATCTAATGATTCTATTAGCCAATGAAGTCAATGTATTTTCATCTTTTGCACCAAGCGTAACATTCATCATCAACTGCTTAAGGCTAACGCTTGGCATACGTTCAAGAGGTCTTGTGTCTGTTTTCTTTGACTTAGTGACACCGACTGCATCAACAATAACAAAGTGGTCCTTATTCTCAGTTGCAGAAGGAGATACTTTTTTCAGGTCTTCTTTATCAAGAACTCTTGTACCACGCCCCTTCATTTGCTCAAAGTAATTACGACTACGAACGTCTCTCATGAAGATAAGACACTCAATAGGCTTTACATCTGTACCCGTTGCAATCATATCCACTGTAACGGCTATACGAGGATAATAGTCATTTCTAAACGCAGAAAGTACCGTTTCAGGCTTATCTGCCTGACATGTAATCTTCTGGCAAAATTCATTTCCTTCTCCAAACTCATCTCTAACAATCTGGATAATGTCATCTGCATGACTATCCGTTTTCGCAAAGATAAGAGTCTTCGGAACCTCAGTACGGTGAGGGAAAAGCTGTGTAAACAAATTCTCTTTGAATGTCTTTATAACAGTACGAATCTGACTTGGATTTACGACATCTCTATCAAGCATGGAAGAGGTATAATCTTCATCCTCATCCATTTGTTTCCAGCGCTTTGCTCTAGTCAATCTATCTCTATACTCGATAAGCTGTTTCATGATATGCGCGCCATTCTTTGATACCTCTGTTTCAATCAAGAAAATATCTTCTCCGACATTTACGCCATCAAGAATAGCCTGCTCACGAGTATATTCACTAACAACATTCTGATTAAAGAATGCAAAAGTTCTTTTATCAGGTGTTGCAGTAAGACCGATTATAAAAGAATCAAAGTATTCTAAGACCTGACTCCAAACATTATAGATTGACCTATGGCATTCATCAGAGTATGTCAACATAGGTCTAAAAGTTTTTTCGGACATTTTTCAGGATGGCGGAGTTTCAATCCATATTTTTATTCACATGACAACATGAAGATATTGGACAAATCCATACTCTCTATCGCTGCCTCAATACGAGGCAGAACCGTGTCAGAAAAAGTAATGATATAATCTATAATCCATTTGTCTGTAATCCTCGTTTGTTCACATAGTGTTATAGCGGCAAAATGAAGAATATCCCTTAATTGATCATTGCTTTTGTTTTGAATCACTTCAATTAGTTTTGCATGTTCTTTATGGCCAAGAAACAGTGTTCGTACATCCCTGTCAATCAGTGCTAAGCCAAGTGCGTTAGTGAGGGGTTGTTCACACAGATTTAAATAATATTCCCGATAGTCAGGTGCGACGGTCTGCAATACGTAAACAACAGCATCATTCTCAAAACTATGAATCAGCGCATTCTCTGCCAGCATCCCCTTGAGATACTGCTCTGTATAGGTGAGCCCCTGTATCGTCTCACATGTTGCATTCAGCAAGGGATAATCAATAAGGGGCGGTTTCCTATGCGCAAAATAAAACAGGTCATAGCGTTTAAGATAATCTCCAATACCTCGCAGCGTATCAGTATAATAAAAATTCTGTATTTCCGGTGCCGTACGGCAGACCGCCTCCCACAGTCTCTTTGTGGTCTCAAGCTTATCTTGCAGAATTGTCTGTCCTTGTCTAACGAATGGCATCAGCTCATCAGACAGCAATCTATTGTAAGGCGTGCTGGTTTCATCCAAAGCCATGGTGATCGTGTACCATAGCGAAGCTAAGAGTTCCTGTGCAGTTTCTATCGTAACAGAGGTGCTGTCTTTCGAGGTATACCGTTCTGTTTGCTTTCCCAACAACTCCCACAACCGAGGCAATAGGATTTGCAGATCATCTCCGGAAAAAAGATTAGCAGGAATCATTTCCATCAAAACAGATCACCGGCTTTCTCCGCATCAAAAGGATCAAATTCTGTCCGGGCATATCGAGCAAGCGCTTCCAGAGAAGTACCTGATAAATACTCTGCTGACCCCTGCGCCCTGCCGTTAAACACCTTGACCATATATTCAATCAGCTCGTCGTCTGAAAAGCGATCCATAGCCTCAGTCTTGAAGTAGTAGAAAGCCTCTTGCAGCTCTGCAAGCGTATCTGCATAGTTCTCCTGGTTAATATAGGGAGAATCGCAGAATGCTTGTATCAGTTTTGGCAAAATTCCCCCACCAAATTCGATTCTTCCCGATGTTCGCAGAGCTTCTGCGCGGCAAGTAACAAGCTCAGCAATTTCAGTTTCACTTAATGAAAGACCGAAATTACTGCTATAAGCATTGCATTCACGCACTTCTTGATATGCTAACGTCAATTGCTGTTGCAATGGTAAAAGCATATTTTCACCCATATAGTTACCTCCCACGATAATATTTGCAGACTATTTTTGATATCTTTACCATTCACCTATACTGTCCTCAAACGATTCAGAAATTCCGTTACCATCGCTGGATCCTCCAACAATGAAATCCCAAAACACTTCTTCCCTGCATCCTTGATGGATGCCCCTATATGATAGGCGGTCTTCCCGTCCAAGATGATGAATCTATCATGGAACACCTGCGTTTTCTTTACCGTTAATGTCGGATACTGTGCATTGAAATTAGCCACATCCCTGATTGTAAGCGGAGCACTCGCATATGTATATATCTTCACGTCAACGCCGGTATTCTTCTTTGCCAGGATGTTCAGCGTATCCACATCGACATATCCATCAATCAGGATTATCTCCTTCTGCGCTTTCTGGATGATGGATGTAATCAGACTGAACGCATCATAAATCTGACCATCGAAAAAAATCTTCTGCTCCGATTCTGCGTGATCCTCAATGTACTGAAACACCTTGTCAAACTTCTCATCCGTGCTTTTCTGATATTCCAGCTGTTTCAGTTCTATATCACTAACCTTCTCGAAGAGAAGTGCATTGTTGGCAATAAAACGACGCATCTCAACAAAAGTGCGCATGATATTTATGCTCACTTGAACAGCAACCTTGCTATGCAGAACACTTGCAAGCATGCTTATTCCCTGCTCCGTATAGGCATAAGGATAATATCTGCGGCCACCGCGACCGCCTTGCTCTTCGTTTGAGGTTCCAGATTGGAACCTCAAACCATCAAATTCCTCTTTCGTAAGCTTAAAACGAAAATCCTCCGGAAACCGGTCAGCGTTACGCGTTGCTGCTTTGTTGAGATTCTTTGTCTCAACCTGATAAAGCATTGCTAAATCACTGTCTATCATGACCTGTTTTCCACGAATAACATAAACAAGGCTCCCAATATCCTTTATCTCGGTAATAACAGGTACTATTTCATTAGTCGTTTGTTCTTGTTTGGTATTTCCCATTTGCACCTCCATCTTTGAGGTTCCAAAATGGAACCTCAAAAATCATTCTTCGCGCTTCACATAGTGCAGCTCAATGTCATAACCCAGAGCTTCAAGCATCTTAACATAAGTATTATTCACAACACCCTCGTCTCTTCGGATCAGTTTATTCACATATGAAGCCGGTGTTTCAACCTTCTTTGCAATATCCGCCTGTGTCATATGTTCTTCCACGCACTTAACCTTGATATCCAATTCAATATTATTCTTAACCATTTTCTTAGTCCTTGCTCTATAAACACTTATGCGATTTGTATAAGTTATTCTAACATATCCTCAACGTTCTGCATAGTCCCCAAAACAAAAAAAAGAACCGGTCAGATCTCTCCAACCGGCTCCGCTGCCTATCCCTCTATGAACTTTACCACGTCATCCGGGAACTTCCACCGGATCTCGATATGCTCCGGATCATAGATCAGGATCTTATCAATAAACGCCTCCACAATCTCCCTGGTCAGTTCCGTTTCCCCGGAATACTTCTTCATCGTGCTGACAGCATCCCGCACGCCATCATCCGCTGCCGCCTGACTCTCATGAAATTTTGCCGAAACCTCCGCTATCTGCTTGTCCAGAAGTTCCGCCCTGCGCATCAGTTCCGCCCTGATCCTCTGGTAATCGTCCTTTTCCAGTTTCCCGGTCATGAACCGGTCAACATTGGAAAACCGCTCCGACTCGCACTTCTCTTTATCCTTTTGAAGCTTCGCCAGCTTCTTCGCCGTGCGCAGGTTCTCGCTCTCAGCCTTATCCGCCCTCTTCTTAACCTTCTTCGCCGCTCCGTCCGCCATATCCATCAGGTTCCTGATCGAATTCATTTCTTTAAATGCTGTTAGTATCGCTTTTTCTTTCTCGGATTTTAATCTAGGAAAAATGCACTTCTGCTTTTTCTCCAAAGAATCAATACCGCACTTTTCCATCACTCTTCCAATACTTGAATTACTAACTGTGATATCAAGGTTATCACTTACCCACTTGCGAATATCAGAATGTGTTGTGACTGCTTCAGATTTATTATCAATATTCTTTTTAAAGACATTTAAATCAACAATCAGCGCAAACACATTCTCACAAACGCTGTAATAATTACCTCGGAGCGGGTTCGCCGCTTCGTGTTCGAGTGGACCAGGCGGGAATCGAACCCGCGTCCAAAAACCTATTCCCCGTCCTTCTACTATCATAGTCGCTGTTTGCGGTCAAAGACCGTTTCCCTCATGAACGCGGACACCGACAACCGTGCTCACTCGGTAGCTTCATGATACGCCCGCCGGCGCAAAGCTTAACCGGCGTCGTTTCCTGCTAAGATGATGCCCGATCCTCACTCAGCAGGGATAGCGAGGCGGACATGCCGTACTCAGACGGCGGTTTCGCGCTTAGGCTGCCTGAGCAACCGGTGCACGAAACGCTACAACTTTATCGTTTTTAGCGTTTAATTTAGGTTTGCGATTTGACGCATCGCCTGCGGATAGCTTCTCCGGCTGCAAGATCCCTGTCGAAACCTTTACTAGCCCATATATTGTTCGTGAACATGTTTCATCCGTTCACGGCATATTATACGCCGCATAAGGGGCGTATGCAACCCTGTAATCCCTTTTGCGGCAGTATCCGGAGGGTGCATGGTAAGCTGCCGGAGCACCTTGCTATAGCATCTCCGGGGGAATCAACGAAAGGATGGTGTCGTACTCGAAGTTGTCTGCGGCGGCCTTCAGCTGCCCGTACAAGGTGCGATGCTCTTCCGGGATGCGGTATTGATCCATTTCCGCAAAAAGCGCCTCCAGATCATCGCTGGACATCTCTTCCGCCGCCGTTTTGATCTCACTGTACATCTCCCGCAGCAGGGTCGGATCCGCCAGGGGCTTCTCTGCATCGCCTGTTTCACCCTCCCCGCAAACGCCTGCAAGGAGCGTTTTTAAGTCAAGGCATGCTGTCAGGAAGGGCGCATGATGCGTTCTGATGTACGACAGATCCCGGTTCTTCCCGGCATCTTCAAGCTGCTGTGCCGACTCCCCGAGCGCCTCCGCACCGATGAGACGCAGACCGCTCTTTAATGCATGCACCCTGGTTGTGTAGTTCGCATAATCCTCTGCCTCATAATAGCCCTCCAGCTCCTTTGCAGTCTCCTCTATGGAATCATCAAAGATCCTCAGGGTGGAGAGATAGACTTCCCCGGAGCCGTTCTGCTTCAGACCGAGCTCCACATCGATCATCTCCTGTCCCACGAGGGGCCGGAGCTGGTCCGGGATTCCGGCCGCCTCCGTTTTTACAGCGTCTTTTTGCGGTTCCTCTTTCGCAATTTCCACCAGCTCTTTGGGCAGATACTCGATCATCATACTTTCCAGCAGATTGGGATCAATGGGCTTTGTGAGGTAGTCGTGAAATCCTTCCGCCATGTACTGCTCTCTGGCTCCGGAGATGGCGTTTGCCGTCAGACAGATTACAGGGGTTTCATAATTCGGATTTCCCGGCTGGCTTCTCAATTCGTGCAGGGTTTCGATCCCGTCTTTTTTCGGCATCAGATGATCCATAAAAATGAGATCATACTTTTTCCTTCGAAGCATGGCAAGGGCGCTGTCCCCGTCATCCGCCGTGTCGACCTGCACCTGCGTCTCCTTTGTCAGGTTTTTGAAGGCAAGAAGATTCATGGTGTAATCATCCACCATCAGAACCTTTGCACGCGGAGCGATAAATTTCTTCTGATACCTGCTCCTTGTGGCAAGCACATTGTGGTAGGCTTTTTCATAGTCTCCCAGCGGATCCCACTTTACGACTCCCTGCCTAATCCGGAAGGAAAATGTCGATCCGTCTCCGTAAATGCTCTGCACCTCCAGATGGCTGTCCATCATCTCCAGCAGCCGCTTTGTGATGTTCATGCCAAGGCCGGTTCCCTCGATGTTGCTGTTGCGCTTTTCCTCTATGCGGTAAAACTCGTTGAAAATCCTGCCCAGCTCTTCTTCCTTGATCCCGATCCCGGTATCTTTGACGGACACCAGCAGGATAATCTGATCCTCTGCCTCCTCTGCCCTTTCATATTCTATGGAAAAGGTGACCCAGCCTTTTCTGGTATATTTGACGGCATTTGTCAGCATGTTGCTGATGACCTGTTTCAGCCGGAGCTCATCGCCGTGGAGAATCGTCGGCAGGGTCTCGTCAAAATCAAGGAACAGCTGCAGACCCTTATCCTCCGCCCTCAGCCGGATCATGTTGACGAGGTCTCCGATCAGGGAGGAAATGTCATAGTCCACGGGTCTGATCTCCATCTTCCCCGCCTCGATCTTTGAAAAATCGAGAATGTCATTCACCAGTCCGAGCAGCGTATTCCCTGCCGTCTTGATGCTGTCGGAGTACTCCAGAATAGTGTTATCCCTGCATTCGCGCTGGATCATCTCGTTCATGCTGAGTACCGCGTTGATCGGCGTGCGGATCTCATGAGACATATTCGCAAGGAAGGCCGTTTTCGCCCGGCTCTCAGACTCGGCCTCCGCCTTGGCCTCCTCCGCCGCATTCATGTCAAAGACCACGAATACATATAAGATGATCTCTGCCCCGACGATGGACATATTCGCCAAAGACAGCCCGTAAAAAAAGATCTGCAGAACGGCTGCGAGAATAGGCATGATGGTAAAAATAAACAGGGGCACCCGCATCCGCATCCTGATCCTGTTGCCGTATTGAATGATGGTGGAAAGCTGGATCAAAAGGGAGATCAGCAGTATACTGAAGGTGATGGGGTAGCCCGCCGCTCGTTGATACCGGTTTGTCTCATCAAAGGTGTACAAAATCCCGGTAAAGAGATTCAAAAAGATGATCAGTTCTCCGCAGACCGCAAGGACATTGATCACGGTCATCCGTTTCGGCAGCTTTTCGAGTCCGCCCTCCCGCTTCAAAACATCTGCCAGATACAGATTAAAGCTGACGGTCACAAACATGGACAGCGCAAATACGAGGTAATTGCTGATCCTGACCATCCACCAGCCGAGGGTGCTCTCATCCCCCCGGAACAGATAGGCATAGCGGTCAAAGCAAAGCAGCAGCATACCGCCCGCTTCCGTCGCCATCAGCGCAATCTTGCGGGGCTTTGGCATTCCTCTCGTGATCAGAATGAAGAAAACAATAATGCCGCAGATGCTGCTCATACAGAGCATGATGTTCAATTGATGGGTTCTCAGCAAATCAAACATTATTTTTCCCAGGACTGTTTAATCTCCCGGATGATGACACGCTCATCCATGGGATACTTTTTCCCTTCGATCTCCTGATAGTCCTCATGCCCTTTCCCGGCAAGAATGATCACATCACCCGGTTCGCCGTGCTCCAGCACATAGCGGATGGCTTCCCGCCGATCCGTGATCTTGATGTAGGGTCCCTTCCCTTTTTCAACACCGGTAATGATGTCTGCGATGATCGCTTCCGGGTCCTCATAGCGCGGATTGTCCGAGGTCACCACCGTCAGATCCGAGAGCCTTGCGCTCACCTCCCCCATCTCAAAACGGCGGTTGCGGTCACGGTTGCCGCCGCACCCGAATAAGGTCACGATCCGCTTCGGCTCGTACTCCCGGATGGTTTTTAAGAGGCTCTCCAGCGCCACTGCATTGTGCGCATAATCGATCATCACGGTGTACTCCTCCCGTACCGGGATGATCTCGACTCTTCCCTTGACGGCGATATTGGCAAGCGCATCCTGGATCCGCTTCACCTGATCCGTGAAATGCAGACACACCGCGATGGCCGCCAGGGAGTTGTGCACGGAAAAGCTGCCGGGAACATCCACACGCACGGGAAAACTCGCTTTCCCGGAAACACTGTACGCCGTGCCGAGCCGCCCCTGCTCCTGAAAAAGGGAGATATCCGTGGCGCGATAGTCCGCGTCTTCCCTGAGTCCGAAGGTCTCCTTCTCACAGGATGCGTCTTCCATCATCTCCGCAGCGTAAGGGTCGTCCAGATTGAAAATCCCTTTCCAGCATTGGGAAAATAAAAGCTTTTTACACCGCTTGTATTCCTCAAAATCCTTATGCTCGTTGGGACCGATGTGATCCGGCGAGAGGTTGGTAAAAATCCCGTAATCAAACGTGAATCCGCTGACGCGGTGCATCATCAGCCCCTGGGAGGAAACCTCCATCACCATGGCGCGTGTCCCGGCCTTCACCATTTGATCCAGGGCTTCCTGGATCAGATAGGATTCCGGGGTGGTGTTGGTATTCGGCGTGCGTTTTTCCCCGATGATGGTCTCAATCGTGCCGATCAGTCCCGTCCGGACGCCGACCCCCTCCAGAATGTCCCGGATCATATAGGTCGTGCTGGTCTTTCCCTTGGTTCCCGTCACGCCGATGGTAATGAGCTTTTCCGCAGGATGGGAAAAATAGGCCGCGGAAAGCTCCGCCAGAGCTTCTCTCGTGTCATCCACCCGGACCACGGTGGTTTTCCCCATGGAAGCCAGGTCAATGTCGTGCTCAATCACGACTGCGGCGACTCTTTTTTGTGCCGCTGCCACCGCATGTTCATGCGCATCAAAACTGGCTCCGTTGACGCAGACAAACAGATCTCCCTCCTTCAGCTTCCGTGAATCATAAATCAGCCGTCCGATCTCGGGATTGGGGTCGCCCTGTATGATCTCGTATTTCATGCGTTCCAACAACGTATTCAGCTTCATCCTTTTCTCACTTTCCGCCTGTCGGCTGGTCATCGTGCCCTACGGACACGTAATCTCTCCGGAAAAGACCTCTGTCGCGCTCCCCTCCATCCATACACGCTCTGCCGCTTTGTCATAGGTAATTCGAAGGTCGCCCCCCAGCAGATGCACCGTAACGGTCTCCTCCGTCAGTCCGTTCAGGACGGATGCCACCACGGAGGCACAGGCCCCGGTTCCGCAGGCCATGGTCTCTCCGGAGCCGCGTTCCCAGACCCGCATGCTGATCTCCTTCCGGGAGAGAATTTTGACAAACTCCGTGTTGATCCGATCCGGAAACCACGGATGATGTTCAAAGGAGGGGCCGATCTTCGGCAGATCAAGTGTCTGATTCTCTTCCACAAACACCACCCCGTGAGGGTTTCCCATGGAAACACAGGTGATCCGCCACTCTGTCCGGTCTGCCGTGATCGGATAGTCAATCACGGCTTCCATGCTTTCCGGCAGCTTCACCGGGATCTTCTCCGGCGCCGTCTCCGGCTTTCCCATATCCACGGTCACTGTATCCACACGTCCGTCTTTGGTGTGAAGCCGGAGCGTCCTGACCCCGCTTCCGGTCTCCACCGTGATCTCTTCTTTCTGCACCAGGCCATGATCATAGGCGTACTTCCCGACGCAGCGGATCCCGTTTCCGCACATCGCACCCTCGGATCCGTCCGCATTAAACATCCGCATCCTCACATCCGCGATCCCGGAAGGACAGATCAGAATCAGCCCGTCAGACCCGATGCCGAAATGCCTGTCTGAAACGAACCGGCTCACCTCCTCCGGTGCGTCGACTTTCTCCACCGTGCAGTCCACATAGACGTAATCATTGCCGCAGCCATGCATTTTTGTAAACTTCATGATGTCCTCCTCAGCGGTTTCTCTCCTTCAGCTCCCGTGCCATCTCACGTCTGGCATCCTTCTTTGCAATATCCTGGCGCTTGTCGTAAAGCTTCTTGCCTTTGGCCAGTCCGATCTCCACCTTCGCCCTGCTGTCCTTGAAATAGACCTGCAGCGGCACAAGGGTATAGCCTTTTGCCTGTATCCCCTGCTCGAGCTTCAGGATCTCCCGTTTATGAAGCAGCAGCTTCTTCGGACGCAGCGGATCCCGGTTGAAAATATTGCCTTTTTCATAAGGTGCGATATGCATCCCGTAGACAAACATCTCCCCCTTTTCAATCCGCACATAGGCCTCTTTGATGCTGCATTTCCCCATACGAAGAGACTTCACCTCGGTGCCGTGCAGGCAGACCCCTGCCTCATATTTTTCCTCAATGAAGTAGTCATGATATGCTTTTTTATTGTTTGCGATCAGCTTCACATTTCCGCTCATGCCGCATTCCCCTCTATTCTGTCACCACGGCAAAATCGATCTGCCGCAGCAGCCGGTCTGCCCGATCCACACGGATCCGCACGCGCTGTCCGATCCGGTATGTGATCCCGGTACGTTCTCCCACCAGCTCACAGCTTTCCTCATGAAAATGATAATACTCTCCGCGCAGGGACGCAACAGGAACCATGCCCTCGATGGTGTTGGGAAGCTCCACGTAAAAGCCCCATCCCGTCACGCCGCTGATGACACCGTCAAAGACCTCTCCGATCCTGGTCTCCATGTACTGCACTTCCTTCAGCTTGTCCGCTTCCCGCTCCGCCTCCACGGCACGTCGCTCCGTCGCAGAAGAGTGCTGTGCAACCTCCGGCAAAAGCTTGTCGTAATGTGTCCTCCTGGTCGTATTGAACCTTCCGTGCAGTCTTTCCTTCAGGATCCTGTGCACCATGAGATCCGGGTAACGGCGGATCGGTGATGTGAAATGGCAGTAATACTGCGCCGCCAGACCGAAATGCCCGGTACATTCCACGGTGTATTTTGCCTGCATCATGGAGCGCAGGGTCATCCTTGCAATCATGAATTCCTCCGGGCTCCCCTCGGTTCGTTTGAGCAGCGCCTGGATCTCCTTCGGCGTCACTTCCCCGCCCTTCAGACGCAGGGTGAAGCCAAAGTTCTGCACAAAGGCAGACAGCTTCGAAAGCTTCTCCGGATCCGGCTCCTCATGGGTCCTGTACACGAGGGGCAGCTCTCGTTCGAAGCAGTCTCTGGCCACGGTTTCGTTTGCGGCCAGCATGAAATCCTCGATGATCCGGGTCGCTTCGTTTCGTTCATAGGGTCCGATCTCCGTGGGATAGCCAAGCTCATCCAGCACGATCTTTTTTTCCGGCAGATCAAAGTCTATGGCTCCGCGCTCTTCTCGCCTCCTGCGCAATATCTGCGCCAGTTCTTCCATCCTGCGGATCATGGGGAGGAGCTTTTTGCATTCCTGCGCAAGGGCCGGATCCGCCCCGTCCAGAAGGCATTGCACCTCGGTATAGCTCATGCGTCGGGCCGTGCAGATCACGGATTCCGTGATCTCATGCGCAATCACTTTTCCTTCGGGATTGATGGTCATCAGGCAGCTCAGGGTGAGCCGGTCTTCTCCGCCGTTTAAGGAGCAGATCCCGTTGGAAAGCCTCTTCGGCAGCATCGGCACCACACGGTCCGGCAGATAAACGGAAGTCCCCCGCGCACGGGCCTCCTGATCCAGAGGGCTGTGCTCCTTCACATACTCGCTCACATCCGCGATATGAACACCGAGGAGATAGTTTTCCCCCTCCATGGTAAGGGAAACCGCATCGTCCAGATCCTTTGCATCCTCTCCATCGATGGTGATGGTCTGTATCTGCCGCAGATCCCGGCGGGAGAGAATCTCGTCCTCTTCGATCTGTTCCGGCATCGTCTCCGCTTCCCGGCACACATGCTCCGGAAACTCCGTCGGAATACCGTAAGCGCGTAAAATGGAAAGGGTATCCGTCCCCGGCTCTCCGGCATGTCCGATCAGCTCGACGATATGTCCCTCAGGACTCCGTCCCGGTGCCCCGTAGTCATCCATCCTCACCACGATTTTGTCACCGTCATGCACCTTGTCCGGATGTTCCCGCAAAAAAATCTCCCGGTACAGGCGCGGATCATCCGGCCGGAGGATGCCGAAGGTACGAAAATCCAGAAATGTCCCCACGATCTCGGTATAGCCACGATCCAGCACGCGCACGACCTTTCCTTCTTTTCGCTTGCCGTGCCGCGGCAGGAGCTCAATCTCCACGGTATCCTTATGGAAAGCATCTCCGGTATACTCCGCCGGAATCAGGATGTCCTGTGCCTCACCCTCCACAGTCACAAACCCGTTACCGTTTTTGTTGGCGGTAAACGCACCGGTCATACGCACCTGTTTCACCACTGCCTTCCTGTCGTGCTTCCCGCTCCTTTTTCCATACTGTCTCTTCTGTTTTCTCTTTTGGGAAGTATGATACTTCCTCCCGATTCTGCTCACTTTTATTCTCCTGTTTCTGATAAAGGAAAAGCCGTTGCAGCAATCTGCAACGGCCTGAATGGTCTTTTGAAAATCCGGCTCAGGTAAAACTGCCGATGTTCAAAACGGCGGCGATCACAAGGAATCCGATCACGGCGATTCTGGTCATCTTGATTAGGACGCCTTCCATCGACCGGCCTTTATTTTTGCCCCAGTAGGTCTCCGCTGCGCCGCTGATGGCGCCCAGTCCCGCGGATTTGCCCTCCTGCAGCAATATGATAACCGTCAGAAAAATGCAGATCACGATAAATACGATTGTAAGGATAATTTTTGCGATATCCATCATAGACTCCTTTCGTCAGACGCAGATTGTATTATAGCATTGGATTCCCGTGATTTCAAGAGAAATCTGGAGAAACTCCCGAAAAACTGTTATAATACAGGGCGAAAGGAAAGTCTGCTATGATCGATACCGCTGAAACCCTGCAGGAGATTGCCGAAAAAGACGCTTCCGACATCTTTGTCATCGCAGGGCATCCACTCACCTATAAAGCATACGGCGCCATCAAAAAGCTCAATGAAATCCGGCTCCTGGAAGACGATACCAGAGACTTTGTGGAATCCGTCTACCGTCTCGCCGACAACCGCTCCACGGAGCGTCTGCTCCGCCATGGAGATGATGACTTCTCCTTTACGCTGGAGGGGGTTTCCCGCTTTCGCGTCAACGCCTATCGTCAGCAGGGCGCGCTCTCCGCAGTCATACGGATCATCCGCTTTGTGGTGCCGGATCCGAATACCCTGGGCATCCCAGAGGATGTCATGGCGCTCGCCGATCAAAAGCGCGGGCTGATCCTGATCTCCGGTCCCGCCGCCAGCGGAAAGTCCACGACCCTCGCCTGCCTGATCGATAAAATCAACAGCGAGCAAGTCAAGCATATCATCACCATCGAGGATCCGATTGAATTTCTTCATCCCCATAAGCTGAGCCTGATCAGTCAGCGTGAGATCATTACCGACACCGATTCCTACGAAACCGCACTCCTTTCCGCTCTCCGTCAGAGCCCGGATGTGATCCTGATCGGTGCGATGGATGATCCCGATATCATCCGTCTCGCCCTGACCGCAGCAGAGTCCGGCCGTCTGGTCTTTGCGCCGATGCATACGGAAGGGATCATCCAGACCGTCATGCGTCTGATCGGATCATTTCCCGCGGATCGGCGGTCACAGGCCTGCTCCCGGATTGCAAACTCTCTGACCGCCGTCGTCTCCCAGACACTCTACTCAGGAAGCGCGGACGAAAGTCCGGTCTCCCGCTTCGATACCATGCTGGTGACTGACGAGATCCGCAGAATGATCCGCGAAGACAGGATAGCGGACATTGCCGCTGCACATGCCGTAGTGTCTGCATAAAACACAGCATCCTCTGCATCGCTGATTGCGTGGCCGCTCACTGAATAAAATCCAGTACCAAAACCGTTCCTCTCTCTCTTTTCTTTCCATAACCGTCCTCCTTTTTGGCATGTCTCCTGTTCTTCACAATCTCTATTGTACTCGCGACATGTCCAATAAAAAGGACTTATTGATTACGGTTTTTCATCTCGCGTTACTATTCACAGTCTTTTGACTTCTCATGATCTTTTTTCCCATTACACGTGACGATTCTTTTCTTGGATGAAATGCTCAAAAAGTTAGATATTTCCTGACTTTTTTTGCATTTTTCTATTGCTTTTTAAATCGTCATGT
>JAZRFM010000008.1:0-63577 GCA_045661345.1 Lachnospiraceae bacterium
TGTATTAGCAGAAACCATCTGTGGGTACTCCTTTTCGAGTTTGGTTTGGTCGCTAATACTCTAAAGGAACACAGATGGTTTTTCAATTGTAAATGTACATCAGGGATCTGGCATAGTACCCACCATCATGCCAGAAGCCTCAAGTTTTATAAACTTTTTCAACCAATGTAATACCCCCGCCAGTGACGGGGGTATTTGGGGAGATTAGTTTCCTGTGAGTGTATCGTCATCTGTCTTTTCCTGAGTGACCTGTCTCAACCCGGGCGTGAGTAGATTTCCATCGTTGCAAATTATGGTTCATTTTGCGTACCCTGTGTTTTGTATACAAGTACATAAAGATCCAGACCAGTACGGATATGATCAGGTAGGCCCCTATGATGATCCAGACGATCACATCATCCAATCGCCAGCCGAAGGACACCCCAAGAAGGATCAGACCAACCACAATGATGAGAAAATGCGTTAAGGTCGCCCGTATCAAACTGTAATGTTCAACGTCATACAAAAGTTGTCCTTCCATAACCGCAATCCCATATGCCCCGCAGCAGAACAGATACAATACGATCGCTCCGATGCCCGTTACGCCCAGATAAGTGTCAGGTGCTCCACCGATCCACATAAAAAATCCACCGGCCAATAGCCCAAGCGAGAAACCCAGCACAGCTTTCATGATAACCTTTTTGATGATCTCATTCATTGGCTGTCCCTCCCTTCTCCAGGGTGCTTTCCAGTCTTTGCTCAACGGTACGCACATATCTGCGTGACACCCAGGCAGAACTACCGTCCTCCAGCAAGACCTTGATGGTGCCTCTGACTGTCAGATCAAACCCGGTGACCCAGTTCAGATTAATGATTTCATATCGGCTTATACGCACAAACCATTCCTCATCCAAAGTTTCCTCCAGTTCACGAAGCGTGGATTTGGCATAATAGGCGCCGTCTTTTGTCCAGATCACCAGCTTTCTTTCCTGTGTGTATACGCGAATGATCTCCAGTTGCTCTACGGAACTTCTGGTAGTGCTTTGATAGACCGTGATTGACGGTTGCTCCTGCTGTGTATACTGCTGAATCAAAGAAACGATCCTGCTGACAAGCGATGTTTCTTCCCGCTCGCGTATGATCACCTCAGGTTCGGTGACAGAAGGATCAATCTCCACAGTGAGTTTCATGTCGGTTTTCACAAACGACCTCCCTTATCAATGAAAGAAAATACCCGGTCCAAAAACAAAGATATCAACAAGAATAAGGATAACACCGGCGGCAAGAAGAATGTAATTTGGTTTTTCGGGAAGTTTGTATAAAAACCGGCTCTTCTTCGGCGGACATACTTTCATGACACCGGTAAACATGAATCCCCAGAAGAATGGAATCCACATCAATACAGTCAGACAGGAAAATGCAAAGCTGGTTGCGCCGCTTCTAACGCCCGGGTTCTGCGCCCATGTTGCAAAGTGTGTGATCACTCCGACAATCAGCATCATCAGATAAAGCCGGACTGCAACATCCATACGCTGCGCTTTATCATTCGGATCTTCAATAAAATAGTATGACATATGATTGAGAATAAAGAAAAGAGATACGGTTCCACCGATTCCTACAACAGAGAGCACGATACGAAGAGCAGACACAAGTCCCGGAGCATCTGTAAAGTAGGAAAAAACATTGCCCCAATCCCCGGCGCCGAATATGCCGTCTATCATGAAGTAGCCAAAACTTTCCGTAAGGTGTGCGCCCATCAACTGAGTCAGAAACAATCTGATCATGGGGGTTAGTTTCCCTTTCAGAAGAATGATCAATAAGACCAGTCCGATGATGAGATTGACGATGCTTGCGCTGCCTCCCGTAGCCATGATCCGGTGAAATGTCGGCAGGCTGTAATAATCGATCAATCCGAGATAATTCACCGAAGTGGCTGCGTAGTATTCACATTGATCGCCATAGGCATAGAATGTGATCAAATGGATCACTTCATGAACCGGAATGCTGAAGAAAACAGCAAGTAAGCTTGTCGCGATACAATTGATGATGGATAGATCTTTTTTCTGCTTCATGGTACTCACCCTCCTGATTTCGCATTTGCCGTTATTATAAAGAATCCCCCGGTTCAAAAGAACGGCTTCTGTCTAAGCGGTAACAAAAATGAGGCTAAGCGGTAAAGAGAAAGGAAGAGGCGGAGCACTGTCGCTCCGCCTCTTAAAAATACTCTACTGGAATCCTCATCAAACTTTACATATACCGAATGTATCAGACCGGATTCGTTCTTCTCAGCCAGGTGTGTTTCACGTTGCGCTTGACTTCATTTTGAAATACCACCGTATACCTTGAATTTGAGAGATCCTTTTCATTTGGATAGACTTCCCGGATCCTTCCGACCTGAGCAGTAGAGATATACACCACCCTTTCTCCGACTTTGAAGAGTTCCACTGTCGCTCCTTCAGTACCTCCGACCGCATTCGTCATTACTTCGTCTTCTACTTTCATATTCTCAGCCATTGTCGTTTCCTCCCTTTTCGGTTGCGGTTGTTTTTTGCTTCTTGCCTTATTATACGTTTCAGTAATCGGAACGGACAAGGTTTTTGCGTATTCGGTCGTTTTTGATGTCTAAGTGGTCAAACAGCCTTTCCAACTTTACCGAATATCTCCAAAAAACTACCACTTAGCGAAAAATGTGGTTTTTGATACATTTTTTTTGTAAAATATTGGCATTATCACAAGTCAACGAGGAAGGAGCAAGCGGCATGGGAGATACAGTAGTAAAGATTGAGAATCTTGTGAAAAAGTATAAGGAGCTGACAGCGGTCGACCATTTGAGTCTGGAGATCAAAAAAGGCGAGATCTTCGGCCTGCTCGGGCCGAATGGTTCGGGCAAGACGACCACCATCAGCTGTCTTTTATCCCTGCTTGCCTACAATGAGGGAAATATCGAATTATTTGGAAAACCGATGACGCCGGTAAGCTATGACAGTAAGGCGAAGATCGGCGTTATCTTACAGAATGTGGCGGTATTTGACGAGCTGAATGTATATGAGAATATCGACTGCTTCTGCGGGTTGTACATCAAAGACAAGGCAAAGCGCAGGCAGTATGTGGACGAGGCTATCGAGTTTGTTGGGCTGAAGGATTTTACCAAATTCAAACCAAAGAAGCTTTCCGGCGGTCTTTTGCGGAGACTCAATATCGCCTGCGGGATCGCGCATAAACCGGAACTGATCATTCTGGATGAGCCGACGGTCGCCGTAGATCCGCAGAGCCGTAACAAGATCCTTGAGGGGATCGAGGAGCTGAACAGAAACGGCGCCACCGTGATCTATACGACGCATTACATGGAGGAGGTGGAGCAGATCTGCACGAGGATCGCCATCATGGATCATGGAAAGAAGATCGCCGAGGGGACCAGCGGCGAATTGAAACGCATGATCAAGAATACCGAAACGGTAACGATTGAAATGGATGAGCCGGATAGTGGCCTGCTTGAGACCATGAAAAATCTGGAGAACGCTTATGAAGTCAGGTGGGAAGCAGGGAAGCTGAAGATCTTCTTCGCAGGCGGATCACATAATCTCTTAAATACCATGGACACGATCAGGACGACCGGGACGCAGTTCGGACAGGTCACTTCCGAACTGCCGACGTTGAATGATGTATTCCTGACCATTACCGGCAAGGAACTGAGAGATAAAGACTGACGAAGAGGAGGGAAGTGCTCTATGTTTTTTCATAATCTGAAATACGAGATCATCCTGAATCTGAGGGCAAAGGAAGTCATTATCTGGATGCTTGCTTTTCCGATCGTACTCAGCGTCCTTTACAAGGCGGCTTTCGGAAATATCTACGAAAACGGCGGGATTACCACAGTGCCGGTTGCGATCGTAGAGAATGAACCGGATGAGATGTTCCGTGCCATGGTGGATTTCATGGGAGAAAGCGAATCGACCTATGCGCAGGACGAGAGCAATATCGGCAGCTGGCTCTCAAAGACCATGCAGCAAAAGGAACAGGATGATCCGCAGCAAAAGCCTCTCCTGCATGCGATCTACTGCAGGGAGGACGAAGCCTATCGGATGCTGGAGAACGGAGATGTCAAGGGGATCATCTTTGTGGATGCGCCGGAGGGGATGGCTGCCTCCGGGGGAAGCGTGGAAGCAGGAGATGCGGATGCGGCAGATTCGATCACCTCGGATGAGGTGACGGCAGAGTGGAGCGCGGAGGCGATCAAAAGCTTTCTGGATGCTTTCGATGGCAGTGAACGCTATCAAAACGCGGATGCGGAGACGATCCTGGCCGGAGAAGGGCTGTCTTTGCAGGATGCGGCGTCTTTTAAAGATATGCTGGATCAAAAACCGAAGCTGTCCCTAAAGATCAAGAGCAGTGGCATGGAGCAGTCGACGCTGAAACGGTTTCTGGAAACCTACGGCTCTCTGACTTCGATCTCCGGGAAACTGGCAGATCAGGGCGGAACGGGCACTTCCTCCTCGTCGATCATGGATTCCGATCTCATTGAGGTACGGAAACTGACGGAAGGGAATACCGATCCGTTTGTGACCTATATGTATAACATGATCGCCATGGTGGCGCTTTTTGGTATGACGGTGGCATTGCATGTCGCGCTGTTTTCCGAAGCGAATCTCTCGGATTACGGTGCGAGAAGATCCTGCTCGCCTACGCCGAAGCTGACAACGATCATGTCGGGATTATGTGGGTGCTATTTCACGCAGATCCTGTGCGTGGCGGTATGCATCACCTTTCAGGCGTTTGTGCTGAAAGTGGACTTCGGCGGGAGACTGCCGTTTGTCTATCTCGGCGGCGCACTTGGTGCGATCATGGGTGTCTCCATGGGCTTCTTTGTGGGTGCCATCGGCAGACTGAAATATGAGGCAAAAATCGGGATCAGCATGGCGGTTGTCATGGGCTTGAGCTTCATGAGCGGCCTGATGTTTACCGGGATCAAGGCAGCGATCGAAATGAGCGCACCGATCATCAATGATCTGAATCCGGTTGCGATCATCGCCGACTCCTTCTATTATCTGTCTGTTGATCCGGATCTTTCCCGGTACTGGGGAAAACTTGCGGTTGCCGGGATCTACACGGTGATCTTTATCCTGCTGGGATTTTTGATGACAAGGAGGAGAAAGTATGAAAGTCTTTAAGCTTTTTTTCAAGATCGCAAGAGCGAAGGCCGGCATCATCCTTTTGTATGTCGTGATCTTCCTTGCCATCTGCTTCCCGCTTGTCAATTCGTCCAAGGAGAAGCTGGACTTTGAGGAAGCGTCCATTGCAATTTCAGTGATCGACGAGGATCAGACGGCGGCAAGCCGGGCACTGATCGATACCATCGCAAAGAGAAATCATTTGGTGGAGCTGCCAAACGATAAACAAGCCATCATGGATGCCTCGTTTTATGAGGTCGTGGATGACACGGTGGTGATCAAAAAAGGGTTTGAAGAGAGACTGCAGAACCCTGATGATACTTCCACAGAGCCTCTGTTTGAGACCTTACAGATGCGAGACACCTTCCAGACTGCCATGACGGAGCAGTTTCTGAACAACTACATCCGTTTTATGAAGGTTTATGTCGCGGACGGCGATTCTCTTGCCGAGGCAGCGGAGAAGGCAGATACGGAACTATGCAAAGAGGCGGATGTGGAGATCGTCACCCCACCCGGCGCAGAGGTGCTGGATACAAATTACACGGAAAAATTTGCGTTGTATTTCCGGTTCCTCCCCTATCTTTTGATCGCGATCATGGTGAATGTGCTGAGCACGATCCTGACCTCCTTAAACCGGAAAGATCAGAAGATGCGGATCGAGTGCTCCAGCGTGAAGATGTCGTCCTATATGAGCCAGATCTTTCTGGGGAGCGGCGTGTTTACTGTGCTGATCTGGGGTATCTTTATGGTAAGCGGCATGCTCGTATACGGAGGCGTTTACCGGGGATTGCACTGCGCCCTCGCTGTGTTCAACTCCTTCCTCTTTGCGGTGATCGCGGCACTGATCGCGATTCTGATCTCGTCCTTTAACCCGAACGGGACGGTGGTGAATATGATCGCGCAGATCCTTGGACTTGGGATGTCGTTCCTTTGCGGCGCGTTTGTGCCACAGGCTATGCTGGGAGACGGCGTCAATATGGTTGCCAGGATCTTCCCCGTTTACTGGTTTGAAAAAGCCAACGATATGCTTGCCGGGATTCAGAAGGGAAATCTCAGTGATGTGGGAATGTGCTTTCTGGCAGAAGCAATCTATATCGGCGTGTTTGTAGTCCTGATCGTGATCTTATCCGCAAGACGCGGCGGGCTCGTGCGGCAGAAGAAGGTCGTAGCGAACGCCGGATAAATACATATATTTCAACACAAAGGAGGAAATGAAAATGAAGCTGAAAATCTTGATCCCGATCGTAGCAATGGTCTCCGTGTTTGTCATGTTCATCTGGAGCTATCTGGAAGGAAACTGGAGCCACAGCTGGCTGGCTGTCATGGCAGGCGGTATTGTCATCGTGATCATCTCGATGTTGATCCACGGGAAGGAGAACGACAAGGGAGATCAAAAAGATAAGGAGTGAACCGGAAGAGATGGAAACAAAAAAAGATCTGTCTATTGTCAACTGTATCGGTACGAGTCTGCTGGCTTATTTTTTCTCTGTACCGGTGCATGAACTCTTTCATCTGCTGACCCGCGTTTTTTACGGAGATCCGCTGGTGTGTTATTCGGCCGGTGCCGTGCAGGCCATCGAAAACTATGAAGGCATGTCGGTTTTTGACAGGATCATGGATGCGGGAGGAAGCGCCTCCATCATAAACTGCATTGTGGGATTCCTGCTGCTTGTCATCGTGTTGAAGGCTCGTATGGGAGCAACGTTGCGCCTTTTTATGATCCAGCTGACGGGGGCGCATTTCTCCATTGGAATCGGCTACTTCATGATCGGCGGCTTCTTTGGCGCCGGAGACTGGGGAAATGTATTCGCTGTCCTTTCTGATGTGCCGGGTGTCGTGACGGCACTTCGGATCGTTCTTTCCATCCTTGGAGCAGGAGGGATCGTCTGGCTCTTCTTCCTGCTAAACTATCTGTCTTATTACTTTATCGAAGATAAGGATAACAAAAAGGAACGCCTGTATGTAGCATTTCGCCTGCATCTTCTGATGCTTCTCATCGGATATCCGGTGGGTATCATCGTGACCCTGCTGTCGCCCGCGATGCAGAGCGGAGCATTGAGCCTCGGTCTTGGGCTCCTTTATAACATGATGTGGGTTCCGTTTTTCTGGGGATTTATGTTTACAGGCCCGATGAAAACCCTCCCGCCCAAAAAAAGCCGCTTTCTATACAGCCTTCCGAAGAAGCCGAACTGGATCGTTTTTGCAGCCGGTGTGGCATTGATCCTGGTGGATATTTTTGTGTTCGGACCGGGCATTTACTTTACCTGAAAGGTAGTGCGTAATCTGTCTTTTTGATAGGAGCGCTTCAAAAGAGTCCGCATTATATCGGAGTAAAGGAGGATGAAGAGATGAAAAAGAAACTGATTGGAAAGCTTCTGGCAGGAGTCATGATCATGGCAATGGCCCTTGGTCTTACCGCTTGCGGGCAGGAGCAGACTACGGTAGCGGAGACGCCCGCCGTAACGGCCGCAGCACCGGTGGCAGAGAAGCCCGCGGAGACCGCCGCCAAAGAAACCCCGGCGGAGCCCGAAAAGGAGACGGAGACCCCTGCTACGGAAAAAGAGACAGAGAAGGCGGCGGAGACCGAGGCCGCAACGGAGGAGGCGAAGGAAACCGAAAACGGGGATACCGTCACAGACGGATCCCCCCTGGTGGGAGAATGGACCGCGATGGAGATGTTTGTATTCAAGTTCTTCGAGGACGGCACCGGCGACTATGTGATCGCGGGGAGCTCCATGCCTTTCACGTATGAAGATCACGGAGACTCCGTTTTTGTCAAGTTCGACGAGGACTCCGACGGAGAGGAGCATGGGTACCGGATCGATGGCGACACCCTCTATTTTGAAGACAGCATGGGGGAAGAGGTAGCGTACACCAGATAAGGTGAAAATGACCGCTTAGTCAGCCAAAACGACCGAATACGCAAAATCGGTTCCACAGGAACCACGAGGTTCGTATAATCAGGCAAGAAACAAAAAAACACATCGCAACAACACAAAAAGGAGGAAAAAAACATGGCAGAAGAGATTAAAAACTGGGAAGTTGATGACGAAATGATGGCACAGGCAACCGGCGGCTCGATTGAGCCCATCACCCCCTACAAGATCGGGGATCGTGTTTACGCAAAGGGAGACGAAGGAGAACTCCACGGCGTGATCCTTGCAGTCAACATTCACGATGAGCACATGTATCTGGTCTCCTACACTGTGAAATTCGACAACGGGGTGACCTACAAGCAGATTCCCCACTTCGCGTTAAAGCTGGAGTAAAGCAGGATCTGGAAGGAGCGTTTTCATATCGCCGCACAACCATAAGGGGCTGCCGCTATGCGGCAACCCCTTGTGGACGTCATGGGAGTACAGGAGAAGGAGCATGAAAAAAAGGTTGGCAAGCACAGTACTTGCGATGATGATCAGCGTGTTTTTTACGGCCTGCGGAGCCACCGGGGGTGGAGCAGCCGCAGAGGAGGGCGGGAGCGTCACGGAGCAGGAGGCGGCAGCCGGCACTGCCGAAGAGACAGCAGCAGAGCCGGCCGCAGAGGAACCCGGGGCAGAGGATTTTCGCATCGGGATCGTGACGGGGTCTTTTGCCCAGTCAGAGGACGACAGACGGGGCGCTGAGGCTTTTCAGGAAAAGTACGGGGCGGATCAGGTGACACTGTTGATCTATCCTGACAACTTTACCGAAGAGGTGGATACCACCGTTCGTATGATCCTGGATCTGGCCGACGATCCCGCCATGAGGGCCATCATCGTGAATCAGGCGGTGGACGGGACGACAGAAGCCTTCCGGCAGGTGCGGGAAAAGAGGCCGGATATCCTTCTGATCGCAGGGGAAGCCTACGAGGATTTTTCGGAGATCAGCCCTGTCGCGGATCTTGTCGTAAACTGCGATTTTGTCAATCGCGGATATCTCATCATTCATACGGCGCATGAACTGGGGTGCGACACCTTTGTGCATATCTCCTTTCCGCGCCATATGTCCTACGAGACGGTGGCAAGGCGTGTGGCCGTCATGGAAGCGGCCTGTGAGGAATTCGGCATGAAGTTCGTGACGCTGGAGGCACCGGATCCCACCACCGAAGTCGGCGTTCCCGGTGCCCAGAGCTATATTTTAGAGCACGTCCCGGAGTGGGCGGATCTCTACGGGCCGAATACGGCTTACTTTTGCACCAACGATGCGCATACGGAGCCCCTGATCAAAAAGCTGCTGGAATACGGGGGGTATTTTATCGAGGCGGATCTTCCTTCTCCGACGATGGGCTATCCCGGTGCACTGGATCTGGATCTGACCGGAGAGGCGGGAGATTTTGAAAAGGTTCTCTCCACCGTGGAGGACGCAGTCGTACAAAACGGCGGGGCAGGGAGATTCGGAACCTGGAAGTACTCCTACGGATACACTGTTTCCGCCGGTCTGGCAGAACACGCCAGAAACGTGATCCTGGGGAACAGCAAACTGACGGATATCAACGATCTGTCAAAGGCCTACGGCATTTTTTCTCCGGGGGTGGAGTGGAACGGCGCCAAGTATACCGACGCCTCAACCGGAGAAAAGACGGACAACACGGTGCTGATTTACCAGGATACGTACATTTTCGGGGATCCGGGCCACTACATGGGGACGACGAAGATTGAGGTTCCGGAGAAGTATTTCACGATTCAGTGAGGAAGCAGGAAAGGCATTCAGGGATGGATGAGGTCACACGGAAAGAAGAAAGAAGAGAAGAGCGAAGAAGGCATCGTATGGCGATTCCCCTCATACTGGTGCTCGTCTTTGTCGTTGTGATGGTGATCTACACCTCCAAGCTGATCTATAATGCGGCGATTTCCAACGCCAATGCCATCATCGAGGACCGGATGCTGAACATCTCCTCCATGATCGAGAATCATCTGAACACCGCCGAAAATGTGCTTCACGTGACCGCCGATTCCGTGTATCACATGCTTGTCAGCGGCAGTACCCCCGCCAGGATCCAGGAATTCCTCGTGGAGGAAACGAACAATGTAACGGAGCAGTTTGACGAAAACTACACCGGTCTTTACGGATACATCATGGGCAGGTATATGGACGGGCTGAACTGGGTGCCGCCGGCGGGGTATGACCCGAAGGAGCGCAATTGGTATCTCATTGCAAGGGAACATGAGGGGGAGGTGGTATTTGTGCCTCCTTACACCGATGCCCAGACCGGCAACATCATCATTTCCGTCGCAAGAATGCTGCAGGACCGGCAAAACGTCCTTTCTCTGGATGTTCAGCTGAGCGGGATCCAGTCCCTGATGGGGGAGATGACCCTGAATCAGAAGGGCTATGGATTTGTGGTGGACGGGTCGGGACTGATCATCGCCCACCGGAATGAGGACAGAAAGGGAGAACGTCTTACGGACAGCGACGGCGGGACGGATTATCTCAACGCCATCAAGGAAACAGGCACCGGCAGTTTTTCCTACGTCTGTGACGGGGAAAAGAGCACCGTTTTTGTCAACAGCATCATGAACGACTGGTATGTGGTGATGGTGGTCAGTGACAGGGAGCTGTACGCGGAAGTCCGGAAGCAGCTCGTCATCAACATCGGGATCTCCGCCCTGATCTTTCTTTTGATCACGATCTTTTATTTCAGTGCCCAGAGGAATGAGCGCAATAATGCGAAGCGCATGGAGGAAATGCGGCTCGAGGAGCAGAAAGCCGTTTACGAAAGAAGAATGCTGCAGGTGGAGAAGGATGCGGCGGATGTGGCGAACAAAGCCAAGAGCGATTTTCTTGCCAATATGTCCCATGAGATCAGAACGCCCATGAATGCCATCATCGGCATGGATGAGATGATTCTGCGATCCCGCCCGGACAAAACCATCCGGAAGTTTGCGCTGGATATTCAAAGCGCAGGGAGGACACTGCTTTCCATCATCAATGATATCCTTGATTTTTCCAAGATCGAATCCGGCAAGATGGAGCTGGTTCCCGTGGAATACAGCTTTGCATCGGTGATGAACGACGTGGTCAATATGACCATGAAAAAGGCGACGGACAAGGGGCTGGAGTACCATCTGAAAATATCCGAGGACATCCCTTCCGTCTTCTACGGCGATGAGATCCGGATCCGTCAGATCATGCTCAACCTCATCAACAATGCCATCAAGTATACCCACGAGGGCAGCGTCTCCGTGAGCGTTTCTTACGATTCTCTGATCGATACGCTGTGTGTGGCGGTGAGCGATACGGGGATCGGCATCAAAGAGGAGGATCTGGGGAAGCTCTTCGGCTCATTCCAGCGGCTTGAAACCGATAAAAACCGGAACATCGAGGGGACCGGCCTGGGACTGAACATCACCCTGCGGCTTGTGCGGATGATGGAGGGGGACGTGTATGTCAACAGCGAATACGGGAAGGGTACCACGTTCACGGCCACGATGAAGCAGGTGGTGAGAGACAGGACGCCTGTAGGGGACTTCGCGCAGAACATTGCAAGGCTCCAGACCAGGGTCGAGGAATACAAATCCAGGCTCCTGGCGCCCTCTGCCCGGATCCTGATCGTGGATGACAACGAGATGAACCTGGAGGTGATCGCCTCTCTGCTGGAGGATACCAGAATGCAGATCACCACCGCGGAATCCGGATCGGAATGCCTTGAGATTCTGCAGAGGGAATCCTTCCATATGATCTTTCTGGACCAGATGATGCCCGGCATGTCCGGCGTACAGACCCTGGAAGAGATCGCGCGGCTCGGCCTTTCCGGCGATACGCCCATCATCGCGCTGACTGCCGATGCCATTGTGGGTGCCCGGGAGGCCTATCTCAGGGAGGGCTTTTCCGACTACCTGAGCAAGCCTGTCATGTATGACGCGCTGGAGACCATCCTGCTCAAATATCTGCCCGGGGAGCTGATTGAAAAGGAAGAGGCGGTCTCAGACAAGACTCCGGCAGGGGATAAGCCTGTGGTCATCGCTATCAGTGACTCGCCGGAGCAGCTGAGAAGGATCAAGACGCTGCTGGGGGAGGACTATAAGGGCGTTTTCCTGCGGGACGCAAAAAGCGCGGAGCGGTATCTGAAAAAACAGGAAGAGAGTTAAATTGTGTGAGTTGTACGCACAATTACCAGATAGCGATGAAAATATACCGAATAGCTCTGTTTCATTGCAGTTGCGCCATTCTTTCTATAAAATAGCCTTGTGACAAAAGTGCTTACAGGCAGTGCATGGAGAGGGTTGGGAATTATTTTTTATGGAAAATGAAACCATTTTCAGAGACAAGCCCATGGAGCGGATCGCATCCGCGGACCGGCTGAATGACTATATCAGGCTCTCCAATCCGGGGCTGTGGTTCGTTCTGGCCGCAGTGGTGATCATCCTCGCGGGTGCCTGCATTTTCGGGCTGGTGGGGCATATTGATTCCTATGTGCCCTGTGTCGCCATCTCCGACGGGCAGCATACGGTATGCTGGGTGAAAAAAGAATACGACGACAGATTCACGGAAGACATGGTAATCAGGGTCGACGGCGCAGAGTATCCGGTGTCTTTGCATGACGCGGCGCCGGTGTCTGTGGAACCGGGGACAGATACCTATGTGCTGTTTCTGGGTGACATGCAGCCGGGTGAGTGGGTCTATGAGATCGATGCGGACGGAACGCTGCCGGCGGGCTCCTATGAAGCGGATCTGGTGACGGAGCGGATCTCGCCGCTTTCGTTTTTGTTTGGGCAGACATGAAGAAAAAAACGAAGATCAAACAGCCGGTACAAAAAAAGGTGGCCAGAGTGCCGTTCATCATGCAGATGGAAGCGTTGGAGTGCGGAGCCGCTTCCCTGGCCATGGTGCTTGCTTATTATGAAAAATGGATTCCTCTGGAGCAGGTCCGGAGAGACTGCGGCGTGTCGAGAGACGGATCCAACGGACGCAATATTCTGCTGGCCGCCAGAAACTACGGGCTGCAGGCATCCGGATACCGGTATGAGCCGGATTATCTGAAGGAGCATGGAACCTTTCCCTGCATTGCCCATTGGGAATTCAATCATTTCGTGGTGGTGAACGGTTTCCGTAACAATAAGGTTTCCATCAACGACCCGGCAAGGGGTACGATCCTTGTGCCCATGGAGGAGTTTGACGAAAAATTCACGGGGCTGTGTATCCTTTTTTCCCCGTCGGAGTCTTTCTGCCCCGGCGGGAAACAGAAATCCACCCTCGCCTTTGCCAAAAAGAGGCTGGTGGGATGTGCGGCTGCCATTACCTTTGTGGTGGTAATGACCCTCATCTCCTCGTTGATCGGCGTGATCAATCCGGTATTCTCCAAGATCTTTATGGACCGCCTGCTGACGGGGAAGGATCCGGGATGGCATATCCCCTTTCTGATTGTGATGTCGGCCTTTGGCTTTGTTCAGATCCTGACACAGCTTGTCAGTGCCATCTATTCGAGACGGATAGACGGCAAAATGTCAGCCTGCGGGACGACCTCCTATATGTGGAAGGTGCTGAACCTCCCCATGGATTTTTTCTCCCAGCGTTTTGCAGGGGATATTCTGGCGCGCCGCGCCGGCAATGCGGGAATTTCCAACTCCCTGATTTACACCTTTGCCCCCCTGGTGCTGAATGCGTTTATGATGGTGTTTTACCTGGTGGTCATGTTGAAAAACAGCGTGATCCTGACCATCATCGGTATTTCCTCCATCGTGATCAACCTTCTGATCTCAAGACTGATCTCCGGCAGACGGGTCAATATCTCCAGGATTCAGTCCCGCGATTCCGGAAAACTGTACAGCTGCACCACAGCCGGGATTGAGATGATCGAGACCATCAAGTCCAGCGGTGCGGAGGACGGTTATTTCCAGAAATGGGCGGGCTATCAGGCCAGCGTCAATACCCAGAAGGTGCGTTTTGCAAAGCTGAATCAGTATCTCGGGAGTGTCCCCGGGATCGTGTCCGTGGTGACGAACACCGCGGTGGTTGCCGTGGGGGTTTACCTGGTGATGCGGGGACAGTTTACCATCGGTTCCATCACGGCTTTTCAGGGGTTCCTGGGAGCCTTTACGGCGCCGGCGAGCACCTTTATTTCCACGGGACAGACCCTGCAGGAGCTTCGGACGGATATGGAACGGATCGAGGACGTCATGGAGTATCCGGACGACACCAACGGCGCAGCCCGCGTACCCACAGGGGAGGTCAGCTACAAAAAGCTGAAGGGTGCCGTGGAGATGCGAAACGTGACATTCGGGTATTCCCCTTTGGCGGAGCCTTTGATCCGGGATTTTTCCATGAAGCTGGAACCGGGCAGCAGGGTGGCTTTTGTGGGAGAAAGCGGATGCGGAAAATCCACGCTGGCAAAGCTTCTTTCCGGTATGTACAGCCCCTGGGAGGGAGAGATTCTCTTTGACGACCGGCCCCTGCCGGAGATTGACCGGAGTGTGTTTACCGGGTCTCTCGCGGTGGTGGATCAGGACATCATTTTATTTGAAGATACGATCTCCGAGAATATCCGTATGTGGGATGACTCCATCAAGGAGTTTGAAGTCATCGCTGCAGCCCGGGATGCGCAGATCCATCAGGATATCATGGCGAGAGAAAACGGCTATGAGTACAGGATGACAGAGGGAGGAAATGATTTTTCCGGCGGCCAGAGACAGCGGATGGAGATCGCCCGTGTGCTGGCACAGGATCCCACCATTGTGATCCTGGACGAGGCCACCTCCGCCCTGGATGCCAGAACGGAATGTGACGTGGTAAACGCCATCCGGGACAGAGGCATTACCTGTATCGTGATCGCACACCGCCTTTCCACCATCAGAGACTGCGACGAGATTATTGTCATGGATCACGGAAAGGTGGTGGACAGAGGACGGCATGAGGAGCTCTATGCCAAGGGCGGATACTATCGTGATCTGGTACAAAGCGAATGATTCACGGAATGGATCGCCGGCATCCTGATACCGGCGAAGAGGAGGAATGGCGAAGCGATGGCGGGAACCGAGGCTACGAGGTTTGCGCAAAAAGCGTAGCCCATGACGACGATGGGTTGGTTTGATGATCAGATAAAACTCCGAAAACAGAGAGACTACCAGGCATTTGACGAGACCTTTCAAAAGATCGCGAAAGCCGTGACCGGAGATCACCGCATCGGATCCGGAAGCGATCTTGACAGGCAGGGCATCGGTGCCATCAACAAGATCCTGGATTATTATCATGTGCCGAAGAGAGAGCTGCCGGGAGGTATTCGTACCGTGGAAGAGAAGCTGGACTATTCCCTCCACGCCTCCGGTGTGATGCACCGGAATGTGGAGCTGAACAGCGGATGGCACCAGGATGCCTTCGGGGCGATGCTGGGTTTTCGAAGGGCGGATGATGCGCCGGTGGCTTTGCTTCCCTTCGGGTTGATGCATTACCGTGCCTATGACGAGGAAACCGACAGATACACCCTGATCAAAAAAAGCAACGAGGCGGAGTACCGGAAGGAAGCCTACGCGTTCTACCGGCCCTTTCCCCTGCGGCGTCTGCGGATTTGGGATCTGGCAGTCTATATCCTGCGTGTGATTGAGCCGGCAGACTATGTGATGATTGTGCTGGCCACACTTTTCGTGACGCTGGTCGGTATGCTGGCGCCCCGGATCAACCTGTTCCTTTTTCAGAATGTGGTCAGCAGCAACAGTATCGCGCTCCTGCTTGTGACCGTGCTGTTTTTGCTCTCGGCTTCCATCGGCGCATTGATGTTTGGCGCGGTGAAAAGCCTGATCACCACCAGGATTGATACGAAGATGAGCATCTGCGTGGAGGCAGCGACCATGATGCGGATCCTGTCGCTTCCGGCGGGTTTTTTCCGCGCCTACGGCTCCGGGGAGCTGTCCTCCAGGGCATCGCATGTGAATTCGCTCTGCAGTACGCTGGTGTCGGTGACACTGAGTACCGGGCTGACATCCGTTTTTTCACTGGCCTATATTTCGCAGATTTTCCTGTTTGCACCGGGGCTGGTGGTACCTGCCCTTGCCCTGATCCTGATTACGGTGGCCTTTACGGTGCTGTCAACACTTCTGCAGATGCGGCTTACCAAAAAGCAGATGCTGCTGGACTCCAAGGAAAGCGGCATGAGCTATGCCACCATTACGGGGATTCAGAAGATCAAGCTCACCGGCGCGGAGATGCGCACGTTCTCACGCTGGGGAGCGCTTTATGCCAGGGTGGCGGCGCTCCGTTACAATCCGCCCCTGTTTTTGAAGATCAATACGGTGATCAGCTCTGCCATCACGATTGTGGGAACCATTATCCTGTACAACCAGGCCATCGTAACCCACGTAACAACGGCGGAGTATTATGCCTTTCAGACGGCCTACGGCATGGTTTACGGTGCGTTCATGTCTCTCTTCGGGGTGGCATTGACGGCGGCGAGCATCAAGCCCACCTTTGATATGGCGGAGCCGATTCTGGAAGCGGTGCCGGAGATTTCCGAAAAGAAGGAGATCCTGACCAAAATCAACGGCGGGATCGAGGTGATGAATCTGACCTTCCGTTATCAGGAAAACGGTCCGGTGATTCTGGATGATCTGTCTCTTACCATCCGGCCGGGACAGTATGTCGCCATCGTCGGCAAGACCGGATGCGGCAAGTCCACGCTGATCCGGCTGCTGCTTGGATTTGAGACACCTACGAGAGGAAACATCTTTTACGACGGGAAAGACCTGTCCACCCTGGATCTGCGGTCTCTTCGAAAAAACATCGGCGTGGTGACCCAGAACGGCAAACTGTTTCAGGGCGACATTTACTCCAATATCGTGATTGCCGCGCCGTATCTGACCTTAGACGACGCCTGGGAAGCTGCAAAGATCGCAGGGATCGACGAAGATATCCGCAGAATGCCCATGGGGATGCACACCATGATCTCGGAGGGGAGCGGCGGCATCAGCGGCGGACAGAAGCAGCGCCTGATGATAGCCCGGGCGGTTGCGCCGAAGCCGAAGCTTCTGATCATGGACGAAGCGACCTCGGCACTGGACAATATCACACAGCGCAAGGTGTCGGAGGCGCTGGATGCCATGAAGTGTACGAGGATCGTCATTGCACACCGTCTTTCCACCATCCGCCAGTGCGACCGGATTCTGGTGTTTGACGGAGGGAAGATCAAAGAGGACGGCACCTATGAGGAGCTGATCGCGCAGAAGGGTTTTTTTGCGGATCTGGTGGAACGTCAGAGATGTGATCTTTAGGATGAGGAGGAAAAAGGAATGGGACAGCTGGAGGTGGCCTGGAACATCGAGGGAGATACCCTTACCCTGGGACTGAAGGGGAAACTGAATACACTGGAGGCCATGAGTCTGGATGAAAGACTGGGTAAGCTCCCGGAGGAAGTGACAAACATTTCCTTTGATTTTGACGGGCTTTTCTACATCGCTTCCGCGGGGCTGCGGATCCTTTACTGGGCAGGGGAGTATACTTCGAAAAAGGGAGGCAGGGTTTGTGTCAGAAATGTGGCGCCTGAGGTAAGGGAAGTGTTGGATATCACGGGGTTTGGCTCCTATCTTTCCGAATCCGGAGGCATTACCTGAGAGACATCGGGAGAATGGACATCAAAAAGAAAAGGAATCTGACCACCCATGAACAACATGATTGATATCGATGTCGTTTTGGATGAAGCGTACATCGAACCCAAGGTAACCATCAAGACGAGAGAAAGAACCAAACAGGTAGAGCATATCATCCAGGCCATCGATAATGTGTCGGACCGGGATTTTCCCATTGTGATGGCATATTACGACGAAAAGGCCGTCCTGGTATCGCAAAGAGATGTGATCCGTGTTTTCACCCACAACAAGCGTGTGAAGCTGCAGACCGAGGATGAGGTGTATCTCATGAAGAAAAGCGTCACCGCAATGGAGCAGATTTTGAACCCGGAGCGGTTTGTCCGGATTTCTCAATCAGAGATCATCAATCTTTATAAGGTAAAAAGCTTTGATCTGACCACGAGAGGCTCGGTGGGAGTCGAATTTGAAGACGGCAGCAAATCCTGGGTATCACGCAACCGCCTCCACGCCATCCGGGAAGTGCTGAGGAAATACCGCAGATGAAGGAAGAACAGGAACCATGTCAGAATTGCTGGATATCAAGCTGATCATTGATCAGGAATGGCCGAAGCTTACGGTCTACATCAAAAATAAAGAGCGAAATGAGGACGTGGAAGCGTTGATTGCAGCAGTACAGGCCTTTTCCGACAGGAAGATCCCGCTGATACCGGCGTATTTCCGGGAAAGCCTGGTGATGCTGCCCCAACGGCAGATCATCCGGCTGTATATCCATAACCGGAAGGTGATGGTACAGACCGCGGAGCGTCTCTACGAAGTGAGAAAAACGATGCGGGAGGTGGAGGAGCTGCTGGATGCGAGCCGTTTTGTCCGGATTTCCCAATCGGAGACCATCAATCTGAGAAGGGTCAAAAGCTTTGATTTTTCCACCGTCGGCACCATCGGGGTGGAGCTGGAAAACGGGGATACCACATGGGTCGCCAGAAGACGGGTGAAGGAAGTAAAAGAAGCACTGGCACGGAGGGATCAGGATGAGCATAAAAAATAAAGCGGTCTTTATGTCAACACTGGGGTTTTCCCTCGGCCTGATGATCGGCGCGGTGATGTATGTGATCTTTGCTTCGGACGCAGAGATGAGCAACCGGGGCGCCCTGATGGCGCAGCTGATCGGATCCGGCATTTACGGTGCTATCGCCATGGGCGGTACCGTAGTCTATGAGATTGAGAGCTGGAGCCTGCTGCGGGCCACATTGACCCACTATATCACCACATTCGCATCCTTTTTTGTCGCAGCCTTTTCCCTGAAGTGGTTTGATGGACTGGGGATGCTGATTGCCTTTCTGTTGTTTTCGGCTGCTTATTTTGTCGTCTGGATCATCCAGTATATCACCTGGAAACAGGAAATCAGAAAGATCAATGAGGAGCTTTCCGAAATGATCATGAAGGACAAAATGGATCATCCGGACAAATAACCGAATACGCGTCCAAAACGACCGATTACGCAGCATGACTTGCGGCGGTTTCCTGCGGGACGTATGCTGAGGGTGGAACCATGGGAAGGAACTGTAAAGTGATTTCTGAACAGTTCCTAAGCTGACCGGATGCAGGGAGGGCTAAAAGATGAGTGACACTTTGAACAAAAAACTGGATGATGATCTGTTACTGCAGGCCACGGGGGGCATGACCTCAGATGCGGAGTGCCTGCCGGATTATGATGCAACGGGAATCGTGGAAAAGCAGATGGGCAGCGGAGAATGCCTTGTGTATCTGAGTGACGGTGCACAGGTGATCGCATCTACCGAAGACGGCCGTGCGGTGGAGGCAGGAAAGAAGGTCGGTCTGTTCGCACAGAACGGCGGCTGGATCATGCAGGTATTGCCCGGATAGGAAGGATCAACGAATGACTTTAAAGGTGCTGGTGACCGGGAAAAACCGGAGGATCGCAAAGGATATCTGCGAGCATCTGGAGAACGACAGAGGGTATCTGACCATCAAGAGCAGGCCGGAAAAAAAGGCGCTCTTTGATGTGGTGTATTCGGAGCTGCCTCACGTCATTATCATCTGCATGGGAGACGAGACGGCGGATGATGTGAGCAGCTACGATATTTTCCGGGAAGCCTCTAAACGCGGCGGGATCACTGTTATGGTGGTGGCGAATGAGGAAGACAAGCGGCTGTTTATGAAATACACGAAGCTGCAGAAGATGTTTTTCCTCTCCAGGCCCGTGTCGCTTTTTGCGGTCTATGAGAAGCTGATTGCGCTGGAGGCGGAGCTGGAGAAAAAAGCCAGTGATCACCTGCTCCAGATCGAGGAATATGTAAATCCTTACGCCGCGGAGGCGGAAGGGCGGAAACGGATCCTGGTGGTGGATGACGATACGGAGACGCTGATTCAGATCAGGGAATTCTTAAGCGAGTTCTACGCCGTGACCCCCGTGAAGTCCGGGGAGGCGGCCTTCCGCTACCTTGCGGGCCATTCCGTGGATCTGATTCTTCTGGATTATCTGATGCCTGTGATGGATGGTCCGGAGGTACTCACCCTCCTTCGGAAAAAGAAGGAGCTGGAGGATATTCCGGTGATTTTTCTCACCGGCGTGACGGAAAAGAAGACCGTCATCAAAACGCTGACGGAGCTGAAGCCCCAGGGGTATATTGTCAAACCCACGAAGAAATCGGAGCTCGTGGCGAAGATCATTGATGTGCTTGGATAGGGAGGACTTATGGAGTACGATTTTTCCTGGCTCGGCGGTCTCGGGATCGATGCCAAGACCGGTATTTCCTACACGGGAGGAAAAGAAAAGCTACTGTCTGCGCTGCAGCGGTTTTATACCGGTTACGAAAAGAACCGCGCCAAGGTGGAGGACTTTTTTTCACAGAAGGATATGGAGAACTATATGATCACGGTGCATGCCTTAAAAAGCAATGCAAAGATGATCGGTGCGTCGGATCTCAGCGCGGGATTTGAACGGCTTGAAAAGGCTGCGAGAGACGGGGACATCGATGTGATCGAAGCGGAGACCGCTCCCGTTCTGGAGCGCTATGGGGCGCTGGTGAAGGGACTGGCTCCTGTTGGTGAGATGGAAAAGGTGACGGCCGCGGATGAGCTTTCCGCAGAGGAAGCCAGGGAGACCGTGAGTGCGCTTCTTGCCGCACTGGATGACTTTGACGACGAGACCTCTGCGGCATTGATCAAAAAGCTTGCCGGCTATCCCTTCCGGCTGACGCAGCGGGAGCTTTGCAAAAAGGCCTCGGCGCTGATCAGTGATTTTATGTATGACGAAGCAGCAGAAGTAGTTCGGGAGCTTTCCGGGGCAATCGAATAAAAGGGATGGTACTATTTTTTCTACAGCTCCTCAAAGATCTGAGATCCCTTTGTCTTTAACCAGTTCATCATCAGATACATCAGAAGCGCTTCCACGACACAGACAATGCAAAGGTACACCGTCGGGTTGAGATCTCCGACGAGAAAGAGTGCCAGAATAAAACCGAGGGCTATGGCAGCGCCCGATGCAAAGCCGATCAGCATGATGATCAGGATGGAAATGTTCTGCTTGATGGGGGCTGTTTCCGTGGACCAGTTCATATTGGCATGCTTCAGACCGATGCACAGTCCGCAGTAGCCCATGAAAGCCGCGTGCAGCACGCACATGGCGGTCACCAGGACGGTGTTGAAGGAACTGATCGGCGTGAAGATGTACAGGAATACGAGACAGATCAGCTCCGGAATCATTACAAACCAGAAATGGTTACGGAACTTGCCCCGCAGGACATCCCAGGGAGTCAGCGGAAGGGAGTGCAGGATCCAGACGGTTTTTCCGTCCAGAGAAACGGAAGGGGTGGAAATATAAATCATGGATCCGATCAGGCAGACAATCGCTCCCAGCACGACGGCGACGCCGTCCGGGCCGATGTGGAGGGCTGTCTCGATCCCTTCCTGCATGTTCTGCCCGCGGAATGCATAGTAGAGTCCGAAGGCGGGAAGCAGGAGAATGCCGAGACCGCAGTTCAGCATATAGGTGGGACTGCTGAGAAACCGCCTGCGTTCCTTGGCGGCAATGGCGTCGGTGGGATTCAGCTGACGGACGGCTTTTTCGCGGTAGACCTCATGCTTTACGGAAGCCTTTGTGGTGACAATGGAGATAAAGCTCCGCTTCATCACAAACCACAACAGCAGAAACAGTGCGGCCACAATGCCGGTTACGATCAGAACAGCCACCAGATTTCCCGTCGCAACGCTGCCGATCTCGTAAAAGATCATGGCTGCCCGCGGCATCTCATCGATCCCCGTGTCGGCGATGTTGGCAACCACCTGATTGATCAGCATGGAAGCCTTGCCGTACAGATAGTAGTAAAGAAGAAAGCCGCCGACGCCCAGCAGTGCCACAATCACGCCTTTCTGCTTCAGCTTGGTGGAAAGGAGCGCCACCAGCCATCCCAGGGCGCAGGACAATACCAGAACGACGACACTGACCAGAAACAGCAGCCAGATGCATCCGAACAGTGTCACGATGGAAAAAGGTGCGGTGATCGCGTAGACCACAAATCCCGGCAGCATAGCCGTGCCGGCGTAGAGAAGTCCCATCAGATAGACACTGGTCAGTCTGGCGATCAAGATCTTGCTCACCGGAATCGGCAGGGATAACAGCAGATCATTGTCCTTTGCCAGATACATTTCCGCATAGGTGCTGAATACACTGCCGAAGAGCCCCAGCAGGATCGCAATGGTGGAAAAGATGGAAAAATAAAGCCAGTCCTGTCCGGCGTACACGCAGGGGGCACAGATCGAGTTGGCGAGCATGCCGAATACCAGACCGAAGATCGCAAACAGCAGGACAAGATACCCCGTGATGCCCGCGATGGTCCCTTTTCTGTCCCGTGCGACTCCCTTCTTTTCATTATAGAAATAATTCCGGAAGATTTCAGTCAGCTGCTTTTTCAGTAAGATCCCTGTCATTTGTCAGCCTCCAGTTCCAGGAACACATCCTCTAAGGAATCGTCTCCCTTAACCTCTTCCATGGTACCGGCGGTGACCAGCTTGCCGCGTTTGATGATGGCGACCTTGTCACAGAGCTTTTCCGCTACCTCCAGCACGTGTGTGGAGAAAAAGACAGCGCCGCCGCGGTCACACACCTCGCGCATCATGCCCTTGACGAGAAAGGAGGCCTGGGGATCCAATCCCACAAAGGGCTCATCCAGAATCACGAGCTTCGGTTCATGAATCCAGGCAGAGATCAGCGCCAGTTTCTGCTTCATCCCGTGGGAATAGGAAGCAATGGGCTCGGCCAGGTCTTTGGTGAGCTCCAGCCTCTCCGCATACTCATGAATGCGTTTCTGACGGGTATCCGAGCCGATGGAAAAAACATCCGCGATAAAGTTCAGGTACTGGATGCCGCGCATATATTCGTAAAGATCCGGATTGTCCGGAATGTAGGCGAATTGTCTTTTGCAGGTCAGAGGATCCTTCAGGATGGACGTTCCGTTGATGAAGATCTCGCCTTTGTCGAATTTTTGAATCCCGACCACAGAACGCAGGGTTGTGGTTTTCCCGGCGCCGTTGTGGCCGAGAAATCCGTAGAGTTCACCGGGCTGGATATGGAGCGTCAGATCATCAATGCCCTTTCCCTCTCCGAAAAGCTTTGTGAGATGTTCGATTTTCAGCATGTTCGTATCCTCTTTTCCGTGGTATGATAATGCATTGCGGGAAAAGGAATCGTCAGCGTTTCCCGCCAAGTATCAAGTATAATGGTTGCGGTGAAAAATGTAAAGTTGTGGTATAATGAGTGGCATGAGTCTGATGGATACCCCCGGAGGGGAAAGAATACATATTGGTTTTTTCGGCTGCAGGAATGCTGGAAAATCTGCCCTTGCCAACGCGTTTACGAATCAGCCGATCTCGATTGTATCGGATGTGGCAGGGACCACGACGGATCCGGTGTCAAAGAGCATGGAGCTGCTGCCTGTCGGACCGGTGGTGATCATTGATACACCGGGGCTTGATGACACAGGAGAGCTCGGGCAGATGCGCGTTTCAAGGACGCAGCAGGTGCTTTCCCGCACGGATATCGCGGTGCTGGTGGTGGCGTCGGATGTGGGCATGCGGGATATGGACCGGCAGTTTTTGCAGACCCTTCAGGAGCGTGACATCCCGACGCTGGTGGTCTATACCAAGGCGGATCTCCTGCCGGCGTATGGAGCCGGCAGGGAAGGCCTCTTTGTCAGCGCAAGGGAAGGGATCGGGATGGATCTGCTGCGGGAAAAAGTGGCGGCATTGTGGGATCCCAAGAAAAAGACTGCGACGCTGACGGGGGACCTGGCCGGTCAGAATGACCGGGTGCTTCTGGTGGTGCCCATTGATAAGGCGGCACCGAAGGGACGACTGATCCTGCCGCAGCAGCAGGTGATCAGAGATCTCCTGGATCATGGCGCGATCCCCGTGATATGCCGGGATACGGAGCTTTCGGAGACACTGAATGGTTTTTCCCCGAAGCTTGTGATCACGGATTCCCAGGCGTTTCGGATGGTACAGGAAATCCTGCCGGAGGAGACACCGCTGACCTCCTTTTCCATCCTGATGGCGCGGTACAAAGGGATCCTGGCCTCTGCGGTCCGGGGCGCCGGAGTGATCGGAGAACTGGAGGACAAGGATACGGTTTTGATCAGCGAAGGCTGTACACACCGCAGACAGTGCGGGGACATCGGAACAGTAAAGCTCCCGGCCCTGCTGCGGAAGAAGACCGGGAAAACCCTTTCTTTTGCATTTTCTTCCGGAACACATTTTCCGGAGGATCTGACACCCTACAGGCTGATCATCCATTGCGGCGGCTGTATGCAAAATGAAGCGGAGATGAAGGCACGGGAACGTGCGGCGGTCAGAGCAGGTGTGCCCATGACAAACTACGGGATCGCCATCGCATACTGCAACGGGATCCTGGAACGAAGCATAGCCATGCTGCCGGAACAGGCGGCAGGAGAATAAGGAAGGAGCAGGAGGATGCTGGAATTAAAAAATGTTTCCTTTTCCGTGGAGGAGGGGGAACAGCTGGAGATTGTCAGAAATGTGAGTCTCACCATTGATTCGAACAGGTTTGTGGTGATCACGGGACCCAACGGCAGCGGCAAGTCCACGCTGGCCAAGCTGATCGCCGGGATTCTGACACCGACGGAGGGACAGATCTTTTTTGAAGGAGAGGACATTACGGGACTTTCCATAACAGAACGGGCGAAACGCGGCATCGGATTCGCCTTTCAGGCGCCGGTGCGGTTCAAAGGCCTGACGGTGCACGATCTTCTGAAGATCTCGGCGGGACAGGAGATCTCGGTATCCGATGCCTGTACCTACCTTTCCGAGGTGGGGCTTTGCGCAAAGGATTATATCGACCGGGAAATCAATGCGTCTCTTTCGGGCGGGGAACTGAAACGGATCGAGATCGCGACGGTACTTGCCCGGAAAACAAAGCTGACGGTATTCGATGAGCCGGAGGCGGGGATCGATCTGTGGAGCTTTCAGAATCTGATCCGGATTTTTGAAGGGATGCGCCGGGATATCAGGGACAGCTCCATTTTGATCATTTCCCATCAGGAACGGATCTTGAACATCGCGGATGAGATCGTGGTGCTGGAGGCGGGGCAGGTCAGGTCTGCCGGTGCGAAGGATGAGGTATATCCCCAGGTGCTCGGAACGGAGGCGGGAGCGCGCATGTGTTTCGGACAGGCTGCGGTAGAGGAGAAGGAGTGTTAGTGGAATGGAAAAGCTGGACGATATTCAGAAGAGACTGATCGCAGAGGTGGCGGATCTGCATGAGGTGCCCATGGGCGCTTACAATTTCCGCGCCAACAGCAAGCTGGCGGGGAGACAGACTACCGCCAATATTGATATTCAGTCAAAGGAAAACGGTGCCGGGATCGATATCCTGATCAAGCCCGGCACCAAAAAGGAAAGCGTGCATATTCCGGTGGTGCTTTCCGAAAGCGGTCTGAAGGAGACGGTTTATAACGATTTTTATGTCGGAGAGGACAGTGATGTCGTCATCGTGGCAGGCTGCGGCATCGACAACTGCGGGACACAGGACGCCGAGCATGACGGCATTCACCGCTTTTTTGTCGGAAAGGGTGCCCATGTAAAGTACGTGGAAAAACATTACGGATCCGGAGAGGGCAAGGGAAAACGGATTTTGAATCCGGTGACGGAGGTCTACATGGAGGAAGGAAGCTCCATGGAGATGGAAATGGTACAGATCAAGGGAGTGGATTCCACAGAGCGGACCACTGTTGCGGAATTGAAAAAGGACGCATCCCTCATCATCCGGGAGCGCCTCATGACTCACGGGGAGCAGACAGCAAACAGTATCATCAAGGCGACGATCCTGGAGGAAGGCGCCAGCGCTGATGTGGTGTCGCGCTCGGTGGCCAGAGACCATTCCTTTCAGAAGTTTGACGCCTGTATCATCGGCAATGCGCCCTGTCACGGGCATACGGAATGTGATTCCATCATTATGGACGAGGGACGGATCCTGGCGGTGCCGTCATTGGAGGCGAATGACGTGGATGCGGAGCTGTTTCATGAGGCGGCCATCGGCAAGATCGCCGGAGAGCAGCTGATCAAGCTCATGACCCTCGGTTTGACGGAGGCGGAAGCAGAGGAACAGATCATTAACGGATTTCTGAAATAGCAGGATATGGACAGCTTTGACATTACCATTCACCGGAAAAAGGTGAAGCATTACAGCATCAGGATTGACGGAGACGGCACCGTGCACGTTACGGTGCCGTTTTCCGGTACCATGAGAGAGGCGGAGCGCTTTGTAAACAGCAAAGCCGGCTGGATCATAAAAAAACGGCAGGAGGGTCTGAAACGGATCCCGCTGGATCCGGCAGCGCTGAAGTTTCGCGAGGGGGACGCGGAGTATCTGACCTGGCTGACAGAGCAGATTTACCCGCTGTTTTCTACATACCGGATTCCTTTTCCGAAGCTGACCTTCCGGCTGATGAAGGGACGCTGGGGAAGCTGTACCAGAAAAAAGGCGGAGGTGACGTTGAATAAACTGTGTAAGCTCCTGCCGAAGGACTGCCAGGAATACGTGATCGCCCATGAATTGTCCCATCTCGTGGAGGCCAACCACAGCAGGGCTTTTTACGAGGTGCTGTCATCCGTCCTGCCGGATTACCGTGAAAGAGAGCGGAAACTCGACCATTTCCGGATTCTGCGCCCCGAAAAAGAGGGCGCGAAACCTTGAAATTGCCGTCATCTTTGACTATAATATTGTTTTAAAGTGCGTTTATTACCGCCGCTTGAGGGGAGGTGAGGATTTTGTCAGATTTTTCAACGGAAAGACTGGAAGAGCTGGAAAGCCGTGTTATGTCAAAATCCGCCACCCTGCCGAAACAGAGTGATTTCACCGATCCGGCGGAGCTATACGAACATCTGATCGACAACGTTCGACGTTATCATCCTTCGGACGATATTTCCCTGATCGAAAAAGCCTATGACATAGCCAGAAATGCCCACGAGGGCCAGACCCGCAAGTCCGGTGAGGCGTATATCATTCACCCCTTAAGCGTTGCCATTATTCTGGCGGAGCTGGAGATGGACAAGGAGACCATCGTGGCGGGTCTTTTACATGATGTGGCAGAGGACACCGTCATGACCATCGCGGATGTGGAGATGCATTTCGGTCCGGAGGTGGCGCTCCTGGTGGACGGGATGACGAAGCTGCAGAATCTGCAGCTCCACACGGACATCGCGGACAAGCGACAGGAGAGACTGGAGCTTCAGGCGGAAAATCTGCGGAAGATGTTTCTGGCCATGGCCAAGGACATCCGCGTCATCATCATCAAGCTGGCGGATCGTCTGCATAACATGCGCACCCTGAAATATCAGCCCCGGGAGTCCCAGATCAGAATCGCCCGCGAGACACAGGAGATTTACGCGCCGATTGCGCAGCGCCTCGGTATCAGCAAGATCAAGATCGAGCTGGACGATCTGGCTCTAAAGTATCTGGAGCCGGAAGCCTACTATGATCTTGTGGAAAAGGTGGTGCTCCGCAAGGATGCCAGAGAGGAATATATCGGGAATCTGGCAAAGGAAGTGCATGAGGCCATCAGGGAAGCGCATATTGAAGCGGAGGTCTACGGACGGGCCAAGCATTTCTTCAGCGTGTATAAAAAGATGGTCAATCAGGGTAAAACCATTGACCAGATCTATGATCTGTTTGCGATCCGCATCATCGTGAATTCCGTCAAGGACTGTTATGCGGCCCTTGGGATCATCCATGAGATGTATAAGCCCGTGCCGGGGCGGTTTAAGGATTATATCGCGATGCCGAAGCCGAATATGTACCAATCCCTGCATACGACACTGATCGGGCATGACGGGCGTCCCTTTGAGATCCAGATCCGGACGGCGGAAATGCACCGTACCGCGGAATACGGTATTGCGGCGCATTGGAAATACAAGGAAGGATCCGACGGCAAGGACACTGCCGGACAGGAAGAGGCCAAGCTTTCCTGGCTGCGGCAGATTCTGGAATGGCAGCAGGACATGGCGGATAACCGCGAGTTCATGAGCCTCTTAAAGAGCGATCTGAACCTGTTTTCGGATACGGTCTTTTGCTTTACCCCTACCGGGGATGTGAAAAATCTGCCGGCCGGGTCGACACCGGTGGATTTCGCCTACTGCATTCACTCCGCGGTCGGCAACAAGATGGTTGGCGCCAAGGTCAACGGCAGACTGGTGCCCATCGACTATGAGATCCAGAACGGGGATCGCATCGAGATCCTGACCTCCCAGAATTCCAAGGGGCCGAGCCGTGACTGGCTTTCGGTGGTGAAGAGCACCCAGGCGAAAAACAAGATCAACCAGTGGTTCCGGAGTGAGCTGAAGGAAGAGAATATTGCCAAAGGCAAGGAGATGATCCTCGCCTATTGCAAGGCGAAATCGATTGACACCGCTCTCCTCGGCAAGCCGGAATACCAGCAGAAGGTCGTCCGGAAATACGGCTATCATGACTGGGAGGCATTGCTGGCGTCCGTCGGGCGCGGCGGTCTGAAGGAAGGCCAGATCGTCAATAAGATGGTGGAGGAATACGAAAAGGATCATCCGATTCGTGTGACCGATGCCGATCTCATGGAGGAACTGAACGAAGGACAGCAGAGACGGGAGATTCTCCACAGCAAGAGCGGCATTATCGTCCGGGGGCTTTATGATGTGGCGGTGCACTTTTCGAAATGCTGCAGTCCCGTGCCGGGGGATGAGATCGTGGGCTTTGTGACGAGAGGCCGCGGGGTCTCCATCCATCGCACCGATTGTGTCAACATCATTCATCTGACGGATGATGAGAAGGGACGTCTCATCGAGGCGGAATGGCAGCAGGACGCATCGGCCATCAGCGGCGAATATCTGGCGGAGATCAGGATTTTCTGTCATGACAGAACCGGCCTCCTGGTGGATATCAGTAAGGTCTTTACAGGGCAGGAAATCAGTATTCACGGAATCAACTCCTCGATCAGCAAGCAGGGCACGGCCACCATCGCCGTTTCCTTTACCGTGAAGAATAAAGACCAGCTGGCGGCATTGATTACAAGGATCCGTCAGGTGGAAAGCGTGATCGATATCGAACGGACAAGTGGCTGAGAAAGCAGGGAATTATGCTGGAAGTGAAACATCTGACTGTCGGAATGATCGGCACCAATTGCTATCTGGCAGTTAATACCATGACAAAAGAGACGGTGATCATTGATCCGGGAGATGAAGCAAAGCGGATCGACCGTCTCATCAGGGAAAACGGATACATACCCCGGGCGATCCTTCTGACCCACGGGCATTTTGACCATGTGATGGCGGTGGATGCCCTTTCCGCAGAGTACGGACTCAAGGTCTACGCCCATGAGCTGGAGCGGGAGACGCTGGAGGATCCCGTGATGAATGTCAGCGGGATGATGGGAAGCACCCAGACATTTCATGCGACGGATTATGTCAGAGACGGAGAGCTTCTGACGCTGGCGGGGTATACCTTTCAGGTACTGCTGACCCCCGGACATACGAGAGGGGGCGTTTGCTATTATCTGGCCTCGGAGCATGTGCTGTTCTCTGGTGATACGCTCTTTGCAGGCTCTGTGGGGCGGACGGACTTCCCGGGCGGCAGCATGAGCACTTTGATCGGGAGTATCCGGGAAAAGCTTCTGGCTCTGCCGGATGAGACGGTGGTTTATCCCGGGCATATGGAGGTTACCACCATCGGTGCCGAAAGAACCGGCAATATGTTTCTCTGAAAGGGTACGAACCATGATCCTTGTCAGAACAGATCAAGATGATTTTACCTATGACATCCACTCGCTGGTGAAGGCGTTTTATCCGGCGGAGGATGTCATTGTTTTACCCCCGGGAAAGGAAATGCCGCCCAGAAAGGGAGGAGAGAGCGTTTCCCCCGTGACCCGGGTCATGGAAGTGTCCATTCCGCAGGGGTTTTCTGACCGGAAGCAGACCAAGGACGCGCTGAAACAGGGGCTGTATCAAAGGCTTGTGAAAGAGACTGGGAAGGAATTGCCCTGGGGGTCTCTGACAGGGATCCGCCCGGTGCGGATTCCCATGGGGATGCTCACTGAGGGCAGATCCCATACCGAGATCCTGCGTCATATGCAAAAAACCTACTTCTGTTCCGAAAAAAAAGCATTGCTTTCCATAGAGATTGCGGAGCGGGAACGCGGGATTTTACGGGAGGTCGATGATACGGGGGGTTACAGCCTTTATGTCGGGATACCTTTTTGTCCGACCACTTGCCTGTATTGTTCGTTTGCGTCATATCCTGTCGAAATGTATCGTGATCGGATCGCAGCCTATCTGGAGGCGCTGTTTCAGGAATTAAGCGAAACAGCGAGGTGTTTCCGGGGTCGGTCGCTCCATACGGTCTATCTCGGTGGAGGCACGCCGACTTCTTTGGAACCGGCGGAATTGGAAGGGGTTATTAAAAAAATAAAATCAGAATTTGATTTATCATCCTGTCTGGAATTTACTGTGGAAGCCGGGCGTCCGGACAGTATCACGGAGGAAAAGCTTTCCGTTTTACGGAGCTGCGGGGTGAACCGGATCTCTGTCAATCCCCAGACCTTTTCCCAGAAGACTTTGGATCTTATCGGACGCAATCACACCGTTGCGCAAACAGAGGAGGCTTATGCCCTTGCGCGGCGTATGGGTTTTTCCAATATCAATATGGATCTCATTCTGGGTCTCCCCGGAGAAACAACAGAGGATGTTTCACATACGATGGAACGGATCCGGTCTCTTGCCCCCGATGATATCACGGTGCACTCCCTTGCGGTCAAACGCGCTTCGCGACTGAAGATCGAGATGGAGAGCTACCGGCAGTATCAGATGGAAAACACGGCGGAACAGATGGAGATTGCGGAAAGGGTCTGCCGCGAGATCGGACGGACCCCCTACTATCTCTACCGCCAGAAGAATATGGCCGGCAACTTCGAGAACGTGGGTTACGCCGCTCCTGGCAAGGCCGGCATTTACAATATCCTGATGATGGAGGAGGTGGAGGACATCGCTGCCTGCGGCGCCGGGACAGTATCGAAACGGGTGTTCCCGGACGGGCGGATCGAGCGGTGTGATACGGTGAAGGATCTGGATCAGTATATCGGCAGGATCGATGAGATGATCGAGCGGAAGCGGAGATTGTTTGGGGCAGAAAACGATCTGGAATGAAGAAGATCCTTGAATAAGATTTTGAAACAACAGAAGAAGACCATTTTTTTACCAATGAATTTCGGAGGAAAACATGAGTTATCAATTAGTGATCGCCGAAAAACCGCCGGTAGCGAAGAGCATCGCGGCGGTGATCGGCGCAGAAGAACTGCAAGAGGTTATGACATGAGTGAACATCCTTTTTTACGACCGCCAGCTCGGGTTTCATGGAAGGAGAAGGAGAAAATCCGTAGTGAAGTAAACACAAATTACAGAACATTTCTTAAAGTAAAGACACCGAGGTGCATAATTTGCACATTCGTTCTGAAAAATGTTCCGAATTTAAAAAGATCATTCCGAAAAATGTAGACCTATCCGTTTTTGAGAAGTATACTTACAGGTAGAAACAATACAAAGGGGGAGACGGTCTTGAAACGAACGCTGTTTAACAATCTGCTGAGATGGAAAAAAGATCCCTCCAGAAAGCCTCTTGTGCTGTTTGGTGCCAGACAGGTGGGAAAGACTTATCTGGTAACGGAATTTGCAAAAGCGGAATACGAGGACTGTATTATTCTGAATTGTGACAAGGATCGGAGAATCCGTGAGATCTTCGAAAAAGATCTGAGAGCTGACCGGATCATATCGGACATCGAGATCCTGAGCGGGAAAAACTTTGCTCCGGAAAAAACACTTCTGTTCATTGACGAGGTGGGGGAGGTTCCGAAAGCTCTGTCGGCACTGAAATATTTTTGCGAGGATGCTCCTGAGTATCATGTGATTGTGGCCGGCTCTCTTCTCGGACTGGCTATCCATGAGGGTGCTTCATTTCCCGTGGGGAAGGTGGATGAGCTGAAGCTCTATCCGATGTCATTCCTGGAATTTGTATCCGCCGTAAAAGGAGAAGCCGCGGCAGAACGCCTCTTCAAGGGAAGCTTGTTGGAGCTTTCTTCCCTTAATTCTGTTTTTCGGGAGCTTCTCAGAGATTACTATTTTACCGGAGGCATGCCGGAGGTGGTGCAGGGCTTTGTAGACGGGCGTCCTCCGGAGGAACTGAGAAACATTCAAAAGCAGATCCTGTCGGATTATGCTTTGGATATTTCGAAACACGCGGATTCCGCGATTCTGGGACGGATCCATCAGGTGTGGAATTCGATTCCGCAGCAGCTTGCAAAAAGCAACAAAAAATTCCGCTACGGGGATATCCAGAAAGGTGCAAGAGCAAAGGACTTTGAGCTGGCGATCCAATGGCTTCTGGATGCGGGGATCATTTATAAGATACCGAGAGTTCGAAGAGCGGGGATCCCTCTGAAGTTTTATGAGGACTTTTCTGCTTTCAAGCTGTTTCTTCTCGATCATGGCCTGATGGGAGCAATGACCGATGCTCCCGTTTCCGAAATCCTTTTGGCGAATAATGTATTCCAGGAGTATAAGGGAACCTTTACGGAGCAATATGTGATGGAGCAGCTCCAATTTGCAGGATTCTCTTTATATTATTTTGACAGTGATGCTTCGAAGCTGGAACTCGACTTTCTGGTACAGATTGAAAACATGCTGGTTCCGATTGAGGTCAAAGCAGAGGAAAACCTGAGATCAAAATCCCTGCGCCAGTTTTCCATGGATCATCCAGAGGCCGTTCCGATTCGGATTTCCATGTCGGATTATCGCAGAGAGGAAAAACTGATCAATCTTCCTCTGTATGCCGCCCATCGGGTGAAGGATGCGGTTTCGATTTCCCTTCCGGGGAAGCTGTCAGTCGAGGGCTGATGATTGAGGCTTTATAGTGAACGACAAGCTTTTTATGTCGTTCACTATAGAAAAGGAGACATAGGTATGGGTATCGAGATCGGATCCTGCGCGCCATCGAACAGGATACTCATCTTGCCAGAAAAGGACAGGAGATTGACGAAATGGAGGATGAGATTGGCAAAACCCTGCCGGCAGAGGAGACAGCTTGAAAACTGTTTGACTTTTTTATAGGAGCAATCATGCTATTCATGTCGAAATTCTGACCATTCGTGTCAAACGGGTTCCCTTTTTATGAGAGTGCGATGATAATAGGATTGAAACAGGGCGTGTCAGTCAGTTGGGAGGTTTATACGAAATGACGATCACCATCTGTGACGATGAGGCCGTACAACGAGAGAATTTGCGGAATATCATTCTGGAGCAGATACCGGACGCGTCGATCCTTGAGTGTCAGAAGGCGGAGGAAGCATTAGGCTGTGCAGCGGAATCGCAGATCCTGTTTCTTGATATTGATACAGGAACAGAGATGGACGGGATGGATGCAGCCCGGGTGATAAACCAGAGAAAGGAAGGGGAAGGGAGACTTTACTCTCTTCCTCTGATTGTATTTATTACGGGATTTCCGGAACGGATGCGGGAAGCCTTTGGGGTTCATGCGTTTTATTTTCTGGAGAAGCCCATACGACGGGAAATCCTGCTTCCGGTGCTGAAAGAGACGGTGAAGACAGCAGAGATGATCTTTGCCGAGAGCAGGAAAAAGCCTTCGACGGAAAACAGTCTGACGATAAAAACCGGAGATCGGGTGATCCTGCTCCCTTATCATCAGATCCTTTATGCGGAAAGCGCGGGAAGGGAACAGATCCTTCATGTTTCCAGGCTATACCAGAATCGGGAAGAAGTGGTTTACCCGGGAAGTATGGACGAACTGGAAACGCAGCTCCCGAAGGATTTCTATCGGATCCACAGAGGGTATATCGTAAACATGAGTTTTATCACGGGATATGGGAAAAACGGGGTGGAGCTGTCGGTTGGCAGCCGCCTTTTGATCTCAAGGTACAAGTACAAGGAATTTGTAGAGCGGTATTTGCATTTCATTGGATTCGGGGTATGAGAGAACAGGATTTTTCTTTCTATTCTGAACTGTTGGGATACATTTTACAGGGCTTTCGATGGCTTTCCCTGCCGCTTGGTTTTTTTGTGTTTACAGATGTAAAGAAGCTGAAGCAGGGAGCCGTCCGCTGGATCCCGTCTATGATCATGGGAGCGATCACCGGGCAGGGCTGTTTTTGTATCGCATATCTGATGGGTTTTGGGATTCAGTCTATTCTGTCAGATCGGATCACAGCATCCTTTGACTTTCAAGATAAGGGTGACTTGGAGATCTTTCTGCGGAGTCAGTTTATTCTCTGGCTTGTTATCTGCATTTCATTTGTAGTTCTTACCTTGCTATTCCTTTTTATACTGCGCCGGATCGTGAGGATCCGATTTTCGCAGACGGTATATGAAGCGCTCTATCTGTCTGTGCCCGGTATCATGGCTTTCCTTCTCGCCCACTTCTTTGCCGTGATATCCGTGATCCCGATGGAGAAAGAAGTATTCGTGCTTTCAGAACAGATCAAAGTATCCAACTGGATTTTTCTTGCTACGGCAGTTCTTCTCTTCGTGTGTGAAGCGTTCCTTGTGGCTTCATGGCAGAAAAACCGGGTGATGAAGGAGAAAGAAGAACAGTTGATGTTCTCGTCGCTGCAGGCCGATGCGTTGAAAAAACGGCTGGAAGATACGGAAGCGGGTCAAAGAAGACTTTCCGGGTTCCGGCACGACCTGAAAAATCACCTGACTAATCTGCACGGTCTTTTGGAAAAGGGATCATACAGGGAGGCGGATGACTATCTGAAATCCATGGAAAAGGATGTGAATCCGTTTGAACAAAGATTTTATACGGGTAGCGCTCTTTTGGATGTGATCCTGAATGATAAATCGTCGGAGGCGGAAAAGCTGGGGGTCGCTTTCTCGGCAGGAGTGGATGGCAATCATATCCCGGATCACGTTCTATACGATCTGGGAGTGTTACTCACAAATCTGATCGACAATACTCTGCAGGCTGCATCAGATAAGAGGACAGAGCATCCGCATGTCTTTGTCAGCGTGAAACGTAAAGGAAATTTCCTCGTTTTCAAGATCCGGAACACCTGCTCGGAGAAAATAGACATTGATCCGGAGACGCATCTTCCGGTGAGGAAAGGAAGAATCAGTCCCGGACATGGAATCGGAATCCGAAATGCGGCGGATATCTGTGAGAAGTATCTTGGTACGATGGAGTATATGCAGAAGGATGAAGAAGTGACGGTTACCGGGATGCTGCAGGTGAAATGACCATTCATGTCATAATCCTGACCATTCGTGCAGAACATATAAAATCTGCGAAAACAGTGCCGATGTAGCTTTCAAAGGAGGAATAAGTATGCGGGTAACAACGAAAATGGTGAATGAATCAGCACAGAGGGCGGGACTCCCGGGACTGGGGCATTCCCTTCTGGACGTTATGAAGCAAAACGAGGATGGAAATTCCCTACTCAATACTGTTCAGAAAACCGGAAATATGAAGGCTGCCAAAGCAGTCAGCGGCCTTATGAAGGATGGCTACGAGAAAACTGAAAAATCAGCAGATGGTCTCACGAAAAGCGTCCGTCAGTTTGTTGAGGCAGAACAGGACCGGGATGTTGAAAAGCTCCGGGATCTGGCGAAAGACATCATAAAAAGCTTCAATGAAACGCTGAATGCGGCGGGAAAGACAAATGATACTCTGGATCAGTATTATATCAAGATGCTGAAGGAAGCAGCTTCCGAGAACAGGAATTTCTTTTCCGAAGCGGGGATCGAAATTCAGAAAGACGGGTTGCTCCGAATTGATGAAGATAAACTGAAGACAGCGGGCGCAGACACTCTCATCCGGGCGCTGGGCTCCGGGAGTGCATTTAACGAGAAGGCCGCATTTTTGGGAGAGCATATCTCAGATCATGCGGCGGCAAGCGCAGGAAGTGTCAGCAGCCAGTATGGGTCAAATGGAACACTGTATTCAGATTACACCAGCAAGATGGACTGGTGGGGATAACAGAAAAACATATTTGCAAGGATGGCACCCGTGTTCAATGGAATGAACATTGATCACGGGTGTTTTTTATGAAGGAGGACCATTATGACAGGAACAATGAATATATCCGGAAACTATCAGAACTATAGCTATTATCAGACCAGCAGCAGGAAGGAAGAGGTACAATCCTTCGCAGATACGATCAGCGCAAAAGCTGAAAAAGCGGAGGAAACGAAATCCCAAAGGGGATCTGTGATGGAGGATTACTACACCAAAAAGCCTGAGTATAAGGCGGTTCAGCAAAAACGTGTGGAAGGTGGATATTCCGTCCTTGCTATGGCGGGGTTGTCTGCGGAGGATCTGGAAAGCATGTCCGTCTCCGAGTTCAGAAGCGTTATGACCAAAATGATCGGAAGCATACCACAGCATCCGTCCAGACCGTATGATGAGGAAACGGTGCTGATTTCCGAAGAAGGCTGGGAAAACATGAAGAAGGACCCGGATTATGCAGCCTGGGTTCTGGGATACCTGAAAGAAGACCGCTCTGTAAGCAATCCGTTTTTTGCTATGGGTGACAGGGGATGCTTTACGGTTCAGCATTTTGGAGCCTCTCCGGCTGATTATCAGGGTACAGGCTTCAGCAAGATTTACGGGGGAACTGCTGCGGGAGCAAGAGCGATGTACAACACGGAGGCAGGAGGTGGAGGGATCGTGACGAGGGCTCCACAGGCCGATGCGCAGCCGCCGAAGGATTACAACCTTTGGGAGGAAAGGAAAAAGGCGAGAAAAAAGCGCCAGGAGGAATGGCTGGAGGCTGATATCCAGGCCAAGTATCAACAGCGTAAACGGATAAATGAGGTGTATGAAAAAAGGTATTATGAGAACGTGGCATGGCAGAAAACGCTGAATGCACGAAATCTTCTTGGGAATAACATGCATGCGGCATCAATGAAAACGAGTATGGTTGATGTTGCAACAGCGTATGATTCGTCATTTAGTGGTGGTTTCCTGATGTGAAATAGAAGGGAAAGGATAACAGTATGGGTAATGAAGCAATAACCATAAGCACCATGACCCGGATGTTCCGACAGATCCCGGTAGTACATAATCCCCCGAAGAATGAAGAGGTTTCTTTTGGTGATTGTGTCAGAAAGGCATCCGAATCCGTAAATATGAAAAACGAAAAAGTTCAGATGGCGGAATATCGGCAGACATTATACAGTAAGTTGCAATCCCTGCCCTATCATTCGTCGAACCAGCTTGATACCACGCAGATCTCAATCTCTGATGCGGGGATCCGGCGGATGATGGAGGATCCGAAATATGAAAAGTGGGTGACTGACCAGGTGAAAACGATTTTTTCCGAACGTGATCCATGGAGCAGCCTGGCCGGGGGTAAATTTATCATGATGCGTTTCGGAGAAGAGGAATCGGATCTGAAGATCACAATGGAGCGGGCCGGTTTTCCCGGCGGGCAGGACAGTATGATGCCGAAGGTTCATAAAGACGATGATGACGATTTTTGGATCCGGCGGGGGAAACGATTTGAAGAACAGATGGATATGATCGAGGAAATGCAGGAGAAAGAGGATGCGGGGATACCGGTTTTGATGAATGTGATGGAGCTGCTTATGCAGAATCCACAGAAAGGTTGCTGGCGGTATACGCAACCGGCTTGGCTTAAACTCCGAAAAGAGGAAGACATTTGTACATTATCAAACAACCCGTTTCATTAAAATCCCTTTTAAAACTCTGATCATACACATCATTTCTATGGAAATCCATGGAAAGATGATTTATGATTGCTATTGAACAATTTGAGGGGGCTGACCCAATCGAGTTTGAGATGGGAGGGTTCGCGAGTGAGGATAAACCGGAAGATGCATATCGGACAATCGAGTATAATGGACGAACCTATCTGGCATATGGGACATTAGGAAAAACATACAAAAAAAGGATGTTGGAAGCTGCCTGGGTTATGAGTATTGGGAATAGGACCCCTACGAGAGAACGACTAAACGGATCAGGATCTGATATGTAGATAATGGAGACTGGCAATGAATTTTGAAGACGAAAAAGACTATCTGATGCGAATGATTAAAGAGATCGTTCGCATGTTGATTTCTCTTGCACTCGGGAAAAGATACAAATATGTGGAGCTGCCTTCTGAGAATGCAGCATTGGTCTCCGGAAAACCGCTGAAGTATTATACGGATATGGCAGATTCCGGAAAGATTAATGATGCAGAAAACGAGATCCTTGATGAGGCAGATTATAACGATCCGGAACAGACCGGTGCGCTAATCGCATTTTATGAGCATCTTTCTAAGCTGGATGAGTCGTTTTTGGAGGGAAATGGGTATTCTCTGCAGGAAGTGTTGGATGGGTTGAAGGGGATTGCGGAACAAACCGGGTACGGACAGATTATAGATACCTTGTCAGCGGAAAGATGAGCAAGGCAGAGAATAGTATTTCAGGGTAGCTCCATAGAAATGAGGCATACCGGATCCCGAAAGGAACGAAGGTGCAACCCGCCTTTGCGACTTGTCGCTATCTATAGTGAACGGAATATCCGTTTTTCAATGATTGATGACATGAACTGCAAAGGAGGGTATTATGAAAAATAGGATGGCTATGATTCTTGTGGCAGCCTGTATCATGACAGCAGTATCGGGCTGCGGAGCTGCAGGTGTGCCACAGAACGAAAAAACAGCGGAAACGACTGTCGACACACAGACGGTTACGGAAATCGGGCAGGTGCCGTTGGCTGCGCCGGAAGGACCTACCATCAGCACACTTTCAGACAGCACGATCACTGTATACGGAACCGGCGAGATGAAATGTGAGCCGGACATGGCGGAAGTAATCCTGGCAATCGAAACAAATGAAGCTACCGTGGAGGAATCGCAGAGCAGGAACGCGGCAGATACGGACACGGTTTTGAAAACACTCTCGGATGCAGGGATCGGGGAATCATCCATTCAGACATCGGATTACAGCGTATATCCCAGATATGATGATTTCGGAGAGGAGATCGTTTCCTATTATGTGAGCACAACGTTGACGGTATCGGATATTCCGATCGGAAACGTCGGAGAACTGCTTTCTGCCTGCGGGAGATCCGGTATTACAGAAGTTCGGAACGTACAGTATTTTTATTCCGGGTATGACGAGGCTTACGAGACCGCTTTAGGGAAAGCCGTTGCTGCGGCAGAGAAGAAAGCAATGTCTCTTTCGGTAGCTTCAGGGAAAGAACTGGATGGCATGATCAGCATATCCGAAGGCTACCAGGACACTTCTCTCCGGTATGTGTATGATAACGGGATGGCTTCCTGGTCGGCAAAGGAAGAAGCCATGGATACGGGAACCGGCGCAGATGTCATGCCGGGAGAAGTGACTGTAAAGGCTGAGGTTACGGTCGTTTACAAATTGAAATAAGGCTGGAAGAGGAAAAGCATTGACGGACACGGAAATCATTGACTTATATCTGGACCGTGATCAGGCTGCCATACAGCATACAGCAGGGAAATACGGATCACGACTCCGGAGGATCGCAGAGGGCATCACGAGAGATGCTTTTTCTGCCGAGGAATGCGAAAACGATACCTATATGAAGACCTGGGAGTCAATTCCACCGAATGAGCCCAGAGACTATTTCTTCGTATTCCTTGCCAGGATTACAAGGCATCTCTCTTTGGATGTCTGCAAGGAGCGTAACCGGTTGAAACGAAAAGCGGATTTGAGCGAGTTTACAAAAGAACTGGAGGAGTGTATTCCGGGCACGGATGACACGGCGGGAGAGGTGGAAGCGAAGCTCCTCGGAGAAACTATCACTAAATGGCTGAACACCCAGAAGGAAGAGCATCGCAACATCTTTTTGAGGCGCTACTGGTATATGGACAGCATTGAGGACATCACGAACCGCTTTGGTTTCGGTGAGAGTAAGGTGAAATCCATACTGTTCCGTTCCAGAAAGAGTCTTCAGGAATATCTCGGGAAGGAGGGCTACGAAGCATGACAGGACAGGACCTTCTGGAATCCATGGAATATGTGGATCCGAAGCTGATCGAGTCAGCGGAGAATCCTCCCCATAAAAAGAGCTATCGAAGGGTATATCTGACGACGGGAGCTGCGGCGGCGTGTGCGGCAATCGTGATCGGGATTACTGCATACAGTATGCATACCCGCTATGCCGAAAGCACGGAAGATACTGTGATGATGACAGCGGAAGCACCGGAATACGAAGAAGCGGAAGAAGCAATGGAAGAAATGCCGGAAGTGGAAATGGAAATGGTGGAAGGCGAAGCAGCTCCCGGGGAAGATGGAACGAATGATATGGATGGCGGCGCTGAAACAAACGCCGGCGCGCGGTATTCGGAAGAAGCTGCAGCAGATGGCGCTGACATGGGAGAAAAAGAGGAAGCCGCAGCCGTAGAAAGCGCCAAAATGAATACTGACGCTTTGGATGAAGTAACGATCGCGATGCTGGATGAGGAGCTTAAGGTAAAAGCAGAGCCGGAAAAGATAATAAAGGAGATCGACTTTATCATGAAAGACGGCAGCCCCACGATCTGTGTGATCATCACTGAGGAGCAGGCCGATCTGCTCGATCAGGACGAACTCTTATCTGACAGCTTTGACGGTGATTTGACACAGTATGCGGCCTATATGGATGAGCGATTAGCTGAATACGGGTTCGCCGGAGCAGTAACCGGAATTGTTTATATTGAGGAGCAAACGGAACCGTATAGAAATTTTTCAGCTGACGAAGTAACGATGCCGTAGAACTTCTCGGACGATCACTGAAAATACGTTCTCGCTTATGGAATGACATGTGTTTTTTGCAAGAGTAAATTCCCAATACGCCAAATAAGAATTCACTCTGATCGGTTGCATCTCATGAGTATGTTCTTCCTGACTGTTTTGTACGTCAGGCGGGCTTCAGTATTAAGAGTATCCTGTGCCGGTCGTTTTCATACTATGACCATTCGTTCAAAACCATGTTGTAATCGCCTGTTTCCATAGTATCATGATGAAAGAAAGATGAAAGGATAACAATCTGCGTGGAATCTGAAAAAGAAAGATAAGAACGGGAACGACAGGAGGATCTTCAGAGACTGCGTGGGTTCCGGCCTATCGACGATGACTTTATGCGCTGTCTGTTCCGTGACAACATCAAGCTTGCACAGCTGGTACTTCGGATCATAACAGAGAAGCCGGATCTGACATTGACCAGCATCGAAACACAGGCGGATATGAAGCGCCTTGTCGGAGCAAGATCGATCTGTCTGGACGCATATGGCTATGATGATCAGCACAAGGCCTATGATCTTGAGATTCAGAGGGCTGACAAGGGCGCGGGAGCTCATCGAGCCAGGTACCATTCCAGTGTTCTCGACATTGCAAATCTGGATGCAAACCAGGAATTTGAAGAGCTGCCGGACACGTACGTGATATTTATCACAGAAAACGATATCTATGGAAAGGGATTGCCGCTATATCCCGTGGAACGGATCAATACGGCAACCGGGGAACCGTTCGGTGATAGAGAACACATCCTTTATGTGAACGGATCTTATCGCGGCGAAACGGAGTATATGTCGATTCTCTTAATCTACTTCCTTTACAGTGTTTTCGTGATTCCCCGTGGGAGCGTTCAAGTCCCATCTCCTGCATGGCTATGAGAATCCGTGAAGCCTTGATATTGTGGGCTTTGCGGTTTCTTTTTTATCAGGGAAAACATGTCGAAATCCTGACCATTCGTGTCAAACGGATCCCCTTTTTTACGCGAGTGCGACGATAATGGGATTGAAACAGGGTAGGGGAGAATCAGTCCCGGACATAGAATCGGAATCTGAAATGCGGCGGATATCTGTGAGAAGTATTTTGGGACGATGGAGGATCTGCAGGAGGATGAAGAAGTGGATGTCAGGAGAGCATATGAAACGTGTTATTGTGATAGGCAGTCCCGGCGCAGGGAAAAGTACCTTTGCCAGAAAGCTCAGGAACGGGACAGGGCTACCTTTGCACTATCTTGACAGATCTGACCCTATCATCAAAACAAGTTCGATCTCGTCTTCATCTTCGACCCCTGTAGCTGTAAAGCCCTTTTTCTCATACAGTTTTTTTGCGGTCAGATTGCTTTTGTTACAGGTCAGGGCAACCCGGTCTGATGTACCGAATGGTTTCGTCCGGATGTAGTCGATCACCCTGTCTAAAGCCTCTCCTCCATACCCGTGACCTTGTTCTGCCCTGTCGATCATCATGTGCCAGATATCATATTCCGGGATGTCGTAATCATAAATGACCATGACATATCCGACCATTTTTCCGGCAGCATATATTCCAAACGGTTGACACTGTTCTCTGTATACATACGCCTGCGCAAGGCTCCGTATCGGATGAGATACAAATATCTCCTGTCCCGATGCCAGACTGAGATTGAAAGCGTCTAAAAAGTTTCCCTCTGCTATCTCTCTGAGTTCTACCATTGTTTCCTCCGTAGGTTTCGATTTGTCGTTTTTTCAATAACATCATCATACCATATCTCGACACAGATTTCTTTATGCCCCCGGAATTCGGTTGAAAAATCTGCTGTTTCATTATCCAAGAGGATTGGATGAAAAAAACCTCTCATGCTTTTCAGAGGTTATCAGTTCCCTTGCACTGAGAATCTGGGATGAATATCTGAACATAAGCATGCGGCCCTCTACTGGGATTTGCTTTGAGAGCTGTTGATGTATATGATAGGATATATTTATGGTTTTTCCAGACAACTTAACCGCTGGAAAGAAAGATTATTTGACCGGTTCCCTCAGCGGGCAGATAACTCACGTACTGAAGATCAGCAAATCATGTGTTGGTTTTGGCTATGAATATGAAAATTGCTTTTTTACAAATCCTTCCAGGGAATACCCTCACAGAGAATATTGATATAGGAATAAAAGCCTGCAGGGAAGCGAAAGAAAAGGGCGCAGATTTAGCGCTCTTTCCCGAAATGTGGAGTGACGGATACTATCTCCCGCAGGACGAGAACGAGTTAATCGCTCTTTCTGTCAGAACGGACAGTGACTTTATAAAAGCGTTTTCCGATCTGTCGGCAGAGCTGCAGATGGCGATTGGTATTACTTTTCTTGAGGAGCATCATCCAAAGCCGCTAAATTCCGTCATTTTCTTTGACAGGCTCGGAAGGGAAGTCCTTCATTATTCGAAGGTACACACCTGTGCTTTTGACCTCGAAAAGGTTTTGGATGGCGGCGAGGATTTTTATTGCGCTGATCTGGACTTCGGAAGAGGCTCGGTAAGGATCGGAACTATGATCTGCTTTGACAGAGAATTTCCAGAGAGTGCCAGGATCTTGATGCTGAAAGGCGCGGAGCTGATCTTGGCTCCGAATGCATGCCCGATGGAGATCAACAGATTGGCTGCGCTGAGAGCAAGGGCTTATGAGAATATGGTTGCGGTGGCAACCTGCAATTATCCCGAGGGACATCCGGATTGCAACGGAAGATCCACTTTGTTTGATGGGGTACCATGGAACGAAGATGAGGTCAGGGACATGTGTGTGTTCGAGGCGCCGGGAGCATGTGGTGTATATGTTGCCGAGTTGGATCTGGAGAGTCTTCGGGCTCACAGAAGAGAGGACATTATGGGGGATAAATTCCGGCAGCCTGATAAATATGCAGCCTTGACAACAGGAAGATGAAATGGATTCTTGTGAAATCGGATACCATTCATACCATTTTAACGACCATTCGTGACATATCTATTGCATTTTTCTTCCCCGGGTTCGATACTGTAGATGACAGTTTATCTATATAGCCCGGCTGAAAGGGATTTCAGCCAAAACAATGAGAACCGAAAGGATCTCGTCTAATTCAGGGAGGAATCATTATGGGAATCACAAGTGTAGGGTATTCACCACCGCAAAGCACCACGGCCATACAAACAACTTACCAGAATCAGAAGAGTGCGGAAAAGTCGACAAAGCAGGAAGCCGCTTCCGGCAAAAAAACTGTTTCCGACGTTGCGGCAGTTTATGAGAAGAGTGCCGGGAAAACAGAAACGGCAGCGTACTCCGTAAACAAGATGAGTAAATCTGACCGTGCTGCTCTGACACCACAGCTGAAAGCAGATCAGGAGAAGCAACAGAGCCAGCTTACCAGCATGGTGTCGAAGATGATGGGTAAGCAGGCCACGGCCTACGGGAATGCCAATATGTGGAAATTCCTGGCCAGCGGCGAATACAAGGTTGATGCCGCAACAAAGGCCCAGGCACAGAAGGATATTTCCGAGGACGGATACTGGGGTGTAAAAAAGACCTCGCAGAGGCTCTTTGATTTCGCGTCTGCATTGGCCGGTGATGATGTCGAAAAAATGAAGAAAATGCAGTCTGCAATGGAAAAGGGGTTCAAGCAGGCAACGAAAGCCTGGGGAAAAGAGCTTCCAAGCATCAGCCGTGACACAATGGATGCAGCAAATAAACTTTTTGACGATTATTACGCATCCAAAGAAAAGGACAAAAATACCGTTACAGAAGAATAGTGGAAAAGAAGAGTACGAAGCGAAGAGATCCGCAATGAGGAAGGAGAGGAAGTGATCCGGGATGATCTGATTGTTGCAGACGATGGAACAGTCTCTATTCAAAAGTCCCCGCATGCGGATGTATACGAGAAGTTGAAGGGTCTTTCCCGGAGTATTGTGTAATGTTCGTCCCAAATGGTGTATATACAACTTGAATGTTCGTCCGTTTTTGTGTATAATCCGGACGCAGTCATTCGGAGAGGTACCGGCGATGTATCGCAGTATTTATAAGAAGCTTTTCTTCCTCTTTATGCGCTATGCAGGATAATGGCAGTATGACAGAGTATAAACCGTGCAGGTGGCAATCGTTGAGGTGAATGCAAAGAGAGCCACATTTCAAGTAAAGAATACGAACAGGGACTCATGGATGTGATTGCTGAACTGATAAAGGAGGAAATTCGATTTATGAAGGAAAAAATCAACATTACGGATTATGCGAACCTGATCACAAAGGCATTGACCAGTGGCGGGATCCTGCTGAATACCAACGGAGACAAGTTCAATACGATGGTGATAGGGTGGGGCCATATCGGAACATTATGGAATAAGCCGACCTTTCATGTATATGTCCGGCAGGGAAGGTATACCAAGCCTCAGCTTGATAAGACCGGAGAGTTTACGATCAGCGTGCCGCTTGATAAGCCGGATGCTGCGATTAACAAGATCTGCGGCTGGCAGTCGGGATACAACATCGATAAGGTGAAGGAAGCCGGACTGGAGCTTGAGGACGCCGAAGTGATCAACACCCCGGGGATCAGGCAGTATGCGCTGACGATTGAATGCAGGGTTCTTTATTCCCAGGATCAGGATCTTAGCAGGATCCCGGAGGATATCCGCGAGAAATCCTATCCGCAGGATGTGGACGGCACCTACCCGATGGCGAACAGGGATGCCCATACCATGTATGTCGGTGAGATCGTGGATGCGTATATTATCAAAGAGTAGAGGGCACACGCACAGTGTGTAGGTGAGGAGATGAAGAATAGATAATCTGATTTGGTGAACGCGAACGGGAATGGTATGGCCTGAAAAGGTCTGTTTGTGTATGCCGAATTGGATTATCGTATTCCTATTGAAGCCATCCTGAGGTGATGCTCTCTTTCGGCATATATAGGGTCTTCATTTGTACGTGTAATCTGCTTTCGGACTGGAGCAGATTTTTTAGTGCTATTTAGGGACTGTTACAGAATAATACTACAGTTCCTTACAATACCGGAGGGCGCAGATCGTCCGGTGGGCGATGTGCTGCGCAGGCCGGAACGGAGAGGAACCGTTGCATTTTATCGATGTATTCTTCCGGCAGCAGTCTTTTTGACTCAACGTTGTAATCCTTTATTCTCATAGTATAGTATAATGAGGAAAATGATGGTTCCACTTACCGGGGGTAGATCTCATGAAGGAAAAACTGATTCGGTGGATCGCAATTTCGCTGCTGATCCTGTCATTTGGCATTTCGTCGTATGCTTTTTTTGCCACAGATTCCACCCATGAAGCGCCCATAGGCTCTTTTGAAAGCACTTCGTTTTCCGAAGGCTGGCAATTGACGAAAGACGGCTCCACGGAAGAGATTTCCCTGCCCTTTGAGATCGATGCGCAAAAGGACGAGTATGTCACCATCAGCAATACCCTTCCCGGGGATCTTTCAGGCAATAACAGTCTGATGATCCGTGCGTCCATGCAGGATATGTATGTCTATGTGGACGATGAGCTTAGGGAGGCATATTCCTCCGATTCGAATCCGGGAATAGGCTATTATATCCCCAGCGCCTATGTGGTCACATCCCTCACGAATGAGGATGCCGGAAAGGATATCACCATCGGGATCCGCTTTAAGACCAAATTTGTCATCAACGAGGTGGTGCTGTCTCCCGGAAACAATGCCTGGTTTAGCGTCCTGCTTCGTAATCTTCCGATCAATACAGCGGCTTTCCTCGTACTGATCCTGGGGATGATTCTTCTCGTATTCTCTATCCTGCCGCGACGAATGGGATTGAGTGGAAACTCCCCCTTTTATCTGAGCCTGCTGATGATTGATCTTGCCCTGTGGATCTTCTCTGAATCCTCGATCCGTCAGCTCATCTTCACACAGCCGTCCCTTTCCCGGTATTTTGCATATTTTACCGTGGAAACGATCGGTGTGTTTGCCTGCATGTATTTTGACGCGGTGCAGCACGAAACCTACCATAAACGCTATCTGATCGCCGAAATCGTCTCTCTTTCTGTTGTGGGACTGAACCTTGTTCTGGAGCTTACAGGGGTCGCGGGACTTTACCGGACACTTCCCGTTTCCCACGCCGTCATGGCTGCTTCCCTGACCCTGGCCGTTGTGAACATCATTACCGATATCCGTCATAAAAGGATCCGGGAATATAAGGCGACAGCGCTTGGCATGATGGCCTTCATGATCTCCGGGGTCATTGAACTCGTTCTCTTTTACGTCTCAGAGGTGCATATCCTGGGGATCTTTATCTGCCTCGGGCTCGTGATCCTCATGGCAGCAACCCTGTCTCAAACCCTCATCGACCAGCGGGAAGCCGCGATCCGGCGCGAGAAGTCACAGCGCAGGAACATGATTAACACCATTGAAACCATTGCCGGAACCATTGATGCAAAGGATGAGTATACCGGTGGTCATTCTGACCGGGTGGGACGGTATGCGGCTTTGCTTGGGAGGGCAATGGCATCGGAGTACCATTTTTCCGATGAGGATATCGAGCGCATCCGCTATATCGGAACCATGCATGACATCGGTAAGATCGGCGTTCCGGACAGAGTGCTGAATAAGCCCGGAAAACTTGATGAAGACGAGTTTGCACTGATGAAAAAGCATGTGGAAATCGGCGCGAAGCTGATGTCCGGATTCGATGAGGAGATCAGGGATCTAAGAGACGGGATTCTCTACCATCACGAACGTTTTGACGGAAAGGGCTATCCAAGCGGGCTTGCCGGGACAGAAATCCCGCTCATTGCCCGCATGATCTGCCTGGCAGACAGCTATGATGCCATGACCTCCGACCGGGTCTACCGGAAAAGTCTTAGTGATGAAGAGGTTCGCTCCGAGATCCGCCGCTGCTCCGGCACCCAGTTTGACCCGGATCTGGCTGCCATCTTTCTAAACCTCCTGGAAAGCCATTCCGGAAACATACGTCTCGAAACATGAATCTGCAGCGGGAAAACGGGCGTGGTCATGTTCTCCGTTTCGATTCTTGGAGGGCTGATCGGAGCGCGCTTGGGGTGCCGGTGTGCAAATTCGTGGCACGTAAGGTACTCATGTGACCTACGATTTGATTATCTTTTTTCAAGTGTTATGACTAATATGCTATAATCGTATCGATGGTTCGAACAGTCGGATTACCATTGATATGAACACCATCGAATACTGAAAAAACGGGAGGGAGTATGCTTCCATCAAGTGCAAAAAACAAAATCGAACAGATCTGGCTGGATGTCATCGCCGGAGGCGTTGCACAGCCGGACAGCGTCATTGAGCAGATCACGTATCTGATGTTCGCAAGGCAATTGGATGAAGCGGAGGCAGAAATCGAAAGTGCCGAGCTTCTTGGAGATTCCCGGACGCATATCTTTGAATCTGATGATAAAGGGCAGCTGCTTCGATGGAGAAACTTTAAAGGAATGGAAGCCGGCGAATTGCTTCGTCATTTTACAGATAATGTCTTCCCCTTTATGAAGCGATTGAATGATGACGCAGAGTCCGCATTTTCCAAATATCTGAAAGATGCCACTTTCAAAATCAACGAGCCGATTGCGCTGAAAAAAGTCGTACAGGGACTGGATGAGCTATATGAAAACGATATCAAGGGGCTGGATATGCAAGGCGATCTCTATGAGCACATGCTCGGAAAACTCAGTGCCGCAGGTCGCCTTGGTGCATTTCGAACACCGAAGCATATCCGCGATATGATGGTTGCATTGATGGATCCGACTCCTGATATGAAAATCTGTGATCCTGCATGTGGAACAGCCGGGTTTCTCATATCAGCAGCGGAATATATCAGGGCGCATCATGAACAAACCATGTCCAGAGAACAATGGGACGCCTATGATTCCACCATGTTTACCGGCTTCGATGTCAGCGACACGATGTGCCGCTTGTCCTGTATGAATCTGATGCTGCACTCTGTCAGAAATCCACAGCTACAAAAACAGGACAGCGTTTCGAAAGACTACGAAGCGCATGACCTTTATGATATGTGTCTCGCCAATCCACCCTTCAAAGGCACAATTAACGAAGAAAACGTAAGCCCGTCCCTTTCTGCAATCACAAACACAAAGAAAACAGAGTTGCTTTTCGTCGCGTTGCTGCTCCGCCTTCTTCGAATCGGCGGTCGATGCGCATGCATTGTTCCGGATGGTGTACTCTTCGGATCTTCCAAGGCACATCAGGCTCTCAGAAAAGAGCTCGTTGAAAACCAATATCTGGAGGGTGTGATTTCCATGCCGTCCGGCGTCTTCAAACCGTATGCCGGAGTCTCTACCGCGATATTGATCTTTACCAAAACCAATGCCGGCGGCACCGATCAGGTGTGGTTTTACGATATGCAAGCCGATGGTTTTTCCTTGGATGACAAACGGACTCCCACAAACGAGAACGATATCCCGGATATCATCGCTCGCTTTCATAGCAAAGAGAGGGAAGCGCAGCGACAACGCACAGACAAGAGCTTCTTGGTTCCCAAAAAAGAAATCGAAGAAAACGGCTATGATCTCTCCATCAACAAGTACAAAAAAGTTGAGTATGTTCCGGTTGAATATCCTCCAACAAGCGAGATCATAAAAGAGATCGAAATACTGAATGCACAGATAGATGCTGAAACCCAGGAATTGAAGAAACTGCTTGGGATGTAAATTGAGATTTGTAGGGATGATAGATGGCTAAGTACAAATTAGAAGATATATGTGAGTTTATTACTGATGGAACGCATCAGACACCAGAATATTGTGATGAAAATGGAGTAATCTTTTTGTCATCGAAAGATGTTACAGAGCGGAGAATAGATTGGGATAATGTTAAGCATATTCCGATGGCTTTGCATGAACAGTTATATAAGAGATTAAAACCTCAGAAAAACGATATTCTGTTGGCAAAAAATGGAACAACTGGTGTTGCAGCTATTGTAGATAGAGATGAGGTGTTTGATGTTTATGTTAGCCTTGCTGTATTGAGACCAAAACCTGATATATACCCAAAATATCTGTTGTATGCAATTAATAGTCCAGTTGCTAAGCGACAGTTTAATGCTGGATTAAAAGGAATTGGTGTCCCTAACCTACACTTGAGTGTGATTAGAAAAACAGAACTCAATATTGAAGAAAGGGGTAAGCAAGAGAGCATATGCCTGTTGCTAGATAAAATCTCTGGGTTAATAGCGCTAAGACAACAGCAACTCGAATATTTAGACGATCTTATCAAAGCCCGATTTGTCGAGATGTTTGGGGACATCAATGTCAATGATAGAAACTGGGATTGTCAACCATTAGGTGAATTGTGCACCATAGTACGAGGAGGATCGCCAAGACCAATCGAGAATTTCCTGGGAGGAGATGTTCCCTGGATTAAAATAGGAGATGCTACTGATGGCGAGAGCATATATTTAAATTCAACAAAGGAACATATTATTCAAGAGGGCGTAAAGAAGAGCCGTTTGGTCAAGGCTGGAAGCCTTATATTTGCTAATTGCGGAGTATCACTGGGCTTTGCAAGAATTATTACATTTGATGGCTGCATACACGATGGTTGGCTTGCAATGGAAGACATAGATGAAAGACTTGATAAAGTCTTTCTATTGCAAGCGTTAAATCAAATGACGGAACATTTTAGAGCTATAGCACCGGCAGGAACACAGCCCAACTTAAACACGGCAATTATGAAAGCTTATAAACAGATAATACCAACGATGGAGCTACAAAAGGATTATATAATGTTTTGCAAACAAGTCGACAAATCAAAAGTTGCAGTACAGAAGTCACTAGATGAGTCCCAGAAGCTATTTGACAGTTTAATGCAGGAGTATTTTGGATAAATGGCAAAAAAGAAAGAACTACAGATATCATCATCTGCCGCAGAGTATCTTACATATATAGCTTCAACAGGAGACTCCCCTGAGAGTTTTGAGATGCGATATGTGGATGAAAATATATGGCTTACACAAAAGATGATGGCTTCATTGTATGAAGTTAAAGTGAATACGATTAATGATCATATAGAGAAAATATATAAAGATGACGAGTTATCTGAGGATTCAACTATTCGGTATTTCCGAATAGTTCAAAAAGAAGGTAACAGGGATGTTGAGCGAAATATCTTGCATTATAATCTTCAAATGATTATTGCAGTTGGATTTAAGGTAGATAATGACCGAGCTGTAAGATTTCGTAAGTGGGCGGGACAAATAGTCAAGGACTATACCATCCAAGGTTGGACCATGGATCCAGAACGCCTTAAGAAAGGTCATAAGTTCACGGAAGATTATTTTGAAAGACAACTGCAGCAGATTCGTGAGATCAGACTTTCAGAAAGGAGGTTCTATCAGAAAGTCACTGATATATACGCCACCGCGTTTGACTATGACAAAGATGCAAAAACAACACAGAAGTTTTTTAAGACTGTACAAAACAAAATGCATTATGCTGTGCATCGACATACTGCTGCAGAGCTGATAGTTGAACGAGCTGACGCCAATAAGGACCATATGGGCTTGAATACTTGGGAAAATGCTCCTGATGGGAAAATTCTAAAGGCAGATGTGACAATTGCCAAAAACTATTTATCTGAAGAAGAGATGAACTATCTGGAACGAATTGTCACACTATATTTGGATTATGCTGAACTACAGGCTCAAAGACATATTCCTATGAGTATGGAGGATTGGGCAAAGAGACTAGATGGTTTCTTGGAATTTAACGGAAATGAAATATTGACCGGTCCTGGAAAAATCAGCGCAGAAGAAGCTAAGCTGCATGCTGAAACAGAATATGAAAAATATAGAATAGTCCAGGATAGACTGTTTCAAAGTGACTTTGATAGATTCCTAGAACTTGAAGATAAAATGAAAGAATGAAAAATGATGGTTGGAGGACGCTGGTACAATGGAGGAAAGTACCAGTATGGAAGAGAAAATAGTTACTGTTCTTAATGAAATGGCAGAGTACTTATCAGTATTGCAAATGAAAAAGTTACAAGAGGTTATGCTCGAAGCTTTTTCCGAAGGGACCCTTGAGAAAAAAGACATCACTAATGAAGAATATCTTAAGATGTTCTTGGATGCCAAGAAAATAGAGGGATGTTCAGAAAGGACCATACAATACTATGGAGCAACGATTGAAAAGCTGTTATTGGAAATTGTGGAACCGGTAAGAAAGGTTACGACAGAGAGAATTCGGAAATATTTGTCTGATTACCAACAAATCAATAGTTGCAGTAAGGTTACTGTCGATAATGTAAGACGTAATATTTCCAGCTTCTTTTCTTGGCTTGAAGAGGAAAATTATATATTAAAAAGTCCAATGAAGCGCATACATAAAATCAAGACAAACCAGCAGGTGAAAGAGGTTATTTCTGATGAGGATATTGAAAAACTTCGTGACAACTGTGCATGCCAAAGGGATTTGGCAATGATTGATCTACTTTATTCTACCGGAATACGTGTGGGAGAGTTGGTCAACTTAAATATTACAGACCTGGATTTCGAGGCTAGGGAATGCGTTGTATTGGGCAAGGGAGGCAAGGAAAGAAGAGTGTATTTTGATGCGAAAGCGAAAATACATGTACAGGAATATCTTGAACACAGAGAGGATGACAATCCGGCTTTGTTTGTAACTCTTGATGCTCCACATGATAGGCTGAAAATAAGTGGAGTAGAGATACGAATAAGACAGATGGGGAGAAAACTAGATTTGCAGCGGATTTTTCCACATAAATTTCGTAGATCAGCTGCTACAAGAGCTATTGACAAAGGGATGCCAATAGAGCAAGTACAGCGGCTTCTAGGGCACTCCCAGATCGATACGACCATGCAGTATGCAATAGTAAATCAAAGCAATGTGAAAACATCTCATCAAAAATACTTATCTTGATTCAAATTGAGATTTGTCGAGGAGAATACGAGTTGAAAGTGGTAGCGATAGAAAAAATATTGTTCCCCGGGAAAAAACCAGATATGAGTGCAGTTGAGAAATATCTGAAAGATACTTTAGACGATGAATACACAGTGAAGGATACAAATGATGTTATCAAGATCGGATCAAAGTTTGCAAGTGAATTCTGTGGATCGACTTACACGAAAAAACTTAAAGGAGCGTTGTTAAAGGCAAAGGCTAATGCTGCACAGATTATACCAGAGTTGATTATAAATGCCTCAAATCGAAGGTTTGTAGATAACAAAGAGTCCAAGCATGAAATGGATGCAAAACTTGGATGGTATAGATATGATGTCTTTTTCTCGTTGCCGGTAGTTTTTGATGGTAAATGTTCTATGAATTGTTATAAAGGAACGCTGTTGGCGAGAATAAACGATAGCGGAGTATATTTGCATGATATTGTAAACATAAAAAAAGAGGATAGTAAGCCGTTTGAATCATAAGACCGCACGGTAAGAAACCACCTCTCTTTAAATGCTATCGTACTATGATATGGTGGAATTGTCAAGAAAGATTTGTCGAGGTGACGAGGAGTGCGCAGACAAGGCGGCAACGGCTGCCGGGAGCTTGCTCACGGGCAGACGATTGACGGATTGGATGCATAGTCCGACAGGACGCATGAGCATGGAGCGAAGCGGAATGCGAATGAGCACGACGAGGAAGCTCGGAGGGATGATAGATGAAATATAGATTAGATGAAATCTTTGATCTGCAGATGGGGAAAACTCCCTCAAGAAATAATCCGGAGTATTGGGATTCTGAAGATAATAAATGGATATCAATAGCAGATTTATCAAAATGTGGTAAGTATATTGAAGAAACTAAGGAATACCTGTCAGATAAAGCTGTGAATGAGAGCGGAATCAGCTTAATTCCAGCCAATACAGTAATAATGAGTTTTAAGTTATCTATAGGTAAGACAGCGATAACTCCTGAACCAATGTACTCGAATGAAGCGATTATGTCATTCAGAGATAAGCATGTTGTGGAGCTCCTTCCGGATTATATCTATTACATGTTTTCTGGAAAAAACTGGGAAGAAGGAACAAACAAAGCTGTTATGGGAAAAACGCTTAACAAAGCTACGTTGTCAGGGGTTAGGGTAAGTATTCATGACATTGTAAAACAGCATGAAATAGTAGAGGTCTTGGATAAACTCAGTTCCGTAATAGATATCAGGCAGCAAGAATTAGAAAAACTGGACGAACTAATCAAAGCCCGATTTGTCGAGCTCTTTGGTGATCCAGTGAATAACTCTAAAGGTTTACCGGAAGCCACACTTCCTGAACTTGGAGAATTTGGTAGAGGAGTATCAAAACATAGGCCCAGAAATGATCCTAAGCTTCTTGGAGGAGACTATCCACTAATCCAAACTGGAGATGTTGCTGCTGCTGAACTCTATATTACAGATTATGCGTCTACATATTCTGAGTTAGGATTAAAACAGAGCAAGATGTGGGACAAGGGAACTCTTTGCATTACAATAGCAGCGAATATTGCTAAGACAGCCATTCTTACTTTTGATGCATGCTTTCCTGATAGTGTAGTGGGCTTTATGGCAAATGACAGGACCAGTAATATATTTATTCACTATTGGTTTAGTTTCTTTCAAGCAATACTTGAAGCTCAGGCACCGGAGTCTGCTCAAAAGAATATTAATTTGAAGATTTTAAGTGAGCTTAAAGTTATTAACCCTTCTAAGGAAGCCCAGGAAGAATTTGAAAGGTTTGTTAAACAAGTCGACAAATCAAAAGTTGTCGAGGTGACCTGGAGAGATAAAAGGAGATTAATGCGTCAGAACTGAAAGGTAGGAATCCTCAATTGTTTGGAGATATCAAGCATTTCCATGAAGCTGGCGTAACATCTAAGATGGATTATGAACTCTCCCGATATGCATGCTTTTTAATAATGCAAAATGGAGATCCGCGCAAAGAGGTGATCGCAATGCAATATGAAAGGGAATGCTCATTGGCACGCGTGGACAGATTATAACGTAGGAGCAGTCATTTGGAAACAAATTTCAGCTATCTGAAAAAGAAAAAAGAATTTGCGCTCTTTGCAACACCCTGTATGGAAGCAGAGGATGTTCTTTACATTTCTCCTGCAATTAGTGCGCTCGCATCTCGGAGGGCTCTGGAACTTTGCGTAAAATGGATTTATGCTGCAGATGCTTCACTCACAAGACCAGGTGAACGTGAGACGCTTCAGGATCTTTTGCATGATCATGGCTTCCCGTCCCTTCTTGACTATCGGCTCTGGCGCAGGCTTCAGCATGTTGTGAGAAACGGAAATTCCTCTGCGCATACCGGTGCGGTAGAAGTCACAACAGATGATGCCATTCTGTCTTTATCCATCCTGTTTGATCTGGTACAGTGGATAGACTATTGTTATGGCGGAGTTTACGAAGAACGGCAATTCCGCGAGGAAGCAATCTCAGGCAAAACTGATCAAGGCGAATCCATACGAAAAGAATATGAGCAGAAACTTGCGGAGGCAAAACATGATGTAGATCGCATCGTGTCTGAAAAAGAGGAGCATATCAGAGAACTCCTTCAGCAGGTGGCAGACTTGTCTTCCCAGATGGATGCCCTGAAGTCCGAACACGCAAAAAGCCGGAACTATCACTATAATCCTGACATGTCAGAGGACGAAACCAGAAGGCGCTATATTGATGCAGACCTGAAGTCCGCCGGTTATATCTTTGATCAGGATCAGAGGCGGAATTGCATCGAAACAGAGTATCCGGTAGAAGGCATGCCAAACGAAACCGGCACCGGCTTTGCAGATTATGTGATCTGGGGAGATACCGGAAAGATTGTCGCTGTGATTGAGGCAAAGAAAACATCAAAGGATGTCTCTCTTGGCAGGAAACAGTCAAAGCTGTATGCGGACTGTATCGAAAATATGCAAGGCTACCGTCCGCTGATGTTCTATACAAATGGATTTGAAACCGTGCTGTGGGATGACAAATCCCCCTCTCCCGTTCCGCGAAAGGTAGGCGGTGTATTTCCAATCCGTGATATCGAGCGCCTCCTTTCGATGCGCTACACAAGAAAACCGTTAAACAGCGTCACGATCAATCAGGATATTACTGATCGGTATTATCAAATCAGAGCGGTCACAAAGTGTTGCGAATCCTACAGCAAAGGGAGGCGGAAATGCCTCCTTGTCATGGCAACCGGAACCGGGAAAACGAGAACGGCCGCCTCTCTTGTGGATGTATTGCAGCGGGCCGGATTTGCGCAGAAAGTCCTCTTCCTGGCAGATCGCATTGAGCTTGTCCGGCAGGCGAAGGGAGCCTTCGGCAGCTATCTTCCGAACACTCCATCCTGCAATCTTCTTTTAAACAAAGAAGAACGTGGAGCAGATTTTGTGTTTTCCACTTATCCAACGATGCTCAGAGCGATTGACAGTGAGAAAAACTCAGACGGATCCCGATATTTCTCGCCAGGTCATTTCGACCTGATCATCGTCGATGAAGCGCATCGCAGTATCTTTCACAAATATCAGGCCATCTTTGATTATTTCGACGCTTGTCTCATCGGACTTACTGCAACTCCAAAGGATACGGTAGCGCAATCTACCTATACATTTTTTGATCTTCCATCACAGGTTCCGACGGATGTTTATGAATACCATGAAGCCGTGGGAAAAGACCGTGTCCTCGTGCCATACTATCCAATCGAGACCGCAACAACGATCCCGGATGATGGCATCACCTATGACAATCTGAGCGATGCGGAAAAGGAAGCATACGAAGAAGAGTTTGCCGAGGATGAGGAATATCCGGATCACATTCCATCCGAGCGTATAAACAAGTTTATATTCAATCAGTCTACTGTGGATCTGATGATCTCTGATTTGATGAATCATGGCATCCGCCATTCCGCAGGGAACCATGTTGGGAAGACGATTATTTTCGCTCAGAACAAGCGGCATGCGCAATACATTCTGGATCGTTTTGATCAATTATACACGGAGTATAAAGGGGTATTCGCCTGCAAAATCGTCAGTGGAGAACCCTATACGCAGGACGATTATGACAATTTCAAGAAAAGGGACTCCATGCCGTTTATCGCGATCACAGTTGATAAGCTTGAAACCGGCGTCGATATCCCGGAAGTCGTCAATCTTGTCTTTGCAAAGAAGGTGTACAGCCGTATCAAGTTTGATCAGATGCTTGGACGAGGTACGAGACTCTGTTCGGATCTTTTCGGTGCCGGGGAGGACAAGCAGGAGTTCTATGTCTTCGACTACATGCGAAACTTCCAGTTTTTCGAGATGCACCCAAAGGGAAAAGAATCTGCTTCAGAGACATCTCCCGTCGCAATGCGATTTGCACGACGTGTGGAGCTTATTGCACTGACGCAGAATGCCGACTATAGCGGAGATGACTACCAGAAGATCCGTTGTGATCTGGTGGAGCATGTCACAAAAGATATACTGGAACTGAATCCGAACCGAATCGAAGTGGCGTTAAAGCGGAAATATGTAGAAAAATACAAGGACATCAAGGAGTTCACCTGCCTCAACGACGATAAAAAGGCAGAACTTCGGGATAATCTTTCGGGCCTGATTCAGGCTGACGAACGGGATGAAGCTGCTATTTCATTTGATGTTGTCATGTATGGTCTCATGATATCCGCACTTTCCAATAAGCAGCTACAGAAGCAGCACAAAAAAACCGTCAGTAGATATGCCACCGCATTATTGGAAAAGTGCGCAACCATCCCGGAAGTTAAAGAGAAAATCCCGGAACTGAAAGAAGTCGTCACCGATGGGTTCTGGAATGCCAGTGATGCGCTTCAATTTGAAAAGACACGACAGAGCCTGCGCAACATCATGAAATATGTCCTACACGACGAGCCGCGCATTCATTACACAAATTTCAGTGATGAAGTTGTTTTCCGGACAGAGGGACGTGATATCAGCATTGGCGGAAACGATTTTGCTGAATATCGTCATAAAGTAAATCGCTATGTGGAGGAACATAAGAACCAGAATACTACTATCCATAAGCTTTTATACAACGAGCCCATTACCGCAGCTGATTATACCGAGCTGAAACGAATCTTTACAGAGGAACTTGGGACTCCGGAGGATTATAAAGCAAATTACAGTGAAATGCCATTCGGGATCCTGATTCGCAAAATTGCAAAAATGGACTATGATGCTGCAATGGCTGCCTTTGGAGTATTCATTGCAGAGGAGCATCCGAACGCAGAGCAGATTGCATTCATCGAAAAAATCGTTCATTACGTCGTAGAAAACGGATGCATTGAAGTGAAAGAACTTTGGAACGCCCCTTTTGATCGTCCGATTAAGTTTAATGCATTATTTACGACAGAAGAGCAACAGAAAAAGATTGTCGCTATCATCAACCGTTTCAAAGAGAACGCCGTGATTGCGTAATGGAATCTCCAACGCTTTTCATGCGTTAGCAAATCGTGTTTCTTCTCCTCCACCAGTGCTATCTATCTGCTCCTTCCGAGCCTTATTTGAATAAAGCTTTTCCATTGGTAATGAAATAACCCATATCGTTTGATACTACAGGAGCTCACGAAAGAAGCTTGTGCCTATGGCACAGGCTTCTTTTGTATGGCACATATACAACGTCACACGTCGCATAGTTACGAGATGACCTTGGCCGACCACTGAACAGTAACTCACAAACAAACGTTCGATTTTGGGGTGATTTTATAGGACAGCAAAGATGTTACGATACGATCATAGGATGAGGAACCAGAGGGAGATGAAAGTAGATCAGAGGTCTACAGTCTACAGAGCCCTGCAAAGAGAAGACAAAATGCGGCTTGACGATGCATATGAACGGGAGGTGACATCCATGATCGAACTGAAATGTAAAAACTGCAATTCGACTGATTTTGCTTACAAGGGTGGACTATGGGTATGCAATTCCTGCGGGAGCAAATATATCCCGGAAAAGGATGAAATGCCGGCTGCGATAGAACATGCTGCCATTCCAAGTGGATCCGCTTATGGGAAAACCAGGAAAGGGGAGCTTATAGAAGAACTCCGTGATGCTTTCCGGAAGTTTCATTGGATCAATGAGTCCGATGAGGATGAGGAATATCGCAGGGACTGTCTCATTCGGATTGTGGAGGAATCCACAAAGAGTCTGATGAAAATCAATCCGGACAGTCCGTACGTAGGTGTCGGAAAAATGTTTTCACTTGGGTACAGGGGGATCAAGAGTCAATCCGATGCGAAACAGTTTGTCGAGGCGATGGAGATTGCAATAGAGCATTCGGATTTGGAAGCAAAAATACGACTTTGGGATGAACTGGGATTCTTGATGAATCGGTTTGGATCCAGAGTGTATACAAAGGCGCGGGACGAGGAGGAGAGGATTTATCACCTTGTGGATGTTCTGGGGGAGTATAACCCAAAGTATCGGTTTTATCCGAAGCTGGAAGAGTTTTATGTGGCACGAGATAGCCATGTGCCTGACGAAGGGGATCATTCCGTTGCGGTGTTGAAAAGTTTTGACATAAGCAGATACCCCGTAAAGCATTGGTATGAAACATCTGATGGAGGTTGTAATGGTTGCTGGAGACTCTTACTCATCCCTCTTGCAGGAGTGCTGATCATTGTGGGATTGTTTACCGTGTGGTTTTCATTTCCTTTCGGAGTAGGCATGATCGTGTTAGCTGTTATGACAATCAAGCACGTGTTGTCGCAGATCAGAAAGTAGGAACAAATGGGGATTACAGCGTTTTTGATCACAATGATACTGCTTGCTGCTGATTACTGGCCTGTGGTGCTGATACTGCCGATCCTGGCTGCACTGCCAAGTCTCTTTAAGAAAAAACGGTAAAGAAGCACAATGAGCATAGGATAGTATTACGTATTGCTGTTACCGGGACAAAGTGAAATCATTCATCTGTTTCACAAGACGCGAAAAGCAGGAGAAACAGAACCTCTCACAAGAAAGGAAAACAAAACAGAAAATGAAACCACAAATACTGACAGACAAAGAGATCCAGACGCTGATGGATTTTAATAAAGAACGCCGCGAGAAAGAAAGAATGACCGTTCATACCATTTTTTCGACCATTCGTGACATGTCTATTGCTTTTTCTTTCGAATGGTTCGATACTGAGGATGAAAGTATATCTAAGCGGATGATTTGTCTGACGACGAATCACGGAAGCGCCTCAAGACCGGAGCGGAGACAAAGCATAGGAATCACAAGTGCAGGATATAAAAGGACGGGAATGCTGTGACAGAAGAATAGTGGATAACCGCAGGGGTGGTCTATAGCAGGCCACCCTTTTTCCATGATGAGGGAAAACCCTCCGATCGGGGAAGGAGATGTGTGATGAGAATTGCAATCTGTGATGATGACATCAGAATATGCGAACTGTTTCGGGGCGCGGTGCAGCGGCTATACCCGCAAGCATCGGTTTCGGTCTATACGGATGCAGGAAAGCTTCTTCGGGAAGAAAGGCTTCCGGATATACTCCTGCTGGATATCAGGATGCCTGGTGTGTCCGGGATGGAGGCTGCGAAGAACCTTCGGGAAAACGGCTGGAAAGGGATCCTGATCTTCATTACCGGAAATGAGGAATATGTGTTTGAGGCATTTGATGTGAAGGCCTTTCACTTTCTGGTAAAACCGATTCATTCGGAAAAACTGGAGGAGGTTCTAAGCAACGCGGTTCATGAACTATCTGCGCAGGATCAGAAAGAAGAAACAGAGGATGCGGTCACGATCCGTACGGCAGGAGAACATATCCGGATCAAAACAGCGGAAATCCTGTATGCGGAGGTCTATGGGAGAAAAGTCATCGTAGTGACAAAAGACAGGAGGATCGAGTATTACGGGACGCTGTCTTCCCTGAAAGCACAATTGGGGGAAGAGTTTTATCAGCCTCATCGTGCTTATCTTATCAATTTTCGATATGTGGAAAGCTATGATTCAAAGGAGATTGTTTTAAGAGGTTCAAGACTTCCCATGGCAAGGCGGCACTATCAGGAGTTTGTGGAAAAGTATATGGATTACTGCGAGGCATAAAATGGAGCGATATTGGGATGTTATCGTGATCATCACTGAAATCGTGAATGTGATGATCACCGGGTATTTGATCGGCTATTATGTCAAACCATATTTGGGGGAAAGAAAGAACAGAAAGCGTCTGGCGGTTACGATATCTTATATCGCTGTGATGCTTATTTTATACTTTTGCCCGTTCTATGTGGATTCTGCATTGGCGTACGCAGTAGGTATTCTCGTGACGTTAACGACCATGGTCTGCCTTGACCACAGAAACTACCCGCAGAAGCTGTTTCTCGCTATGACCGCTTATCAGCTTCGATGGATCGCGAGTGGACTCATGGTCATGATCTGGACACCGATCGGCATGAAGATCGGTAATCTTGAAATGGGGGAGGGCTTTCGAAATGTGTGGCCGATTGTGCTGCCTGCGGTGGGAGAGATCATAGGCGCGTTGATATTGTTTTTGCTGATCATGGGGATCAACAAAGCATACACGAGAAAAACGGAGGAGGTCAGCAGGACAGAACTGATCCTCATCATCACGCCGGTATTTGCCACCGTTGTCGGGTATTGGGTTCTTCACTACCTTGGCTTGTCTTATGAGAAGATTGCCGGTGCTCTGCCACAGGAAAATTCGATGGACTATCGCCTGCTTCTTTCGGGATACCAGATCATATGCTATTTCGCCCTTCTTGTGGTGGTTTTGATGTTCCAGAGAATCAAGAAAGCACAGGAGGAAAAGTACCTTGCGGCGATTCAGGAGGGACAGATTGCGGAGATCAGAGCCAGAGTGGAGGAGGCGGAAGGCTTTTATCAGAGCATTCGGGGATTAAGGCATGATATGAATCAGCATCTTCAGATCATCTGTGCGCTGCTGGATCAGAACAGATATGAGGAGGCTGCAGGATATCTGTCGAGAATCGATCAGGAAACAGATGCCCTTGCACCGGAGATAAAGACCGGGAACCCTGTGACAGACGTGATCCTGTCCGGGAAAAAGACAGAAGCAGAGAATCACGGGATCCTCTTTGAAAGCAGCTTTCAATTCCCGCAGGACAGCAAGGCGGACGCGTTTGACATCAGCGTGATCCTGATCAATGCGCTTTCCAATGCCATAGAAGGAGCCCAAAAGAGCACAGAGAAAAGCATCTTTGTGGCATCCAAACGAAAGAACCACACATTTTTGATCGATGTGGTGAACAGCTTTGAGGGGGAGCTGAGGGTCGATCCGGATACAGGGCTGCCTGAGACGAGCAAAGAAGGAGGAGACCATGGCCTGGGCTTCCTGAATATCCGAAGGGTTACCGGGAAGTATTTCGGAACAGCGAAGCTGGTGAAGGAAGATGGCCGGGTGCGGCTGACCGCAATGATGATCCTATAACGGGAACGGTTGCCGTTTATGACGAAAGAAAGACCATTCATGACATCTTTGTTATGTATGGGTTTGAGGGAGACGAAATAGAGAATGAAGGAGTGGACCGGAAAGGAGACGAAAATGAGAATAGGAAGTTCGACACTGCAACAAGGCTATTGTGCAGGCGGCACCGGAAGTAAACCTGTTTTCGCGAGTGACGCCTATAGTAAAAACATCGAGGAACAGATCCGCAATGCGGAGAAAAAACTGCAGGATCTTTCCAGAGACGATAAAATACCACCGGATGAACGGATGAAGAAACAGCAGGAGATTCGGAAAGAAATCACGGAGCTTCAGATGCAGCTCAGACAGCATGAGATGGAGATCCGGCAGCAGGAACGACAGCAGAAATCTTCCGGAACATCCATGGAGGACATGCTGGGAGGCGAAACGCATGTCAGAGGCAAAGAGGGCAAGAAGGGAACCGGGTTTTCCGATGCCGGCATGAGGGCCATGGTTTCGGCTGGTGCATCCATAAAGCAGGCAGGTATCCAAGGCGCTGTGAAAACCACGATGGAGGGAAAAACCGGTGTCCTGGAGTCAGAGATTAAACTGGACAAGGAGAGGGGAGAAGATACCGCAAAGAAGGAAGCGGAACTGGCGGATCTTCAGACTGGTGTATCCGATCTCACATCCGGCCAGTTGAAAACCCTTTCTGCGGCAAATAAGGAGATGGAAAAAGCCGGAGAGGAAGAGGCTGCTGCGGGCGCTGATGGAACCTGCCCAAGCAGCGGACAGCATTCCAATGCACTGTCGGAACCCGTTTCCGGGAAGGCTGATACAGAACAATAAAAGAATTTGTTTGGTACTACCATTCAATATAGTGGGCTATGAAGAAACGCATTAATTCGCTTCTTCATAGCCCATTTCAATCGACATCATGATATGTATGATATGAACGATATTTGCTCTTGGTGCTTTGTGCAGAATTATGCTATAATTGCGCAAAAAAAGAGGTCATACTAAATCTCTGAAATAGCACACAAGGAACGGGCACCTATCTTCATTACGAAAAACGGTTACAGCGATCTGGTTGTAATGAGCAGTGAACTGTACGGGAGGTTACCCCCTTCCCCCCCCCGGGACGATTGCCCGCCCCCTCCCCGCCGGCCTCCCTGTGCCCTGACATATCAGTCTGCACACAAAACCGTTCACTGGTTTCGGAGCCAAGAGCTTTTATGCATTTGAGCAAGGTTCCTGTCACCGGTCGCAGCCGGTACCAACGCGCCTTCCATGGCGCATGGTACCTGG
>JAZRFM010000009.1:0-45826 GCA_045661345.1 Lachnospiraceae bacterium
AGCAGGGATTCGCCAGGACGGCGAATCCAGGTACCATGCGCCATGGAAGGCGCGTTGGTACCGGCTGCGACCGGTGACAGGAACCTTGCTCAAATGCATAAAAGCTCTTGGCTCCGAAACCAGTGAACGGTTTTGTGTGCAGACTGATATGTCAGGACACAGGGAGGCCGGCGGGAGGGGCAGGAGCCCGGTGGGGGCAGACATGCCCGGACGGCAGGAGAATAAACTCCCGTATAGCGGTCACTGGTTTTTGTTGACGATCCGTGTGTCGCAGATTCCGTCTGCAATCGTCTGAAAGCGGACGAAAAGGGATACCTTGTTGTCGGGATCAAGTGCATTCCACAGGCTTTGTGTGAATGCGTCGATGCCGGCGTCTGTATCGAGGGTCACTCTGGTGGGTTCTCCCTCAAAGGAGGGAAGGGGATTGCCGTCGCCCAGGTAGGTGTGCAGGAATCTTCCTTCTCCCGGTCTGGGGTTGTCATAGGAAAAATGATACCGGTTACATCCCGAAGCTTCTCCTTCGTCGCTTTTCAGGATCGACATTTCATAGGTGTATGCGCCGTTTGCCACATGGAGTATACCGGAGATCCGGGGCGTATAATTCGGTGCGTCCGGTTCGTATTCTCTGCAGCGCAGGGACTCTTCAAAGGTCTGTCCCTTTGTCATGCCATCGAATACGGTATCCGTCTGGTCTCCGTTCGTGACAATGGTATCGGTGCCCCGTACACGTACAGGGGCATAGATGATGAGACTGGGGTCACGCATTTTGGACGGGTCGAACGCTTCCGTCCGGATGCCTTCTCCATCGGTCACGAAAATACGGTTGCGGCTGTTCTCGCTTCGACCCATAATGAAGTACGCTGTAACGGCAGTCCCGCCGTCACCGGACCGTCCGATTATGATGCCCCTGCCGGGGTAGGAAGTGCGTCCGAGTTCTTCTGTCAATGCTGTTGGTTTCATACTCTCTCCTTTATGATTAGTTTTTGAAGCTGTGGATCGGAGCGGGGATGCGGCCCTTCCGGCGGACAAAATCCGCGCAGGAAAACCCATTGACCGGCATCACCGGTGCATATCCGAAGAGACCGCCAAATTCCACCTTGTCTCCCACGTTCTTTCCGATGGCCGGGATCAGCCGCACGGCCGTCGTCTTCTGGTTGACCATGCCGAGGGCCATCTCGTCTGCAATGATACCGGAGATGGACGTGGCGGGTGTGTCTCCGGGAATGGCGATCATGTCCAGCCCCACGGAGCATACGCAGGTCATGGCCTCGAGTTTTTCCAGCGTAATGGCGCCGATGGACGCGGCATCGATCATGCCCTGATCCTCGCTGACCGGAATGAACGCACCGGAAAGCCCGCCCACATAGGAGGATGCCATCACGCCGCCCTTTTTCACCTGATCGTTCAGCATGGCAAGTGCTGCCGTCGTTCCGGGGGCGCCTGCATATTCCAGACCGATCTCACAGAGAATGTCTGCCACGGAGTCTCCCACCGCCGGCGTCGGCGCCAGGGAGAGGTCGACGATCCCGAAGGGAATGTTCATCAGGCGGGATGCCTCCTTCGCGACCGCCTGCCCTACACGGGTCACCTTGAACGCCGTCTTCTTGATCATCTCACAAAGGGTCTCAAAATCCGCACCGTGCATTTTTTCGATGGCGGTCTTCACCACGCCGGGACCGCTGACCCCGACATTGATCACGGCATCCGACTCTGTCACGCCATGAAAAGCGCCTGCCATAAAGGGGTTGTCGTCCGGCGCGTTGCAAAAGACCACCAGCTTCATACAATCCGCCGAGTCCCTGTCTCTGCTTCCCTCCGCAACCTGCAAAAGGATTTCCCCCATCATCCGTACCGCATCCATATTAATCCCCGTACGGGTGGATGCGAGGTTCACCGAGCTGCAGACACGCTCCGTCTGACCCAGAGCCTGGGGAAGAGATCGGAGCAGGAGCTCGTCCGCTTTTGTCATTCCTTTGCTGACAAGGGCGGAATAGCCGCCGATCAGATTGACACCGACTGCTTTCGCGGCCTTGTCCAGGGTCGTCGCAAGCTCCGCAAAATCCGACTCGTTTTTGCAGGCGCTCCCGCCGACAAGGGCTATGGGTGTCACCGCGATCCGCTTATTCACCACAGGAATGCCGAATTCATTCTCGATCCGTTCCGCGGTTTCCGGGAGCTTTTCCGCAACCCGCGTGATCTTTGCCAGAATCCTGCTTTTCAGTCTGGAAAGATCGGAATCAATACAGTCCAGCAGACTGATTCCGACTGTGATCGTACGCACGTCCAGATTCTCATGCTCGACCATCTCGTTTGTTTCTATGACTTCGCCTATATTGATCACTTGTCTTCTCCGTATCAGATGCGGTGCATCATTTCAAAGATCTCTGCCTTCTGGCACTTGATGCTGACGCCGATGTCGTTGCCGATTTCCTCCAGATCCTTCTGGATCTTTGTAAACAGTTCTCCTCTTCCCGTAATGTCTACGATCATCATCATGTTGAAGTATTCCTGTACGATGGTCTGGGAGATATCCAGAATATTCACCCCGTTTTCGGCGAGGTACGTACAGACCTTTGCGATGATCCCCACCGTATCCTTTCCCACCACTGTGATGATCATTTTTTCTTTTTCGGTATGCTCCATGGTCTCTCCTCTCAGCAACGTCCTACACATTTCCGGCATAGACATAGGTCATCTTCTTTTTTGCGACTTCACAAAGGCGGTACACCGTCTCCACCGGTGTCGCTGCCCGGTCTGTCATATGATAACGCGGGAAAAAGCGGGTGATATGCAGCGGGATCTCCTTTCCCGCTCCGTCGTTTAATCCGGCAAGATATTCCGTCAGCGCCTCCATCTCGGCGTCCGTATCGTTTTCATGCGGGATGACAAGCGTGGTGATTTCCACATGGCAATGTGCCGCCGCTTTGTTTATAAACGCCTTCACTGCGCCAAGACTCCCGCCGATCAACCCGGTATAGAAATGATCCGTAAACGCCTTGAGATCAATGTTCATGGCATCAATCCAGGGAAGCAGTTCTTCCAGAACCGGCAGCTCCGCCGTACCGTTCGTCACGAGAACGGTATGCATACCGGCTTCTTTGATGAGCCTCGCGGTATCCCGTACAAATTCATATCCCACCAGAGGTTCATTGTAGGTAAAGGCCAGGCCGATGTTGCCGTCAGACCTTGTCCGTATTGCGGTCTCCCTCAGTTCTTCCGGTGTCACCTCACGGATCCCGATGGATGGGAGCAAACCGTTTTTTACAGGTGGATGCGCAATCTCATGGTTCTGGCAAAACGGGCATGACAGATTACACCCGTAGCTGCCCACGGAAAGGATGGCAGCTCCCGGGAAGAAGCGGGAAAGAGGTTTTTTCTCGATGGGATCCAATGCCAGAGACGTGATCCGTCCGTAATTGGCGGGAACGGACTCGCCATCCCGGCAGACCCTGGCGAGACACCGCCCCGTCTGCCCCTCCTTCAGCTTGCAATGATGAAAACAGACCTGACACTCCGTCATAAATGCCTCTTTTAAAACCGGATCGTCTCGGACAGCCGGTCCCGCGGCGCCACACGGATCGGAAAATCCTTTGCCGTATAGGGGCAGTCCCCCATATCCACTTCCACGGAAACGGTTTGAAATGCCAGCTCCGGATAGTTGTTCTCTTTGGACAGATGCCCCAGCATGACTGTATGGAAAGAATCATGCAGGATCTGCGACAGGAGCTGTCCGCAGGCACTGTTGGAAAGATGTCCTTTCTCCCCGAGGATCCGCTGCTTCAGCGGATAGGGGTACGGTCCCACCTCCAGCATCCTGATATCATGGTTCGCTTCCAGAAGCAGAACATCCGCATCCTTCAGCTTGTCCACGAGGGAATCGTCATACACGCCGAGATCCGTGATCACGCCGGCTGTCTTTTCTCCCTGCCCCACCAGATATGCAACGGGATCCGCCGCATCGTGCGACACCCTGACCGGGTGGATTTGCATATCCCCGATCATAAAATCCACCTCGGGCTCGACGGGGCAAAAGAGAGAGGGATCGATCCTGCCGAGAGAGGACATTCCGAGAATCGCACTGATCGTCTTATGGGTGGCATAGATCGGCAGACCGTGCCGCCTTGCCATCACGCCGAGACCTGCAATGTGGTCACAATGCTCATGCGTAATCAATATCCCCTCGATGTCCCGGGCCGTCAGATCAAGCGCCTGCAGACCGTTTTCGATCCGCTTGCCGCTGATCCCTGCGTCGATCAGCACATGAGTGCTTTCCGTTCCGATGTAAATACAGTTGCCGCTGCTGCCGCTGGCTATACTGGTAAGCTGCATGGGCTTATTCCTTATCCTTCCAGTAGACTTCGATCTTGTCTCCGTCGTTAAGTTTCTGTGTGTACTGGGCATTTTCTCCGTTCACGGTGGTGATGATGGCACGTCCTCTGGACTCATTCAGGTCAAAATCAATCACGTTAAAGATATCCACAAACACGTAGTCCATCTTGCCGTCCAGCCGGTATTCCTCTCCGTTTACAAAAACGCTGAGAGGCTTAGCCACCTTCGGTCCGTCATGCAGCATCCGCTCTGCGGAGTTGAACGCCGCAGCCGTTTTTTCCGTCCCGGCCGATTTCTCCGGCGACGCTGTTTTTTCCATTGCTGCCGGCTTTTTTGCTGCCGCATTTTCTACTGCTGCCGGCTTTTTTGCTGCAGGCTCTGCTCCTCCGGAGGGCTTCTCCGTCGCAGCAGCGGACTCCGGTACTATAGCCGCATCCTCCCTGGCAGACTCTGTCGCTGCCGGCTCCCGGGCTGGTCCGTCCGTCTCTTCTGCACGCTGATCCGGTGCCTCCGGCTTCTCCGGCTCGGGTGCCTCCTCAGCGGCCGCCCTCGTCTTTGCCTCCGCCTCTGCCTGTGCCCGCTCCGCATTCAGGATGGAACGTGCCGACGCTGCCGGCGATACATCAAAACCGCGGCCCGCCGTGTCTTCCTGATGCTCCACTTTTCCGCCGTAGGCAACCGCCTCCGCATCCCATTCCACGTCAAAGTTTTCATAAACAAGCGTATTCTCATCCGCTTCCCGGTTGTTGACCAGAATCGCTTTATAGGGATTCGGTGTAACATCCATGAACTCCGCCAGCTGACTCACGGTATAGTAGCTTCTGGTCTCGATCCTGTCGCCGTTTTGAATCTGATAGGAAGGAGACTCCAGAACGCCGTTGACCTCCACAAACCGCGGACAGGTCACGATCCGTCCGTTGACCACAAAATCGATCTCGCTGTTCTGGTATTCCTCCAGCTGCTCCACGGTCAGCTCCGCATCCGCACCGGCTGTGGATTCTTTGATGGTGATATGGCAGTTCGGCATGATCTGGGTATTCAGATTGGCCGCACGGTCATTCAGGGTGATGACGGCGGACTCTCCGGTCTGTCCCCTCTGGACCCGGCTCCTGCCGTTGATCGTATACTGAATCTCCTTCCCCCGCTTCGGGAACAGGTTTTCATTCGGGAACCCCGCCTGCAGCGCCGCATCTACCACAGTGAGGTGATTATTGTTGTACAGTTTCAGGCGTTCTCCGTTGAAGGTCACCATGATGAAGCTGTTTTTCTGGTCGTAGTAGTTCAGGCAGATACCGACCGGCGTCACGATCAGTGGATCCTTCACGATGTCTTTCTGTTCAAAGACGATCTGCTTCAGGACCTCCTCCCCCCGCAGCGCCACACGTTCCCGCGGCACGTCCAGCTTATCCGCGATCGCCTCGACAAAGCCGTGGATCTTGCCGCCGCCGCCGACGATAAAGGCAGCGCTGACGGTTTCTCCGCCGTTCAGCTCTTCGATCTTTTCCGCCACCTCCGTCGTGATCTTTTCCACAACCGGATCCGTCAGCTTCCAGACATCCTCTGCCGTGATGGTGTGGGGGATCCCCATGATGTCCTCATAGACGATCTCCTTCCCCGCGGAAGCATCCAGCTTGATCTTTTCCGCCGTGTTGAAATCCACGAGGAAATTCTTGACAAGAACCTCTGTCAGCTCGTCTCCCGCAAAGGGAATCATGCCGTAGGCAATGATGCTGCCGTCTCTGGTCACGGAAATATCGGATGTCCCCGCGCCCACATCCACCAGCGCGATATTCAGCATCCGGTAGTTCTCCGGTATTGCCACATTGATCGCAGCGATAGGCTCCAACGTCATATTGGCAACCTCCAGCCCCGCGATCCCCACTGCAGCGTACAGGCCGTCCACCACGTCCTCGGGCAGGAAGGTGACGATGATCTCCTCCGCGATCCGTTCCGCCTTGTGGTTCTCCAGATTGGAAAAGACTTCGTCGTTGAGATAGTACTTGACCGTCGTGTATCCTACCACATAAAACTTATACTTCGTGTCATTTTTTTCTTTCAGGATGTTTTGTGCCTGATCCACACCGAGGAGATCCAGTGTATGAATATGTTCTCCGGTGACCACGGTCTCTTCCGAAAAAACATACTCCACCGTTGTCGTAACGGTCTTCAGCACACGACCTGCGGCAGCGATACAGACATCCGTCAGTGCCAGATCCGTCATGGACTCCAGCGTCTCCTTCACCTCCCGGATCGTCTCGCCGACCCGTCCGATATCATGGATCTGCCCGTCCAGCATGGCCCGCGTATCATGCTCCGTCATGTACTGGGCCACAACACGGAATTCTTTTCCGTCCTTATACCCCACGGTACCGACGACATTCCGCGTCCCGATATCGAGTCCGAATACCATCTGTTTTCCCTTCTCCGTCTCACTCATGATGAAATCCTCTCATATCTCAAATCTCGTCAAACACCCTGCGGATCGAGGCGATCATCTCCTCCATCGATCCGTTGTTGTCGATCACCCGTTCACACACATGGCGGAACCGGTTCTCCGGGAGCTGGCTTTTCATGATCTGATCCGTCTTTTCCCTTGTATACCCGCGGGTGCGCATCAGGCGCTCCCGTCTCGTCTCCTCGGATGCATATACATACCAGAGCTCATCACAGATCTCATCATAATGGTCTTCGATGAGAAGCGCCGCTTCGAGGATCAGGTAGTCATGCTCTCCGGTCTGTTTTTCTTTTTCAAACTCTTTTATAATATATCTTTTTACGGCGGGATGCACAATAGCGTTCAGGCGATTTCTTTCTCCCTCATCGGAAAAAACCTGCGCGGTAAAGGTCTCCCGGTTCATGGTTCCGTCCGCATTCCAAAAGGACGGTGACGAAAAAGCCTCCCTTAATGCCGCGTAGCATGCGCCCTGCGGCTGGCAAAGCTCTCTGCCGATCTCATCCGCCGAAAGAATCCTGGCAGGATAATGTGATGCGATATACTGGAGGACAGTCGACTTTCCCGCGCCGACGCCGCCCGTGATCCCGATAAAAAGCAGTTTCTTATTTGGCACTATACCAATCCTTTCCTTCATGCATGTCAATCTCAAGCGGCACGGAAAGCTCCGCAGCCCTCTCCATTTCCTCCGCGAGAATGCGTTTGACGCGCTCTTTTTCCTCCACAGCCGTTTCGATCAGCAGCTCGTCATGCACCTGCACCACCAGACGAGACCGCAGCCCCTCTGCCGCGAGACGGTGGTGGACACGGATCATCGCGATCTTGATGATATCCGCTGCCGTCCCCTGAATGGGAGAGTTCATCGCCACCCGTTCGCCGAATTGTCTTTGCATAAAATTGCTGGAGGAAAGCTCCGGCACGGGACGGATCCGTCCGAACATGGTGCGGACACAGCCGTCTTCTTTCGCCTGTTTCACAAGCTCCTGCAAATACCGGTGCATGACCGGATATACCTCGAAATAACGTTCGATATATGCCTGGGCTTCCTTCCGTGAGATGGACAGATCCTGGGAAAGCCCGAAAGAGCTGATCCCGTAAACGATCCCAAAGTTCACGGCCTTTGCATTGCGCCTCTGAAGGGGTGTCACCTCCTCAAAGGGAACGTGAAACACCTGCGACGCCGTAATCCGGTGAATATCCTGCGCAGACCGGTACGCCTCAATCAGATGCTCGTCACCGGACAGATGCGCCAGCACCCGCAGCTCGATCTGGGAATAATCCGCATCCAGAAAAACAAACCCCTCCGCCGGCAGAAACGCTTTTCTGATCTGACGCCCGAGATCCGTACGGATCGGGATATTCTGCAGGTTCGGATCGGCGCTGCTGATCCGTCCGGTGGCAGTCACCGTCTGGTGAAAGGTGGAATGCACCCGCCCGTCCTCTGCCAGATATGCGGGCAGCCCGTCCGCATAGGTCGACTTCAGCTTTGTAAGTGCCCGGTACTCGAGAATGTCCGAAACAATCGGATATTCCGGTGCGAGCTTTTCCAACACGTCTGCCGCCGTGGAATAACCGGTCTTGGTCTTTTTTCCGTTCGGAATCAGCAGGCGTTCAAACAGAATCTCTCCCAGCTGTTTGGGAGAATTGATATTAAAGGTCTCTCCCGCCGCAGCATAGATCTTCTGTTCGAGCTCTTCGATGCGAACCGCAAGGAGGGCACTGTAAGTCTCCAGCACCTCTTTGTCCATCCTGATTCCGACCTGTTCCATATCATGGAGGGTAAAAAGCAGCGGCATTTCGATCTCAAAAAAGAGTTTCTCCATTCCTTTTTCACGCAGATCGGCCAGCAGATGCTCCTTACTCTCGAGGGCGACAGATGCGGGATAACACACGGATCGCAGAAACTCCGCCGGCTTCTCCGTGCGTGCCTTCTCCGGCGGAAGCTTACCGAGAAGATCTGATACGGAGGGCACCATGCGGTCCGCAAAATCCTTGGCCAGATCCTCATAGGGATATTCATTTTTCAAGGGATTCAAAAGATAATACGCAATCCTGGTATCAAAGAAATGTGTCACATTCCGTTCCGCCAGAAAGGAAAGCGCTTCCTTCAGGCCGTGGGTTACCCCGCAGATTCCTTCTTTTGCCAGGAGCCGGTTTGTCCGCGCAAGCAGCCGCTCCGTTTCATCCGCCGTACCGGCCGGCATCCATACCGCCCGATCCTTCCACGCAAAGGATATCCCGAGGATCCCGTCCTGGCCGGATGCCACATGAAAGCCGAAGGTTTCCTCCGCAGCAAGAGCTGCAAAGACCTCCTCCGCCTCCGCTTCCTCCGTCACGACGGTGAATGTGTCCCTGCTGTCCGCTTCCGCCGGTTGCGCGTCAAAGTGAGAAAGGAGTGCCTTAAACTCCAGCCTTTTGCAGAGAAGGTAGGCTTCCTCCGTAAAAAGATTGCCGATGGCCGCATCGGTCAAAGAAAACCGAACCGGCGCATCCCGATGGATCGTGGCCAGCTGTTTACTCATCACTGCCTGCTCATAATCCGCCTTCAGATTGTCTCTGGCACGGTTTGGCGTCACTTCCTCCACATGGGCATAGGCATTCTCGATGCTGTGGAACCGGACGATGATGGCGGTCGCGGTCTTCTCCCCGATCCCCCTGACGCCGGGAATGTTGTCGCTCGCGTCCCCCATCAGCGCCTTCAGGTCAATAAACTCCGACGGGGTCACCTGATAGACCTTTTCCACATCCTTCGCGTAATAGTCCTCGATCTCCGTCCCGCCGCGCTTCGTCTTCGGGATCCTGATCCTGGTGCGGTGGGATGCAAGCTGCAGAAGATCCCGGTCTCCGGACAGGATCGAGACCCGCAGCCCCTGCTCCTCACACTGTTTTGACAGCGTGCCCAGAATATCATCCGCTTCATACCCTTCCTTTGTAAAAGTGGGGATATGCATGGCATCCAGCATCTCGCGGATCAACGGAATCTGCTCCTTCAGCTCCGGCGGCATGGGCTTTCTGGTCCCTTTATATGCCGCATACATCTCGTGGCGGAAGGTCGGTGCATGCACATCAAAAGCCACGGCGAGATACCCCGGTTCCTCCTCCTGCAGGATCTTCAGCAGAATATTCAAAAAACCGTATACCGCATTCGTGTGTATCCCTTCACTGTTTGTCAGATCCGGTACGCCGTAAAACGCGCGGTGCATAATGCTGTGTCCGTCTATCAGTACGATTTTGTCCTGATTCATGTTTCTCTTTGTCCTTATATATCAGAAGCGCAGTCAATTCAGACTGCGCTTCACCTGAAGTTCTCTTCGACTTTCTCTTAGGAAGCGTGGGATACGATGAACCGCTCCCTGCACTTGTAGTACGCGTAGTACAGACACTGATCCGCGTTGGCACACCGGCTGGGCGCCGTCTCGATCTGACACTGGCAACGCACGATTTCCTCAGCGTCTCCCCCGCATGCCCCCTCAAGCATCACTTCATCCATTTGAATCGCTGACATAACTTTCCTCCTCCTGTGATCCCGGGGGAATCTCACCGCCCGGCATCTGCGTTTTCACCCACATCTATAAATATACAATATCTTGTAGACCCTTGCAAGAGGATTTTTTAAAAAGCACAATACCTGCATCATACATCCTGTGAACAGATCGTAACGGATCGGTAACGGAACGTTCACAGTTTTTCACTTGTCGCAGGGCTACAAATATGCTAAAATGTATAGGAAAAACAAACAGGGAGGTCAGGCGTTATGAAAGAAATCCTCATTTCTTTATTGTTTGTTGGCATCCTGCGCGGGATGTGGAGCCTCATCGAGTACAACCGGCAAGGCGGCACAGCCAAGGTTATCTCCATCATGGAATACCGCAATCGGCGTGCGATGAATCAGCTTTGTCACAGTATATAACAGGAGGAAATACTCATGGATTTTGAGCTCTGGCTTTTTGCGGTCAAAAGGCTCGCGCAGACTTATGAGATGGCGCGTGAGATCTACGCGCAGCTTCCGGAGGAAGAGAAGCAGCGTCTGCAGGAGGAATATAAAAAGTCAAACGGATAAGGCCTGCCGGTAGGCAGGCTTTTTTGTGAACAGCCGTCTGATCCTGCGGGATACGTCGTAAGGCCCTCACTGCCGGAGGGGACGGATTCGTTTGACAAGCTTTCCGAAACATGCTATAGTACCTAAAGTTGTCAAAGGGGAATCATACAGTGGTAGTATGACGGTCTCCAAAACCGTTCACGGGGGTTCGAACCCCTCTTCCCCTGCTAACAAGGGATTGCTGAGAAAATCGGCAATCCCTTGTTTTTTTCCGCCTCATGCAAACTGGCTCTCGTAGAGGGCAGCATAGAATCCGTGTCTTTCCAGAAGCTCCTCATGGCTTCCCTGCTCTATGATATGTCCGTCCTTCATGACGAGGATCACATCCGCAGACCGGATAGTGGACAGCCGGTGGGCGACAATGAAGCTCGTGCGTCCCTCCATCATCTTGAGAAAGGCATCCTGCACCGCCAGCTCCGTACGCGTATCAATGGAGCTCGTCGCCTCGTCCAGGATCAGCATCGGGGGCAGCACCAGCATGACACGCGCGATGCAAAGCAGCTGTTTCTGTCCCTCCGAAAGACTGCCGCCGTCCTCTCCGATGCGGGTGTTGTACCCCGCAGGAAGCCGTTTGATAAAGCTGTGGGCATGTGCTTCCTTGGCTGCACAGATGACCTCCGCCTCCGTAGCCTCCGGCTTTCCGAAGGCGATGTTTTCCCGGATCGTACCGTGGCTAAGCCATGTTTCCTGGAGCACCATTCCAAAGCCCCCGCGTACCTCCTGCCGTGTCATGGCGTAGATACTCCGTCCGCTGATTTTGATATCTCCGTCATCGACCTCGTAGAAGCGCATGAGAAGGTTGATCAGGGTGGTTTTTCCGCTCCCCGTGGGACCGACTATCGCAACCCGCTGCCCCGGCAAAACGGGAAGATTCAGATCTTCAATCAGCCTCCGTTCCGGCACATAGGAAAAGGACACCTTTTCAAAGGCGACCCGTCCGTCAAATGACGTCTCACCCCCGGACGTATCCTCTGCTTCCTTTTCACTCTCCTCATCCAGCAGTTCATAAACCCTCCCGGCGCAGGCGAATGCGTTTTGCAGCTCACTCAGTACGCCCGAGATCTCATTGAAGGGCTTGGTATACTGGTTTGCATAGGCGAGAAACGCCGTCAGGGAGCCCGCCGTAAAGGAATCGCTTTTCATCACAAGCAGTGCGCCCGTCACGGCCACCGAGGCATACACAAGGTTATTGACGAATCTGGTGGTGGGGTTTGTCAGGGAAGAGGCAAAAACCGCCTTCAGAGAATACTTCTCCAGCGTTTTATTCATGGCATCGAACCGCTTTTGCACATTCTTTTCCCGGGAAAAGGCCTGTACCACCTTCTGATGTGTAATCATCTCATGAATCAGCGCCGTCTGTGTCCCCCTTGCCTCGGACTGCATCGCAAACATGCGGTAGGAATAACGGGAGATAAAACGTGCCGTCACCATGGAAAGCGGTGTCAGAACCACAACGATCAGCGCAATCCATGCATTTTCCCGGAACATGAAGAACAACGTACCCGCGATCGTCAGCACGCCGGTGAAGAGCTGTGTGAATCCCATTAAAAGACCATCTGCCAGCTGATCAATATCCGAGATCTGCCGGCTGACCAGATCCCCGTGAGGATGTGTATCCGTATAGGAAAGAGGCAGCGTCATCAGTTTACGGGTAACCTTCCTGCGTAAAGAACGCACCACCCCATAGGTGATCCTGTTGTTGCAGACATTCTGCAGCCATTGGAACAGTGCAGCCGCCAGAATCGTCACACCCATCCTGCGCAGTACCGATAACAGTCCGTCAAAATCCACCCGGTGCCCTCCGAGGATCATGTCCACGGCATCTCCTGTCAGGATTGGCAGATACAGCAGCGCGGCGACCGAAAGGGCTGCCAGCAGCGCGGTAAAAACCAGAAGGGGAAGATACCCCGAAAGGTCTTTCAGAAGGTGGGAAAAAACGTTCCTACGACGCATTCCGTTCTCCCCCTTTCTCTGTCTGGGATTCATAGATCTCCCGGTACAGACTGCAGGAACCGAGCAGCTTATCATGCGTCCCTTCCGCCACAAGGGCGCCATCATCCATGACCAGAATGCGATCTGCCCTCATCAGTGTGGAGACACGCTGGGAAACCAAAAACAGCATGGGGCGCGGTCTGATGGCATCAAGCGCTTTCCGAAGCGCTGCGTCCGTTGCAAGATCCAGCGCTGACATCGCATCATCCAGGATCAGGATCTCCGGCTTTCTGATCAGTGCCCTTGCGATACAAAGCCGCTGCCGCTGGCCGCCGGACAGGTTGGTACCCCCCTCCGTGACAGCAAAATCAAGCCCCCCTTCCTTTTCCCGTACAAAGGACTCTGCCTGCGCGATCCGCAGCGCCTCCCAGATTTCTTCGTCTGTGGCTCCCTCTTTCCCGAATTGCAGATTTTCCCGGATCGTCCCCTGAAACAGCACGGAATGCTGCGGTACCACACCGATCTGTCTCCGCAGGGTCGGAATCGGCGTATCCGTCAGGGGTCTCCCGTCCAAAGTCACCTGTCCCGCCGTGACGTCATAGAACCGGGGAATCAGCCGGATCACGGTGGATTTCCCGGAGCCCGTACCGCCGATGATCCCGATGGTTTCCCCGTTCTGTGCAGAAAAATCAATATCCGTCAGGGCATCCTCCGCCGCATCCGGATAGCGAAAGGAAACATGGGAAAACACGAGGCGGTGCTCCCGGGATGCCCCCGTCACCGGTTCATCCTGCAGCTCCTCCTCACCCTGTTTATTCTGGGAGGGGCGGATATCCAGGACATCTGCCACACGGTTCGCACTCGCCATACCCTTTGACAGCGTCACGATCAGATTCGCCAGTTTGATCAGCTCCACCAGAATCTGTGCCATATAGTTGACCAGTGCCACGACCTGCCCCTGCGTCAAAATCCCTGTATCCACCTGACCGCCGCCGACCCAGAGAATCACCAGGGTCGCCACATTCACGATCACGAGGGTCACAGGATTGGTCAGCGAAGAAATCCTGCCGGCAAACAGCTGCAGATGATAGTAGCTGTCATTTTCCCCGGCAAAGACCTCCTCCCCGGTCTTTTCCCTGTGAAAAGCACGGATCACACGCGCTCCGGCAAGGGTCTCCTTTGTCAACAGGGTCAGGTCATCCAGCTTCTCCTGCCCTTTTTTGTACAGCGGTGCCGCCAGCAGCATAAAAAGAAATACCGCCAGAAAGAGCAACGGTATGGCAACGGCAAATACCACCGCCGTCTTCGGATCCACAAGGAAGGCCATGATGACGGCACCGCCCACGATAAAGGGCGAACGCAGAAAAAGACGCAGAAACAGATTCACTGCGTTCTGCGTCCTTTGAATATCCGATGTGGTACGCGTAATCAGGGTACTGGCGCCGATCCGGTCCAGATCCGCAAAGGAAAGGGACTGTACATGCGAAAAAAGAGCCCCGCGGAGTGCGGCTGCAAATCCTGTGGCAGCCTTTGCCGCGAAAAACTGAGCGGTGATGGCCCATCCCATGCCGATCAGTGCAAGCAGAAAAAGAATCCCGCCCCGGGACAAAATAAAAGAGGTGTCTCTGTCGGCAATACCCCGGTCAATGATCGATGCCACCACAAGAGGCACAAAAAGCTCGAAGATCGCTTCGAGCATTTTGAACAGTGGTGCCAGGACACATTCTTTTTGATAGGCCGATAAGTATGGGAGCAGACGTTTCATTTATGTAATGTCAAGTTCAACCGGACAATGGTCGGACCCGTAAACCTCCGTATGGATCGATGCACCGGTAAGACGGGGCGTGAGACGCTCCGAAACGATAAAATAGTCAATCCGCCAGCCTGCGTTCTTTTCCCGCGCGTGAAACCGGTAGGACCACCAGGAATATGCATCTGTTTTGTCCGGATAGAAGTGCCGGAATGAATCCACAAAACCGGCGCCAAGAAGCTCTGTCATCTTTCCCCGCTCTTCATCCGTAAACCCGGGATTCTGACGGTTGCTTTTCGGATTTTTGAGATCGATCTCTTCATGCGCGACATTCAGATCGCCGCAGAGGATCACCCCTTTTTTCCGGTCCAATCCTGTCAGATAGGCCCGGAAATCATCCTCCCACTGCAGCCGGTAGGATAACCGTTTCAACTCCGTCTGCGCATTGGGGGTATAACAGGTCACCACATAATAGTCGGGGTATTCCAGCGTGATCACACGCCCTTCCTGGTCATGTTCCTCCATCCCGATTCCGTAGGACACGGACAGGGGTTCTTTTTTGGTAAACAGGGCTGTTCCGGAATAGCCCTTTTTCTTAGCATAGTTCCAATACTGCAGATATCCCGGCAGATCCAGCTCGATCTGGCCTTTCTGAAGCTTCGTCTCCTGCAGTGCAAAAAAATCAGCGTCCGCTTCTTCAAAAAAGGACAGAAAGCCCTTTTCCCGGCAGGCACGAAGTCCGTTGACATTCCACGAAATCAGCTTACTCAATCCATGTCCTCTTCTGTGTTTCCTTAAAACTTCTTCACAATCGTAAGAATATTCCGGTTGTCACGCCGTTCGTAGCGCATATCATCCATGGACTTCTTCACCATGAATATGCCGAGCCCGCCGATCTGACGCTCAGCCGCAGAAAGCGTGATGTCCGGATCCTCTTTGGCAACCGGATTATAGGGAATTCCGGTATCCACAAAGGTAATCGCCACACCGCCTTCTGTTTTCTCGATTTGGACGAGCGCATCTCCCACATGATCCACATATGCGTAGCTTGCAATGTTCACAAAGATCTCTTCCACCGCGACATCAATGGTAAGCTGTGTCTTCATGTCGCAGTCCGTTTCCTCCAAAAAAGCTCCGATAAAATCCTGTACTGCGGCGAGATTATCTACCTTTGCGTCGATTCGGAGTTCTTTCATTCGTTTACCTCCGTCCTCCTGGTACATCGCACCTCGATACCAAAGGGATAGCATTGTTGTATCATCGAATTGCTCCGCCTTTCCGACAAACCGCTCAATAGCTTCATGTATCCCTTCAATCGTATCCTGCGGATTTTCTGCAGGCGTATTGTTGAGCGCTTCTATCATCCGGTCTGTTCCGAACAGTTTCTCATTTATGTCTGTAGATTCCGGTACGCCATCCGTATAGAGAAACAGACGTCCGCCCGGAGGAAGTGTCAAAGTATATTCGCGGTATTTGATGCCCTTCATTGCGCCGCAGGCAAGACTGTGCTTGTCCTTCATCAGCACATACTGACCATCGTTCCCGCAGAGAGCGGGATATTCATGACCCGCACTGGATGCAACGATCTCTCCTGTGGAAATGGTCATAATCCCCAGCCACACGGTAACGAACATATCCATCATGTTCTGCTCACACAGGCTGTCATTGACGCTTTGCATGATCTCGGCAGGAGAACCGCCCTGTTCGGTACGGTTACGGATCGCAGAACGGGATACCGTCATAAAGAGTGCCGCCGGAATCCCTTTGCCGGACACATCCGCCATCACCAGCGCAAGGTGGTCATCATCCACCAGGAAGAAATCGTAAAAATCTCCGCCGACCTCCCGGGCCGGTTTCATGGACGCGAAAAGATCAAATTCGTCCCTGTCCGGAAAGGCCGGGAAAATACTCGGCAGCATGGTCATCTGAATCTGTGTCGCAATGTCCAGCTCCGCATTGATCCTGGCACGGTCATTGATCATGGTGTCCAGGTCACGGAGATAGGAATTCATCTCCATCTCCATACTCTGCAGGGAACGGGACAACTCATACAGCTCCGAGACCTTGATCAGCTCCGCATGTATTTCATTGAAAATGTGGGTCTCGTCTCTGGTGCCTGCTCGAAGCTCGTAGCTCTCCACAAACTGGTCTGCTTTGGCGGAAATCTCGCCGATGGGATCCGCAATATCCGCCTGCGTCATCCTTGCTACAAACAGACAGATGACTATCGTGAGAATCGCTGATACGACCGCCACTTCGATAATGTAAATCGCGACCCGGATCTGTACTTCATTGACGGGAATATCCGCCATCATGTAGCCGTAGATCCCTTTTGCCGTGTTGATGTATACGGCACGTCCGTCTGTCCATACTTCCTGATAGGTGGTGGAGTAGGAAATGAACCCGTCAAAATCACGTCCGGGCTCCTGCCCGTAGATCGCGAGGCTTTTCCGATACATTTCCTCGGCACCCGTCATGTCTATTCCCAGCCGCTGGCAGGTGTAATAGACCGGCTGATGGAGCGAAAAAAGCTCTCCGCATGCAAGCACATTGACATCGGATGCGTCTATGATGTAGATCCCGATATTCAGATCCGGATAAATCAGCACATAATCCAATGCAGTGACACCAGTAGGCCTGCGCTCCACGTTCAGTGTCTGCCACACGTTCTGATAGAGGTCTGATTGTTGTATTTCCAAAAAATGAGAAAGATAGGTTTCCCTATCTGTCTCATATTCCGTTACCGGATCCTCTATGGAACAAAAAACCTCGTGACACGCTTCAGCAAGCTGCTGAAGATCCTGGGGCGGAACGGACTCCGCCGCCGCTCCTGTCACTGCCATCTCCATATCACTATAAGTCTCCGTCATCTCACCGACAAAAAAAATGGTTGCCACCGTGAGAAAGACAAAGCTCAAGAGAAGAGACACAACTACGATCAGGGAGACTATCGACTGCTTGATCGAAGTCTTTTTTTTCATATATGCGTTCCCTGTGATTAATCGTTTTCTATCGTCAAAATATCCGTAAACCCGGTCACCTCGAAGATCTCCATGATCTCATCCGATGCATGACGGATGACCATGCTGCCGGACTGGCTGTTCATCGTCTTCTGTGCAGACAGAAGGACACGAAGACCAGCAGAAGAAATGTAAGCAAGCTCGCTCACATCAAATACCAGACGGGTAATCCCCGCAAGCCCGTCTCCAAGCTCTTTCTCAAGCTCCGGAGAAGTGGTGGTATCCAATCTCCCGATCAGTTTTACGTCAAGATTGCTACCGTCTTTGTTTTTTTCGATCTGCATGTTTGTTTCCTCCCATTGTTGTTTATTATTTGAATTTTTTTTCAACTATGATATCTACTTTATGATCACGGATTCCGACACTTACGTCGTCCGCCAGATTAGCCAGCACTGATTTTTCAAGCTGATCCCATACTGTCTCGGTTTCTTTCTTCTCTGCGGGTGTCGGAAGATTCTCCCGGAATCGGGAAAGCGTCCAGTTGCCCGGCGAAAATGTCGTCGCGGTGGGTTCCATGCCGAAGGAATACAGTGCGTATGCCTCACCGTTTTGCGCATTCAGCTTTGCAACGTCATCAAAGCTTTGCAAACCGACCTCTATGAGATTGCGCAGAAATCCGCCCAGTCCTTTTGCTGCGGCATTCTTGCCGCTGGTGGAAGCAGCGATGAGCTCGGCACGTTTTTCATTGCTCATCTCCATCTTGGTCTGCAGATGAAGATGGCATTTTCTCGTGTCGCCTTCGATCCAGAACATGGCAGTGTAATCACCGGTCAGGCCACGTACCATCCCCAGCAGTTCTTCTGTCAGGAGACGTATCCTGCGGGAATCCCGGACGGACAGATTCTGATACTCGGAAAAATGCTCCGCCTCGGAAAGCGCCAGAGCGATTCTCTCTTCTTCCCCATTCACATAGATGTGATTTGTTTCCATGTGATCCTTTTCTCACTCCTCATGCTTATAGTCACTCTCTATAGTACACGAACATGAAAGAAAGTGCAAAAGTTTTTTCCAGGGTTCCTAAAGCAGCCTGCGCGCTTTAAAGAACATATCAAGCTTCTCCAGAAGAGAGCTGCGGTCAATGGTCTTGAGGATGTAATCCACGGGCTTTAAGTTCAGTACCCGCATGATACTGCCCTTATCCTGCTTTCCGGTAAGGAACATCACGGGAATATGATCGGTACCCGCCTCACTCTTCAGCATCTCCAGAAGCTGCGGGCCGTTGGTGATGGGCATCTCATAATCCAGCAGGATGAGATCCGGCTTGTTTCTGGCAAGCCAGCGGATCGCCAGAAGTCCCGAGCCTGCCATGACGACATCGTATCGATCCTCAAGCCAGGCCTTGATCAGCTCCATATAGGTCTCATCATCATCCACGATGAGGATCTTTCGCTTTTCGTCCTTCTTGGCATCCTCCCGGTAGAATTTCTCCAGAAAGACCAGAAACCGCTCCATGTCAAAGGGGCGCTCCACCCACTTTGTGATACAGCTTTCCGGAATGCTCTCCAGGGCGACATCATATTCCGTGCGTGTCCCGATCAGGATCAAATGCTTATTCTGCTCCACCACGAGATCCTTCAGAAAAACCAGAGAATCCGTGTATTTATAGATCATCTCATCCATATAATAGATCAGAAGATCCGCATACTCCTGATAGTTTTCCAGCTCATCCATCGCGATCCCGCATCTGGTACAGAGGAAATCGTTTGCTGCCAGGCGTTCCTCAAGCCCGCCCACCAGAATATGCTCCATGGCGCTGATCAGAAGGATCTTTCGCTCCAGGAAATGCACTTCTTCCTTGGTTTCCTCGGCATGGTGCGAACGGATATCCGCCTTCAGGGCGCATCCCAACTCCCGGTAGGTCTGCAAAAACAGTGCGTTGCGTCTCTTGATCGTATCATAATCACCGGTGTTGCCGGCTTCTTCCAGAATTGACGCCTGTTCTGCCAGATCCCTGGCCCCGATCACCCCCGCCGAGCTCTTCAGGGCATGCACTTTGATCGTATAGTTCTTGACATCCCCTTTCCAGTAATAGTCCTCTATCTCATCCGCCTTTTTCTGCGCAGCATCGGAAAAAATCCTGACCGCCGAAAGATATCCCTCCGGAGACCCGTTGATCTGGATCCCGGAATCCACATCCAGTCCTTCCGTATCAATCAGCCATTCGGGAAGCGCGTCTCTCGCGAGATCCGACACGTCCTTTTTCTTTGGAACGTCCACACTGAGGGATCCGCGTGCCACATACTTCGCTTCCTCCAAAGTCAGGGCACCGCCGGGAATCTCTGTCTCCGGCTCCGGTTTCCTGTCCTCTGAAAACTTCACCGGTGCATGCTCCACGACTTTCAGATCCGGAATATAATCCCCGATTATTTTCTCCAGCTCGCGCTTCTGGATCGGCTTCTTGAGATAATCCTGAAATCCGGCCTTGAGATAGGTTGCCTTCGCATCCGGCGCGGTATTGCCGGTTATGGCGATACAGGGGCAGTTCTGATTCGGATTGCCGTCATGTCTGCGCAGATTGCGCAAAAGATCCATGCCGTTCATCCCCGGCATCAGATGGTCAAACAGCAAAAGCTCATAGGTATTCTCCTGCAGCAGGCGTAATGCCGTAGCGCCGTCTTTTGCCGTATCGATCGTAAGCCCCGACTTTTTCAGAAAGCTCGTCACAAGCCGCAGATTCAGTTCTTCATCATCGACAACCAGTAATCTGTACATGCACGTATTATATCACATTCTTCAGGTTTTCCAAAATTCCCTTTGCAATCTCCGGCTTATTCATGGTGTACACATGGATATGTGTCAGGCCGTTGGCGATCAGATCCACGATCTGCTCGGATGCATAAAGGATGCCCACGGACTTCATTGCTTCCGGATTGTCACCGAACATGTCCACCATCGCTTTGAACCGGGGCGGCACACTGCACCCGGAGAGCTCAATGGAGCGTTTCATCTGCTGTTTGGTGGTCACCGGCATGATCCCTGCGAGAATCGGCACCGTAATACCTGCTTCCCGCATCCGGTACAGGTAATTGTAGTAAATGGAGTTGTCAAAAAACATCTGTGTGGTCAGGAATTCACATCCCGCCTCCACTTTTTTCTTCAGATGGCGGATATCCTCCTTTTTGTCCCGCGCCTCCGGGTGCTTCTCCGGATAACAGGCACCGCCGATGCAGGCCTGAGGATAGACTTCCTTGATCATGCCGATGAGATCCGACGCGTGTGCAAAATTATCCTCTCCCGGAAAATCCGATCCTGCGGGAATATCGCCGCGTAGTGCCAGGATATTCTCAATACCGGCCTCCCTGATCCGCCCGATCTGCTCCTTCACCTCGCTTTTTGCGGAGCTGACACAGGTCAGGTGCGCCATGGACGCCACTCCTTTTTCCTGAATCCTTTTTGCAATGCGGATCGTATACGCGCTTGTCCCGCCGCCTGCACCGTAGGTACAGCTGATAAAGGAAGGACGCAGCTCTATGATCTCATCCACCGCCCTTTCCACGGTTTCAAAGCTCGCATCCGTCTTCGGCGGAAAGACCTCCATGGAAACCGTTACTCTTTCCTCACACAAAACCTCTGAAACTTTCATTTCCCCTCCTTCACGGGAGAATCAGGCGATCCATTTCCTCCCAAAGTTCCTCGCGTCCCTGTTTTGTTTCCGCCGAAAAAGCAAACAGCTTCGTACCGGTCTTCAGGGAAAGGGTTTCCCTGATCAGCTTCAACTGCTTTTCCTTTTGGGAACGCTTGATCTTGTCCAGCTTGGTACAGATGATGATCGGCTCATATCCCTGCCGGACGATCCAGTCATGCATCATTTTATCATGTTCTCCCGGTGCATGTCGAATATCCACCAGCAAAAAAACCGCACGCAGCATCCGGCTCTTCTGCAGATAGTTTTCGACCATCACGCCCCATTTTTTCTTTTCCGACTCCGGCACCTTCGCAAAGCCGTATCCCGGCAGATCGACCAGATACAGGTCATCGTTAATCCTGTAGTAATTGATGGTCTGTGTTTTCCCGGGCTGCGAAGAGGTACGCGCAAGAGACTTCCTGTTCATCAAAGCATTGATGAGAGAGGATTTCCCTACATTGGATTTCCCCGCAAAAGCCACCTCCGGCAGGGTATTGTCCGGGAGCCTGCTTGTGATACCGCAGACGGTTTCCAGGGACACCTGTTTGATCACCATAGCTTTTTCCTGTTCCTATCTGTCTGTTTTCCTGCTCGAACTTACGAAGGATGCCTTCAGTACCTCATCCATGGTTTCCACGTAGAGGATCTCTATGCCTTCCCGGATCTCCGCCTCGATCTCTTCGATATCCTTCCGGTTTTTCTTTGGCACCAGCACGGTTTGGATTCCGGCATTTTTGGCGGCCAGAATTTTCTCCTTCAGACCGCCGATGGGGAGCACTCTGCCCCGCAGGGTGATCTCCCCCGTCATCGCCACATCCGACCGGACCTTTTTCCCGGTGATGGCGGACAGCATGGCCGTCGCCATGGTGATCCCGGCGGAGGGACCGTCTTTTGGCACCGCCCCCTCGGGGATATGCACATGCAGATCATTCTCCCGGAAAAACTCTTTGGGGATCCGGTATTTTTTGCTGACGGAACGGATAAAGCTGATTCCGGCTTTGGCCGATTCCTTCATCACATCCCCCAGCTGTCCGGTCAGTTCGAGATCTCCCTTGCCGGGCATGACGTTTACCTCGATCTCCAGGGTGTCTCCGCCCACGGAGGTCCATGCCAGCCCGCGGACGATCCCGATCTCGTCTTCTTTGTTTCTGCGGTCAAAGGAGTATTTTTCTTTTCCGAGATAGCTTTCCAGATTCTGTGCCGTGATCCTGACGGATTCCTTTTTGCCTTCATACACCGCCCGTGCGGTCTTGCGGCACAGCTCCCCGATCCGCCGTTCCAGAGAACGCACGCCGGCTTCCCTTGTATAGTGCCGGATCAGCTTCTGCAGGGCTTTGTCACTGATCTGAAACTGCCCGTCGTTCAGCCCGTTCTTTTGGGCCTGTTTTCTGATCAGATGCTCCTTTGCTATGTGCATCTTTTCATTTTCCGTATAGGAAGAAACCTCAATGACCTCCATCCTGTCAAGAAGAGGTCTCGGAATGTCCTGTGCATTGTTGGCGGTTGCCACAAACAACACCTCGGACAGGTCGATGGGCAGCTCCACATAATGATCCCGGAAAGCCTGGTTCTGCTCCGAATCCAGCACCTCCAGCAGCGCCGAGGAGGTATCTCCCTTGTAATCGCTGGACACCTTGTCGATCTCGTCCAAAAGGATCAGGGGATTTTTCACGCCGGAATACCGGAGGGCGGATGCAAGCCTACCCGGCATGGCGCCGACATAAGTGCGCCGGTGTCCGCGTATCTCCGCTTCATCCCTCACCCCGCCGAGGCCGATCCGTACGTATTTTTTGTCAAGGGCCTTCGCCACAGAGCGCGCGATACTGGTTTTGCCGGTTCCGGGCGGTCCCACGAGGCAGATGATGGGGCTTTCGCCCTTTTCCGTAAGATTGCGCACCGCCAAAAACTCCAGCATCCGCTCCTTCACTTTTTTCAACCCGTAATGATCCTCATTCAGGATCTGTTCCGCATGGGCAAGATCCCGGTTGTCCGTGGATGTCTTGTCCCAGGGAAGCGCCAGCAGGGTTTCGATATATGCCCGCGCCACAGCGCTTTCGGAGGAATTACTGGAAATATTCAAAAACCGGTCGATCTCCTTTGCGATCCGGCCTTTGATCTCCTCCGATGCCTGCAGTGTCTCCAGCTCTCTTCGGAAGCCGTCGGCATCGCTCTCGGTGTTGTCCTCCTTCAGCTCTTTTTTGATCACCTTCATCTGCTCACGCAGGAGGTATTCCTTCTGATTCTGGTCAACCTGTTCCTTAACCTTTTCCCGGAATTCTTTCTGAAAAGAAGCCACATTGATCTCTGAGAGGAGGATCCCCATCAGAACCATGTAGCGTTCCTCCACCGTCGTGGCTTCCAGAAAACGCTGTTTTTCGGTGTATGCCACCGGCAGGTTATTGACGACCTGATCCATGAGCTTCGCGGGATCATCGATCTCATCAATCTGCCTTAAGAATTCCTTCCCGCTGCGTCCGGCAGCAACCACATATTTCCCATAGGTTTCCCGGAGGTTTCTGACCATGGCAGCTGCCGCTTCGGGAAGTACCCCCTTCCCTTCCTGATCGCCGTACAAAAGCACCTCTGCGATGAGATGATCCTCTTCTTCCTCCAGTCTGCAGAGCTCCGCCCGTTCCTTGGCCTCCACCATAACGCGGACAACGCCGTCTTTCATCTTCAGCACCTGGCGGATCACGGCAACCACGCCGATCTTATACAGTTCCGCGGTCTGGGGACGGTCGATCTCCGTATCCCGCTGCGTGACGAGGAATACCCGCTGATCCTCGTTCATAGCCGCTTCCACGGCACGCTTGGATCTGTCCCTGTTGACGTCAAAATGTGCGATCATCCCCGGAAGGATCGTCATACCGCGCAATGCTATCGTTGGAAAATGTCCGGTTTCCTGATACATCTTTTCTCTCCCGATAAAGATTTAGCAGGTTGTGTCAACCTGCTAAACCGTGTCTTCTTCTTTTCCTCAGGCACTTTTCATTGCCTTCTGGGAAACTTCCCCGTAAACGATCTCCGCTTTTCCCTTCCCTTCGATCAGCTCCTTTGTGATCCGGCAGGCTTCTATCGTCTCATCCGACGGGATCCTGTACATGAGATCCATCATCGCCTCTTCCATGATGGATCGTAAGCCTCTCGCGCCGGTCTCAAGCCGCATGGTCTTTTCGGCGATCTCCCGGATGGCTTCCTCTGAGAAGGTCAGCTCCACACCGTCCAGCTCAAAGAGCTTCGTATACTGTTTGATCAGCGAATTCTTCGGTTCCTTCAAAATCCGGATCATCGCCTCCGTATCAAGGTTGTCCAGGGAAACGACAATGGGCACACGTCCGACAAATTCCGGGATCAAACCAAACTTCATCAAATCCTGCGGTACGGCTTTTTTAAACATCTCCCCTACATTCGTGTCCTGCTTTTCCTTGATCTCGGCACCGAATCCGATGGAGCTCTGGTCAATCCGGCTCTCGATGATCTTATCAAGTCCGTCAAATGCACCGCCACAGATAAACAGAATATTCGTCGTATCGATCTGGATCAGCTCCTGCTGGGGATGTTTTCTGCCGCCCTGGGGCGGTACGGAGGCCACTGTTCCCTCCAGAATCTTGAGCAGTGCCTGTTGTACACCCTCCCCGGAAACATCCCGCGTAATAGAGACGTTTTCCGTCTTTTTGGTGATCTTATCAATCTCATCGATATAAATGATGCCGCACTGTGCGCGATCCACATCATAATCCGCTGCCTGAATCAGCTTCAGGAGAATGTTTTCCACATCCTCCCCCACATAACCGGCCTCGGTCAGGGTCGTCGCATCCGCGATGGCAAACGGCACATTCAGCACTCTCGCCAGGGTCTGCGCCAGCAGGGTCTTTCCGGAGCCGGTCGGCCCCAGCATCAGGATATTGCTCTTTTGCAGCTCCACATCCATGGATTCCTGATCCGCCGTGATCCGTTTGTAATGATTGTAAACAGCAACGGACAGCACCTTCTTGGCATCCTCCTGACCGATCACATAATCGTCCAGAAACGCCTTCATCTCTTCCGGTTTGATCAGATTGATCTCCAGCGTGCCCTTTTCTCCCGCGGGTTCCTCTTCCTCCAGCTCCTCTTCAATGATCTCTGCGCAGATGTCCACGCACTCATCGCAGATATAAGCTCCGTTTGGTCCCGCAATCAGCTTCTTCACCTCATCCTGGTTCTTTCCGCAAAAAGAACACCGGATTTTTTCATCGATGGTATTTCGTCCTGCCATGATCTTATCCTTTTATTTGTCTTCTTTCTTTTCTTCTGATTTGTTCTTCTCGATAATGCTGTCGATCAGCCCATAATCCAGCGCTTCTTTTGCATCCATCCAGTGATCGCGCTCGGTATCCTCCGCCACCTGCTCCACCGGCTTTCCGGTATTCGCTGCAAGCATCTCATTCAGCTTCTTTTTTGTCTTTAAAATGTTCTCCGCCGCGATCTGGATCTCGGTCGCCTGCCCCTTTGCGCCGCCGCTGGGCTGGTGGATCATCACCTCGGCATTCGGGAGTGCGAACCGCTTCCCCTTTGCACCGCCGGCCAGAAGAAATGCACCCATACTGGCTGCCATGCCTACACAGATCGTGGAAACATCACACTTGATGTACTGCATGGTGTCATAAATGGCAAGTCCGCTCTGGACCTCTCCACCGGGGGAATTGATATAAAGATGAATATCCTTTCCGGGATCCTCTGACTCCAGGAAAAGAAGCTGTGCCACGACAAGACTCCCCGTCGTCGCGTTTACCTCCTCCCCAAGGAAAATGATACGATCCTTGAGAAGACGTGAAAAAATGTCGTAGGAGCGTTCTCCTCTGCTGGTCTGTTCAATGACATAAGGGACTAAACTCATTTTTTACTCCTCCCCCGCTTTCTCATCGGCCGCCTCGTCCTCTTTCTTTTGAGAGGTCTTCTTGGCCGCGGTTTCCTTTGCGTTGTCCAGTATCACATCTATGGCTTTCTCGATGCCGAGCTCGCGCTTTAAGTTGTCCGTCTCGTCCTCGCCGTACATCTTTTTGATCTCGTCAAACTCCATCTTGTAGCCTTCAGCCATCTCGCGAATCTTTGCGTCCATCTCCTCTTCGGAGATCTCAATCCCTTCATCCTTCACGATCTGCTCCAGTACGAGACTGCTCTTGATCCGATTCTCCGCCTCTTCACGCATCTGATCACGCATCATGTCAGCTGTCTGACCCGTAAACTGCATATACTGCTGCATGTTCAGCCCCTGCATCTGCATCCGGGAAGAGAACTCTCTCAGCATGGAATCAATCTGTGTCTCGATCATCGCATCGGGAATATCCATTTCGGAGGCTTCGATGATCTTTTCAATCGCCTCGTCCTCTTTCTTTCGTTTTGCCTCATCCTCTTTGTTTTTGGTCAGATTCTTTCTGACCTCTTCTTTATATTCCGCAAGGGTATCAAATTCGGAAACATCCTGCGCAAACTCATCGTTCAGCTCCGGCAGTTCCTTATAGCGCACCTCATGGATCTTCACCTTGAAGACCACGGGCTTCCCTGCCAGCTCCTCCGCATGATAATCCTCCGGGAAGGTCACATTCACTTCCGTCTCATCGCCGGTTTTTTTGCCGATCAGCTGCTCTTCAAAGCCCGGTATGAAGCTTCCGGATCCGATCTCAAGAGGATGCTTCTCCCCTTTTCCGCCCTCAAAAGGCTTGTCATCCAGAAAACCTTCAAAATCGATCACCGCGGTATCGCCGTTTTCGATAACACGGTTCTCATCCGTGATGGAGCGGGCATTACGGTTTCTCTCCTGTTCCACTGCTTCGTCCACTTCGGCGTCACTGACCGTCGTGTCCACCTTTGTCACGGTGACTCCCTTGTACGTCCCGAGCTTCACCTCCGGGCGCTTTGCCGCCTCCGCCGTATAGATGAAGGGTTTTCCCTTCTCGATCTGTACTACCTCGATGGACGGGCGGGAAACGATCTCCTCGCCGCAGTCATCCAGCGCATCCGAATAGGAGTCCCCGATGAGGATATCCGAAGCTTCCTCATAAAACACCTCCGGTCCGTACATCTTCTCAATGATATTCTGCGGTACCTTTCCTTTCCGGAAGCCGCGAATGGAGATTTTTCCTTTCTGTTTGTGGTATGCTTTTTTGATGGCTTCTTCCACCTTGTCAGCCGAAACCTCGATGGTCAGCTTTACCATGTTCTTTTCCAGATTTTCTACCTGTACACTCATTCCTGTTCCGAACCCTTTCTTCTTGTTCCTGTCGTCAATTCTTTTTCCGCAAAAAGGGCATAACAACCCCTTTACAGTCATTTTTGCATTATAGCACAGTTTATCCCGTTTGCAAAGGATATTTTATCCTTCGCTCATTCGGCTGTTATGGTAGCGGACATCCTCTGTCACCTCGCGGCCGAACCAGGAGGGAGCCTTGAAATGATCTGCTTCCTCCAGGCTCTGAAATTCCACCTCCGCCATGATAAGCGGCTCCTCCCCTTCGATCCTGATATCGAAAAAACGGTCCAGTTCGATGGTATGGGAGAGATAGGGGATGCGATATCTTGTTTTGGCGATGATCCTGCCGTCCGCTTTTTTGATCAGGTGCTCATAGGCTTCCCTGGTAAGGGGAAGGTTCTCTTCCTCCCGCGCAAGAAGCCCTTTCCCTTTATAGGTCAGGGTGTACCGGTCTCCCTCCTTTCGCACCCGAACCACCGGATCTGTACAAAGGTACCCCTGTTCAATTCTCTCATGGGGAAAGGACTCCAGCTCTGCCGGCAGCTCCCGGATCAGAAATTTGCGTTCTATTTCCATCGGACGTTGTTCTCCTTTCATGGGATATGGTATGATGGATGATGGACGGGACGAAGTACGGGGGTCAAAATCACATGCCGCAAAGCGGCATTGTGACCTTTGCGTGGAAAGGCGTCTTGACACGCCAGCGTGTCAGAACGCCTCTTCACGCAAGGTGCTCATGCGGTTTCACCGCATGGCACTTTTGACCCCGCCCCCCGAAATCACGCAATGATAACGACCAAAAAGGAGGTACCACTGCCATGAAAAAAATCGGGATTCTGCTGGCGGACGGCTGTGAGGAAATCGAAGCTCTCGCCGTTGTCGATGTGATGCGCCGCGCCAAACTGGAGATCCAAATGATCTCTGTCACCGGCGAGCTGACGATCCATGGCTCCAGAAAAATCCGGTTCCTCGCGGAACAGCTTTTTGAAGAGACGGATTTTGACCTGCTGGACGGAGTCGTACTGCCCGGGGGAATGCCGGGTACCAATCAGCTGAAGGAGCACGCCGGTGTCAATCAGGTGATAAAAAAATTCGCAGCGGAGCAAAAGCTTGTCGCTGCGATCTGTGCTGCGCCGTCCATACTCGGCGCTGCAGGTCTCTTGGAGGGAAAAGAAGCCACCTGTCATCCCGGCTTTGAATCCGCGCTGACCGGTGCCGAGGTTGTCACCGGTGTCACCGTCGTACAATCCGGCAACATCATTACCAGCCGCGGCATGGGCACCGCAATAGATTTTGCACTCGCCATCGTCCGCTATCTTTCGGATGAAGCGACTGTCTATGAAGTCAAAAAACATCTCGTCTATTGAGCGGTGCTCGCTCCCGTCATCTTCGGGAGCGTTCCAGCTCGTATTTCGCGCGGGTCGACACGGCATTTTTCAGCTTTTGAAAACGCTCGTCTGTCGGCCCGTCCGGAATCACGAGATCCAGGGAAGCCGCCATGTCATCAATCAGACGATCCGTCACCTCCAGATCCTGGTGTTTCAACAGCTCGTTTTTTTCTTCTGCACTATCCGCCTCCAAAAAACGAAGCAGTATGGGATTAATCTGTTCTTCCATAAAAATGTCTGTCCTTTTCCTTATTCCGCAAGCTCCACCTGTATCATAACCGGATTGTGATCCGCCGTAACAAATCCTGTATCTACGGTTTGTACATCCAGAAGCTTGACATTCGGGGAAACAATGAATCCGTCGATCATATAGTATTGGAAATGCTCGTGATCCGCTCCCGCATAAGGCTGATCCAGAGACCGGCAGGAGGGGATCCGGTTATCCATCACAAATGTCCAGTCGTCCGGAAAAGCACTCTCATCAATCAGACCAGGCTGCCATCTGTCGGGATACACCGGGTAGGCAGATATGTCCACCCCTGAAAAAGTCTGATTGAAATCACCGCCTGCGATCACATAATTGCCTTTTTCGTATTCCTCTGTCAATACCCTCAGCAGCTCGGCCGTCTGGGCTGCTTTCCCTTCTCCGGAATCATACGCTTCCAGATGGAGATTGATCAGGGCAAGCTCATGATCCGACCCCTCAATCGGAAGATGGGTTACCAGCAGACACCGTTTCAGGTTTCCGAGGCGTTCAATCCCCTTGAACGGGCACGGGAGCTGGATCCGCTCCGCATCACCTATTTCGTATCTGCTCAGTGACAGGATGCCGGCATTGACCTCTCCAATGGGCGGTATCGGATAGGGAACGAACAATACACGGAAATTGTATGCAAAAGCACTTTCATATTCCGGAAAGGTCATATCCAGATAGGCCACTTCATTGATATGATTACTGCGGGTCGCGTCCTCATCGACTTCCTGAAAAAACGCGAAATCCGGATCAATGGCTGCCGTCGTGGCGGCGATCCTCTCCATGTTGCTGTAGACACGCTCGGAAGTGGCCGTTTTGACACTCTTGCCGCCGTCCATAAAGAAATCTGCATTGTCGCCCAAAGCGCCGTATCCGATATTGTATGTCATCAGCGTAAGCGGGGTATTGAGGGGCACCTTCTCCTCCACCACCTTATCCACACCGATGCGCTCTACCGCATTCGGCCGGTATTCCGTCACAAACAGGATGACGATCAGCACCACAAAGATCCCTACACAGGCAAGGGCGATATTCAGACACCAGAGCAGAATCCTTTGCCAGATCTTTCTTTTTTTCTTTGCTTTTTTATTCATACATCCTCCATCGGCGCTTCGACGGGAAACGCCCTGTATACCATGATCATTTCGTTACCAGATCCGCCGCCGCGAAGAACTCGGTCAGATTCTTGTTCATTGCCATTACGTCCTGATCCCCTTCTGCCGTCTGTTCGAAATAGGGATTCAGCCAATCCGGAAATCCCATCTCCACCACGCTTCCGTCCTTATTCACACCGGAACGTTCCGTGGGAGAAACCGTAGCCGTCAGATCTCCGTAGTAGGTCGTTACGCGGTAGGTTGTCTGATTGGCGCCTGTCACCAGAAGATACAGATAGATCGTGTCGCAGGAAAGGGTATTGGCATCATCCCCGCGCAGCTCATAGAGATAGCTGATGGTATCATCCTCGTCGTTTTCCGCCACGGAAGCGGAAAGCTCGGTCCCGCTGGGAAGCGTATAGGAAGCATCATAAAGAGAAGAATACTCCATCCCCGCCGCATGATCATCTCCCGCCTTCTCCGGGAGCTTGATGGAACGGACGATATAATCGTAATCATTCTGGAAAGCATCGTAATCTCCGTCAACGATGGTCTTTCGGATCACCAGGCATCCCTTGCCGCCGATGGGAATCGCAATTCCCGTTTCATCGTAGGTCACATCATCCACGGTATAGGTATAAGTACCGGTTTTTGCTTCCTTCACATCCTGAAAGCCCGTGGTCTTCCACTGATCCGCCGGATAGCCCACGATGGCGCTGCCGCTCTCCAGTGTCTGATCCACGAGGTCGTGGTTCTTCGTAGGCTCCTCCGCCTCCGTATAAGTAAAAGTAAAGGCGACATCCGTACCTGCTTCGTCCGTTGCGACAGCCACAAGGCGTCCTTCCTGATTCTCCTCCGCCTTCCAGTCGGACGGCACCTCAAAGGTCACCTCGCCCAACACCATCCTGCTCGTGCCGTTTTTATAGGCGTCCATCTGTGCCTTCTGTTCCGTCGCACCGATGGCGGCATTCTGCGCTCCGCATGCGGTCAGGCAGACACTCATCATCAGCGCTGCTGTCCACGCAAGGAGTCCCCTTTTTTTCATAATACAGTTATCCTCTCGTTCCTATGATTTTTTTATTATACTATACTCCTTTTACTTTTTGAATAGTGAAATGGGCGTTAGAAACTTTTCACTGCGGAGCCTCGCTCTTGCTGCGGGACTATGGCACCATAGCTTTGACCGGGTGAAAAATCATTGACGATTTATCCAGCCAAGTGCTAGAATTACATCATGTGTGCCTGTGGCATACATACGCGGGCGTGGTGAAATTGGCAGACACGCAAGATTTAGGTTCTTGTGCCTTTTGGTGTGCAGGTTCAAGTCCTGTCGCCCGCATTCCTGTTTTCTTTTCAAAAGATCGATCGTACAGAAATCATACGGAGGTCAACCATCAATATGACTGAACAACCGCAGGCCAAGCCATTCCGGCAGCGTGATCATTTGGACTATCCTTCCCTTACCATGTTTCAGATGGTAAAACGCATTGCAGATCAGTATCCCTATGAAATCGCCTATGAGTTTTATGGCTTTCCCACTACCTACCGGGGTTTTATCAGAAGGATCGAACGTGCTGCCCGTGCCTTTCTAGCAGAGGGCATTCGTGCAGGAGATGCCGTCACCATCTGCCTTCCGAACATTCCGCAGGCACTGGACTGTTTTTATGCCCTGAACCGCATCGGCGCCATTGCAAATATGGTGCATCCATTGTCGGCGCAGAGTGAGATTGCCTTTTACCTCAGCATCTCCGAAAGCCGGCTGATTGTCACCGCGGATCTATTCTACGAGACGGTGGAACAGGCAGTCAAAAGTGTATCACAGCCGGTGAAAATCATTGTTGCGAGAATGCAGGATGAGCTGACACCGGGTTACGCCGCGGCTTACTTTTTCAAAAAAGGGAAGGATTATCTGAAATACCCGTATCCCCACTACGGTATTACCTACCGTTCTTTCCTGCTGCGGGGAACCTTCGACATCACACTCCCCGAGATCACCTTTGACCCCGATCGAACCGCAGTCATTCTCTACAGCGGCGGCACCAGCGGTGTCCCGAAGGGGGTCTGTCTCTCGGATCTGAATTTCAACGCCTGTGCCATGCAGGCGAGAGAATCCATAGGAATGGAATTTCGCAACGGCTACCGCATGTTGAGCTGTATGCCCATGTTCCACGGCTTCGGTCTCGGCATCAACATCCACACCGTACTGGTAAACGGCGCGACATGTATCCTGATGCCGACCTTCAATGCCAAGAGTTACGCCAAGATGCTGATCCGTAAAAAACCGAATTTCATCGCCGGCGTTCCGACGATCTTTGAGGCACTGCTTCATATACCGGAGCTGAAATCCGCCGACTTAAGCTGTCTGCGCGGTATGTTCTGCGGCGGAGATTCCCTCTCCGTGGAGCTGAAGAAAAGGATCGACCGCTATCTGAAGGAACACGGCGCCTCCATTCAGGTACGGGAAGGCTACGGCCTGACGGAATGCGTTACGGCCAGCTGCCTGACTCCCCGTGACACCTACAAGGAACACAGCATCGGTCTTCCCTTCCCGGACACGGTCTATCGGATCGTAGAACCCGGCACCGAGGTTGAAAAAGCCCCCGGCGAGGAAGGGGAAATCATCCTGACCGGTCCCTCCGTGATGCTCCATTATCTGAAAAACGAGAAGGAAACCGCAGAAGCCCTGAAAATCCTGTCGGATGGCCGCAGGTGGCTCTATACCGGAGACCTGGGCTACATGGATGAGGAAGGGTACGTTTATTTCCGCCAGCGGATCAAACGGCTTATCATCACAAACGGTTACAATGTTTATCCCGGCCAGCTGGAAAATGTCATCGACGGATGCCCGGAGGTGGCCTACAGCTGCGTGATCGGTGTCCCCGACGAAAGACGGATGCACCGTGTCCGTGCCTATGTGGTTCTTAAAGACGGTTTTGAGCCGAACGAGGAATGCCGGCAGCATATTATGGATGCGCTGAAGCTGGAGGTGGCCAAATATGCCCTCCCCCGGGAAATTGAATTTCGAACCGAACTTCCCCGCACCCTGGTGGGGAAGGTGGCTTACCGGCTTCTGGAAGAGGAAGCCGCAAAAGAACGATTAAGCTGAAAGAGCAGGTATTTATGAACATGGATGAAAAGAAGCAGACAAAAAAGCGTTGGTACGACAGAAGGGATGCGAGACGTGTGAAGGCACCGGGATTGCAATCCATCATGGGATTTCTGCTCCCGAAGCGGACTGATTGCGAGGTATATCTCAATGATGATCTGGATGTCACGGAGCTGGTCTCCTATCTGGAGAAGAAAAATCAGTCCCACCCGGAATACAAGACCACGATCTTTCACTGCGCCGTCACCGGTATGGCAAAGATGTTGATGGAGCGGCCCCTGATGAACCGGTTTATTCAGGGCTGGCGGATCTACGAACGGGACGAAATCTCCATCAGTTTTGTGGTGAAACGGCGGTTTGCCGACGGTGCGGAGGAGTCCCTGATGGTACTCAAGCCGACAGAAGACGATAATCTGGATTCCATCAGTAAAAAAATCGTGGGAGATGTGGCTGAAACACGAAAGAGCGAGCATGCCACTGGCGGTATCGATCAGACCCTGGATGATTTTATGAAGCTTCCTTTCCCCATCCTCGCCCTGGCAATCCGGATTATCCGCATCCTTGATTTCTGGGGAATCAATCCAAAGGCGCTCACGGAAGGCGATCCGAATTACACAACGATCCTCACCAGCAATCTTGGCAGCATCAAAGCCCCCGCTGTGTATCATCACCTGAACAACTACGGGACGAACAGTATCATGGTTACGATCGGGACATATCGCGACATGGATGTCCGTCAGAGCGACGGCACCTATCAGACCAGAAAAATGCTGAACATCGGCGCTACACTGGATGAGCGCATCGCCGACGGTTTCTATTTTGTCCGCAGCTTAAATCTGCTGAAATATGTGTTTTCCCATCCGGAGATTCTGGATGACCCGCTGGGAACTCCCAGCGGCTATACGTATGATTGATAAAGGAAACGCAGATGAAAGCGAAGTGTTCCCTGCGCATCCTCGCAGAGCGAGCTAAGGAACTCAGAGCTTCACGCCGTTACCGCCCATTTCCTTTACCAGATAGCACCTCTGTACGGCACGGTAATAGTTTGTCTTGGTCGTATCCTCCGGGCGGATCTCCACCAGTCCCACGGACACGGTGACCGGCGTTTTCATATTCACTTCCTCCGCAAACTTTTTCATGGCATGCTGCGCTTCCTCCGGTGACATGGATAGCATGGCCATGAACTCATCGCCGCCCCAGCGCATCAATTCTCCTTTATTCCCGATGATCTCCTTTGCCAGACGGACAACGTCACGGATCACGTTATCTCCGTTTACGAGATCATTTGCCGCCTTGAAGTGATCCAGGTCAAACACCGCCATGGTGCGGTATCCGGTATTCTTCAACTGCGACAGTTCCCCATAGGTATAGTGAAAATAGTTCCGGTTATGGAGTCCCGTCATCGGATCCGTCATGACAACCTTTTTTTGTTTTCGTTGAATCCATTTCATTCTTCCGGTCCTTCCCCCTCATAATATGTCACATAGCAGCCCGGGTGCTTCTTGCTGAGATAGGTGCAGCGATCCGCTCTCCGATATAATTCCTCAAAGGAAAACCTGTCCGCCGGACGGTAAAAGGCAACGCCGACACTGACGGATACCGCGTGTCCCATGAGATCCGGAATATCGATCCGCCGGATCTTTTCCATGAGACGTTCCAGGACAATCTCGCCGCCCTCCCTGTTGTAAACCAGGGGCGCGAATGCGGCAAATTCGTCTCCGCCGAGACGCATCACCACATCGTTGTCCCGGAAGGAGCGCTTCAGACAGGCTGCAATCTCGATCAGCACCTTATCGCCGGCTTCATGGCCGTATCCATCATTGATGGACTTGAATTTGTCCGCATCCAGGAGGATAAACATACCGCCGTCCCCCTTCAGCAGGAACTTCCGGATCTTGCTTTCCCCGCTTCCGCGGTTGTTGATGCCGGTCATCATATCCGTTTCGGAGAGATACTGCAGACGCTCCCTCTTTTGCTTTTCCGCATGGATGTTTTCCACCATCCACAGAACCTTTTTCAGATGTCCGGACAGATTCCGTTCCACCACAACGAAACGCCCGCGGCACCACTTGCCCCTGCTGTTCTTAAACTCCACCGTGATGGTATCCGCATCCTTCATCCGCTCATCCAGTGTCGAAAAATCACTGAAGTCCAGCACCTCCTGTCTGGAGTCGGGATCCGACAGGTAATTCAGCATGATCTTGATGGTGTCGGTGGCGTGCTCGCTTCTGCCCTGCAGCATCCGGCTGACATCCTCCGCGTTGCTTCTGATCTCCGCATAGGTATCCGTCGGCAGATCTATGATGTACAGACACTTGTAAATCCCGGCCACAGACTGCAGCTGCGTATTCAGATCCTGTGTCCGGATCTGGCGTTTACTCATTTCAAAGAACAGGAAGAAGGAGAAAAACAGTGCAACCACCATCACCACGAGGGACAGTGCTTCGATCTCCCGCAAGGAAGAAAAAAGCGTATCCTCATCCATAATGGAGACGGCGTGCCACTGGTTATTGATACCTTCCGCATAGAGCAGATAATCCTTGCCCTGATAGGTAATCTCATAGGATCTTCCGTCCTCGAGGGTCGAAGCGCTGTTCAGCCTGTTGATGATGGCTGCCACCGTCTGGCCGTCTTTCTCATTCCCGCCTTTTCCGAAATGATTCCCGGCAAAGGAAACGATCCGTCCCTCGCTGTCCAATACGACCGAATAGTCGTCACCCGGGAACCCTTCCACACTCTTTTTGGTGATCTCCCGGAGCCGTTCCATGGTAAGATCCATGGAAACGACGCTTTGTCCGTCGGACAGAAGCTTTCCAACCGACATCATAATGGATCCGCTCTCTGCATCCACGTAAGGGGTGATCAGAACCGTCTCCCCGCCCCCGTCAAGGATCATCTTGTACCAGGTGCGTTCCGTCGGGTCATAATCCTCCTCCGGCCGCCATCCGGTTCCATCCATAAATTTGCCGCGGAGGACACCGTAAATACCGTTATATTCCTCACTGATGGCTGCTTTGTACCGCTCGGTTTCGGATACCAGGTAAAGCTCCAGCACGGTATTGCTCGCTCCCCCCTGCATCAAATCATCCACCGTATAGGCCACCAGATCCATGGCATCGATACTGGTCTGAAAATAGTTTGCGTATTCCTCCGCCGCACGGATCGCTCTGGTCTCCCCCATTCGCAGAATATCATCTCTGGTCACACGGTAAAGGGCAAAGAAATTCTGCAGCAAAAGAAACACCATACAGGTAACGGCGATCAGAAATGCTGACAACAGCTTCGGACTGATTCTCTTGAGATAATTAATATTAAGCCTCATCCTGATCCTCTGCGTTTTTTTGCGCATCCTGACGGAGCGACATGAGGAAAGACTGATTTATTGGAAACCGAATTCATTTGTTTCTTTCCTTAATATCCGAAGATAGTTCCGGTAAACATCCTGCACGACATCCTTCCACTGGAGATAGAGATCACGCCTGGCGTTTTCGCCCGCCTTTTTGCGTTTCTCAGGGTCATGCATCACGGAAAGCACTTTTTCCGCAAAGAGTTCTGCATCATTATACGATAAAAATCCGTTCACGTCATCTGTGATTGTATCGGATGTGGCAGAACCCTCCACAAAAACACCCGGCGTGCCCTGACTGGCCGCCTCCACCTGTACCAGAGAAGAGGCGTCATAAAGGGACGGAAACAGGAAAAGATCCGCCCTCGCATAAGCTGCCGCAATGAGATCCCGGTCCTTCGTGCCTCCCGCAAAGATCGTCAGATCCTCCACACCGTTTTCCCTGATCAGTGCCCGCAGCTTTTTCTCATCCTGTCCAGATCCGAGAAACAGCATCTTGAAAGGAAAATCCGCGCGTTCCTTCAAAAAGGACAGACTACGTGCGATCATAAACACATTTTTGAGCATATTCAATCTTCCGACAAACAGGAACACCTTATCCTCCCGCCGGATGCCGTACCGTTCCTCGATCAGGCGGCATGCCGCCTCCGGATCCGGAACCGGCAGCATCTCCGTAGCATTGGGCATGACGCGGGATACGCCCCGGTACCCGTAATCCTCATGCATCACCTTCAGCATGGCCTCGTTGACAGTCCAGGTTTCATCACAGGCGGCAAAGGTCTTCATCAACTGCTTCGTCATGGCCTGCGCAAGGGTCTCATTTTTGACGGCGCGCATAAAATCCCGCCGGAACTGGGAATGCAGGGTAGCAATCACCGGAATCCCGTGTTTTCTGGCATAGCGGATCCCGGCTTTTCCGACGGTAAAGGGCGAATGGATATGAACCAGATCCAGATCACTTCCCTTCAGCTTCTTCAGGAAAACAGGATCCAGATCCGGAGTGGGCAGATTATAATCAATCAGGGGAACGGGAAGAGACCCGCAGCGAACCACGGGATAGGGCAATGCGCTGTCATTGTAAGGCTTCCCGGGATAGCCGGGAACAAAAACAATCACCTGCGCATAGGGCTGAAGCTCTCTTGCATAGTGGTTCACAACCTCACAGACACCGTCGATCATGGGGAAAAAGGAATCCAGGAAGAGACCGATCCTAAGCTGTTTTTCCATCTGTCTCCTCCCTGCTCTTACGCTTTCTCTCCATCGAATCCACAATCGTGAGGATGATCCCGTAAATGATAAAGGAATAAAATACGAAGAAGCGCCAGGTCAGCATGGCCCAGAAGATATAGCCGCTGGTCAGGACGGAAAAGACCGCGTAAAAAACGCCCTCCGCCGCGCCGGCATTGCCGGGGGTCGGAATAAAGGTAATGGCGGCATAGATCGTCACCGTAGTCACAAAGCAGCTGAGAAAACCGATCTGCCCTCCAAAGGTCAAAATCACGAAATAGGGAACCATGCAAAGGGTAATCTGATAGGCGAGGCCGAGCAGCATGACGCCGACACAGGTTGGACCCTGTTTTAAAAACCCCCGCAGGGTGATGCTGTAGCCCTCAACATTTTCGATAAATCTGGCAGTGGTCTTTTCTTTATCCTTTACCAGATGAAGCAGAGCCAGAAAGGATACGATCCCCTTTGTCAGTCTTTCCGAAAAGCCCTGAAAAAAAGTGAACAAAAGGATCAGAAACGGGAACAGGGAGTAACAGACAATCCCCACATAGGATGCGACCCGTACCGCGTCGCTTTCGACATATTTCCCGCCAAAGCAGGCGGCGAGGAGCGCCAGGATGATGAAGGAAAACTGCATGGCCAAAAAACCGATGATGGGGATCGCGGCACTTTCCGCGTTGGGAATGCCGTTTTTTTTCATGTAGTAGATCTGGAACGGCTGCCCGCCGATCCCGGAAGGAGTGATGTTGTCATAATACCGCCCGAGCAGCACCGTCCGCCGGCAAAGCTTCCAGCGTACATACCCCAGGGTTCTTTTCATGATCAGCGCATATTTGGCTGTTTCCGCGGTGATGGCGGCGATCATGCAAAGTGCCGCGGGAATCAGGTAAGCCGCTTCGATATGAACATTCCGGAACTTTTCGGCTCCCTGTCCGCCGCGGTATTCTTTCACAAAGGTCCATCCGATCACGATCACGTTCACAATGATAAAGACCGCGGTCACGATGACCTTTGTTTTTTTATTCTCCTTCTTGGGTGTTTCGTCCAATGGTTTTCTCCTGTTCCTGTATGAGGATCGCCCTGAGAATCCCCGGGCCCTCATATTCTCTTTTCCCGGCACCGATCCCGATACGGGTCATCCTGTATGTTTCCGGCAGCTCCCACGCTGTGGTCATGGCCGCAACCGTTGCCGCGCCGGTAGGTGTGACAAATTCCCCCTCCAGACCGATCCTGTGAAGAGGAATCTGATAAGCGCTGATGATCTCCGCAACCGCAGGAACCGGAATCGGCAGGATCCCGTGCTGGCAGCGCACCGTGCCCTCGCCTTCGCAGATCACGGGTGTAATCACTTTCGTGATCCCGAGATCATCCAGGCAGATCCCGATGGCTGCAATATCGATGATGGAATCCACGGCGCCGACTTCATGGAAATGCACCTCCTCCGGGGTGGTTCCATGCACCTTTGCCTCCGCCTTCGCCAGCACTTCGAAAATGGCAAGTGCCCGTTGCCTCGCACCCTCCGTCAAAGCACCGGCAGAGAGAATCTCCCTGATCTCCTTCATGCCGCGATGGGGGCCGTGATGATGGTCCTCTCCGTTATGGGTATGGGGGTGGTCATGATCATGGGTATGCCCCTCTTCATGGGATGACTCCCGGTCATGGGTGTGATCCTCTCTGTGGGTATGCCTGTGCGCGTGACCGTATAAATACTCCCCGTCATGATCGTGATTGTCGGTATCCAGACAAACGTTGAAATCCCTGGCCCGCAGTTCGGACTTTTTGACCTCCGTGATCTCGATATGATAACCCGACAGCGGCAGGGAGGAAAGCGCCTCCCGCAGTTTCTTTTCATCCGCACCCAGATCCAGCAGCGCGGCAACCGTCATATCTCCGCTGATCCCCGAATAGCACTCCAGGTATAACGTATTCTCCATCATTTTTCCCCTTTCCGGAACCGATGTCCTCTGTCCTCAGTTGTCTCTACTATATCCCGTAGCAAGGCGATTAATCTGGGTTGCCAGATATCCCGCACCGTAGCCGTTGTCTATATTGACCACCGACACGCCGTTGGCGCAGGAATTCAGCATGGCAAGCAGCGGTGTCAGACCCTGAAAGGACGTCCCGTATCCCACGGAGGTCGGAACGCCGATTACAGGAACCGAGACCTGTCCGCCGAGCACGCTTGCCAGCGCTCCCTCCATTCCGGCAACTGCGATCACGCAGTTTGCCTTTCGGATCTCTTCGATGTTTGATAATAACCGGTGCAGACCGCTGACACCGATGTCATAAAAGCGCTCCACCCGCGTTCCGAAAAACTCCGCGGTCTGTGCCGCCTCCTCCGCCACCCGGATATCCGATGTACCCGCGCAGCAAACCGCAATGAGACCGGTGAGACTCCTGTCGCCGGATCTTTGCACCTTTAAAATGCGGGAGACGGGGTCATAGGATGCCTCGGGGATCACTTTCTGTACGGCCAGAAACTGTTCCTCACTGGCACGGGTCCCGAAGACCTCTCCCTCCTGCTCATACAGCCGTGTAAAGATGCCGGTCAGGTGCGGGGTCTCCTTGCCCTCGCAATAAACCACCTCCGCAAAGCCTGTCCGCTCCTTCCGTTTCAGATCCAGATTGGCATAGGTTTGTGTGTCACTGTTTTGCATGTTTGCTGTCCCTTCTGCTGTCCTGCCGGTACCAATCTCTCCGTACTTTAAGGAAAGACCGGTTCCATCAGTCTTTCCCTATAAAAATGCCGTTCCTTTGTACAAGACGAAGGACCGGCAATTCAGGCTGCATTTGTGCGCAGCTTTTATTTGCGCATGTATTTGGTAAGCTGATTCTTTCCGTTGTTCTTGGAGTCATACAGCGCATCGTCGGCGCCGACAAATGCGTCCTCAAAATCCGTCACCCAGTATACGGTGTTGATGCCGCCGCTAAAGGTCGTCTTTTCATTCATAAACAGATACCGGGCGCGCCCGAAATCCTCCCGCAGGGAATTCAGGGTATCCTCTGCCTCTTTTGGATTGCCGCTGTCGAAGGCAAACACAAATTCCTCTCCGCCGTAGCGCCCTGCGATCACATGCTCGTTGACATAATTGTTCATGAGCCGTCCCAGCTCGCGCAGCACCACATCCCCGTTGTCGTGCCCGTAGGTATCGTTGACATGCTTGAAATTGTCAATATCGATGATGGCAATGCTGATGGGATGATCCTTTCGTGCCCAGCGAAGCATCTCATCGGCAGCCGCCTGAAAAAAGGGTCTCGTGAGCACGCCGGTCAGATTGTCATATTCCAGACGCTGCTTGTATTCTTTCTGCTGGTCAAAATACTCCGTCGTCAGCCGCAGCATCTCGCTGTTGTTGCTCTGGATCACTTCGGAGATCAAAAACAGCACCGTATCCATCACCACAACGACAATGAGGTTCTGCAGGTAAAAGGAAAGATCCTCCGGACGTTCCACGATGATAAATACCGCCGAGAAACAGGTTACAATGTAGCACAAAACCAGCAGGATCTTTTGCATCCTGGAGTCACGGAAACAGCTGGCATACATCATGATCACGGCCGGCGCACACCACAGCGGCGCGAAATACGCATGAAACAGGGACATGGAGCTCGCCAGTGTGAAGAATGAAAATGTGCAGATATAATTCTTGCGTTCCTCGGAGAATTTCCCGGATTTATCCTTGTCTACTTTCGTTGCAATCAGACATGCCAGAAGATTGATCGCAATAGGGAGAAGCACATGTACGAGGAGATAATAGCCGACATCTCCGCGCAGTGTCCGTGTAATGAAATATACAAAGAAGAACAACCAATCCGTAATGATGCTGAGGATAACAAAGGCGAGCATCGCCTTTCGCATCTTCCTTCGATTGATCGGGTCTAGCATTTGCAGTTCCATAGTGACTCCCCATAATAAAACGCTTACAGTATCATGATATTCTTTTTGGTACTTGAACGCAAGGACTTCTTTTTCAGGGAAGAAATAATAGCACTCTTTTTCCTTTTTGTGATATAATGACCGTAATATTCTTTATAGAGGTACGGATGTATGCTTACGAACGGAAAAATATGGGTCGGAAACAACGAGAACGGTCAGCAGATCTGTCTGCTCCCGTCCCTTGCCAATCGACATGGCCTGATTGCAGGTGCGACAGGCACGGGAAAGACCGTTACCCTCAAGGTTCTTGCGGAGTCCTTCAGTGAGCTCGGTGTTCCCGTCTTCCTCGCCGATGTCAAGGGCGATCTTGCGGGTATGGTGGAGCCGGGCACAGACAGCGAGGATATGCAGCGCCGCATTGAGAAGTTCTCCCTTGCCAAAGCCGGCTTTTCCTATCAGGCTTATCCGGCTACCTTTTATGATCTGTATGGAAAAAACGGCATCCCCTTAAGGACCACGATTTCCGAGATTGGGCCGCTCATTCTCTCCCGGATGCTCGGACTGACCGATATTCAGGGAGACCTGCTGACCGTGGCTTTCAAGGTGGCGGATGATCAGAATCTCCTGCTTGTGGATACCAGGGATCTGAAAGCCATCCTGAATCATATGGCTGACAACAACCAGACCTTTGCTCCGGTATACGGCAATATCAACAAGACCTCCGTTGCAGCCATCATCCGCAGCATCGTGGCGTTGGAAACGGTGGGAGGTGACACCTTTTTCGGTGAGCCTGCCCTTGATATTCACGACTGGTTCACGACGGATACAAACGGCAGAGGCATGATCAGTATCCTGGACAGCCAGAGCCTCGTCCAAAACGGCACGCTCTACTCTCTTTTCCTCCTTTGGATGATGTCCGAGCTTTTCGAGACCCTTCCCGAGGTGGGAGATCCTGATAAACCGAAGATGGTTTTCTTCTTTGACGAAGCCCATCTTCTCTTTAAGAATTGCCAGAAGGCCCTTCTGGAAAAGATTGAGCAGGTCGTCAAGCTGATCCGCTCCAAGGGTGTCGGGATCTACTTTATCACGCAAAATCCAAAGGACATCCCGGACGGGATCCTCTCCCAGCTCGGCAACAAAATCGAGCACGCCCTGCACGCTTACACGCCGGCGGATCAGAAAGCTGTCCGCGCAGCCGCACAGGCCTTTCGGATCAATCCGGCCTTTGACACCGAGGAGGCGATTCTGTCTCTCGGCACCGGGGAAGCGGTTGTTTCCTTCCTCATGGAAGACGGTGCTCCCGGCATCGCGGAGAAGATTTCCGTACTCCCGCCAAAGAGCAGGATGGGTTCCATTGATGACGCCGTCAGGGATCGCGCCGTAAAAGGGAGCCTGCTTTACAGCAAATACAGCACGCCCCACGATCCGGATTCCGCCTACGAATTCCTGACAAGGATGGGGATGCAGGCAGAAGCAGAAGCCGCAAAAGCGGCAGAACAGGCTGCTCTCGAAAAAGAAAAAGCAAAGGCGGAGGCAGCAGCGGCGAAAGAAAAGGAAAAACAGGAAAAAGCAGACCAGGCACGCAAAAAGCGCGCCGTCAAAGCTGTCGGCACGACTGTCACAGGCACCATCGGCCGCGAGGTCGGCAAGTCCGTCGGCAGCAGCTTCGGAAAATTCGGAAAGACCCTGGGAGGAAATGTCGGTGCTTCCCTCGGCAGAGGACTTCTGAACACCTTATTCAAGCTTTAAAGCAAACACATCGTATACGATATAAGGAGAAACTATGGATCCTGATCACATCATTGTAGAAGCTTTCATGAGGGTCATGGAAAAAATCGAACAGAACGAAGGAAGAGACAGCAGCACATCCCGGCAAACCTTTTCGGAGATCCTGCACAATTCCATGCATGAGCTGTCAGGGGAGCTGCATATTGCCTCGATTTCCGGAAAGGCTGTCGCCTACCCCACCGCGTTTCCCATCAACCCGACCAAAGAACTGTTCTTTACCTCCTTTGATCAGGACGGTGCCTCGCGCGCGCATGATTTTATGCGCCACGCTTCTCTCGGCGAAAACGGATACTGTGAGATCCGGATCAGTCCCAGTGCTGACGCCTCCTGGGCGGATTCCGAGTCACAAAAGCGTCTCCTCGGACTCGCGCGTTTTCTGGAGATGATTCTGGAGCGCCGGATCATGCTGATGAATGTATCGCGTCTGCCGCTCATCGACATGTCCTCGGGTCTTTTAAATTCCCACGGCATGCGTGTCATGGGGGAAACACTCCTCACGGAGCAGAATCCCGCTTTATATGCCGGGATCTTCTTAAACCTTAAGGATACCAAGCACTTCATTCACAAATACAACGAGCAGCTGATCGAAAAATATCTCGTGGGCGTCAGTCACAAGCTTTTCAGTTTTCTCGACACGGACTGTGAGCTCGGAGCGCATTTCGGCGGGGACAATTTTTTTGTATTGCTTCTGAAAGAGCGTCTACAGGAGTTTCAGGATTTCATGGAAAATGCCGTCGTCGAGGTGCGGGGCGCGGAGAATACCGTCCAGATCCCCCTTTTTGCGCGGCTCGGCATCTATGAAGGACAGCGCAGAAACCCCATGGGAGCGTTCATGAACGGCGCCTCCGTAGCCTTCCAGACTGCGCGGCGTACCGGTCAGGATGTGGTGACCTTCAGTCCGGACATGATGAAGCCCGGACCGTGATCCTTCACGTCCTCAGCAGATCCGGGGCAGTCCCTCTCCCTGCAATACCGAGAGCTTCCTTAAGCCCCCGATGGCGGTCTTCAGAAACAGCTCCCCGGCATCCGGCTTGATCTGCAGCTCCTTTTCCTCCTCATAAAGCAGCACCTTCCCGATCTTACAGGCATGTTCCCCATAATGAGACGCCCTCATGACAGACAGCGCCTTCTCTGCGGATTCCTCCGGCAAAATGCAGACCAGCTTCCCTTCATTCCCCATATAAAGCGGATCCAGCCCCAACAAGGCACAGAAGTCTTTTACCTGCGCACTGACAGGTATCCTGTCCTCCGCAAGGAGCATCGTCTTGCCGCTCTGCCCTGCCATTTCCCTGCAGACCGTCGCAAGCCCGCCCCTGGTGATATCCCGAAACGCATGGATCGGTACCCCCTCATTGATGAGGGAGCGCACGATGGAATTGAGAGGTGCGCAATCGCTTTGAATCTCATTTTCAATACTCATCCGGCTGCTTAAAATGGCCGCATGGTGATCCCCCAGATATCCGGACACAAGAACCGCATCCCCCTTTTCAATACAGGCCGGCTCGATAGACATACCGGCAGGCACAAATCCCACTCCCGTGGTATTGATCACGAGACCGCCGTTCCCTTCCACGACCTTTGTATCCCCTGCCACTATCAGAATCCCAGCCTCTTCCGCGGTTTTCGCCATGGAATGCACGATCTTTTTCAGATCGGAAATCGGCAGCCCCTCTTCCATAATGAACGCAACTGTCATATACTCCGGCACAGCGCCCCGCATCAAAAGATCATTTACGGTTCCGGCCACAGAGAGCCTTCCGATATCCCCGCCCTGAAAAAACAAAGGCTTCACCACAAAGCTGTCCGTTGTCAACGCCAGTTCCGCGCCCCCGTTGACAACGGCGGCATCATTCATCTGTGCAAGATAACCGTTCCAAAACTCCTTCGCAAACACCTCCCGGATCAGGTCTGATGTCGCCTGCCCGCCGCTTCCGTGAATCATCTCGATCTTTTCCATGGACCTCCTCCTTCTTCTCTGTACCGTAGTTTAACTCCTGCCTCCCCCGGACGATTGCCCGCCCACTCCCGGCATGTCCGCCCCCTCCGGGCTCCCTGTGCCCTCCCGGCATGTCCGCCCCCTCCGGGCTCCCGCTGTCTTTTCACAAGCACATCGGAACTGCACATGCTCGCTCGGTGTGCTTCTAATCAGATTTGCCAAGGCATCGGCTAATCCGCAACCGCTCGCAACCTGCCATCCATGGCAGATGCTCGCTCTCGCACACGTCCTGTGTGCTCGTTGCTAGATATTGAGAAATCTGATAAGAATCACATTCTCGCTCACAAAGCATTCCGTTGTGCTTGTGACCAGCCG